>DASRJL010000030.1:0-20234 GCA_035649495.1 Burkholderiales bacterium | reverse complement strand
GAGCTCCGCGGTGACGAGCTCCGCGGTGACGAGCTTCGCGGTGATGAAAGTAGTTCGTCACTAGCGTAGCGTCGTCACCAACGAAGTGTCGTCACCTGCGATAGCGTCGTCACCCGTGTACTTCGTTGCCACCGCGCTGCTCGCACTGGTTCCACTGACGGCGGCCGCGGCTGCTCCGGATTATCCCGCCCGCCCAATCCGTTTCCTGGTGCCTTCGGCCCCCGGGGGCACCCCCGACATCATCGCCCGTGTCGTCGGCACCGAGCTTGGCCGGCAGATGGGGCAGTCGGTCGTGGTGGACACCCGCCCCGGCGCGAACGGCACGATCGGCATGCAGTTGCTCGCGAAATCACCGGCCGACGGCTACACGATCGGCTACGCGCCGGTGTCGGCGCTGGCGATCAATCCCGCCCTGCGGCCGGATCTGCCGTACGACGCGAACAAGGATTTCCAGATGGTGACGCAGCTCGTGTTCGGGATGCACATCCTGACCGTGAGCCCCTCGCTGCCGATCAAGTCGGTGCGCGAGCTGGTCGATTACGCGAAGTCGAACCCGGGGAAGCTTTCGTACGCCTCCTCCGGCAGCGGCTCCAGCCAGCACGTCGGCATGGAAATGCTGAAGCTCATGACCGGCACGAACATGGTCCACGTGCCGTTCAAGGCGATCCAGCAGGCAACCACCGAGGTGATCGCCGGGCGCGTCCACATCACGTTCGACAACCTCGCCTCGATGGGACCGCACGTGAAGGCGGGCCGGGTGCGCGCGCTGGGCGTGACGAGCTTGAAGCGCTCGGTCGCGTTTCCGGAGCTGCCGACGATCTCCGAAGCCGGCGTTCCCGGCTTCGAGGTGACCACCTGGAGCGGCGTCATCGTGCCGGCCGGCGTGGCCAAGCCCATAGTCGCGAGGTTGAACGCGGAGATCAACAAGGCGCTCGTCTCACAGCTCGCGGTCGAGAAGCTGGGCGGTAGCGGCTACGAGCTGGTGGGCGGCACGCAGGAGCAGTTCACCGCGCACGTGAAGAAGGAAATCGCGAAGTGGGCGGACGTGGTCAAGCGGTCTGGGGCGAAGCTCGATTGAGCTTCGCGGTGACGAGCTACGCGGTGACGAGCTACGCGGTGATGAGCGCTGCGGTGACGAGCGTTGCGGTGACGAGCGTTGCGGTGACGAGCTCCGCGGTGATGAGCGCTGCGGTGGGCGCGACTTGATCTGACTGCGAGTGTCTGGTTTCGACGACCGCGACCGACCGCTTCCGGAAGCGACGTACGGCCGGTATCGATCTATTGTGTTGAAAAACTCGCTGGCAGTGGCTCACGGGACATCGGGTGGAAAGTTCGGCCTCTCAGGAAGCCCACAATCGACGATCGTTGATCCGTTGGTGGTACGACGACCCTCTAAATCCAATTGAAAACTCCCGTTCGGGAGTTTTTCAACAGAATCGATCCGAAGCGGACGGTCGTCACTCGATCACTTGTTTTCCCACGCAGCAGCACGGACTGCGAGATCGACCTGTGACCGGTGTCGGAGATTCGTGCACCTTCAGCCTTAATCGGCCTTGATTCCGGCCTTGCGGATGATCGGGCCCCACCGAGAGTGCTCTGCCTTGATGTATGCACCGAATTCGGCGGGAGTTCCGCTGCCAGGCTGGGCGCCTTGCGTCGCGAGCCACTCGCGGGCTTCCGACGTGGCCAGGATCTTCGCAATCTCGTTATTGAGACGCGCAATGATTTCCGCGGGTGTCCTCGCCGGTACGGAGACGCCTACCCACCCAGTGAACTCGTAGCCAGGAACGCCCGATTCCGCCACGGTGGGAACATCAGGCAGCGAAGCGAGGCGCTCCTTGCCGGTTGTTGCCAACGCCCTGATCTTGCCCGCCTGCACGTAGGGCAACTGAACAACCGTGCCGTCAAAGGTGTAGGTAAGCCGTCCACCCACAAGGTCTATGAGCGCCGGGCCGCCGCCTTTGTATGGGATGTGCGTGACGGTGATATTTGCCATGCTCTTGAATAACTCACCCGCCATGTGCGGCGGCGTGCCGGTGCCGGGAGAACCATAGTTCAACTGCTCCGGCCTTTCCCGAGCGAGCCGAACGAGTTCGGCGACCGTTTTGATCTGCATCGAGGGATGGATCGCAAGCACTAGAGGGCTCACGGAGAGCAGATTGACCGGCGCCAGATCGCCAATGGGATCGTAAGGAAGCTTGGCGTATATGTGCGGCGCGAGCGCCAATGTGCCCTGGTGAACGAGCACAAGCGTATATCCGTCCGGCGCACTTTTGGCACCGGCGTCAGTGCCCACAATGCCCCCCGCCCCGCCCCGGTTATCGACTACCACCGGCTGTCCGAGCGCGCGACTCAACCGCTCGGCAGTCCAGCGGCCACGAATGTCGGTTGCAGCACCCGGTGTGGATGGAATAACGAAGCGTATCGGCTTCGAAGGGTACGCCTGTGCGAAAACCTCGGTGATGGGAAGGCATGTAAAAGCCATTACTAGGAAAAGCGCTGCCTTGAAAGCGTTCATTCTGCATCCTTGTCGTTAGGACTTTTCACGCCCACCGGGGCCGCTTTGGCGTTCAACCCTTCATAAGGGGGTAGGTTGAAGCGGATTCTCCACGCGCCCGTCTCGCGGGTCGAGACCGCGCCATGCATTACACTCATGAACGGTACTTACTAATCGCGCCCAGGGGCGCATTCGGCAAACGACATGGACAGATTACGCCAGATACAAATGGTGGTCAGAGCAGCCGATACCGGGAGTTTCGCCAAGACCGCGGCTTCTCTTAATGTCACTCCGCCCGCTGTCAGTCATGCGATAGCAGAACTCGAGCGCGAATTGGGCGTATCGCTTTTCTACCGCACGACGCGCCAGCTCAGGCTTACACAGGAAGGCCACGAATTCTGCAGGCGCGGCCGCGAGATCATCGAACAAGTCAGTGCGCTGGAAGCCGCGACGGTGCGCGACCGTGCGCGACCGGTGGGAATGCTGCGCATCGGTCTCGGTACGTCGGTTGCCCGTCACATCGTCATGCCGCGTCTACCCGAGTTCCTGAACGAGCATCCGGGCCTTACCGTCGAATGCCGTTTGCGACTGCACGTCAGGGAGATGCACACCGAAGCGCTGGACGTATTGCTGCGAGTCGGTGAGCCCGAGGATTCCGCGCTAGTCGCGCGACGGCTTTGTCAGATTCGATTCGGCATCTACGGCTCGCTTGGTTATCTAAAATCTGCCGGAGCACCCATGCATCCGCGTGACCTCGCGAGGCATCGCTGCCTCATCTTCCATCCCGAAGGCTGGTCCAGCAAGCCGCTCGATAATTGGCAATTCGAGCGCGGCACCGAGCGCGAGCACGTCAAGCTCAACCATACAATAGTAAGCGACGAACGCGAAGGGTTGGTTACGGCCGCGATCGCCGGCGGGGGATTGATGCGTGCGGGATTGTTCGATCCTGCGACGATTGCCTCCGGTCACCTTCAGCGCGTGCTGGCCGACTGGGACTGTGCGGGGGCTCCGTCGCTCTACGCGATTTATCGTAAGACACCGAGGCCCGTTCCAAAGATCGCTGCATTCCTCCAATTCGTGCAAAAAGCGACCGCGGCGTTTGATCCTGAACAACTTACGGTCATTCACGACTCCGACGTGCGCCCTCGCGCAAAGCCCCAGAGGAAATGACCATCAGCATAGGCGTTGCCATGCTCTTTATGCGCAGTAAGGAAACCTTCGTCACTAGCGAAAGTATCTTCACCGCGAAGCTCACCCATATTCCGGCGTCTCTCCCGGCGCCGGCGTGTTGCCGAACATGCCCTTGGCCACGACTTTCTCCCGGCCGCCGTTCAACTCGACGGTCGCCCGCTGGTCGGACTTCGCCTGCGCGTCGATCGCTTCGGGATCGATCATGCCGCGCAGTGCGCTTTCCATGCCCCTCAAAGTATCCTGGTACGCGGGGTCCCGGCTGACGTTCCGCAATTCCTCCGGATCCCGAGCGAGATCGTAGAGCTGCGGCGGATAGCCGACGTAGTAGAGAAGCTTCATCTTTCCCCGCCGCAGCATGAAGGCGCCGGACGCGGCGCCTGCCGCGTGGTACTGCGTCATCAGCGGGCGGTCCGGATCGTCCGGGCCGGCAGCCATATGGAAAACGGACTTGCCGGTGAGGTCCCTGTCCTCGGCCTTCGGGGCGATTCCGCAGCAATCGAGCACGCTGGGAAAGACATCCAGCAACGAAGCCGAGGCGGTTACGCGCTTGCCGCGCGGCACGTCGGGTCCCGACACGATGAGGGGAATTCCTCCCGATTCTTCGGTCAGGGTGCCCTTTCCCCACAACGCGCGTCCGCCCAGATCCTCTCCATGGTCGCTGGTATAGATGACGCGGGTGTTTCCCGCGAGGCGCGCTTCATCGAGCGCGCCGAGCACCCGTCCCACGTTGTCGTCCAGCCAGCTCACCAGTGCGTAGTAGGACCGGATCGCGATGCGCCGCGTTTCTTCCGTGAAGTGCGGATCGATATCCATCGACGCGCGGCGCGCTTCGAACCACGGATGGTCCTGGTCGGATTTCAAGGGCTTGGGAGACGGCAGCTCGACACCCTCGAAGCGGTCCCAGCACGCCTGCGGCGCGAACCAGGGCGGATGGGGGGCGACGAAAGAAACGAACAGCATCCACGGCGTATCCGTGGCTCTGGCGCCCTCGGTCAGGAGCCACTCGCACGCGCGGTCGGCGATCTGCCGGTCGTAATTGGTGTAGGTCGACTCCCCGGGGCCGATCTTGTTGACGATGTTCTTCGCCTTCTTCCGCAACGGCATGGGGTCCTTGACCGATCCCAGCACGTCGCCGATGCCCTTCACGACATGCAGGGGAACGTGCTGGCGATCGAAACCGGTGTCGTCCTGCTCGTTGCGGTAGTGCAGCTTGCCGATCGACTCCACGCGCATGCCGTGGGACTTGAGCCGGTGTCCCCAGCTCGGCCTCTGCCCCGTGTACGGCGAGGCGTTGTCCCAGCAGCGCGTCTCGTGGACCTGTCTCCCGGTAGCGAGGCCCGCGCGCGCCGGTACGCAGATGGGAGAGCCGGTATACGCGTTCTCGAACAGCGTCCCGGCGGCAGCCAGCCGGTCGAGAACCGGCGTTTGCGCGAGCGGGTTCCCGTAGCAGCCCGCTACCTTGCGGCTGTGCTGGTCGGACATGACGAAGAGCAGATTGGATGGTTTCATGCCGGCACTCCTGGGACCCGGTCGCAATGCCTGCGAACGTTCTATCTTGGCACGCGGGATACTTGCTGACAAACTGGAGGGGCCATGGCCAAGGGATACTGGATCGTCGTCTATCGCAGGATCAACGACCCGGAAAAAGTCGAGGCATACCGCAAGCTCGCGGCGCCGGTGATGCAGGCATCCGGTGGGCGGCCCCTGGCGCGCGGCAATCCGGCGAAAACCTACGAGGCGGGCCTCGATCAGCGCGTCGTGATGATCGAGTTCGACAGCGTCGAGCAGGCCCTCGCCGTGCACGACAGCCCGGGCTACCAGGCCGCGGTGAAGGCGTTGGGCGACGGCGCGGAGCGGGACGTGCGGTTCGTCGAGGGGTTGGGTTGATACTGCGGCCCGGATACAGCGGTGCACATACGGCGGTGCAGATACTGCGGTGCAGATACTGCGGTGCAGATACTGCGGTGCAGATACTGCGGTGCAGATACGGCGGTGCAGATACGGCGGTGCAGATACGGCGGTGCGGATACAGCGGTGCAGATACGGCGGTGCAGATACGGCGGTGCAGATACGGCGGTGCAGATACGGCGGTGCAGATACAGCAGCGGGCCAGATACTGTGGATCAGCAGATCTACGATGTTGCAGTTGGAGCGTTTTCGCCTGAACCGCTTCACCTGAACCGCCGTTGGCTAACTATCCGTCTCTGTTCTCACCGTTCACGCTCGCCGGCAGGCCGCTCAGGAACCGCATCGTGCATGCCGCCATGAACACGCACATGGCGCACGACACGCGCGTGACCGACCGGCTCATCCGCTATCACGCCGAGCGCGCGCGCGGCGGCGCTGCGATGATCGTGACGGAGCCGATCAGCATGGCGCCGCACCAGAACGTCTCGTACCGCGCGCGGGCATGGAACGACGACAATCTGGACGGCCTGAAGCGCTGGGCGGAGGCGGTCGAATCGGAGGATTGCCGGCTGCTCGGGCAGATCCAGGATCCCGGGCGCGGCCGGCACAACACCGGCATCGGCGCGGAGGCGATCGGTGCTTCCGCCCTCCCGGACGATCTCTCCTGGCTCGTGCCGCACGCCCTCACCGCGGACGAAATACGCGCGATGACCGCGGATTTCGCGCGCTCGGCCGCGCGCCTGCAGCGTTGCGGCTTCAGCGGCGTGGAGATCTCCGCCGGCCACGGCCACTTGTTCCACCAGTTTCTGTCGCCGTGGTCCAACGCGCGCACCGACGAGTACGGCGGCGACCGGGAGGGGCGCGCGCGGTTCCTCACCGAGTTGATCGCAGCGCTGCGGGCCGAGTGCGGGCGCAGCTTCATCCTCGGGCTCAAGCTGCCCGGCAACGACTACGTCCCCGGCGGCATAGGTCCCGCCGAAGCCGCGGAGATAGCCACCCTCCTCACGCGCTCGGGAAACGTGGACTTCGTGTGCTTCGCGCAGGGCACGCACGGTCTCCAGCTCGAGCGGCATCTCCCTGACGCGCACGGCCCGCGGCTGCCCTGGCAGGCGATCGCCCGCGAGATCCGCCGCGCTGTTCCCGGCGTGCCGCTCGTTGCGCTCGGCCGCATCGCCGAGCCGGCCGAAGCCGAGCAGATCATCGCGTCGGGCGAGGCGGAGCTGATCGGGCTGGGGCGGGCCATCCTGAGCGATGCCGCATGGCCGCTCAAGGCGCGGCAGGGACGTGAGAGCGAGATCCGGCAGTGCGTCTGGTGCAACATCTGCTGGGACACGATCAACACGCATCTCAAGCCCATGGCGTGCGTGAACAACCCGCGCGTGGCGGAGCCCGGCGAGGCCGACTGGTGGCCCTCGCCCGCGGCAAACCGCCGGCGCGTGGTGGTCGTCGGCGCGGGCGTCGCGGGCATGGAGGCGGCATGGATCGCAGCGGCGCGCGGTCACGATGTCACGGTGTTCGGGAGCTCTGCCGACGTCGGGGGGAAGGTCCGCCTGCACGCGCAACTGCCCGGCGGCAATCCCCTGTCCGCCATCTACGAGTACCAGCTCGGCGCCGCTCGCAAGGCCGGCACGCGGCTCGAGCTCGGGGTCGAGGCCGGCCCGGGGGACATACTGGCGTTGAGGCCCGACGCGATAGTGCTCGCGACCGGCTCGACGATGCTGCCGCCGCCCCGACTCCCCGCCGGGAAACAGGATGTGCCGGACCTGCGCAGTGCGCTGCCGGAATTGCTGAGGGATTCGCGGCGCAGGTCCGGCACCGCGGTCATCTTCGACATGGATCACACGGAAGGTACGTACGCGGCCGCGGAGTGGCTCCGCAAGATCTACGATCGCGTGGTGGTGATGACGCCGCGCGAAGCCATCGCGCAGCGCGTCGCCATCGTGACGCGCCAGGGCGTGCAGCGCCGCTTCCACGAGCAGCGCATCGAGACCCTGGTGTTCACGGAGCCGCGGTGGGATCGGCCGCTCGGCGGCAAGCTGGAATACGTTTCCGTTCACGGCGACGACGGCAGCGGGCGGGATTCGGGCGCAATCGAGGACCTGGCGTTCTTCGCCTACTCGACGCCGCGCTTACCGACGGATGCCCTCGCCGCTCCACTTCGCGCTGCGGGGGTGGAGGTGCGGCTGGCGGGCGATTGCCGGAGGCCAGGCGGGCTCCTCAACGCCACCGGCGATGGACACAGGGCCGGGAATAGCTGCTGACCGGCGTCGCTGCGGACGAGCGGTGACTTTTTCCGCCATTTGCTGCTAGAGTAATTAGCCGGCCCAGTCGGTAATTGTCAGGGGAGGGAGGCAAAAACAATGGCAAGACATGCGGTCATCGCGTTGGCGTTTTTCGCCGCAAGCCTTGCAGGCTGCGCGATAAAGCCACAGGGATTCGTTCCGTTGACCGAAAATGCAGTCAGCCCGCAGAACGGTCGTCTCGGCGTGGCAATGACCGCCCTGCCGAAGGTGGATACGCACTTGCCGGGCGCCGGTTGTCTCCTGTGCATGATCGCTGCTTCCGCGTCCAACTCCGGGCTGAGCAAGCATTCGCAAACGCTGCCCTATGAGGACCTGCCGAAGCTGCGGGACAGCATCGCCGAGCTGCTGCGCAAGAAAGGCGTGGAAGTCGTGGTCGTCAATGACGACATCCGGCTGGAGGACTTGTCCGACATTCGCAGCGAGACCCCCAACCTCGCGCTCAAGGACCATACGCCCCTGAAGAAGAAGTACGGCATCGATCGCCTGCTGGTGGTCAACATCACCACCCTTGGGTTCATCCGGACCTATTCCTCCTATTTTCCGACCAGCGATCCGAAGGGCGTGCTGCAAGGCGCCGGCTATATCGTCAACCTGAGCAACAATACCTACGACTGGTACTTGCCGGTGAACGTCACGAGGAGCGCGGACAAGAGCTGGGACGAGCCGCCGTCCTATCCCGGGCTCACCAACGCCTACTTCCAGGTACTGGAAATCGCGAAGGACACGTTCCTGCAGCCTTTCAGCCAGGGGAAATAGGAATCCGAAATGGCGTGTCGGGCAGCGACGGCAGCGCGCGTGATCGCGGTCCTGTGCGCGGGAATGCTCTCGCAATCGCTGCAATGGGCCCGCTCCGCGGAGAGCCCCGCGCCGGCAGCGCGCGCCGCGGCAGGGAGCGACTGGTTTCTGCGGCTGCCCAAGGAGGAGCAGGTCGTTTTTCGGGGCGCTGCAAGCTTCGATGGCGCCGGCCTCGACTCTCCCGCCATGCTCTATCCGGCTCCCAACCTGGCGGGATTCCTCGCCGCGCTCGCGACGCACGCACTGATCCTCGATACCCAACGCAGCAACCAGGGAAAGAAGATCCAGGAAACGGCCGACCAGGTTCTCGCGCCCTATCGGAGCGTGCTGAACGGCTATACGCACCGGGACCTGATGCAGCAGGCCCTCGGCAGATCGCCCGGAGCGGCAACCGGCAGGCTCGTCGAGTCTCCGGACCGCGGGACCGGCGGCCTGATCGTCGAAAGCCTGCCTGTGTTCGCGATGACGCAGGACCAGACTGCCCTGATTCTGGATAACGCAGTCGCGATCTACGCACCAGGCGCGGCATCCGCGGCTTATCGGAACATCGTCAGAGTCGTATCGCCCCCTCAGCGCAGAACCGATCTCGTCAGCTTCTGGACCGCCGGCAACGGCGAGGCATTGAAAGCGGAAAGCGCGCGGTTGCTCGCCGAATCGCTGGAGCTCGCCCTGCAGGACATGGCCACCGCGCAGAAGAGCGGCAATCCTCACCGCACCGTCCGCTATTTCGAGGGCACGGGGGAGCGGATGGAACGCGGACAGATCATCAGCGATGGCTGCAGGCAGGTGGTGCTGCGAAACCTGCGGGGCTGGTTGATGGCGGTTCCGCCGCGACCGGGCACCGTGCCGGCCGCAGCCGCGTGCGGGGACACTCCCGGGGAGCAGCGGAGCGGCGAAACCGCGAACAAATCGGAAAATCCGTGAAGGAGCTCCCATGCGATTTCTGCTGACAATCCTGATGCTCTCGCTTTCCGCCCCGGGCTTCGCCCAGCGCGATCCTGAGCAGACCAAGCGCGAGCTGGCGAGCCTGGAGTGGCAGAAGAGTCCCGGCAGCGGAAAGATCGCCGGCAAGGCCGAGATCGCCATCGCGGACAATCACGTCTTCCTCGACGACAAGAACACGCGCCGCTTCCTCGAGCTTACGGGAAATCCGCCGCGCGACGGGCACTACACCTATGCGCCATCGTCCTTCGCCTGGTTCGCGATCTTCTCGTTTTCCGATACCGGGTACGTCAAGGACGACGAGAAGATCGATCCCGACGGCCTCCTCAAGAACCTGAAGGAATCCGACGGCCCGTCCAACGAGGAGCGCAAGCGGCTGGGAATGAGCCCGATCTTCACCGACGGCTGGCAGGTGCCGCCGCACTACGATCCCGAGACGAAGCGGCTGGAATGGGGCATCCGGTTGAAAACCGCGGCGGGCGAACCGGTGGTCAACTATACGACCCGGTTGCTGGGGCGCTCGGGCGTCATGAATGCGACGCTGGTGTCCGATCCGGAGACGCTCGCGCAGGACATGGGGCAGTTCAAGGCCACGCTGCAGAAGTTTTCGTACGTATCGGGAGAAAAATACAGCGAGTTCAAGCAGGGCGACCGCGTCGCCGAGTTCGGCCTCGCCGCCCTCATCCTCGGTGGCGCTGCGGCGCTCGCCACCAAGAAGGGATTCTGGGGCGCGATCGTCGCGTTCTTCGCCGCGTTTTGGAAGCTGATAGCCGGCGTGGCGATTGCCGCGCTGGCCGGACTGGGGTCGTTCTTCAAGCGCAAGAAGTCCTAGCGGTGGTGCAGGACGCGATCATGCTGATGGGGCTGGTCGCGCTGCTGTACGTAGGCGACTCGGCGCTGCTCCTGCATCGAAACGAGGGCGTCCTGATTGCGGCATGCCGGGAACGATGGTCGGTCGATCTGGGTTCCCGCGATTACCAGCTCGCCAACAAGCACGTCTTCATTCCCAATCCGCTCTTTCCTCATCGACCCCTCTTCCGGCTGACGTGGCGATTGGAGGGTACTGCGTCGGACACCACCGACGACTGGGGCGCCCATCAGGAAGCGGTGCGCTCCCTCGCGCCGATCATATGGGCCATGGCTGCGGCATTGTTCGGATTGCTGCCGCTGGGATTCTTCACCCGGCTGGGCGATCCCGCGCTCGTTGCAGCCCTCGTTCTCCTCTACCTTGGCATCATAGCGGCATTGATCTGGGTATGGCGCAACCGGCTCAGGTTCGATCTGAATAGAGCACAATTCGCGGCGCTCGCGTTCGAATCGCTGGTGTGCTCGCCCCTGGCATTGAATCTGGCGCGAAAGCTCTGTGCGCGTATCCCGGTGCGGGAAGATCTCGTCAGCGCGTCGCGACGGTTGCAAAACGCCGACGGATGGCAGGCGACGCGCTCAAAGCTCGTGGAGCGTCTCGATGAGGCGATCGAGGTCGAGGCAGAGGCATCTCCGCGCATGGCGGAAATGATCGATCATCGCCGCCGAATTATGGAGCAATGAGTGGAGCAATGAACCGTGTCGGTTACTGAAATTCTCGTGGTCATCGGCGGGCTGGCGCTCGGTTACTGGGTGGTCACGAAACTTATCGACGATTTGAATCGCGACAAGAAACACCCGCTGGGTAAGGAATCGCCCGCGGAGCCTCCGGGCGCTCCCGTCGATCCCAAGCAGGAAAATAGCGAGCATCGATGACACTGCTTCCCGATAAGACTCCGGAGGCGTTCAACCAGTTTGGCGCCGGATACCTGCCGCGTCTCGTCGGCGTCGAAATTACCAGGGTTTCCGCCGAAAAGCTGGAAGGGCGCCTGGCGGTGCGCCAGGAACTCCTGGCGCCGAACGGCTATCTGCACGCCGCCACGGTCATCGCGCTCGCCGACACGCTGGCCGGTTACGGCACGATCGCCAACCTCCCGCCCGGCGCCCGCGGCTTCACCACCATAGAGCTGAAAGCGAATTTCCTGGGCACCGCGCGCGACGGCGTGATCTTGTGCTCGGCCACCCCGGTGCATCTGGGCGGCAGCACGCACGTGTGGGATGCGGTGGTGACCGACGAAGCCAGCGGCCGGAAGATCGCCCTCTTCCGCTGCACGCAGATGATCCTGCGCGGGTGAACGCCGATACGCACCGCGAAAACTCCTACTCGGAGGCACGCCTTCTCTGGCGAGTCTTGCGCGGCGCTCGAGCCGGCGCATCGTGGCGTTCGAGGAGAAACAGCAGCAGCGAGCGCCCGGTGACGAGGTATTCGGCGCCGAACGCGGATACGTCGCCGCTCAATGCGGGGTTGTTGGTATCGATGAGCACTACCCATTGCCGCCCTTCCGGGACTTCGGGCAGCTTGAACTTCACCACGTCGTGGTAGGCGTTCATGACGATGAGCAGCGTCTGGTCGGTGCCGCGCCGCTTGATGCCGCTGGGCTGCGCGCGCCCGTCGAGGATGAGGCCAAAACATTTCGCCCTGGGGTCCTTCCAGTGGCCTTCTCCCATTTCGGTTGCATCGGGCGCGAGCCAGGTGACGTCCTTCACGCCTACCGCGGGGTTGTGCCAGCCCGCGAGGTAGCGGTCGCGATGCAGGATGGGATGCCGCTCGCGGATGCGGATCACGCGCCGGGTGAACTCCAGCAGCTCGCGGCCGCTGCCCTCGATCATGCTCCAGTCGATCCAGTTGACTTCGTTGTCCTGGCCGTAAGCGTTGTTGTTCCCGCCCTGCGTGCGCCCGAGCTCGTCGCCGGCCAGCAGCATCGGTGTGCCCTGTGAGAGCAGGAGCGTGGCGAGAAGATTCCGCTTCTGCCGTTCCCGCACGGCGACGATGGCCGGATCGTCGGTCGGACCTTCGACGCCGTAGTTGCGGGCAAGGTTGTTCGAGCTCCCGTCGCGGTTGTCCTCCCCGTTGGCTTCGTTGTGCTTCTCGTTGTAGCTCACGAGGTCGTTCAGCGTGAACCCGTCGTGCGCGGTGATGAAGTTGACGCTGGCCCACGCCCGCCGCCCGCGCCGGTTGAACATGTCCGCCGAGCCGGCGATCCGGGTCGCCATTTCCGCGACCTTCCCGTCGTCCTCCCGCCAGAATCCGCGCACCGTATCGCGATAGCGGTCGTTCCATTCGGCCCAGCCCGGTGGAAAATGCGCGACCTGATAGCCGCCGGGACCGACATCCCACGGCTCGGCGATCAACTTGAGGCCGGACAGCACGGGATCCTGGCGGCACGCGTCGAGAAAGCCGCCGCTCTCGTCGAAGCCGTGCGGCTCGCGCGCGAGGATGGTCGCGAGATCGAAGCGGAAGCCGTCGATGCGCATCTCGGTGGCCCAGTAGCGGAGCGAGTCGCCGACCATCTGCAGGACGCGCGCCTGGCTCAGGTTCACGGTGTTGCCCGTTCCCGTATCGTTGATGTAGTAGCGCTTGTCGGGGAGGAGGCGGTAATAGCTTGCGTTATCTATGCCCTTGAAGGAGAGCGTAGGGCCGCCTTCATTGCCCTCCGCGGTGTGGTTGTAGACGACGTCGAGTATCACTTCGATCCCGGCGGCGTGCAGGTGATTCACCATCTCCTTGAACTCGTTCACGAACGGCGTCGCCATGTAGCGCGGCTCCGGCGCGAAGAACCCGATGGTGTTGTAGCCCCAGTAATTGCGCAGCTTCTTCTCGACCAGGTAGCGGTCGTCCACGAACGCGTGTATGGGCAGCAGCTCTATCGCGGTGACGCCGACGCTGCGCAGGTACTCGACCGTTTCGAAGTGCCCGAGGCCGGAGTAGGTGCCGCGCAGATTCCCGGGGATGCTTTCGTTGCGCTGGGTGAACCCCTTCACGTGCAGCTCGTAGATTATCGTGTCGCGCCACGCGGTGCGCCGGCGGCCGGACGTGCCCCAGGTGAACGCGGGATCGATCACGCACGCCTTCTGCACGTACGGGGCGCTGTCGCGCTCGTCGTACGAGAGGTCCTTGTCGGGATGCCCGACGGTGTAGCCGAACACGGCGTCGTCCCATTGCAGGGAACCGACCAGCTGCCGCGCGTAAGGATCCAGCAGCAGCTTGTTCGGGTTGAAGCGGTGCCCTGCGTCCGGCTCGTAGGGTCCGTGAACGCGGTACCCGTATACCGTGCCGGGACGGGCATCAGGCAGGTAGCCGTGCCAGATCTCGTCGGTGTATTCCGGCAGCTCGATGCGTTCGAGCTCCTGCTTTCCATCCGCGTCGAACAGGCACAGCTCGACCTTGGTAGCATTGGCGGAGAAGAGCGCGAAATTCACGCCCAGGCCGTCCCAGTTGGCGCCCAGCGGGAAAGGCTGTCCTTCGCGCAACCTGCTTTTCGACATGTGGCCTTGGGTTTCGGCAGAGCCGCCTATGGATGACAGCGTACTTTCCGGCGGGTTCCGTCCCTCCCGTGAGCGTCAGGGGTCAGGCGTCGGGGGTCATGCGTGCTGAAGACGCGTCAGGGGTCATGGGTCATGCGTGCTGAACCCTTGCATCAATCCCCTGATGCTTGACGCATGGCGCCTGACGGCTTTTCAGGATGCGGCGGCCGGATTCCCACCGGCTGGTTAGAGGACACATAGCCGTCCCTTGGTCGGCGTTTTTGAGATAGCTTCTGGTCATATGGTCGTTCACGCAGTCGACGGCACCTACGAGCTGTTCCGGCATTTCTACGGTCTGCGCCGGTTCAATAAGGGGCAGGACCGCCCCTACGGCGCCGTGGTGGGCGTGCTGCAGACGGCGCTGCAGATGATCGAGGGCGGGGCGACGCACCTCGGCGTTGGCACCGATCACGTGATCGAGTCCTTTCGCAACCGCCTGTGGGCGGGCTACAAGACGGGCGAAGGCATCGAGCCGGCGCTGCTCGCGCAGTTTCATCCGCTGGAGGAAGCCCTCACTGCAATGGGCGTCGCCGTGTGGCCCATGACTGAACTCGAGGCCGACGACGCGCTGGCCTCGGCCGCGCATATCGCTGCCGGAGACGAGCGGGTTGAAAGCGTCGCCATCTGGACACCCGACAAAGACCTGGCGCAATGCGTCGTCGGCGACCGGGTGGTCCAGATGGACCGCAGGACGAACAAGCTCCGCAACGCAGCCGGCGTTCGCGAGAAGTTCGGGGTAGAGCCAGCCCTGATTCCAGACCTGCTTGCGCTGACCGGCGACGCCGCGGATGGCTATCCGGGAATCGCGGGAATCGGCGCCGTCACGGCCGCGCGCCTCCTGAACCGGCACGGCGCCATCGAAAGCTTTCCGCCGGAGGTCCTGGCGGACGAGCGGCGGAACATGGCGCTCCTGTTCAAGAAGCTGGCCACCCTGAGGACCGACGCGCGCTTGTTTCGCGATGTCGACGAGCTCGAGTGGCGCGGCCCCACGGAAGCATTCGCTTCATGGACGAAGCGCATCGAGGCGCCGCGTCTGCTGGAGCGCGCTCTCAAGGCTCGCGCCAAGAGTGACCAGTGACCAGTGACGGATCCGGGCGCGGCTAGTAGCGCACCAGCACGCGGTAGCGCAGGGTGGCATTGCCATCGGCCGGCACCTGCATTTTCCACTCCGCCGTGCCGGCGGCGACCTTCTGGTGGCGCTCCGTCTCCTGCAGCATCGTCCAGTCCCCGGGCAGCGGCTCGCGCACCACTACGGTCACGGCCTCCTTCTTGGCGTTGCGCAGCACGATCTCGTACGCGCTTTCGTGCACGTAGCTCCACGGGGTAACGGTGTCGCGCCGCTTGAAGTCGGTTTGCTTCTTGTCGGCGGTGACATCGAACGCCTCGCCGAGCTTCAAGCGCACGCGCTCGTTCCGGGGCGTGTGGTCGATACGGTCCTCGCCGACGAACTGGGCGTTGCCGGCGCTGTCCTTCTTGTATACGCGCACTACGCCCTTCGGCATCGGCATTCCCAGGTGCGATGCCTCGCGGTTCTCGAACTGCACGAACACCCCGACCTTCATCTTCTGCCCGATGTTGCCGACGCTCGAGCGGTAGTAGTAGTCGCTGCCCTGCAGGACGAGCTCCTTCACCACCGGCACGCCGGCTGCGCCGAGCAGCGCCACCTGCTTGGTCTGGTTGTCGCCGATCGTCGTCGGCCGCGCGAGCGTGTAGAGGTGGTACTCGAACAGCGATTCCTGCGCCATCTGGGGCGCCGGCGCCTCGGCCGCCACGCGATTGGCGATGCCTTTCGCGGCGGAGCGCAGCTCGTCGCGCACACGGTTCACGTCGCCGGCGACCAGCTGCAGACGCGCCTCGGGGTAGCTCGTGCCGCTGCGGTTGGTGAGCGTCACCCAGCCGTTCAGGTCGAGCGCATTATCGGCCGCATTCAGCTCGGCGACATAGTCGGCCTTCCAGGACAGCCCGCCCGACAGGTAGGAGAGCTCCACGGTCTGGCTGCCCGTCCGGTTGCTCGAGAGATCGCTGACCAGCGTGGGGCGGTCGCGCAGGTTGGGCGGCACGCCGTCATAGACTAGGCGCCCGGGCAGGCCGGTCTCGATGCGATCGCCGATCTTGAGGACGACGCCGCCGTTGGCGGCGAGCACGGTCGCGGTTTCGACCGATTCGGCGCCGGTCTGCGGATGCGTCCTCACAATGCGCACTTCGCGGCCGACGTACTTCTCCAGCAGCTTGGCAGGGGTCAACAGGTCGAAGTCGAAGTTCTGCTCGATGAGGCGCAGAGCGCCCGGGTGGGACAGGCTGCGCAGCAGCGCCGTCTCGGGGCGCATCTGGGCGCTCACTTCGCGCAACGCGAGGCGGTTGGGGCCGCCGGCAAGATCGATGCGTCGCACATCCTTGATCAGCGCGAGGTTCTCGTTGTAGATCGTGACGGCGACCGACTGCTGGTCGGCGAGGGTGCTGGGCTTCTCGGCGACGGAGGCCTGGGCAGCATTGAGCGTGCAGAAGGCCGCCGCAAGGGCGGCCTGGAGAAGCGTGCGTTTCATGATGCGTCCTTTCCTGGTTGGCAACCAGGCTATAAACGCAGCAGAACGTGAAAGGGGTTGAAGCCGCTGGCATCGTCCGACCCGGGTCAGTTCGACTCCGCCCTCCGGTTACGCTCAGAACGAACGGCTGGACTCGGCGCTAGAGCTTCAACGCCACCAGCTCCATCTCCACGGTTTCCGCGACGGTGCTGAAATAAAGTCGCCCTTCCTGCACCGTGCATTGCAGCTCCATGCTGCGCGCCGCCAGTTTTGCCAGCGCCTGCGCTCCCGCTGCGGGCACGCGCCAGACCACCAGGTTCTTCGCCCGTTCCAATGTTTCGGCGAGCGGCGCCCACCATAGCTCGGCGCGGTGTCCGTACGCGTATACGGTCACCCGCTCGGCGCGGCCGGAAGCCCGCAGGAGGCGCTTGTCGTCCGGCTGCCCGACCTCGATCCAGTGCTCGATGGCGCCGGTCAGGTCCTTTTGCCAGAGATCCGGCTCGTCGCCATCGGACAGGCCCTTGCCGAACGCGAGATACTCGTGCGCGTTCAGCGCAAACGCCAGCAGGCGCACCATCATCCGCTCCTCGGTCTCGGACGGATGGCGCGCCACCGTCAGGGCGTGCTCCGCATGGTAATTGCGGTCCATGTCCGCGATGTGCAGACTGGCCTTGCAGATCGTTGCTTTCAGGGCCATGACCGAACTGTAACCGATGCGGCCTTGGCCTATCGCTGCTGCGCCCGTTAATATGCGGGAGAGCCTTACCCGCTGCTACCTGGAGTCCCGGTCATGATCATTGATGCCTTGCGTCCCATCCTCCCCCTTGCCGGCTGGTCCGAAGAGCGCGTGCGCTCGGTGGAAGTCACCGGCGCTCTCGATCCGATCCTGCCGACGCCCTTCAAGATTACAGAGACCGGCACGGCCTCGCTCGCCGCAGTCGGCCTCGCGGCGTGCGATCTGTGGGAGCTGCGCACCGGGCGCCGCCAGAAGGTCGCCATCGATACCCGCCAGGCGACGGCCTCTCTGCGCAGCGGCACCTATCTCGTCATGGAGGGGAAGCCCGTGGACTTCGGGCGCAACGAGATAAGAGGCGTCTATCCTGCGAAAAACGGCCGCTGGAGCTACCTCCACTGCAACTTCCCCAACCATCGCGCCGCCGCTCTCAAGGTTCTCGGAGTGCCCGAAGATCCCGAGGCAGTGCGCAAGGCGGTGTTGCAGTGGGACGCGCTCGAGCTGGAGGAGGCGATCATCGCCGAGAAAGGCGCCGGCGGCATGGTGCGCACGATGGAAGAATGGGCGCGCCATCCGCAGGCCGCCGCGATCGCCTCGCTGCCGCTCATGGAGATCGTCAAGATCGCCGATAGCCCGAAAGAAGAACTTCCAAAGGGAGACCGGCCGCTGTCCGGCGTCCGGGTGCTCGACCTGACGCGCGTCATCGCCGGGCCTACTTGCGCGCGCACCCTCGCTGAGCATGGCGCCGAGGTCCTCAAGATCACCGGCGCGCATCTGCCGAGCCTCGGCCGGCAGGAATACGACACCGGTCACGGCAAGCTCTCCGCGCATCTCGATCTGCGCGAGACGAAGGACGTGGAGATTCTGCGCGGGCTGGTCCGCAAAGCCGATGTGTTCTCGCAAGGCTACCGGCCGGGCACTCTCGGGGGCCGGGGTTTTTCCCCCGAGACGCTGGCGCAGCTACGGCCGGGCATCGTCGTCGTCTCGCTCTGCGCCTTCAGTCACGCCGGGCCGTGGGCGTCGCGCCGCGGCTTCGACACGGTCGTGCAGACGGTCAGCGGCATCACCTGGCGCCAGGGTGAGTTGTTTCCCGGCGCCAAACCGGGCCCGCAGTTCTACCCGGTCTCGGCGATCGACTTCCTGACCGGCTACCTGATGGCGTTCGGCGCGATGGTCGCTCTCAAGCGCCGGGCGACCGAAGGCGGCAGCTGGCTCGTGCGGATCTCGCTGGCGCAGGTGGGGCGCTGGCTCGTCGAGCGCGGCCAGGTAGCGGAGGCCGCCTTGAAGGATGTGCCGAAGGAGTTCACTCCCGCGGAACTCGAACGCTGGTCAATCGTAAGCGACACCCCGGTGGGCCGGTTGCGCCATCTGGGACCGACTCTGTGTCTCTCCGAAACACCGCCGTTCTGGGCACGGCCGACAGTGCCGCTCGGCCACCATCAGCCCGTGTGGCCGGCCTGAGCTTCGCGGTGACGAGCTTCGCGGTGATGAGCTTCGCGGTGACGAGCGGTGCGGTGATAGTGCGCCGAGGGGCGGAGCAGGGGCCCCGGTTTCCGGGGATGCGGCCCGGCCTCGGTCTCCGGAACGGTGGTGCGGGACGGGACGCGGAGCCGCTGCGCTCAGAGGCCTCCACTTTCCGGGCCTGCTCGCTGCTCCCGCACCCTGCTGCGCACACTGAGTCGCAGCGGCACCCCCGGTGGCGCGCATCGGCCGACACCATTGTCCTCGGATATTCGCGATTACCTTTCGGAGGCCGAGCTCCGCGGAGTCGGTCACCAGCGAACGATAGGAAGCGTCGTCACTAGCGGCGGAGGAGCGTCGTCACTAGCGAAGCGTCGTCACTGCTTTTCTCAGGCGCTCTACGCCCTCACCCAACCGCTCCACGCTGGAGGCGAAGCACCACCTGACAAAACCCTCGCCTTCCGGCCCGAACGCGACGCCCGGCGCGAGGCCGAGGTTCGCATCGACCACCAGCTTCTTGCAGAACGCGAGGCTGTCCGTCATCCCCTCGACCCGGAAAAACGCGTACATCGCCCCGGACGGCGTCGCCGCCTGCACGCGCGGCATCGCGTTCAGCTCCGGAATCAGGAAATCGCGGGCGCGCCGATATCGTTCCACCGTGCGCGCGATCACCGGCTCTCCCGCCTCGACCGCCGCCAATCCGGCGCGCTGAACGAATACCGGCACACACGACGCGTTGTACTCGATCAGCTTGCCGATCTGGATCGCAAGCGCCGGCGGTGCAACGATCCAGCCGATCCGCCACCCGGTCATCAGCCACGATTTGGAAAACGTGTTGGTGGTGACGACCCGGTCGCCCTCCTCCGCGATGTCGAGGAACGCCGGCGCCGCGGCGCTTTCGCCGAACCACATCCGGTCGTAGGCATCGTCGGCGACGATCCAGATGCCGAGCCTCCGGCAATGCTCGAGTATCTTCTGCTGCACCGGGCGGGTGATGGTCCACCCGGTCGGATTGTTGGGCGAGTTGAGGTACAGCGCGCGCGTTCCCGGTGTCAGGGCGGAAAGCAGCCGGTCGAGATCGAGCGTCCATCCCGTCGGCGAAAAATCGAGGGGCAGGCATTCCACCTGCGCCCCCAGAACCTTCGGAATCTCCACCAGGTTGGGCCAGAGCGGCGTCACCTCCACCACGCGGTCGCCCGGACCCACCAGCGCCTGGGTGACCAGCATCAGCGCGGACATCCCCGAGCTGGTGACGATGATGTTCTCGACCGCCACCGGCCGGTGCAGGCGCGATACGTAGGCCGCCAGCGCCGCGCGCAGCTCGGCGATGCCGTAGTTGTGGGTGTAGTAGGTCTCTCCCGCCTGCAGCGACGCGATGCCGGCGCGGCGGATGAATTCCGGGGTCAGCTCGTCGGGCTCGCCGAACCAGAAGGCGAGCACGTCGTTCCTGCCGAGGCTCGCGTTCGCGACCTCGCGGATCTTGGAGCCGCGCA
>DASRJL010000029.1:0-23831 GCA_035649495.1 Burkholderiales bacterium | reverse complement strand
GTTGCGTTCCTGCTGAAGTACGCGGCTGAGCGCGAGCTCTTTCCGGTCGAGTTGCGGCTCGCCGGGGTGGCGATCGGCGGTATCGCGCTGCTCGTGGTGGGTTGGCGGCTGCGGCTGCAGCGCGCAGGCTATGCCCTGATGCTGCAGGGCGGCGGCGTCGGCGTGCTGTACCTCACGGTCTTCGCGGCGCTGCGCCTCTACAAGCTGCTCCCTGGCGAGCTCGCTTTCGGGCTGCTCGCGGCAATCGCAGCGTTCTCCGCGGTGCTTGCGGTCGTGCAGGATTCCCGCTCGCTGGCGATCACGGGGGTGGTCGGCGGATTTCTCGCTCCCATCTTTGCTTCGACTGGCGGCGGAAGCCACGTGGCGCTTTTCAGCTTTTACGCGGTGCTCAACGCCGGGATACTGGGTATCGCGTACTACAAGGCGTGGCGCGAACTCAACGTCGTCGGCTTTGCCTTCACCTTCGTAATCGGGCTCCTGTGGGGCTCCGAGTTCTACCGGCCGGCGCTCTTCGCGAGCACCGAGCCGTTCCTGGTGCTTTTCTTCTTGTTCTACGTGGCAATCGCGGTGCTGTTCGCCCTGCGCCAGGCTCCCCAACTCACGCACTACGTTGACGGCACGCTCGTATTCGGTACGCCGATCGTGGCATTCGGGTTGCAGGCTGCGCTCGTTCGCGGCATGGAGTTCGGGGCGGCATGGAGCGCGTTCGCGCTCGGCGCGTTCTACCTGGTGCTGGCGAGCATCCTGTACGCCCGCAAGCGCGACGAGCTGCGCATGCTCGTCGAGTCTTTCCTCGCGCTCGGCGTGGGCTTTGCCACGCTCGCGGTGCCGCTCGCCTTCGACGGCCGCTGGACGTCTGCGGTGTGGGCGGTGGAGGGCGCGGCGGTGCTCTGGGCGGGCGTCCGGCAGGGACGCCTGCTCCCGCGCGTCTTCGGCATCCTCCTGCAGTTTGCGGGTGGCATCGCATTCTTGGCGGACGCGGACAAGGGGTCCGGCGCACTGCCGGTCCTGAACAGTGCGTACATCGGGTGTGTGCTGGTGAGCCTGGCCGGTCTCTTCTGCAGCTACTGGCTGGAGCGCAACCGCGAGCGCGTGAGCGCGAACGAGGGCCGGGCCGGACAGGCGTTGTTCTTCTGGGGTGCGTTATGGTGGTTCGTCGGCGGACTGGTCGAGCTCGACCGGCATGTTCCGGCGCCGTGGGACTGGCATTCGGAGCTGTTGTTCTTCGTAGCCTCGTGCGCGGCCTTTCACCTGCTGTGGCGTGGCCTGCAATGGCGCCTGGCGCGTCTTGCCGCACTGGCTCTGCTTCCCTTCATGGCGCTGGTTTTTGTCGGGATGTGCTTTGGCCTGGGCAAGGCGCAGATCGTTCCGTACCATCCGTTCGCGAGCCATGCTTACCTGGGGTGGGTGCTGGGATTCGCCGCGCATCTGTGGATACTTCGCGGCCACGAGGGGCCGGAGCAGCCGCCGTGGCTCCCGTGGCTGCATGCCGCCGGTTTCTGGCTCGTCGCAGCGGTCCTGTCCTGGGAAACCGGCTACCAGATAGACCGCTACGTTGCAGGCCGACACGTATGGCCGCTCATCGCCTGGGCCGTCGTTCCGGGCGCCTTGATCGCGGTGTTCGCCAGCCGCGGCGAGCGCCTGGGATGGCCGGTGTCCGAACACCGCAAGGCCTATCTGTACCTGGGCGCGCTGCCGCTCGCCGCGTTCCTCCTCGGGTGGACCGTCTTCGTGAACCTTGTCAGTAACGGCAATCCCGCGCCGCTGCCCTACGTGCCGCTGCTGAACCCACTCGACCTGGCGCAGGCCGGCGCGCTCCTCGCGATCGCGATGTGGTTCATCGGTGCGAGACGGCTCGGTCTCGGAGGAAGGTATTTTCCTGCTCCGGAGACGGCACTGAAAGCGCTCGGTGTCGTGCTGTTCATCGCGCTGAACGGCGTGCTGCTGCGCACATTGCATCACTACGCGGATGTTCCCTTCCGCTTCGACGCGATGATGCGCTCGGTCCTGGTGCAGGCGGCGTTCTCGCTGTTCTGGAGCCTGTTGGCACTCGCGGCAATGGTGATCGCCACGCGGCGCGCGTTGCGCGTCCTGTGGGTCATCGGCGCGACCTTGCTCGGTGTCGTGGTCGTGAAGCTGTTCCTGGTAGACCTGTCGAATACTGGTACCGTTGAGCGCGTCGTGTCGTTCATCGGCGTCGGCGTGCTGGTGATCGTGATCGGCTACTTTTCGCCTGTGCCGCCCAGGCCGGAGGAGAAACCCGTATGAACCCGGCAATTGTCTGTCTCCTGTTGCTTGCCGCTGCCGCCGCATCAGCGGCGGAACGACCCGATGACTACGCGTACGGCGCGCGCCTCGACGCGGACGGCAACGAGGCGCTATACGAGGTAACTGTGCCCGCGACGCTCTACCGCGGGGTAGCGGCGGCCGATTTGCGCGACGTGCGCGTATTCAACGGCGCTGGCGAGGTGGTACCGCATGCGTGGCGTGCGCGGCGGATGCAAGGCTTGGAACCCGCCGCGCCGGTTGCCGTCACGCTGTTTCCGCTCAAGGCGGCGGCGGGCGTGACACTCGACGGGCTCGCGCTCCGCGTGCATCGCGGGGCGGGCGGCGCCGTCACCGTGGACGTCAGCGGCGGCGCGGCCGGCGCAGCGGCTCCCAAGCGAACCGTCGGATATCTGCTCGACCTGACGGGTTTCGACCGCGGACTGCGCGCCCTGGAACTCGATTGGGAACGGCCTGCCGGCGGTTTCGCCGGAAAGCTGCGCGTGGACGGGAGCGACGACCTTGGCTCGTGGCGGCAACTGGTCGGGGCGGCGCCGCTGGTCGATCTCGAGGTTGGGGCAAGCCGGCTGCAGCAGAAGCGCGTCGAGTTGCCGCGGCAGTCGGTGAAATACCTGCGGCTAGCGTGGGTGCCGCAGGGTGATAGTACGCCGGGGCCCGAGCTGAGCGGCGCGCGCGGGGAACTGCTCGAGAGATTCGTCGAAGCGCCACGAGAATGGACGTCCGTCGAAAGCGGAAAGGCCGCCAAGCCGGGAGAATACGTGTTCGATACGGGCGGCCATTTCCCGGTAGACCGCGTGCGCCTGCACCTGCCGGAATCGAACACCGTGGTGCAGGTGGAGCTAATGGCGCGGGACAAGTCCGACCAGCCCTGGCGCAACGTCGTGCAAGGCGTGGTCTACCGGCTGCGCAAGGGGGAAGCCGAGATCAGCAGTCCGGAGTTGACAGCCGGTGCCAGCGACCGCTACTGGCTGGTGCGTGTCGACCAGAAGGGAGGCGGTCTCGGTGTCGGAGCGCTCAGGTTGGAGGTAGGCTGGGTGCCGCACCAGCTCGTGTTCACCGCGCGCGGCTCCCCACCTTTTCAACTGGTCTATGGAAAACGCGATGCGAAGGCGGCGGCCTACGCCATCGAAACCCTCGTGCCCGGGTTTCGCGAAGACGCGGGTGCAACGATACGCGTGGCGAAAGCCTCGGATGCGCAAAAAGTAAACGTCCAGGTCGCGCAGGCTCTTGCCCCGACCGAACTGGGCGGTGAAGCGCGCCGGCTCGAGGCCATTGATTGGAAACGCTGGAGTCTGTGGGGCGCCCTCATCCTGGGGGTCGTTGTCCTGGGTGTCATGGCATGGCGGCTCATCAAGCAACTCGATAAGCCAACGACCGCTTCGTCGGTGGACAGTCCGCCGGAGCGAGACCGATCCGGGTAGTGCGCAGTCCTCAGCCGCGCCCGCGATTTTTATCCCAGTTGTAACGCACCGCGCGCTGCCAGCGGTTCTGCGGCTGCGCGAGCTTGTTCTGCTGTTTCCCCGCTGCCTGTTCGCGCCGCCGGTTTTGCTTCAGGCGCTCGTGCAACTCGCGCATCGTCATGCCGGACGGGTTTCGGGTGTGATCGGAATCCGGATTTTTCGCCATGGCCGAGGGCCGGTTGCTGATACCGATATGTTAAACTCGCTCTTGAATTTTATCGACTTTTATGTCGGGCAATACGCTCGGGAAGCTCTATTGCGTGACCTCGTTCGGCGAGAGCCACGGGCCGGCTATCGGCTGTGTCGTGGACGGCTGCCCGCCGGGACTGGAGCTCGCCGAGACCGACATCCAGCCCGACCTCGATCTGCGCAAGCCCGGCACCTCGCGCCACGTGACCCAGCGGCGGGAAGAGGATGCCGTCGAGATCCTTTCGGGCGTCTTCGAAGGCCGCACGACCGGCACGCCCATTGCGCTTCTCATACGCAACGCCGACGCCCGCAGCAAGGACTATTCGAAGATCAAGGACCTGTTCCGTCCGGGCCATGCCGACTACACCTACCTGCAGAAGTACGGCATCCGCGATTATCGCGGCGGCGGCCGCCAGTCGGCGCGCGAGACCGCGGTACGGGTCGCGGCTGCGGCGATCGCCAGGAAATGGCTGCGGCAGAAGTACGGCGTGATCGTCCGCGGCTACCTGTCGCAGCTCGGCCCGATCGCCGTGCCGTTCAAGTCGTGGGACGACGTACACGCCGGCGGCAATCCATTCTTCGTGGCGGACGCCAGCGTCGTTCCCCGGCTCGAGCAGTTCATGGACAAGCTGCGCAAGTCCGGCGACTCCTGCGGCGCCCGGATTACGACCCACGCCCACAACGTGCCGGTCGGCTGGGGCGAGCCGGTCTATGACAAGCTGGACGCTGACCTCGCCTACAACATGATGAGCATCAACGCGGTGAAAGGCGTCGAGATCGGCGCGGGCTTTCGCGCGGTGGAGCAGAAGGGAACCGAGCACTCCGACGAGATGTCGCCGCAGGGGTTTCTGTCGAACAACGCGGGCGGGATCCTGGGCGGCATCTCGACCGGGCAGGACATCGTCGCGCACGTCGCGGTCAAGCCGACCTCCAGCATCCGGCTCGCGCGGCACACGATCGACCGGGAGGGAAGAGCGGCGATCATCGAGACCCACGGCCGGCACGACCCGTGCGTGGGCATCCGCGCGACGCCCATCTGCGAGGCGATGATGCTCCTGACCCTCATGGACCACGCGTTGCGTCATCGCGCGCAGAATTCCGACGTGGCCTGCGCTACACCCCGCGTTCCGGCGCAGGCGCCGGCATCCGTAATCGAAAAGCTGCGCGCGGCGGCAGCGGTGGAGAATCCGGATCCGGATGAAGCGTGAGTGAGGACCTGACGCACCGGCGGCTCGGCGGCTTCTACTTCTTCTACTTCGCCTACCTCGGCGCCTACACGCCGTTTTTCACCCTCTACCTGCTCTGGGTAGGACGCTCCGCCGTCGAGATCGGCGTGCTGATGGCGTTGCCGGCGGTCGCGCGTATCGTGGCGCCGCACCTGTGGGGATGGCTCGCCGACGTTGCGGGCAGGCAGACGCCCCTCCTGCGCGCGACTACGGCTGCCAGCGTCGTCTGTTTCCTTGGCGTCTTTGCCGGGAGCGGGTTCTACTGGCTGTTTGCGGTCCTGCTGCTGGTGAGCTTTTTCCTGAGCGCCGCCTTGCCTCTCGTGGAGGCGACGACGCTGGCGCACCTCGGGGGAGACACCGGCCGCTACGGGCCGGTGCGAGTATGGGGCTCGATCGGCTACATCGTCGCCGTGGTGGCCATCGGCTATGCGCTCGACTGGACCTCCGTCCACTTCCTGCCGTGGATGATCGCGACCACTATGGCGGGAATGCTGGCCTATTGCTGGCGGATACCCGAGCCGCGAACGGCTGTTCACGCGTCCGACGCGCTGCCGATCTGGAGCATACTCAGGCAGCCCGAGGTCGTGGCGCTGATCGCGGCTTGCGCGCTGATGGCCGCCGCCCACGGCCCGTACTACACCTTCTATTCGATACACCTCGTCGGGCTGGGATACAGCAAGGCGATGACGGGCTGGCTGTGGGCGCTGGGCGTCGTGTGCGAAATCGTCATCTTCCTGTGGCTCCCGCGCCTCTATTCCGCGTTCACGCTCCGCACTATCCTCATCGCCAGTTTCGCGCTCGCGGTGGTGCGCTTTCTCATGATCGGCTGGGGCGCGGACTACCTCCCGGTCCTGCTCCTCGCCCAGGGCCTGCACGCGGCAACGTTCGGCTCGTTTCACGCCGCGGCGATCGGCATCGTCCACCAGCTCTTTCGCGGGCGCCACCAGGCGCGCGGTCAGGCGATCTACGGCAGCCTCACTTATGGCGTCGGGGGCACGGTCGGCGCGCTGGCGAGCGGCTACGCCTGGGAATACCTGGGCGCGGGCGTGACCTTCACGCTTGCCTCCGCCGCTGCGCTCGCCGGGCTCCTGCTCCTGCGCTGGCGGCTGGCGGGGCTGTGAGCTGTGAGCCTCAGCGCATGGCCCATAGCCCATAGCCGTTAGGCTATGTAATAATCTCAATCTTTACCTGAGGTTACGTAATCTCCATGACGGCCCGCACCTTGTACGAAAAATTGTGGGACAGCCACCTCGTGCACGAGGCCGCTGACGGCACGGCGCTCGTGTACATCGATCGCCACCTGGTGCATGAGGTCACGAGTCCCCAGGCCTACGAAGGGCTCAGGCTCGCGAACAGAAAACCGTGGCGCGTCGATTCCATCGTCGCCACCGCCGATCACAACACGCCGACCCGCCGTTGGGACAGGGGCATTGCGGGCATAGAAGACCCGGTGTCGCGGCTGCAGGTCGAGACGCTCGACGCCAACATCAAGGAGCACGGGGCGAAAATCTATTTCCCGTACCTCGACCGGCAGCAGGGAATAGTGCACGTCATCGGGCCGGAGCAGGGGGCGACGCTGCCCGGCATGACGCTCGTGTGCGGCGATTCCCACACGAGCACGCACGGCGCCCTGGGCTGCCTTGCCTTCGGCATCGGCACGAGCGAGGTCGAGCACGTGCTCGCGACGCAGTGCCTGGTCATGAAGAAGTCGAAGACCATGAAGATCGAGGTGGAAGGCGCGCTGGGCGCCGGCGTGACCGCGAAGGACATCATCCTCGCCGTCATCGGGAAGATCGGCTCCGCGGGTGGCACCGGTTACACGATCGAATTCTCGGGCTCGGCGATCCGCGCGCTGTCGATGGAAGGGCGCATGACGGTGTGCAACATGTCGATCGAAGCCGGCGCGCGCGCCGGCATGGTCGCAGTGGACGAGGCGACTCTCCAGTACGTCAAGGGCAGGCCCCTCTCGCCGAAGGGCGCGCTGTGGGACAGGGCGGTCGCCCACTGGCGCACGCTGGTCTCCGACCCCGGGGCGAAGTTCGACAAGGTGGTGGCGCTCGACGCCGCGGAGATTCAGCCGCAGGTGACCTGGGGCACCAACCCGCAGATGGTCACCACCATCGACGGCAAGGTGCCCGACCCGAAGGACGAGCAGGACCCGGTGAAACGCGAGTGGATAGAGCGCGCGCTGAAATATATGGATCTCAAGGCCAACATGCCGATTACCGAGATCAGGCCCGACAAGGTATTCATCGGCGCCTGCACCAATTCGCGCATCGAGGATTTGCGCTCTGCCGCCGCGGTGGTGAAGGGCCGGCAGGTGGCGCCCGGCGTCAAGCTCGCGATCGTCGTTCCCGGCTCGGGCCTCGTGAAGCGGCAGGCCGAGGAGGAGGGGCTGGACAAGGTGTTCACGGCCGCGGGTTTCGAATGGCGCGAGCCGGGCTGCTCGATGTGCCTCGGCATGAACGACGATCTTCTCTCGCCGGGAGACCGCTGCGCCTCGACCTCGAACCGCAACTTCGAGGGCCGGCAGGGCCCGGGCGGCAGAACGCACCTCGTGAGTCCTGCAATGGCGGCGGCGGCGGCGATTGCGGGACACTTCGTCGACGTGCGCAACTTCTGAAATGCTTTGAGGGTTTTATGGAAAAGTTTGTAAAGCAGGAAGGGCTGGTCGCGCCGATGGACCGCGCGAACGTGGACACGGACGCGGTCATCCCCAAGCAGTACCTCAAGTCGATCCTGAAGACGGGCTACGGCCCCAATCTCTTCGACGAGTGGCGCTACCTCGACCATGGCGAGCCGGGCATGGACCACTCGAAACGGCCGGTGAATCCCGATTTCGTGCTGAACCAGCCGCGTTACCGCGGCGCCACCGTGCTGCTCGCCCGCGAGAACTTCGGTTGCGGGTCGTCGCGCGAGCATGCGCCGTGGGCGCTGCTGCAATACGGCTTCCAGGCGGTCATCGCGCCGAGCTTTGCCGACATCTTCTACAACAACAGCCTGAAGAACGGCCTCCTGCTCATCAAGCTGGACGCTCAGACGGTGGACCGGCTGATGAAGGACGTCCATGCAAACAAGGGCTACCGGCTCGCGGTCGATCTCGAGCAGCAGACCGTGACGACGCCCGCCGGAGAGCACATCAAGTTCGACATCGATCCCGCCACCAAGGTAAACCTGCTGAACGGGCTCGACGAGATCGGACTTACGCTCAGGCACGCCGACGAGATCAAGGCGTTCGAGGCCCGGCACAAGCAGGAGCAGCCGTGGCTCTTTTCCTGAGAGCGGCGAGAAGCGAGAAGAGAGAGGAGAGAGGCGTCACGACCATGCGTCCGGGCGGCTCGACACGGGCGAGCCGATTTGACTCCTCTCTCCTTCCTTCTATCTTCTCTCGCCCTTCACGATGAAGATCGCAGTTCTGGCTGGTGACGGCATAGGCCCCGAGATCGTTGCCCAGGCGGTAAAGGTTCTGGGGGCGCTGGGCCGCGAGGGGCTTGGCGTCGAGCTCGAACGGGCGCCCTTCGGCGGCGCGGGCGTGGACGCGCACGGCGATCCCCTGCCCGAAGCAACGCTCCGGCTGGCGCAGGCGGCCGACGCCGTGCTGTGCGGGGCTGTGGGCGGTCCGCAGTACGACGCGTTGCCGCGCCCGCAACGTCCCGAGCAGGGGATATTGCGCATACGCAAGGAGCTGGGACTATTCGCGAACCTGCGTCCGGCGGTGCTCTTCCCGGAGCTGGTGGGCGCGTCGAGCCTGAAGCCGGAGGTGGTGTCGGGGCTCGATATCATGATCATCCGCGAGTTGACCGGCGACATCTATTTCGGCGAGCCTCGCGGGCGGCGCTCGAGCGCACGCGGCGAGCGCGAGGGCTACGACACCATGCTCTACTCCGAGCCGGAGATCCGCCGCATCGCCGAAGTGGGTTTCCAGACCGCGCTGAAGCGCGGCAGAAAGCTCACTTCCGTGGACAAGGAGAACGTCCTCGAGACCAGCCGGTTCTGGCGCGAGGTGGTCGTCGACGTGGCGAAGAAATATCCGGCGGTTGCCCTTTCGCACCTGTACGTCGACAACGCCGCGATGCAGCTCGTGCGCAATCCGAAGCAGTTCGACGTCATCGTCACCGGCAACATGTTCGGCGACATTCTTTCGGACGAGGCGTCCATGCTGACCGGCTCGATCGGGATGCTGCCCTCGGCCTCGCTGGACGCGGCGGGCAAGGGCCTGTACGAGCCGATCCACGGCTCGGCGCCCGATATCGCCGGCAGGGACCTCGCCAATCCTCTCGCGACGATACTCTCGGCCGCCATGATGCTGCGTTATACGTTCAACAAGGACGAATGGGCCTACCGGATCGAGAACGCGGTCAAGTCGGTGCTAGCCCAGGGCCTGCGCACGGCGGATATCCACGAGGCGGGCACGCGCAAGGTCGGCACGCGGGAAATGGGCGACGCGGTGGTCGCCGCTCTTTGAGGGGCATGGGTGACGGGTCATGGGTCATGCGCGGGCAGGTCTTGTAGTTTTCACGCAGGACGCAACACCCATGCCCCATGACGGCTCAACAGCTTGATAGAATGCGATATTCGGCATTCGGACGGTCTTCATGAAGAACGTGGGCATCATTGGGTGGCGCGGCATGGTCGGCTCGGTGCTGGTGGACCGCATGCGGGCCGAGCGCGACTTCGACCTGGTCGAGCCCGTGTTTTTTTCGACGACGCAGGCCGGCGGCAACGGCCCGAAGATCGGGAAGGCGACGGCGCCGGTCGCGGATGCACGCGACCTCAAGGCCCTCGCCGCAATGGAGATCCTGGTTTCCTGCCAGGGCGGCGACTACACGTCGGAGATTTACCCGAAGCTGCGCGCGGGCGGCTGGAACGGGTACTGGATCGACGCCGCCAGGACCCTGCGCATGAACGACGATGCCGTGATCGTGCTCGATCCGGTGAACATGCCCGTCATCCAGCGCGCCCTGGCGCAGGGGATCAGGAACTACATCGGCGGCAACTGCACGGTCAGCTGCATGCTGATGGGGATGCATGGCCTCTTCGAGCACGATCTCGTCGAGTGGATGACCTGCATGACCTATCAGGCCGCGTCGGGAGGGGGCGCGCAGCACATGCGCGAGCTGCTGGCTCAATTCGGCCTCATCAACGCAGAGGTCAGGGAATTGCTCGCCGATCCCGGGTCGTCCATCCTGGAAATCGACCGGAAGGTGCTCGCGAAGCAGGCCGACGGCACGCTGCCGATGGAGAATTTCGGCGGGGTGCCGCTCGCCGGCAATCTGATCCCCTGGATCGACCGGGACATGGGCGATGGCGTATCGCTCGAGGAATGGAAAGGCGGGGCCGAGACGAACAAGATACTCGGGCGCGGGACTGCCTTCGGGACCGCCGCAACGCCGATCGACAGCGTTTGCGTGCGCGTCGGCGCGATGCGCTGCCACAGCCAGGCGATGACGATCAAGCTCAGGAAGGACGTCCCGCTCGATGAAATAACCCGCATCCTCGCCTTGGCCAACGAGTGGGTGCGCATCGTGCCCAACGAGCGGGAGCGTTCGATGCGCGAGCTGACTCCGGCTGCCGTCACCGGCCGCATGCACATTCCCGTAGGACGCTTGCGCAAGCTCTCGGTGGGCGGGGAGTATCTGGCGGCGTTCACGGTCGGGGACCAGTTGCTGTGGGGGGCGGCGGAACCGCTGCGGCGCATGTTGCGCATCCTGCTCGCCGCGGAAAGCGGCGACCCGGGCGCACCGGCACGTCAACGCGCGGCGGTGGCGAACGCGTAGCGACATGGCTCATGCCGATTGGATTTCGAGTCCGCGGGGGCGAAAGCGGCCCGGCGTATCCCACTGAAATATGATTAAGAATCGTTGCATCAGGCAGGACACTTAAAGCAATTAGTAGCTTGCATCGCTAACTGTTTGATGTTAGTCTGATTGCCCCTCAAAAAAAGGGAAGGAAGCCGCTGTGCGCCAATTCAACGTCAGGGCATGGCTGATAGCGCTGTTGATTGCGCTCGCCCCATGTATTGCAAACGCGGTTGGGTTGGGGCGGCTCACCATGCTCTCGGCGCTGGGCGATCGGCTCGATGTGGAAATCGACCTGGTGTCGGTAACCAAGGAGGAACTCTCGACCTTAAGCGCGCGCCTCTCCGGTCCCGACGCCTATCGACAGGCCAACCTGCAATACAACGCCGCGCTTGTTGGCGCGCGCGTGAGCATAGAGCGGCGTTCCGGCGGGCAGCCGTACGTGAAGATCACTTCCAGCCGGCCCGTCAGCGAGCCGTTCATAGATGTGCTGGTGGAGCTCACGTCGTCCTCGGGCCGGCTGGTGCGCGAATACACGGTTCTGGTCGATCCGCCCGGTACCCCGCCTGCCGCAGCGACCGCTGCACCCGCGCCGCCGCGTCCTGCTCCGACTGCCGCTCCCACACCGCCCGTCGCCACACCGGCACCATCGGCGGCGAGGAGACCGGCGGCGTCCGCCCCGGCGCCCATGGCCGGTGCGAAAGAGTACGGCCCGGTCAAGCAGGGTGAGAACCTCTCGTTGATCGCGAGGAGCGTCGCGCCGGAGGGCGTAACGCTCGAGCAGATGATGGTGAGCCTCTATCGCAGCAATCCCGATGCGTTCATCAACAAGAATCTGAATCTCGTGAAGGCCGGACGGATACTGCGCGTTCCGGAGAAGGACGAGGTGGCGGCAGTTGCCCCCGCCGAAGCGAGCAAGGAATTCCGCGCGCAAGTGGCCGACTGGAACGCGTACCGCCAGAATCTCGCCGGTTCGCCTGGCACGGCGCGCGCCGAAGGGCGCACCACCGCAACGGGCCGGATCACGACCAAGGTCCAGGACAAAGCCGGCGGCGAGCCCAAGGACGTCGTGAGGCTGTCGAAGGGCGCGCCGGCGGGGGCGGAGGGCAAGGCGCGCAGCACCGCCGACCGCGTTCGCGCGCTCGAGGAGGAGGTGCTGGCGCGTGACAAGGCGCTCTCGGAAGCGAACGAGCGCATCAGCCAGCTCGAAAAGACGATCAAGGACATGCAGAAGTTGGCCGAGCTGAAGAGCCCCGGTATGGCGGCTGCCCAGCAGAAGGCGGAGCAGGCCGCGAAAGCCAAGGCGGAACCGCCCGCGCCGGCCCCTAAACCCGAGGCCAAGGCGGAGGCGCCGAAGCCTGAACCCGCGCCGGCACCCAAGCCCGAAGCCAAGGCGGAGGCGCCGAAGCCTGAGCCCGCGCCGGCACCCAAGCCCGAAGCCAAGGCGGAAGCGCCGAAGCCCGAACCCGCGCCCAAGCCGGACGCGGTTGCAATAGCCAAGCCGGACGCGGAGAAAGCAGCGCCCGCGCCGGATGCGGCAAAGGCCGAAGCACCGAAAGCCGCGGAGGCCAAGCCGGAACCGAAGCCGAAGGCCGCGCCGCCACCACCCCCACCGCCGCCGAGCATGATGGATCAGATCATCGAAGCGGCGACCGATCCGTTGTACCTCACCGCCGGCGTCGGCCTCATCGCGCTCGGCGGACTGGCATTCTGGATGGCGCGCCGCCGCCGCGGTGCGGATGCCGTGGAGCCCGAGGCGAGAAAGGCCGCGCCGGTTCTGGGCAGGACCCCGGCAACCGCGGCCGCGGACACGACAATGACGATGCCGGCCGCGGCGATCGCGGCGGCGACGGCAGCGCCGGCGGCGGCAGCGGCGATAGACGAAGTCGATCCGCTGGCCGAGGCCGAGGTCTACATCGCCTATGGCCGTGACGCGCAGGCCGAGGAGATACTCAAAGAGGCGCTCGCCAAGAATCCGAAGCGCGAGGATGCGCAGCTGAAGCTGCTCGAGATCTATTCCGCGCGCAAGGACAAGGATTCGTTCAACAAGGTTGCCGCGGAGTTCAACAAGCAGACGGGAGGCGCGGGGGACAGCTGGCTCGCCGTGGCGGCGATGGGCTACGCGCTCGATCCGAACAATGCGCTCTACGAGGCCGGCAAGCACGCGGCCCCCGCAGGGCCCGCTCCCGGCGTAGCGAGCGATCTGGACTTCGATCTGGGCGGCGATAACACGGGCGCTGCCACCGATATCACGCTCGATCCGGGTCTCGGCCAGCAGTTCGCCCACGCCAGCACCGCGGTGCTCGACGCGTCGGAGCTGCGCAGCCAGGCCGCCGAAGCGCAGAAGGAGGCGGAAGCGACGGCGGCGCCGCTCATGCCGGATTTCTCGCTCGATATTCCCGCCGCGGGACAGGAGCCGGCCGCCACCCAGACCGACATCGCGCTCGAAGCCGTGCCGACGCAGGACGGCCACATGATCGATTTCCAGATCGAATTGCCGAAGGACGAAACCCCGGAGACGATAGCGCCGACGACGGGGGCCGAGGCGCCGGTGACCGACGCCGGGCTCGATTTCAAGCTCGATATTCCCGACCTGGATCTCGGCGACAAGACAGCGGCACCCGAGACGATCGGCGGTGGCGAGAAGGACGGGCATTGGTACGACGTTCAAACCAAGTTCGATCTCGCCAAGGCATACCAGGAGATGGGGGACAAGGACGGCGCCAAGGAAATCCTGCAGGAAGTCATCAAGGAAGGCGACGTCGAGCAGCAGTCACAGGCGAAGAAGCTGCTCGAAACCCTCGCTTAGCGGGCACCGCGCGAGATCGAACCGCGACAGTGCAAGCTGTCGCGGTTTTGTTTTTCTGACGTCCGGAAGCAATGGAATCCTCATGCGTATCGCGCTCGGAATCGAATACGACGGGAGCCGTTTCTGCGGATGGCAGACCCAGCCGCAGGGCTGCGGCGTGCAGGACGCGCTGGAGCGCGCCCTCTCCGAGATCGCGGGGGAGACGGTGGCGGCGACGTGCGCCGGACGCACCGACGCCGGCGTGCACGGACTGGGGCAGGTGGCGCACTTCGATACCGTTGCCGAGCGGCCGCTCGCGGCATGGGTGCGGGGAACGAACGCGCTCATGCCGGCGGCGGTCGCGGTGACCTGGTCGCGTGCCGTGAGCGAGGACTTCCACGCGCGTTACGCCGCGCGCTCCCGGACCTACCGTTATGTGCTGCTGAACCGCGGCGTGCGTCCCGCCGCGGACCACGGCCGCGCCGGCTGGTGTCATGGGCCGCTCGACGTGGAGCGGATGCAGGCGGCGGCGCGACTGCTGCTGGGCGAGCACGATTTCAGCGCGTTCCGCGCCGCTGAATGCCAGGCGCGCACGCCGGTGCGCACGCTCGCCCGTCTCGACATCGTCCGGCGCGGCGACTACGTGATTCTCGAGGCCTGCGCCAACGCGTTCCTCCACCACATGGTGCGCAACATCGTGGGCACGCTCGTCTACGTCGGCAAGGGCGCCCAGCCCCCGGAGTGGGCAGGCGAGGTGCTTGCGAGCCGGGACCGCGCCCGGGCCGCGCCGACCTTCGAGGCTGCCGGGCTGTACCTGTCCGCCGTGGAATATGATGCCCATTGGGGCCTGCCCAGCGCGCCGCACATGGGACTCGCGGAGTTGTTGAAGGGTTATGCGTAATGGGTCATGCGTCATGCGTAAGGGGCAAGGGCTTTATGCCCATGACCCCTGACCCCTGACCGATGACGGACTTATGGCAACGGCAGTAAAAATCTGCGGCATCACCCGCCTCGAGGACGCACTCGCGTCCATTCGCGCCGGAGCGCATGCGATCGGATTCGTGTTCTACCAGCCCAGCCCGCGCTACATCGCGCCTGCGGCCGCCGGGGCGATCCTGCGCGCGTTGCCGCCCTTCGTCACGACCGTGGGCCTGTTCGTGGACGCGCCGGCGGACGAGGTCCGCGCGGTGCTCGCGCGGGCTCCCGTTCAGCTGCTTCAGTTCCACGGCGCCGAAGCGCCCGAGTACTGCCGCCAGTTCGCGCGGCCGTACATGAAGGCAGTGCGCATGGGTTCCGAGGTGGATTTGCTACAATACGCGCGGGATTATCACGATGCCAAAGCGCTGCTGCTCGACGCGTACGTCGAGGGACTGCACGGCGGCAGCGGGGTGCCTTTCGACTGGGGACGCGTGCCGGAGCGGTTGCCGCTGCCCGTCATAGTGTCGGGCGGATTGACGGTCGAGAACGTCGGCGACGCGGTGCGGCGGGTGCGCCCGTCCGCGGTCGACGTGTCGAGCGGCGTCGAGTCCGCCAAGGGCATCAAGGACGCCGCCCGGATCGCGGCCTTCATCGCGGGAGTGCGCAATGCGGATGTATGACCTGCCGGACGCGGGCGGCCATTTCGGACAGTACGGCGGCGTGTTCGTGTCCGAAACCCTGATTTTCGCGCTCGACGAGCTGAAGGCAGCATACGATCACTACCGCACGGATCCGGCATTTCTCGCCGAATTCGCGTCCGATCTCAAGCATTACGTCGGACGCCCCAGTCCCGTCTACCACGCCCGTCGTCTCTCCGAGCGTTGCGGGGGCGCGCAGATCTACCTGAAGCGCGAGGACCTGAACCATACCGGCGCCCACAAGATCAACAACGTGATCGGGCAGGCGTTGCTCGCGCGTCGCATGGGCAAGCCGCGCGTGATCGCCGAGACCGGAGCGGGCATGCATGGTGTCGCCGCCGCCACGATCGCCGCGCGCTTCGGCATGGAGTGCGTCGTCTACATGGGCGCGGAGGACGTCAAGCGGCAGATCCAGAACGTCTACCGCATGAAGCTGCTGGGCGCGACCGTGGTGCCGGTCGAGAGCGGCTCGAAGACGTTGAAGGACGCGTTGAACGAGGCCATGCGCGACTGGGTCACCAACGTCGAGAACACGTTCTACATCATCGGCACGGTCGCCGGGCCCCACCCCTACCCGATGATGGTGCGCGACTTCCAGACGATCATCGGGCGCGAGGCCCGGGAGCAGATGGCGGAGCTCGCGGGACGCCAGCCGGACGCCGTGCTCGCCTGCGTCGGCGGCGGATCGAACGCGATGGGGATCTTCCATCCGTACATCCCGGACGAGAGCGTGCGGTTGATCGGGGTGGAAGCCGCGGGATACGGCCTGGAGAGCGGCAAGCACGCGGCGACCCTATGCGCCGGCAGACCCGGCGTGCTGCACGGCAACCGCACCTATCTCCTGCAGGACCAGAACGGGCAGATCGTCGAGACGCACTCGGTTTCCGCGGGACTCGACTACCCGGGCGTGGGTCCCGAGCACGCCTGGCTGAAGGAGAGCGGTCGCGCGGAGTACGTTGCGGTGACCGACGAGGACGCCATTCGCGCGTTTCACGACCTGTGCCGGCTCGAAGGCATCATTCCCGCACTGGAATCGGCGCACGCCATCGCGTACGCGGCGAAGATCGCGCCGCGCATGGGGAAGGACCGGATCCTGCTCGTCAACCTGTCCGGCCGCGGGGACAAGGATATGCATACGGTCGCCGAGAAATCCGGCATCAAGCTCTAAGGGGGCTATGCGCGCTTCCACTCAGGAAAGGCGAGAGGCGAGAGGCGAGAGGCGTCAAAGCCCGAGCTCTGCGCCCGTCAGCGATCTTTCTCCTCTCTCCTTTCTCCTCTCTCCTCTCGGCGCGGCGATATGTCGCGAATAACGACCACCTTCGACGTGCTGAAGCGGCAGGGCCGCAAGGCCCTCATCCCCTTCTTCACCGCCGGCGATCCCGAACCGGCGCTCGCGGTGCCGATCATGCATGCGCTGGTGAAGGGTGGCGCCGACGTGATAGAGATCGGCGTCCCGTTCTCGGACCCGATGGCCGACGGTCCGGTGATCCAGCGCTCGAGCGAGCGAGCGCTCAAGCACGGCGTCTCGCTGAAGGACGTGCTCGGGTTCGTCTCCGAGTTCCGGAAGCGCGACGCGGCCACACCCATCGTGGTATTCGGCTATGCCAACCCGATCGAGTCCATGGGCGTGGAACGGTTCGCGGACGCGGCCCGGGGGGCGGGCGCGGACGGCGCGCTGGTCGTCGACTATCCGCCGGAGGAGGCGCGCACTCTCGCGGGCCTTCTCGATGCGCGCGGCCTGGACACCATCTTTCTCCTTTCTCCGACCACCACGGACGCGCGCTTGAAGCAGGTCGCGGCGCTGGGCCGCGGCTATCTTTATTACGTGTCGCTGAAGGGCGTCACGGGGGCAGCCAATATCGATCTTGCCGACGTTGCGGAACGCGTCAGGCGCATCCGGGCGCTCGTCAGCCTGCCGGTCGGAGTGGGCTTCGGCATTCGCGATGCCGCGACCGCCCGCGCCGTCGCCGGCTTGTCCGACGCGGTGGTGATCGGCAGCGCCCTCGTACAGGAGATCGAGAAGGCGCCTCGGGACTCGGTGACGGCCGGCGTGGAGCGGTTCCTCGCGCCCATTCGCGACGCAATGGACAGCCTCGCGCAGGTCAAGACATGACAGTCACAGCCGTGCTATGAGCTGGTTGCAGAAACTCCTTCCGCCGAAGATCAAGCGCGACGCCAGCGCCCCGCGGAAAGTCGTCCCGGAGGGCCTGTGGAGCAAGTGCGAGGCGTGCGAAGCGGTGCTCTACCGCGCGGACCTCGAGAAGAATCTCCACGTCTGCCCCAAGTGCGCGCATCACAACCGTATCTCGGCGCGCGAGCGGCTCGACTGTCTCCTCGACCGGGAAGGCCGGTACGAGATCGGCGCCGAAGTCCTGCCCGTGGATACCCTCAAGTTCAAGGACAGCCGGCGCTACAGCGAGCGGCTGGAGGAAGCGCGCACCGAAACATCGGAGGAAGACGCGCTCATCGTGATGCAGGGCGGCATCAAGGCGATACCGGTCGTGACCGCCGCGTTCGAGTTCCGCTTTCTCGGCGGCTCCATGGGTTCGGCGGTAGGTGAGCGCTTCGTGCGCGGAGTCCAGGCGTGCCTGGAGCAGCGCTTGCCCTACATCTGCATCACTGCCAGCGGCGGCGCCCGAATGCAGGAGGGGCTCCTCTCGCTGATGCAGATGGCGAAAACGTGCGCCGTCCTGACCCAGCTTGCGCGCGAGCGCCTGCCGTTCATCCCCGTGCTGACCGATCCCACCATGGGCGGCGTCTCGGCGAGCTTCGCCATGATAGGCGACGTGGTCATCGCCGAGCCGGGTGCCCTCATCGGTTTCGCCGGCCCGCGGGTGATCGAGCAGACGGTGCGCGAGACGCTCCCGGCGGGCTTTCAGCGCTCCGAGTTTCTCCTGAAGCACGGCGCCATCGACATGATCGTGGACCGCCGCGAGATGCGCGACAAGCTTGCGACGCTGCTCGCTGTGCTGCTCAAGCAGCCGCCGGCCGGGTAGCCGGTCCAAGTTGCAACCTCGAACGCTTCCGGACTGGCTCGCCTACCTCGAGCGGCTGCACCCGCAGGCCATTGCGCTTGGACTGGACCGGGTGGAGCGCGTAAAAAACTCGCTCGGATTGAATCCCGGCTTTCCCATCGTCACCGTCGGGGGCACGAACGGCAAAGGGTCGGTCTGCGCCATGCTGGAAGCCATGCTCCACGGCGCCGGTTACCGCGTCGGCTGTTATACCTCACCCCACCTGCTGCGCTACAACGAGCGCGTGCGCATCGGCATGCGCGAGGCCGCCGATCGCGATCTGGTGCGCGCGTTCGCGGAGGTCGAGGCGGCGCGTGTGCGCGGAGGCGGAAATACGGCCGACGCGCAAAATCCCGGTACTTTCGATGGCGGATCGGAGGCCGTGCCGCTGACCTATTTCGAATTCGGCACGCTCGCTGCCCTGTGGCTGTTCGTGGAGCAGGGCGTCGAGGCGGCCGTGCTGGAAGTCGGTCTCGGCGGCAGGCTCGATGCCGTGAACGCGTTCGACGCCGACAGCGCCGTGGTGGTGAGCGTGGACCTCGATCACATGGAGTACCTCGGCGGCGACCGCGAGTCCATCGGCTTCGAAAAGGCGGGCATCTTCCGCCCGGGGCGCCCCGCGATCTGCGCCGACCCGGAACCGCCGGCTTCTCTCAAACGGCATGCAGCCGGGATCGGCGCGAAATGGCTCGCGATCGGCGTCGATTTCGGTTACGAGCGTCAGGGGAGCCAGTGGCGGTACTGGGGCCCGGGCGGCAAGCGCAGCGGGCTGCCGTATCCGGCGTTGCGCGGCGCGGTCCAGCTCGCGAACGCGTCGGCCGCGATCACCGCGCTCGATACGCTGCGTAGTCGTCTGCCGGTCGCGGCGGGCGAGTTGCGCTCGGGCCTGTTGAACGCAGAGGTGGCGGGCCGCTTCCAGGTCCTGCCGGGCCGGCCGGCCGTGATCCTCGACGTGGCGCACAATCCGCATGCCGCGCGCGCGCTGGCGGCGAACCTGCGCGGCTTTGAGCGCGGCGGGCGCACGCTCGCGGTATTCTCGATGCTGAAGGACAAGGACGTCGCGGGCGTGATCGAAGCGGTGAAAGGGGTCATCGATCACTGGTTTATCGCCAGCGCAGCCACGGCGCGTGCCGCGAGCGTGGAGATGCTCGCGGAGAGGCTCGCGGCGGCCGCAGCGGGGAGTGCGCTCACGCGCTGCGAAAGCATAGCCGCTGCCTACGCGCGAGCCTGTGATACGGCTGCAGAGAATGATAAAATTCTGGTGTTCGGATCGTTCTACACCGTGGCTGCGGTGATGGAAGCACGCGCCGAGAGCGCCTGATACGATGGCGAGACCGATTAGCGACGAAGAGTTACAGCTCAAACGGCGGGCCAGGCGGCGCCTGATAGGCGCCATCGTATTGGTCGCAGCCATCGTGGTGGCGCTGCCGATGGTGCTCGACACCGAGCCCAGGCCGATCGACGGCGAAATCAGCATCAAGATCCCGCCTCCGGACTCAAGCAAATTTACCTCGCGCCTGGTGCCGGTTCCGCCCTCGGCGGAGCCCAGGTCGGCGAGATCGCCGGATGCGAAATCCGCGCCCGACGCGAAAGCTACGCCGAAATTCTCCGCGGCGGTGGGGGAAAAGGCGGATGAGCCGGATGTGCCGAAGCCGGCTGCGCCGGCACCGAAAGCCGCGCCGGCACCGAAAGCCGCGCCGCCCGCGGTGAAGGAAGCGCCGGACAGGACTGCCGCAGCCCCTCCCGCGCCCGACGCGAGCGAGCCGGCGACCCAGATGTATGCGGTGCAGGTCGTGGCGCTCGCCGATGCGGAGAAGGTAAAGCAGGTGCAGGAGCAAATGGCGGCTGCCGGGCTCAAGTCGTACACGGAAGTCGTGAAGACGGCCAAGGGCGACGTAACCCGGGTGCGCGCAGGTCCGTACCCGAGCCGCGCCGCCGCGGAGAAGGCGCACGATCAGCTGAAGACGCTCGGGCTCTCCGGCAATATCGTCGCTAAATGACCGTTTTCGATTACGCCGTGATCGCCATCATCCTGCTCTCCGTTCTGATAAGCGTGATCCGCGGATTGGTGCGCGAAGTGCTGGCGCTCATCGCCTGGGCGGTGGGGTTCATCGCCACCAGCGTGTTTGCCGCCGATATCGCCGGGCTGCTCGCGCCGGAGGTGCCGGACGAGTGGCTGCGCCTGCTGGCGGCCTTCGTGGGGGTGTTCCTGGCGGTGCTGCTCGCCATGAGCCTGCTTGCGATGCTCGTCTCGAAGCTGGTGAAAGGCGCCGGCCTCGGACTCGAGGACCGCATGCTGGGGAGTGTGTTCGGCCTCGCCCGGGGTGCGCTGATCGTGACGGTGCTGGTTCTCGCCGCGGGACTGACCGCGCTGCCGCGGCAGCCGGAATGGCGCGATGCGCTCCTCTCCGGCCCGTTCGAAGCGCTTGCCGGCCATATCAAGTCGTGGCTGCCGGCGCGACTCGCGCAACGCATCACCTATGATTGAGCGCAAAATACAGCCGGTGCTCTGCCCGTTCTCATTGCCACGGACGCCAAGCTCATGTGCGGGATAGTCGGGGTCGTTGCCAGGGACCAGGTGAACCAGCTGCTCTACGACGGCCTGCTGGTGCTGCAGCACCGGGGCCAGGACGCGGCCGGCATCGTGACCGCGGACGGCCCTAAATTCCACATACACAAGGGGCCCGGCATGGTGCGCGACGTCTTCCGCACCCGCAACATGCGCGCGCTGGTGGGGTATTCCGGTATCGGGCATACGCGTTACCCCACGGCGGGCTCCGCCTGGTCGGCGGCCGAATCGCAGCCGTTCTACGTCAATTCCCCGTTCGGTGTCGTGCTCGGACACAACGGCAACCTCACCAATTCCGAGCAGCTCCGGATAGAGTTGTTCCAGCAGGACATGCGCCACGTCAACACGAACTCCGATTCGGAGGTGCTGCTGAACGTCCTGGCGCACGAGCTGCAGGAGAACGCGACCAACTACAGGCTGGATCCGGCCACCATCTTCGCGGCGGCTTCCGGAGTCTACCGGCGCTGCCGCGGCGCCTACGCCGTGGTCGCCATGATCGCCGGCTACGGGCTGCTGGCGTTTCGGGACGCTTTCGGCATCCGGCCCCTCGTCATCGGGCGCCTCGAAACCGAGCGCGGCTACGAGTACATGATCGCCTCGGAGAGCGTCGCGCTCGACTCCCTGGGCTTCCAGGTGATGCGCGACGTGGGTCCGGGCGAGGCGATCTTCATCGATCAGGACGGTGTGTTCTACAGCAAGCAGTGCGTGCCGAACGCCACGCTCAATCCGTGCATATTCGAGTTCGTGTATCTCGCGCGTCCGGACTCCGTAATCGACGGCATCTCGGTCTACGAGACCCGGCTGAGAATGGGGGAGAGCCTGGCCGACAAGATCACGCGCCAGCACAGGCATCTCGACATCGACGTGGTGATCCCTATTCCCGATTCCAGCCGCCCCTCCGCGATGGAGCTGTCGAAGCGGCTGAACCTTCCGTACCGGGAAGGCTTCATCAAGAACCGCTACATCGGGCGCACTTTCATCATGCCCGGACAGGCGATCCGCAGGAAGTCGATACGCCAGAAGCTGAACGCGATCGAGATGGAGTTCAAGGGCAAGAACGTGCTGCTCGTGGACGACTCGGTTGTGCGCGGCAATACCAGCCGCGAGATCGTGCAGATGGCGCGCGAGGCGGGCGCGCGCAGGGTGTTCTTTGCCTCGGCCGCGCCGCCGGTGCGCCACCCCAACGTCTATGGCATCGACATGCCCACGCGCGAGGAGTTGATCGCCTTCGGGCGCACCGAGCCCGAGATCGCGCGCGAGATCGGCTGCGACGAGCTGATCTACCAGGACCTCGAGGCGCTGCGGGAGGACGTGCAGAGCGTCAACCCGAAAGTCACGAACTTCGAGGATTCGTGCTTCAGCGGGGTATATATCACCGGCGACGTGACCCAGGCGTACCTGGACGGGGTGGAGGCGAAGCGCCGCGACGGCGCGAAGATGGCCGAGTTCGAAGAGGAGAGTGCCCAGCTCGACCTGGGGCTCGAAACCGTCTAACGAGACGGGAGACCAGAGACTGGAGACTGGTGTTCCTGGCTCTAGTCCCTAGTCCCCAGTCTCTAGTCCCTGACTGCCGGCTTGACATCCACCCGATGCCAGAGTAACTTCCCCTCCGCGCCGATTTGAGGATCAGCTTGCGGGCGCGTTACAAATACAGCTAAAGCGAGACGGGGAACCCGGTCCGCGAAAGCTGATCGGGTTTTTTGCGTTTGGAGCATGAAAATGAAGACCGGATTCACCACCACGATCCTGCATTCCGATCTCGAATTTCCGATCGAGCACTACTCCGTCCACAAGCCGATGCACATGGCTGTGGCGTACGGCTATCCGGATTCGCGCGACCTGGTGAAGGTCTTCAAGAACGAAATGCCCGGTTATGCCTACGGGCGCCAGGGCAACCCCACCACGGCCGCGCTGGAGGCGAAGGTCACGAAGATGGAAGAGGGGATCGCCACGGCCTGCTTCAGCACGGGCATGGCGGCCATCGCCGCTACCTTCCTCGCGCTGCTTCGCGCCGGTGACCACGTGGTATCGACCTCGTTCCTGTTCGGGAACACCAACAGCCTGTTCGGCACCTTCAATACGCTCGGCTGCGAGGTGAGCTTCGTCGACGCGGCGGACGTGGCGAACGTGGAGCGGGCGCTGCGCCCGAGTACGCGGATGGTGTTCGTCGAGACCATAGCCAATCCCCGTACGCAGATCGCGGATCTTGCCCGCATCGGAGACCTGTGCCGGAGCCGCGGCCTGCTCTATTTCGTGGACAACACGATGACCTCGCCGTGGCTGTACCTGCCGAAGCGCCACCACGCGGGCCTGGTCATCAACTCGCTCACCAAGTACATCGGCGGCCACGGCAACGCGCTGGGCGGCGCGGTGACGGATACGGGCCTCTACGACTGGACGCGCTTTCCCAACATCTACGAGAACTACAAGAATACGAAGCCCGCGACGTGGGGCATTCTCCAGATCCGGAAGAAGGGCCTGCGCGACGTGGGGAGCACGCTGGCGGCGGAGCCCGCGCACCGCATTGCGACGGGCGCCGAGACCCTGGCGCTGCGCATGGACCGCTGTTGCGCCAATTCGCTGGCCCTTGCTCGTTTTCTTGCCGCCCATCCGAAGGTGACGAAGGTGTATTACCCGGGCCTCCCGGACCACCCGCAGCACCGCCTGGCCGGCGAGATCTTCAAGGGCTACGGCGGGCTGATGGCCTTCGAGCTGGCCGGCGGGATCGATTGCTGCGACTTCCTGAACCGCCTGAAGCTCGTGATCTCCTCGAGTCACCTGGGCGACAACCGGACGCTTGCGATTCCGATCGCGCAGACGATCTACTGGGAGATGGGCGAGGAGCGGAGGAGGGAGATGGGGATCTCCGAGTCGCTCATCCGGGT
>DASRJL010000028.1:0-15668 GCA_035649495.1 Burkholderiales bacterium | reverse complement strand
AGAAGCAGTACTTCTTCGGGACCTGGCAGGTTATGTCGAGTATCAAAAGAAAGTGAAATATCGCCTGATTCCGTACGTTTGGTAGTCACGCGCATGAATGAGCCATCCGGCGCGGATGGTTCAATTTGTCTACTTCAGCTTCTCGAGATACTCCGGCGCGATCCATTTCCGTGAGGCCAGAGCCCGGCGCACGACCCCGCGCGCTTTTTCGACGTCCGGTTTTTGAGTGAGATAGATCCCCACCAACGGGTTGTACGGCTCGCACGAGCAGCCGTCCGCGGAGCTTCCGATCTCGATGGATTTCTCGTAATCGCCGATGGCGAGGTCGACCTGCTTTTTCGCGGTCAGGTTGATATATCCCCGGTTGCAGTAGGCGTCGGCCAGTCGGTACCGTGACTTCGGTTGCAGCCCCGCGAGCTGCGTGTAATCGGCAATGGCCTGATCCAGGTCGCCGACGCTCTCGTTCGCCATGCCGCGAAATTCCCAGGCCCCGGCGTGCCGGGGATCGAGCTCGATGGCCTTGGTGAATTTCGCCTTCGCTGATTCGAAGTACCCCTTGGGCATGGGATCGTTCACCGGGTCGGATGTGGCAAACGCCTGCATATAGTAGGTATGTCCTTCCCGGTAGTACATCTCGGCATTGCCGGGCGCTAGCGCAATGGCCTGGCCGTGGTCTTTCAGGGACATCTCCAGCAGCCGGGCATACTCGTCACCGGGGATCAGCTTGAAGGCCCGGCTGTAGCGCGCCTTCTCACCTATGGCGGTGCCCCGCTCGGCGTACGCTTCCGCGCGCCGAGCATCGGTCTGCGCCGACTCGATGGCCCGCGTAGCTTTCTCGATCTCATTTTCCTGCTGGCGCAAGTGGGAGAACCGATCGCACCCGGAAAACAGGAAAACGACCAGGACCCATACGAGTCCGACGCCTGCGAGAATAGTTCTATGCCTCTGCATGACGGCTGACGCATGACCCCTGACGACTATCCCGGAATCTCGGGTTCGACGAGCGTTGCGAGCTGCGCGAGCGACTCCTGCCAGCCGAGATAGCACATCTCGGCCGGAATGACCGCAGGTATGCCTTCCTGGACCACGTTCAGTTCGGTGCCGCACGACACCGCCTTCAAGGTCACCGTCGTCACCATCTCTCCGGGCAGGTTCGGATCGTCGAACTTGTCCGTATAGCGGATGCGTTCTCCCGGGACGAGCTCGAGATACTCGCCGCCGAACGAGTGCCCGTGGCCGGTGCCGAAGTTGGTGAACGACATTCTGAACTTGCCGCCGACCCGCGCATCCATCTGATGCACCTTGCAGGTAAAGCCGTACGGCGGAAGCCACTTCGCCATGGCGTCCGCGTCCAGGAACGCCTTATAGATGCGCTCCGGCTTGGTGCGGAGCACCCGGTGGAGCGTGACGGTATTGGTACTGGTAGCCATTGTCTGGTCGCCTTTCGAAAATGGAGGTTGGTAATTCAGGGCGGTCGAGGGGACCGCTCACTACCTTGTCGAACGGGCCGGACTGAAATCGACAGGCTACCCGGGGTCCACGGCCTTTCACGTAACCGGCGGCCAGATACGCCGGCCGGCATGCGGGCCGTTGGGCGCATGGGTGACGATCTTGAGAACGTGGCGGCCCGTCCATCTCTCGGTCAGGCCGGCGTCGCGAAAGCGCTGCTCGAAATTTTCCTCGTGGGGCTCCATCTCCATGAACTCGTAGAGGATGCCGTGCTTGGCCCAGCCGACGAGCGAAACCAGCTTGCGCGCGCCGATGCAGCCGCGCGCCCGCGTCACCTGCGGCAGCTTCATCGTCCGGTACCACAGGGCGAGATCCATGTCGTCGGTCTGGGTGGTGGTCAGGTAGTTGCCGAGCTGGATCGCCGGCGGCGCGCCGGTGCCCGGCAAATGGCGGTACCAGTCCGGGCCGCTCACCCTCGTCTCCTCTATGAAGATGCAGAAACGGTACTCCTTGCGTTTGCCGAGCATGGCTCCGGTTTCGGCATCCGTCGGCGCCGCAAGGTTGGGATCGAAGAACACGTCGGGTGAGGCGGCCGCCGTCACCAGGAGGTACTGCGACCCGCGCGGAACGTTGGGATCGGTAGTGTCCACGCGGGGTGGATGTCCCGGCGGGTTGGATTTGCCGTGCTGCGGCGCCCGGTTGTAGTGACCGATCCAGATATGGCCCGGCCGCGACTGCAATGCCGGCAAATGATGCCCGTGCAGCCAGGTGAGAAAGCTGTCCCGGTCCGCGTTGTCGAGATCGTACCATTCCGCCTTGATTGCCGTGTCCATGAGTTGCTTCCTTTTGCGGGTGCGGCTAATCGAGACTCACGTTGTACTGGCGGAACAGCTTGCCGATCTTGTCGTAATCCGTCTTCATGCGCCGCGCCAGTTCCTCCGGCGACTTGTGCACGGGGTCGAACGTCAGGTCACTCATTCTCGAGGCAACCGTGGGATCGCGCAACGCGGTCCCGATCTCGGCGTGCAATCGATCGAGAATTGCCTTTGGGAGTCCCGCCGGCGCAAAAACACTGACCCAGGTCGAGGATTCGTAGCCCGGGAAGGTTTCCGCGATCGTCGGCACATCCGGGAGCTTCTTCATCCGCTCCAACGAGCTTACCCCCAGCGCACGCGCACGGCCCGACTTGATGTGCTCGAGAATATCGCCGATCCCTGCGGTCATGCCGTGGATTTCCCCGGAGACCAGGCCGATAACAGTGGGTCCACCACCTTTGAACGGCACCTGGGTGACCTGGATGCCCGTCGCGGATTCCAGGATCACCGTGTTCAGGTGGATGAAGCTGCCGTAGCCGGCATGGCCGAACATGATTTCCTTCGGGCGCTTCTTCGCCAGCGCGACGAACTCCTTGACAGACCGTACCGGCAGCGAGGGATGCACGGTCAGCACGGTCACCAGATTACCGAGAGGGCTTACCCCGACGAAATCGTTGAGCGCGTCGTACGGCAGCTTCTTGTACAGGTGCGGGTTGGAGCAGTGGGAGGCGACGGTTTGTATCAGCAGGGTATAGCCGTCGGGCTTGCTTTGCGCCACGAGGGCCGAGCCGACAGTGCCCCCCGCGCCCGAGCGGTTTTCGATGATGAACTGCTGGCCCATCTGCTCCGAGAGCTTCGGGAAAACGATGCGTGCCATGATGTCGTTCGCCCCTCCCGGGGGAAACGGGATGAGCACGCGCACGGGCTTGGCGGGATAAGCCTGCGACCAGGCCACGCCCGCAGCGCACAGCATGCCGGCGATGAATGCAGCGACAACTTGAACCGCTCTCATACCATTCCTCCTCCTGGTAGTGGTGGTGCCGGTGCTTTGGATTGAAGCACTTCGAACTCATTATAGCCGTCGGGCAATCAGGGTCAGTGTAAGATTTCGACTTCCGTTCCCGACAAATGCATGAAGGAGAGCATCGATGGCGTCAGCCAATCCGAGCGGCTACCTGCCCGGCGACCCGCGCTACGGGCTGGCCGGCGACGACCTGCGCCGGTACTATCGCGAGAAACCGGCGCAATGGGTGATCTTTGCGTGGGACAGGGCCGGCCGGGCCGCCGCGCGCGCCGCCGGTATCGCCGCCCAGAAAGAGTATGCGAGAGCGCTCGGTGAGCGCCTGATCGGCTACGGACACATCGTGTCCGACGACGCATCCGAAACGCTTGCGACGACCTGGTTCGTCCAGCTCGACAACCGGGCCGCCGCCGAAGCCTTTATCGCCGACGACCCTTTGAGCCGTGCAGGCGTCTACGAAAGGACGGACATCCGTCGCTGGTCGAACAGCTTCGTGAAGCGTGCGGCCGACTACCAGCGCAAGGGGATGCAGCAGTACTTCTGCACCGGATCCAAGATCCCCGATGCGGCGCCGTTCTTTGCGAAGCACCTGCACGCGCACGAGAGCTACTTCAAGACGTACGGGGACAGCTTCATATTCCGCGGACCGCTGCGCTCGCCGGACGGCGTGGACAACGTCGGGACCGCGCTGCTGCTCGAATTGCCCGACCGCGCGGCGGCCGAGAAATTCTGGAACAACGAGCCGTTCGCCGCGAACGGAGGTTACCAGGACGACTCGCGGATCTACCGCTGGCAATTCGGCGACTAGAAGCGGTGTCAAAAAAAGCCCCATCAACAGGAGGCAACAGAGGAAACAGAGGTCTCATGACGTGCTTTTCTCCGTTGTCTTCGTTTCCTCCTGTTCAAATTCTGTTCCTGATTTTTCTTGGCGGCCTTGGCGTCTTGGCGGATAAATAGGCTCAGCGTAACGCGATAGGGAGCGTGCGATGGCGGACAACATCAGGCTCGACGGCAAGGTCGCGATCGTCACGGGCGGCGGGCGCGGGCTCGGCCGCGCGATGGCCCTGGCATTGGCGGAAGCCGGCGCCCGCGTCGTCGCCGTGGACCTGGTCGCGGACAACCTGGCGCGCGTGGAGCGCGAAGCGGCATCCCTGGCAGGGAGCGACGCGCTGACCGGCGTCGCTGCCGACATTCGCAAGGCACCGGACTGCCGACGCGCGATCGACGCCGCGCACGCGCGGTTCGGCAGTCTCGACATCCTGGTCAACGATGCAGGCCTCCTTCCCTCCTACGCCTATCCCGGGCGTTTCCTCGAGGGTGCCGCGCCGGCGAAGTTCTGGAACCTGGACGACGACGTCGTGCAGAACGTGATCGACACGAACTACGTCGCGCACGACCGCATGACGCGCTGCGCGGTGCCGCACATGATCGCGAAGGGCTGGGGGCGAATCGTCAACGTGACGACGCGGCTCTCCACCATGAACCGCTCCGGCGGATCACCCTACGGGGCGTCCAAGGCGGCGCTCGAAATGGCGTCCGAGATCTGGATGAAGGATCTCGCGGGCACGGGCGTCACGGTCAACATCCTGAACCCGGGCGCGGCGGCCGACACACCGGGCTTCGCCACGCCGGAGGAAAAGCGTATGGCGACTGCGTCGGGCCGCCTTCACATGATGCATCCCGACAGAATGCGCGCCCCGATCGTATGGCTGGTCTCGCACGCGACGGATGGCATCAACGGCATGCGCTACGACGCGGTGGCGTGGGACGCCGCCCGTCCGGCCGCCGAGCAGGCGGCCTTGCACGGCCGGCCGCTCGGCTTCGAGCTGAAACCGAAGGCCGGCGGCGAGGGAAACGAAGTGCGTGACGACCGCCCGGCCACCGGCACGGCGGCGCGCTTCGGCGCGGACCGTTGAAATGCCGCAGGTCGCGATGCCGGCCTGAGCGCCCGATGCATCTCGTCACTGATGTGCTCGTCATTGGTTCCGGCGGGGCCGGCATGTATGCCGCCATTGCCGCCGCGCGCGCCGGGGCGGCCGTGACCCTGATCGACCGCAGCTTGATCGGGCGGGGCGGGGCGACCGTGATGGCCCAGATGACCGTAGCCTGCGCGCTCGGCGCCGAGACGCCGGATCACTGGACACACCATCTGGCCGATACCCTGGCGGCGGGTCGCGGACTGTGCGACGCAACCCTGGCGCGCATCCTTTGCGAGGAAGGCATTGAGTGCGTGCGCGAGCTCGATGGATGGAACGTCGGCTGGGCGCGCGAGAACGGCCGCATGAAGCAGGTCACCGCGCCCGGGCACGACCGGCCCCGCTGCGTCTACGTCGATTTCCTCGATACCGGACCGGCGGTCGCGCGCACTTTGCGCACGCGCGTGATCCGGAGCGACACGATCCGCCGCATCGGCGATCTGGCCGTCACCGATCTCGCGGTGCGTGGCGGCGAATGCGCCGGCGCGGTCGCGTTACATCTCGTCTCGGGCGAGATCGTCACGCTGGCCGCGAAGGCGACCGTGCTCGCGACCGGCGGGCTGACGCGGCTCTATCGCCGCAACAGCGCCTCCGCGAACATGGGGGGCGACGGCTATGCGATTGCGCTGAGAGCCGGCGCCACCCTGACCGACATGGAGTTCGTGCAGTTCTTTCCGATCGGCCACCTCGCTCCGCGCCTGATCGGCATGGACCCCATCATGTGGGACCCGTTCCGCTACAAGCTTGGCGGGCGTCTGCTCGACGGGTCGATGCGTGAGTTCACGGAACGCTACGGCGTCACGGAAGGCGGCCGCTATGTGCTCGCTCGCGACGTCGCCACCCATGCGATTCTCAAGGAGGTCGAGGCCGGCCGGGGCAGCCCGCACGGCGGCGTCTACCTGAGCTTCGAGCATTGCAGCGCCGAGGCGCTGCGCGCGGCGTTCGGGCCGGTGATCGATCGCCTGGCCGGCAACGGCATCGACCTGACGCGCATGCCCGTCGAAGTCGCGCCTATCGCGCACTACCACATGGGTGGGCTGCGCGTCGATGCGACCATGCAGACGTGCGTCGCGGGGCTTTACGCTGCCGGCGAAGCGGTCGGCGGCGCTAACGGCGCCAATCGCCTGTCGGGCAACGCGATCACCGAAGCCCTCGCGTTCGGCCGGCGCGCGGGCAGCCATGCCGCCGCGCGAGCTGCTCGTTCATCGGCCCATGGATGGACGGATCGCGCAGCCGAGCCGGCGATCGCGCGCGTGCGCTCCGAGGCCGCCGCAGCGCCGCAAATCAATCTTCCCCACGCAATCGTCGAACTTCAGGCGCTGATGGCCGACGAGGTCGGCCCGCTGCGAAGTGCCGGAAAGCTGGCGCACGCCCTGGCGCGTATGGCCGCGCTACGGGACGCGACTGGCGCGCAACCGCCGCACGCCCGCGGATTCGACGTCCGGCGCCTCGACTGGCTCGACCTCGACAACATGCTGCTCGCCGCCGAGGCGGTCGCGCGCTCCGCTCTCGCGCGCACCGAAAGCCGCGGCGCCCACCAGCGAGAGGATTATCCGGATACGCGCGAGGACTGGCGCGTCAATCAGCTCGTGCGCCTGCGCGACGGCGCGCTCGCGATCGAACGCGTCCCCGTGGCGGACGCGCCGGCGGAAAGCGTTACCCTCGCCTAGTGAAACACGCGACCCTCAAGATCTGGCGCGGTGTAGCGGGCGAGGCCGGTGGGTTCGAGACCTATTCGGTGGCGTTCGAGCCGGGCCAGTCGGTCCTCGACGGTCTGCGCGCGCTGCGCGCCGAGGTCGATCCGACGCTCGCGGTGCGCTTTTCCTGCATCAACGCCAACGCCTGCAAGGAGTGCGTGATCCTGATCGACGGCAAAGCGGCCTACGCCTGCACCACGCGTCTCGAAGCGCGCGAGATGACCTTGGAACCCCTGCGCAACAAGCCGTGGATACGCGATCTCGTCTCCGACATCGCGCCGCCTGCCGAACGGCTGCTTCCGCCCAACAAGGGAACGAAGGTCTGAAGCCCGGGTGCGGATCGGCGAACAGCGAGGCCCAGCGCTGCCAAGCCAATCGCCCGTAGCGCCAACGTGGCGGGCGCCGGGATCGGCGCGAGCGGGGTCGGGTCGAAAACACGAGCCCGGCGCGCTACTCGTAATAGGCGGGAGACATCCTGAGCGTCGCGGTCTGCGCCGCGTCGTGATTGATCCAGACCTGCGCGTTGTTCGCCGCGGCCACGGCCTTGAGCTTTTGCAGTGAGGTGACCGTCGCGTCCTTGTCGTAGTTCTGCACCGGCGCCCTCGGCGTATCCCAGTTCTCGCGGAAGTGTGCGGCATCCCCGGTGAGCAGCACTGCACCGCTCTTCGGCAGCTTGACGAGCAGCGACTGGTGTCCCGGCGTGTGCCCGGGCGAGGACAGGATCGTCACCGCGCCGTCGCCGAAAACGTCGTGATCGCCGTTCAACTTCGTGGTGGGGTTCTCGCGCAGCTTCGCATAATTCGCGGGCGCGGCAAGCGGCTTGCCCCTGGGCCCGAGATAGAAATCGTATTCGGGCTCCTGAATCAAGAGCGTTCCGCGCGTGAACAGGCTCCCGTTGCCGATGTGGTCGGGATGCGCGTGCGAGAAGCCGACGTACGAAATATCGTCCGGCGTCAGACCGAGATCGGCGAGCTGCTGCGTGAGCGACTTGGGCGCGCGCCAGTACCAATGCAGCACCGCCGTAGGATGGCCCTTGGCATTGCCCGCGATCGATTCGGAGTAGCCGGTCTCCCACAGCATCCAGCCCCTGGCATGCCTGATCAGATAGCAGCTGTTGCTGAGCGTGATCGGCTTCCCGACGTTGGCGGCGACGCCGGGCGTCCAGCGCGCGGTGTCGGGCGCGTTGCCCTCGCCGCAATAGAGCACGTACAGTCGCTCCACGCCGCCACGGCCGGCCGTAGTGCCGGCGCAGCCGGCGACCGAGGCGAGGACGAGCCAGAGTACGAAAAACCGGGCAATCCGTGTGATGCGCGGGTTCATGCGACCTCTCCCCTTCACGCCCGAGCCGGGCCGCTATGTCTTGCCTGCAATACCGATTTCCAGGCCGTTCGGGTCCGTGAGCATCAATCCGCCGGCCGGATTCGGCTTCGACGCAATGCCGCGGCGCCCGAGCTCGGCTTTCACCTTCGCTTCGTCGTAGTTCTCGACCACGAAGCCGAACTCGTTGAGGGAGGGCCTGCGCTCGGCGCCCGAAGCGCGGATCACCAGCGTGTTCTCCCCGAAGCGCAGCCCGATGTCTTCCGGCTTCTGCCATACGGGTTTCATGCCCATCAGGCTGGTGTAGAACTCGGCCTCGCCCGCGACGTCGGGCACGCGCAGCACGATGTACTTGAAATAAAGCGCCTTGAAGCCCCTGCCATCCGGCTTCTGCACCGCATCGAGGTTCTTCAGGCCAACGGCGTACGCTTCCTTGCAGGTCTCCGAGCGCGCAACGGCGCACGGTTTTGCGGCGCCCGGGAACATCGCCGGGTCCTTCACCGCGGTGATGTGCTGCACGTAGCCCGACGGCCCGTTCACGAACCAGCCCGCCTCACCGTCGGGATGCACCCCGGGGAACTTGCGCCTCATCAATTCATCCCGCAGCTCGCTCGTGAGCTTCCAGAAGTCCGGCAGGCCAAACGCGTAATGCCCGACTGTGGCCGCCATACCTGGCAGCGCGGCGGTCAAGTAGAAGCTGTTCGGCGCGTCTTCCGGTCCGCAGTCGAGCTGGCATTTCGTGCCGTCGTCCCACGCGTCGCGCATGCCGAAGAGGTTCACGTAAAAGTCGCGCGTCACCTTGTAGTTCGGCGACGCATACGACAGGTGATTCACCGTCGTGACGACGAATGTCTTGTCCATTGCGTTGGCTCCGAATGCGATCGCCGCCCGGCCGAGCGCGCCGCATGCGACCGCTTTCCCGGCGACCATGCCCATCCCGCACAGGAGCCGCCGGCGATCGATCACGCTCATCGCCGTCCGTTTACCGTTCACGCACCCGCTCCTCCAGGAGCAAGCTCGAGCCTGAGCATCCGTTGCGCGTTCAGGCTCAGGATCATCTCCCGCTCGCGCAGCGAAAGCCGCGGCACCGACTCGACGAAATCGACCGGCTGCTTGATGCCCATGCCCTGTGGAAAATCGGTGCCCATCACGATCCGCTCGACGCCGACGAGGTCGATGAGAGCGCGCATGACCTGCGGGTTGAACACGATCACGTCGTAGTAGAAGCGCTTGAGATACGCGCTCGGCGGCTGCTTCATATGCTTCAACGCCGCGCTCGTGCCGGTTGCGTAGTCGAAGCGCCCGATCAGCCACGGGAACGTGCCGCCGCCGTGCGGCAGGTAGACCTCGAGCTTCGGAAACGCGTCGAGGACTCCGCCGTACACGAGGGAAGCCGCGGCGACGCCGTCCTCGTACGGATTGCCGAGCACGTTGATCATGAAGAAGTCCTTCAGGCGCTCGGCGCCGAAAGGATAAAGATTGTGCAGGAAGAGCGGCAGCCCCAGCTCCTCGCAGCGCGCGTAGACCGGCCAGAACACCTTGTCGTGCAGGTTGCGGCCGTTGACGTGCGTGCCCATGTTGATTGCGCGCATGCCGGGCAGCCTGGCCGCGCGCTCGAGCTCCTGCAGCGCGAGCCCGGTATCGTGCAGCGGCAGCATGATGCTGCCCACGAAGCGCCTCGGATACCTGACGTGCATTTCCGCGCACGCGTCGTTCGCCGCCTGCGAAAGCCTGAGAGCGAACGCAGGCGGCGCCCAGTACACCATCGGGTTCGTCATCGACAGCGCGTACATGTCGACGCCGCGCTGCTCCATTTCCGCGATGATGAGCTCGGGCTCGATCATGTTCGCGCGCATGGTCGACTGCTGCGTGCCGCCGGGCACCGACACGACCACCGTGTTGCCTCGCGCGTCGCGCCCCATCTTCGCGCCGTTCGCTTCGCCTTCCTTCTCCAGCAGCGCAACGAACTCGCGCGGATACCAATGCGCGTGCGCGTCTATGATAGGCACGCGGTAGCCGCGGCTGCCGCGCACGGTCTCGCTCGCGCAACCGCCCGCGAGCGCGGTCGCGCCGAGCGCCGCCAGAAAATCGCGCCTGCCCGGTGTCATGCCCCTACCCTGTCCATTTTGTTACACACGCGCCGAATGACTGATACCCGGGGCAAATTGAAACTCTACTGCAAAGCAGACCGCCGCAACACATTATTTTCCGCCGCGGCTTCCGGCTGTGCCCGTTACGCTGCGTGGCGATCACGCATCTCAGGCGATTGCATCAGTTGACGACGCCCGCATTGGAGGCGGCCACGACGTTGCGCGACCAACCTCGCTATTCCACCCGTATTCCCGCCGCCTTGATCACTTTGCCCATGCTCGCGATCTCGGCATTGATCGAGGCTGCAAATTCCTGCGGCGAGCTGCCGACGACTTCCGTTCCGTCCCTGAACAGCAGGTCTTTGACTTCTTGCTTGTTCAAAGCCTTCACGATTTCGAGGTTGAGGAGGGTAATGAGCCGGGGCGGTGTTTTGACGGGAGCGAACATCCCGGCGCTGGCGATTGACTGGTAGCCCGCCAGGCCGGACTCTGCGACCGTGGGCAGGCCCGGCGCGAGTTGAGACGGCTTGGGGGTCGTAATCGCCAACGCACGCAACTTGCCCGATTTGACGTGCCCGGCGACCGAGGGAGCGCTCGCGAACGACATCTGGACCTCGCCACCGAGCAGGGCCAGCACCGCCGGGCCCTGCCCCTTGTACGGGATGCGGATGATGTTTACCTGCGCCATGTATTTGAACTGCTCCGCCGCGAGATGCGACGCCGCACCGGTCGCTCCCGAACCGTAGTTCAGCGCGCCCGGTTTCGCCTTGGCAAGCGCGATCAGGTCCTTGATCGTCTTCGCCGGCACCGCAGGATGCACCACGACCACGTAAGGCGTGCTCGTGGCAAGCGTAACCGGAGCCAGGTCCTTCACCGGATCGAACGGTACTTTCTGCAGCAGCGGCATCATCCATAAGCTGCTGGCGTGGAAGAGCAGCGTGTAGCCGTCCGGCGGCGCCTTCACTACGAGCTCGCCGGGGATGATGCCGGTCGGGCGATTGTCCACGATCACTTGCTGACCCAGGCTGGCCGTGAGCCCCTGGGCGATGGCCCGGGCGACGAGGTCGGTGGTACCGCCGACCGCTGCGGTAACAATGCGCACCGGCCGCGTCGGGAATTCCTGCGCGGCCACCGCGCCGCAGAAAACGACAGTGCTGACGGACAGGGTCGAGATCAGGCAACGAAGCACCGCAAGTTTCTCCTTCACGGCCTGTACACCACCGGCGCGAGCGTGTTCTGATCGATCATCACGTCCACGATCGCCGGCTTTCCGCTCGCGAACGCGCGCCGGATCGCATCCTCGAGATCTCCCGGCCGCGTGACGTGCTCCCCGTGCGCGCCGAACACCTTTGCCAGCGCGCCGAAATCCGGGTTTTTGTAATCGACCGCGAAGAAGCGACCGCCGTAGTGCTCGTTCTGGAACGCACGCTCGTTGCCGAGCCCCTGGTCGTTGAACACCACGTAGACAACGGGGATGTCCTCGCGCACCGCCGTCTCGAGCTCGCCGATATTGCACATCGCGCCCATGTCGCCGGACGCGCAGAGCACGGGCCGGTCGGGCCGCGCCAGCTTGGCGCCCAGGGCGATCGGGAAAGAACCGCCCACGGACGCCCAGTCGTCGATGCACATGAACGTGCCCGGCTCGTAGCTCTTGAAGTAGCTGCGCACGTGCTTGCCGCCGTTGCCCGCGTCCACCACGCAGATGCCGTTCTTCGGCAGCACCTTGCGGATCATGTGCGCGACGAGCTGCGACTGGATGGGCTCGACTTCGTGACGCACCTGCCCCTGGAGCTCGACTTCCCAGGCCGCGCGCGCCTTCGGCACATCGACCCAGGGCTTCTTCAAGCTGGTCTTCACGGCGCGCTCCGTGAGCCCCTTCACGAAGCTCATCGTCGAGCCGGTCACGCCCAGCGTCACGGGGAAGACGATGCCGATCTGTCCCGGCGCGGTCGTATGATGCACGAGCTTCGCCTGCTCGCTGAAGATGCCGTACTTGAACGTCGTCGAGAATACGTCCATGTGCGCGCCGATCGCGACGATGAGGTCGGCCTGCGGCGCGACGCGGTTCGCGCTGCCGAAGCCGTTGCGGCCGAGCGCCCCCAGCGCGAGCGCGTGCGTCGTGGGGAACGCGTCGGGCGAGTACTGCAGCGCGGCCACCGGTATGCCTGTGCGGTCGGCCAGCTCCGCGACCGCCGCGGTCGCCCCTTCGCTGATCACCCCGCGGCCGACCACGAATACCGGGCGCTGTGCGCGGCCGATCAGCTCGGCCACCTCGTCGAGCTGCGCCGGATCGCACGCCGGCAGCCGGACGTTGCGATAGCGCGCGGGCTCGATCGGCTCGGGCTTGACGGGCTGGAGCAGGATCTCGGCAGACGCATCGATGTGCGTGGGACCTTGCGGCTCGGTGAGCGCGACGCGGAACGCCTTGCGCACGTACTCCTGCACCTTGTCCGGCGTCGGGATAGTGTGCGCCCATTTCGTGATGGGACGCATGAACGTCGTCTGGTCGATGTCCTGCGTCGCATCGCGCTCCTGCATCAGGCTCTCCTGGATGCCGCAGATGCTGATCACTGGGACGTTTCCCTTGTGCGCGGCGGCGATCCCGGTCGCCAGATTGGTGAGTCCCGGTCCCTCGGTCGCGGTCACGACGGCAGGCGCGACCTTCGCGCGCGCATAGCCGTAGGCCATGAACGCGGCGCCTTGCTCGTGGCGCGTGAGTATGAAGCGGATCTGCGGCGTCTCGCGCAATACGTCGAGGAAGGCCAGATTCTGCGTGCCGGGAATGCCGAAGACGTGATCGATGCCTTCCCTCAGCAGCGCGTCGACCAGCGCGCGGGCGCCGGTGATGGTGATTTTCTTTTCGATGCTATCCATGGCTCCTCCTGATTGGAAACGATAGACTCAATCCGCCTTCATGCCGGTTGCCTTGATCACGTTCGCCCATTTGACCATCTCGGCGCGGATGTGCGCAGCGAACTGCGCTTGCACCACTGGTCGCGCGTCTTCGTCTTGAAGGCACGTGCGAAACGTCCCGTTAGGAATACATTGAAGGCGCCCGGATGGTCCGGGCGGCCCGAGTCCTCTCTTACCCCGTCCGCGTTCAGCAGCCGGCTACGCACCTGCCTTTGCCGTCGAACTCCATCGTGCGCCCGCTGATGGCGAGGTGAGCGGCGGGCTTGAGCTGCTTGACGAGCGCCGCCGTGCGCGAGGCCGGCAGCGGCTTTCCGCCTTCCGTCACCGGTTCGTTCGGATGCGTGAGGATCACCGATGCGGGCCGGACCAGCTCGTTCATCGCATGCGCGCCGGAAAGGTAGATTCCAGGATTGTTTCCGAGATTGAGCACGGCGAGGTTGGCCTTGTGGAACTCGTTCACCACCGTTTTCATCTCGGAATGGATGCCGGTGTCGCCCGTGAGATAGGCCGTCAGTCCGTTGGTGAACCTGACGACGAAGCCCGTGGCAGGACCGTATTCGAAAATTGCGCCGTCCGCCTTCAGCATTTCGCGCTGCGCCTCCGAAAGGAGGGACGGCGGGGCATCGTTCACGTGCGAGGCGTACACGATTGTGATCTCCACTCCTTGGGATGCGTTGGCCGCTTTCGCGACAAACACGCCGCCGAGATCCGTTTGCGAGTTGCATACCGTCGCGACCGGCACGGTGGTGGCGCCATCGGTCTGCGGGCATTGCGCTATCGGCTTTCCGCCGCGTATTGCCTGGACCTTATTGCCGACGAAACCGGCCATTGCGCGGGTCATCACCAGCCCCGCGTTCTTCGCCGCGGCGACTTCGGCAGTCGTGGAGTTCGGCGCCGGCACCCTTTCCGAGTTCGCGCAAGTCCCGGCGCCCGGCGCCTTCAGCTTGAGGTGGCCGACGTGGTCGCCGTGCATGTGGCTGAGCAGCACGAGATGGATCGTGCCCAGCCGCGGGTCGTCGCCGCCCGTCACGTTGTGAGCCGGGTCGTAGAGAAAGCGGACGCCGGTCGGATCCTCGAAAACCATCGCGCGATCGTTTGCGCAGAGCTCTCCGGGATGAGAGCCGATGGGAGTTATTTTCACGTTCTGGGCCAGGACCGGGAATGCGGCGAGCGATAGCGCGATTGCTGCACAAGCGATCTTCATGCCGTTCCTCCAAATGATCGTTCGTCCATATAGACTACTCTTCCGCCACGCAGAAAGGTCGGCCTACATGTCATTCTTCAAATCTCTTCCGAAAGACGCCGGCCCGGCCAGCGTCTTCGTGAAATTCCCCGGGATATACCGCCTGTGGTCGCAGATGAGCCAGGCGCTCATGAACGGCCCTTCGCCGTTGAGCCAGGCCGAGCGCGAGCTGCTCTTTGCTTATGCGGCCGGCGTGGCCGGTTGCAAGTTCGTCTACGTGGCTCACTCGGCGGTCGCCTATGCATGGGGCGTCGAGAACGGCCTGTTGGAGCGGCTGCTGGAGGATCTGGACAAGGCGCCCGTGGAAGCGCGCCTGAAGCCATTGCTGGCCTTCGTTCGGAAGTTGATGTTGACGCCGGGCGAGATGTCGCAGGCGGATGCGGATGCGGTGTTCGAAGCGGGCTGGGACGAGCAGGCGCTGCACGATGCGATCGCGGTGACGGCCCGGGCGGCGTTCATGCAACGTATCGCCGAGGGGCACGGTTTCACGCCGATGACGCCTGAGGCTGCAGCCAGTAGCGCAAAGCGGCGCGTGGAGCTCGGCTACGTCAACCTGTATCCGGCGTTCAGGGAGACCAAGTAACTAGAAGCCATCTCGAAAACACCTTTCGCACCATGGACGGGGACCACACCAATAGTATGCCGGCGCTTGCGGGAAGCACCAGGGTCCTGTGATTCATCACACGTCCCGAGTCAACGCATCAAGTGGTGTGAATCCCCAAATTCCAAGTCCTACGCGTTCTCCGGCACCTGCGACCGCTCGTACCGTCACCATCCGATGTCCTGAATTGATGGCACTGATTTCGTGCAACACCGAAGATGGAAAGTCGTCATGGGACTCGCGGATCTCAGGCGGTCATTTATGAGATAGGTTCTAGACTTATTCACGTTCCAGCCAGGCATTCACGGCCTCGACGAACCCGCCGGGGTTGTCCAGCGTGACGTGATGGTCGGCGCCGGGGACCTCGACCAGGTCGACGAGCGGGCAGCGCGATTTCGCGTCGGCCACGATGGCAGGGGTGATGCGGTCGCTGCGGCCCCCTTTGACCAGCAGCGCGGGTATGCCGATCCGGTTCCAGTGCGGCGGGATGTCGAGAAACACGCGCTTCGAGTAGACGTTCCGGTCGAACTTGTGGCGCCACCGGCC
>DASRJL010000027.1:0-9291 GCA_035649495.1 Burkholderiales bacterium | reverse complement strand
CCTCTCCTTCCCAGAACCTATTTAGATAGGGCCGCCCTCATTTCCCGAGCGCCGCGGCAGCACCGTTGCCGGCGATGCGGCCGAACACGAGCCCCGAGACGAGCCCCGTTCCCGCCGGGTAGTTGAAGTAGAAGATCCCGCCCACCATCTCGCCCGCGGCGTAGAGCCCGGGGATGGGGTCGTAGCCGAGATCGAGCACCTGGCCGGTCTCGTGGTCGATGCGCAGCCCGCCGAAGGTGAAGGTAATGCCGCAAGTGACGCCATAGGCTTCGAACGGCGGCGTATCGAGCGGATTCGCCCAGTTCGACTTCGGCGGCTCGATGCCGGCGGCGCCGCGCCCGTCGCGGACCGTCCGGTTGAACGGCACGTCGGTGCGCACGGCGGCGTTGAACTCGCGCACCGTCTTGAGAAACGCCTGCGCGTCCACGCCCTCCATTTTCGCGGCCAGCTCCTCCAGGGTGTTGCCGGTGAACTTCGTGACGTTGCGCCCGCCGTACTCCTTGTTGAGGTACGGCTTCATCTTGGCGTCGAACACCTGGTAGGCGTACTGTCCGGTCTGCTTCAGCACCTCGGCGCCGTACTTGGCGTAGGTGTAGTTGTAGAAGTCCGCGCCCTCGTCCACGAAGCGCCTGCCTTCGGCGTTAATCATCAGGGAGAGCGGGTAGCTGTGGCGATACGGGTCGTGCGAGCGCTCGACGTCCCCGAACTCCGGCGCGTGGCGCTCCCACGACACCGCGTGACGGCCCGACCAGTTGCCGTAGGGGCACGCGCCGATCTCGAGCGCCATTTTCAATCCTTCGCCGAGGTTGTGCCGCGTGCCGCGCACCTTGGCGAGCTCCCAGCCCGGGCCGAGGTAGCGTGTGCGCCACTCGGGGTTCGCCTCGAAACCTCCACACGCGAGCACCACGGCGCGGGCGCTGAACTCGACGGGCTTGCCCTTCTGCCGCGCCCGGACCCCGAGCACGCGCTCGCCGTCGTAGATCAGCGATACCGCGCGCGTCTCGTAGAAGATCGCTATGCCCTTCTTCTCGGCGGTGCTGGTGAGATCCGCCACGAGGCCGTAGCCCCCGCCATTGATGGTGATCGGGAAGCGCCCGAAGAACTTGCGCTTGCCGTTGACGATCGCCGACTGGGCGCCGTAGTTGGGCACGAAGCTCGCGCCCTGCGTACGCAGCCACACCATCCCCTCGAAGCTCTTCGTGATCAGCGTCTCGCTCAGGTTCGGATCGGTGCGAAAGGCGGTGACGCGGTACAGGTCCTCGTAAAACTCCTCCACCGAGTTCGAGTCCCAGTCCGTGTTCCGCGCCTCGTCCTCGGGTATCTCGGTGAGCTTCTGCAACTCCTCGACCGTGCTGTAGACGAAACGCATCACGCCGCCGGCGAAGCGGCTGTTGCCGCCGGATTCGTCGACCGTCGCGGCCTCGAGCATCGCCACGCTGACGCCCTTGTCCCGCGCGGAAAGCGCGGCGCACAGGGCCGCATTTCCCTTACCTACGACAACTACGTCGAACTTGTGCACGGCACTCTTCCTTGCATGAGATTGCATGGCAATAATACCCCGATATTCCGATTCGATCGGCGCGCTGACCCGCCGCGAATCCGGCATTTGGCCATCCCGTAACCGGGTGCTATGCTCTCCACCATCCTGGACCAACCACGAAGCGGAGCACCGCATGAAATACCGCAAGAACGAAGCCAAGGAATACGCGAAGAAGACACTGCACGGCGTCTGGACCGCGCTGCCGACCGTCTTCACCCGGGACGATCGCGTCGACGACGCGGCCAATGCCTCGAACCTCGAGCATTGCATCTCGAAGCTCGGACTGGCGGGCCACTACTGCCTCGGCAACGTCGGCGAGTTCTGGGCGATGACCAACGAAGAGCGCATGCGCGTGATGGACATCAACGTCGAGACGGCGAAGGGCCGGGTGCCGCTCATCGCCGGCTGCCACCACCAGAACCCGTACGAGGCGATCACGCTGGCGCGGCACGCGCAATCGATCGGCATCGACTTCGTGATCATCCTCACCCCCTACATGGCCGCCCGCAATGACGACGCCGTGTTCGAGTATTTCAAACTGGTGTGCGAGCGCGTGGACATCGGCGTGGTGCTGTTCAACACCGAGCAGACCTACCCGCTCTCGACCAGGCTCGCGAAGCGCCTCGCCGCGCTGCCGAACATCTGCGGCTTCAAGCAGGGCATCAGCAAGCCAGCGGCCGCCACGGCCCTGCGCGACGGGGTCGGCAAGGAGATGGAGGTGAGCGTGGCGGACGAGGCGCCCTTCGTCTACAACGTCGCCGTGTGCGGCGACCGCTGGCTCCTCAACTATTGCCCGCATCTCTACCAGGTGCCGGGCTATACGCCGGTCAACGACTACTACAAGGCGGCGGTCACCGGCGACATGAACAAGGCGATCGAGCTCGCCCGGAGCCTGAACCCCCTGCGCTCGGCCCTGGCGAAATGGGTGCCGGGCTACGGCGGCGCCGGCCGCATGGCGATCGCCGAGCAGAAGTTCTGGATGGAATGCATCGGCATGGCGGGCGGGCCGGTGCGCGCGCCCTGCTCCGAGATGACGGACGAGGCGAAGAAGGAGATGCGCGCCGACCTGGAGGCGACCGGCCTCGTCGCGAAGGCAAAGGCGGGACTGGGCAAGGTGGAGCGCCGCGCTGCGTAAGATTCTTGAACCGCCAAGACGCCAAGGCCGCCAAGAAGATCTAACCGCAGATTAACGCAGACCACGCGGATGAAACGAGGGCGTTCCGGTTTTCCGGAACGCCTTTGTTAATTTCCAGTAGCGCTGTTTCTCATCCCCAGGCCGGACGCGCCCGCGAGATCATTCGAGCTGGACCTTCGCGACCCTGATCACCTTGCTCCAGGTCGCCACTTCCCCGGCCAGCAGGCGACCGAAATCCTGCGGCGTGCCACCGGCGGTCTCGTAGCCCAGGTTGAGGAAAGTCGACTTCACGTCGGGCTCGTGGAGGATGGCGTTGTAATGGGCGTTGAGCGTGGCCACGAGGTTCCGGGGCGTCCCGCGCGGCGCGGCGATCCCGGACCAGCTCGTGACGTCGACGCCCGGGATGCCGGCCTCCTGCATGCCCACGACGTTGGGCAGCGAGGCCGAGCGCCGGGCGGAAACGACTGCGAGCGGGCGCAGCCGTCCCGCATCGAAATGCGGCTTCAGCGCGGCAGGCCCGTCCAACCCGACCTGGATCTCACCGCCGATCGCAGCCGCCATCGTTTGCGCCGTGCCCTTGTAGGGAACGTGCACGATGTCCACGCCGGTCGCCATCTTGAACAGCTCGAATGCGAGATGCGGCGTGGAGCCCGTTCCGACGGAGCCGTAGTTGAGCTGCCGCGGACGCGCTCTTGCGTGCGCGACGAGCTCCGCCATCGATTTCACGGGCACCGCGGGATTCACGTAGAACACGAACGTGAACTGCGTCATCTGTATCACAGGCGTGAGGTCGCTGCGCATGTCGAACGGTGGCTTCGGCTTGCTCGACAGAATGGTGGCGCTGGGTGAGACGCACAGCAGCGTGTAGCCGTCCGCGGGCGCGGCGATCGCCATCCTGACGGCGATCTCGCTCGCCGCGCCGGGGCGGTTGTCGACGATGACCTGCTGGCCGGTGCGCGCGGTGAGCTTCTGGCCCCAGTGGCGGCAGCTGATGTCCAGCCCGCCGCCAGCGGGAAATCCGACCAGGAACCGGATCGGCCGGGACGGATAGTCGGCCGCCGGCGCGAGGAGCGCGGCGGCGATTGCGATGGCGGGCGAGCGGAGCGCTCTCACTTCGGCGACAGATGGCCGAACGGCTGGCCGCTGCCGGGCATCACGCTTTCGCCCGCTTTCCGGCGGCGGCAGCGGGCACCGATGCACGGGCGACGTGACCGGCATCGTTGAGTCTGCCGATCTCCCAGCACAAGCCGAGCAGCCTGTCCGCCTCCGCCTTCGAGAGAATCCCGTCGATCTGCCCGCGGAACTTGGTTTCGAGGTCATCATCGCTCATGGGCTTGCCGAGGCTCCCCACCGCGTGCTCGACGAATTTCTCCAGCGTCTTCCCGTTCCTGAGCCTGATCGCGATGCGCACCTGGTCTTCGTGTATGCCCTGCTCCACCGTCGCGCTGACCTTGTCGCGTAATGCCACGACCCTCGGATCGCGGACGACCGCGTCGCTGTACTGCGCCTCGCCGCCTGCGCCGTGCACGATGGCCACAGCCGTGGAGTGATAGACGCTGAATTTCCCCTCGAGCCCGGTCTGCGGCGCCTTCTTGCCGGTCAGCTCCAGCACCAGGGGATGCACCCTGAGCGACACGCTTTCGATGTCTTCTGCCTTGAGGTTGTGCTCGCTGCGGAGCTGTATGCAGCCATCTATCGCCGGATGCTCCACGATGCCGCAGGCGTAGGGCTTGTAGGTGTTGAGCGCGACCTCCCACGTCTCCCCGAGCCGGTCGGTGATCTCTCCGGGCCTGAATTCCGTGGACAGCACGTGCGCGAAGCCACGCGCGGCCTCTATTCCCTGGTTCGAGCTGGTGTAGTCCTTTGCCGCAAGAAGGGCGGCCAGCATGCCGTTGCGGGCGGCGTTTCCAGGGTGCATGGGCTTCACCATCGTTCCGAACATCTCGCGCAGCCCGGAAGACTGGGTCGCCGCTATGCCCAGCGCCCATGTCATCTGCTGCTCGGTGAGGCCAAGCAGCCTTCCTGCCGCCGCTGCGGCGCCGAAGACCCCGGCCGTGCCCGTGATGTGCCAGCCCACGTTGTAGTGCGCCGGATAAACCGCGTTGCCGATCCTGCATTCCGCCTCCACGCCAAGAATGAAGGCGTGCAGGAAATCCTCACCCTTCACCGGGGATTTCTCCGCCAGCGCGAGTATGGCCGAGGCAACCGGACCGCTCGGATGGATGACCGTCTTCAGGTGGGTGTCGTCGAAATCGAAAACGTGCGAGCTCGTGCCGTTGACGAGCGCCGCGAGCATCGCGTCCAGCCGCTCCCCGCGCCCGAGCACGGTCGCCTGCGCCGGCCCGGAGAATTCGGCCAGCGCCGCAAGCATCCGGTCCACCGTCTCGTGCCGGCACGCGCCGACGGCGCAGCCGACCCAGTTGAGAAGCGACCGGGCCGCCTCGTGCCGGACTTTCTCCGGGACATCGGCGTAGCGATGGGTGACCAGAAATTTGGCGAGGGTCTTGGTGACTTCCATTGCTCGATGTCCTCTGACGAGTGACCGATGACCGGTGACCAGTGACCGATAGAGAGTCCAGTCACGGGTCACGCTTTTAGTCAGGCGATTCTACCCATCTTCCGGCGGCCTTTCTTCCAGGCGCCTTTCGGGCTAATCTTCCCTCTCATAACAACGCACATCCGACCGGAGGAAGCCTTGAAGACATACACGATTTCGGCATCTTCGCCTCGTGTCCGATTGCTCGCGGCGTCGATCGCGCTCGGCGCATTGTCCGCCATGGCATGCGGCGCGGCGTGGGCGCAGGAGTGGAAGCCGGACAAGCCCGTAGAGTTGATCGCCACCAACGCGCCGGGCGGCGGCTCCGATCGGATCCTGCGGATCATGATCAAGGTCCTGCAGGAGAAGCGCTACGTGCCGGTCACGATGAACGTCGTGAACAAACCGGGCGGGGGCAGCGCCGTGGCCTATAACTACGCGAACCAGCACCCCGGCAACGGCCACTACCTCGTGATGGGCTCGCGCGCCCTGCTCACCAACAACATCGCGGGTCACGGCCCGAGCTACATGGAGCTGACGCCCGTCGTCCGGCTCTTCGACGAGTACATAGGCATCACCGTCAAGCCCGTGTCTCCGATCAAGAGCGGCAAGGATCTCCTCACGTTCATGAAGCGGGATCCGACCGCCCTCTCCTTCGGCATCGCCACCAGCCTGGGCGCACCCAATCACTCAGGGGTCGCGGCGGCATTCAAGGCCGCCGGCATCGATATCAAGAAAATGAAGAACGTGATCTTTCCATCGGGCGGCGCCGCATCCACCGCGCTCCTCGGCGGACACGTGGACGTGGTCCCGATCTCAGTAGGGTTCGCGTCACAGCTCCACCGCAACAAGCAGGCGCGGATCATCGCGGTGACCTCCCCCCGGCGGCTGCCTGGCGACTTGAACGACGTGCCGACGTGGAAGGAACAGGGAGCCGACGCCGTGGTCGAGCAGTGGCGCGTATTCATAGGCCCGAAGGGCATGACCGCCGGGCAGGTTGCTTACTGGGAAGGAGTGATGAAGCGCATGATGGACGCCGAGGAATGGAAGAAGGAGCTGGAAACGAATTTCTGGCAGGCCAACTTCCAGACCGGCGCCGAAACGCGCAAGTTCCTGGCGAAGGACAACGAAGACGCGAAGGCGTTTCTCGCCGAGCTGGGGCTGGCGAAACAGGGACAATGATGAGGGATGCAGGATGAGGGACGTGGTACCTGGTCCCTAATCCTTAGAAGCGCTCTCAATAATATCTTTCCTCTCTTATCCGACCTGCGCCGCGGAGGTCAAGTCAGATATACATCAGCGCGTTCTGTGTTTATCTGTGGTCTTTAGTCCCGGCGCGCTGAAGCAGCGGCCGCAACTCACGGATGTTCGCGACTTCCTCCAAGGCGAATATTCGCTCGATCAGCGTTGCGCATTTCTGTGCACCGAGAACCGGCGCCATGAGATCCCGGGCCTTGGCGGTCACTTCGTCGCTCGTCATGGGATTACCGGGACTGCCGCGCACCGTATCGTTGCGTTCCGAGACGACGGTGCCGTCGGTGAAAGCGACATCAACGACCGCCACCCGCGCCGGCAGCAGGCGCTCCAGGCTCTCGTCGGCAATGACCCTGATCTTCGCCTTCTGCCGGAGCACGGCGGGGTCGCGCATGCGCGCATCGTCGTGCGCGGCCGTGAACGACAGCGTCCCGTCGATGAGCACGACGGCGATCAGGTACTGCATGGACAGGTTCGCCATCACGCTGTCGTCGATCTTGTCGGCAGCGCGCGTCGAGACCCGGACGTCGATACTGCGGATCTCATCGAGCTCGAACGGCCGGCGCCGGCGTATGAGCTGTATGGCCTCCAGGGGAGACTGGATCGGGCCGCCGGTGCTCCACTTCTTGATGATCGTGTTCTGCACCTCGAACTCTTCACCGAGCCGGTGCACGAGCAATTCCGGATCCACGCCGGGCGCGTAGGACTGGAACAGGTTTCCCGGTCCTGAAAACACGTCGTCTACGCCCGTCCAACCGGCGTGCACCAGCAGCGCCGCCGTCACGCCGTTACGCGCGCCCATCCCGCCGAACATGAACGACTTCTCGACGTGCTCCGTGTCCTGCCGCCAGGCGCCGATGCCGGCGCCGGCCTGCTGGGATGCGTAGTCGATCAACGTGCGCATCCGCGGAGTGTCGAGCGCGACCGCGCAACCGCAGGCCGCCGACGCCCCGAACGTACCCACGATGTTGTGCGTCTCGGCGAGGACACCGCCTTTGGCGACCAGCTTGAACGCTCTCAGACCGACGTCGTAGCCGAGTGCCACCGCCCTGATAAATTGCGCGCCGGCTATGCCGTACTTTTCCCCGATCGCGAGGGCCGCCGGCACGACCGCGCAGCCGGGGTGGGCGCCGCCGGTGCTGTAGTTGTCGTCGGTCTCGTCGGCATTCGCGAGCACGCCGTTCACCATCGCCGCCTCGATCGGGCCCATGAGTGCGTCGGAGGCGACGACGGTCGCGATCTTCTCCCCGCCGTACTCCCGCGCGAAGCGCAGCGCGTGCCGGCCGGGAACGAGGTCCGCCCCCGACACCATGGCGGCGATGGTATCCAGTATGTGGTGCCTGGTCTCCCTGATGACATCGGCGGGCAACGCGCGGTCGGCAGCCCCGCTCATGTACTCGCTCAACCTGACCATCACCGGGTGTATCGCCGCCCCCCGGCGCACCGTGGCTGCGTTGTGCCCCGCATCATTCATCGCGCGAGTTCCCGTTCGTGTGCAACACCGGCGTACTTTACATCACGGCAGGATCGGCCTCGGTATAATTCTGCTCCCCCGCCGTTGGCGCGGGAGATACCGAGGAGATCACATGAAAACAAGCAAAGGTGTTTGCGTCCGTTCGTTCCTGGTTGCCGCTGTCTGCGCAACCGCTTTCCCGGGTGCGCCTCAGGCCCAGTCCTACCCTTCCAAGCCCATCGAGTTCAACGTCCACACGGCTCCCGGCGGCGGAACGGATCTCTTCGCGCGCACGGTGACGGACATTATGGTCAAGCAGAAGACCTTCTCCCAGCCCATCATCGTAGCGAACCGGCCGGGAGGCGGCGGCGTCATCGCGTTCAACCACATAAAGAGCAAGCGCGGCGACCCGCACGTGGTGCTGACCATGGCCACCGGCTCCTTTCTCACGGCCACGGTGCGCAAGGAGCTCGATCTCGGCCTCGCGAATTTCACGCCGCTCGTATCTTTCGCCATCGACCCACAGGTCATTGCGGTCGCCACGGAGTCAAAATTCAAGTCGATGAAGGAGATGATCGACACCGGCATCAGAAGGCCCAACACGCTCATCGCCGGCATTACCTCCGCGACCGGCACCGCGCGCCTGCTCCTCTACGTGATCGAGCGCGAGACGGGCGCGAAGTACAAGTACGTCTCGTTCAAGAGCGGCAGCGAGGCAACTACCTCCGTCGCCGGCGGGCACACCGACTTCACGCCCGAGAACCTGAGCGAAATGCTGGGGCTCGTCGAGGGCAAGAAGTTGCGCGTCCTGGCGGTAACGGGCGACAAGCGCCTGCCGGCCGTGCCGGACGCGCCGACCATGAAGGAGCTGGGCTACAAGGTGGTCGTCGGCACCGGCCGCGGCTTCGTGATGCCCGCCGGCGTGCCCCCTAAAGCGCATGCGGCCATGGAAGCAGCGATGAAGCGCGTGTACGACAGCAACGAGTGGAAGGAATTCGCGAAGCGCAACAATTTCGAGGACAACTACCTCGGCAGCGCCGCTTGGGGCAAGTCCCTTGCCCAGCAGCAAGCGGAGATGGTCAAGTTCATGGAGCACATAAGCCAGCCGCAGAACCCGTAACGGGGATCAGGAGATCGACATGAGAATTGCCCTTACCGCGCTCGTCGCGGCCGTGGCGATCACGGCGCCTGCCGCCCCAGCCGCGGACTTTCCGTCGAAGCCCGTACGCCTCGTCATCGGCTTCGCGCCGGGCGGCGGGACCGACACCACGGCCCGGGCCCTCAGCAACAAGCTTTCACCGACGTGGGGTCAGCAGGTGATCGTCGATAACCGCCCGGCGCATTCGGGCACGCTGGCCGCGGACATCGTGACC
>DASRJL010000026.1:0-2198 GCA_035649495.1 Burkholderiales bacterium | reverse complement strand
CGATCATCATGGTCCCCCCGGCAGTCATGATAACGCCGGGCGACGATCCCGGGATCGATACCGCGAGGCAGCGGGCGTGCGGAGCCCGGATTCAGTCATGCCTCCGGCGCGCGCGATGGCCGCGCATGCCAGGTACGGTTTTCTATTTCTTCGCCTCTGCCTTTGGCGCAGGTGTCACCGCCACGGCAAGCGCCTCGGTGTAGACCACCTCGACCTGGTCGCCCTTCTTGACTACCTTGAAGTGGTCCGGGTTCTGGACCTTGAGATCGACGACGTTACCCCGCGGCCCCTTGAGCGAGATCGTGCTCGCCTTCGGATCGACCGCCACGACGTCGGCCAGTATGGTGATTTCCCGTCCGACCGCGCCGGCCGGCCTCGCACCAGGCGCCGCACGCACCGCGGCCGCTTCGCCCGTGGCGCCCACCTGTGCCTTTGTTTTCTTCAGCTCCAGGGTAAGCGCCTCGACGTACTTCGCGACCACGCGGTCGCCGATCCGGATCTGGTCGAAATTCCGCACTTCGTCGCCCGCGACCACGTCGACAGTGCGCTTCGGGCCTTTGAGCGTCACCGTGCGCGTCGCCTTGTCCACGGCAACGACCGTCGCCGTAACCTCCGCCGTCGCGACGATGGCAGCTTTCCCCGGCTCGCTCGCCACGACAGCGGCCCCGGAAGCCGCTGGTTTCTGGGCCAGTGCAGCCTGCGGTCCGATGGCAAGCGCGGCGAATATCAACAGCAAGGTCCTATGCATCACGAGTCTCCCAATGTTGGATGCTGTTTAGTTGAGGTCCTTGTCCTTCGAGAATTTCGACCCGGCAACCGCCAGGCCGACCTGAAGACCATTCTTGGTGAGCGTGTAGGTTTTCGCTTCGGCGCCTTGCCCACCGCTCGCCGGGCCCGCCGACTTGCCGCCCGCGCCAGCTTGAATCGAGCCGCTCCCGCTCGCCTCCCAGCCCTTGGTGACGAACTCGTCAAAATCCTTCTGCGACGCGAAGACGATCAGCATTTCGCTCTCCGCGATACCGATTTGCGCTCCAGCGCTGGCCTGCGCCATGTGCATGAACGTGTCCTTCTTGGTCTTGTTGTCGTGGGCGATCCCCTTGCCGCCGGCGCCGCCGAGGAGGAAGGAGATTCCGTAGGTGGTGAAAACGGCGTAGCCTGGCGCCTTCTCTACCTCGCCCTTCAACTCCGGTTTCGCCTTGTAGAACTTCTGGAGCGATGCCTGCGTGACTTTCTTGATCTCGGCCTGCTTCTTGGCCTTGTCGTCCTGGGCGAGCGCGTTGCCCGCGGCGAGCGACAGGATCAGGGTTCCAAATGTGAACAGATTGCGGAGCTTCATGGCTTTCCTTTCGTAAGAGACAAATATGGGTGGTCAGGGGCGAGCACATCATCACAACCGCCCCGTGCCCCCCCGGTTGTGGCCCACTAAGATCGACTGCGCAGCGTTTCGGCACGCCGCAGAGATCACCGAGTTTGCACGTGCCGGGAAGGCGAGGCTATTGTCCCAAGGGGCAATACATCCCAAGGCACCGCCACATGCCAGTTGGAAGAACTTCGTATGCCGATTGAGATCGGGATCATCGCTCGCGGCAATAAAGACCACGGGAACTCGTGTCAGCTGAGTGGGCAGGCCCCTCTCAACGCCGCGTGACACTGGTTACGAATATCGCGTTTATTGCGCGATTCTCCCCCCGTGATGGAGGATGCTCTGTACGGCACCGCACGTACATCTCATCTTCTGCCCAAGAGACCCATCTCACAGGGGACCTCCTGGCGGTCGCGTCATTGAATACAGTCAACGCCGCTGCGGCACGCCCTCGAACGCTTTCTCCAGCGCCTGCTCGATCTTCTTCCAGTTTTCCTCGGAGTAGCCCGCGGACAACGCCTCCGTGATGCCCGTACGCCACACGAGCCGGTTCGACGCCACCTCCACCAGGTCGAGATACAGGGTGCCCTCGCGGTAGTCCAGCGTATCGTAGCCGCCGAGTTCCCTGCGCCCCCAGCCGTAGTCGTAGGGACCAGGCCGTCCGACCATGAGGACACTTTGCTTCTCGACAACTTTCCCCGAGAAATGCACGCCCAGGTCGCTCGGCTGCCCGTCGCGGCGGGCGCGTAGCCCCTGGATGTCAGGCGAACCGCGATCATGTGCCGCAGGCGATCGTGCGCGCGCTTGTCCGTGATGTTTCCTTCCGTCTTCGGCC
>DASRJL010000025.1:0-3376 GCA_035649495.1 Burkholderiales bacterium | reverse complement strand
TTTCAGCAGGCGGGCATTGCCGTACCCCAGGAGGTCTCGGTACTGGGATACGACGACACGCAGAGCGCCGAGTATTCGGCCCCCAGGCTGACATCGGTCCATGTCCCGCTGCGGGAGGTGACGGTCAGTGGCCTCAACTTCCTGCTCAACCGCTGCTACGACGCGCTCCTGCCGGTCGAGAGGGAATTCCCGATCAACGTGGTCTGGCGCGCGTCCGTGACCTTGCCGCCTCAAGCCCACCGGGTTGCCGGGGGCTGAACTATCCAGCCCACCCCGGAAACCACCCAGGGGGCCCAGGGCGGCTCGCGGCGGGTGTGGGAACCTTTCCATTCCTGAGGTAGATTACCGGCTGCAAAGGCCACCTGGATCGTCCAGCCGCGCGCTGCGTGATTCGACAAAAGAAAAGCTGACGATGGATTTCGCATCCGTACAGGCCCTCGAGACCCTGAGCCGCGCCGAGTTTCCCGCCGATTTTCGCTGGGGATGCTCGACCTCCGCATATCAGATCGAGGGGGCCACGACCGCCGACGGCCGCGCGGAGTCGATCTGGGACCGCTTTTGCAGCGCACCAGGCCATATCCGCGATGGCTCGAGCGGCGCGACGGCCTGCGATCACTACCACCGCTGGCCGGAGGATCTGGACCTCGCGGCACACCTCGGACTGAGCGCCTACCGTTTCTCCATCGCCTGGCCCCGCATCCTTCCGAACGGGATCCAGAATGGGCCGAACGGCGCGGGCCTCGATTTCTACTCGCGCCTGGTCGACGGCATGCTCGAGCGCGGCCTCGAACCCTGGGCGACGCTTTATCACTGGGACTTGCCGCAGCGGCTCCAGGAACTCGGCGGCTGGAGCAACCATGCCACGGTCGACGAATTCGCCGTCTTCGCCGACGCGGTGAGCCGGCGGCTCGGCGATCGCGTGCGTCACTGGATCACCCACAACGAGCCCTGGTGCACCGCATTCCTCGGCTGTTACGAGGGTTCGCACGCCCCGGGGCTGAAAAGCTGGCGAGGGGCGCTCCAAGCCTGTCATCACGTACTGCTTTCGCATGGCTATGCGGTCCCGGTGCTGCGCGCGAACGTGCGCGACGCGCATGTCGGCATCGCGCTCAGCCTTCATCCGCACCAAGGTGCGAGCGACAGCCCCGATGATATGGCGGCCGTGCGACGCTACGACGGCCTGCGGAACCGCTGGTTTCTCGACCCGCTGTACGGCCGCGGTTATCCTCCCGACATCTGGGCGCTCTGCGGCGCCGATGCACCGCGCGTCGCGAGCGGCGATCTCGCCACGATCGCGGCAGCGACCGACTTTCTCGGAGTCAACTATTACTTCCCGGAGACCATCACGCATGCTCCCGGCGACGGGCCGCTCACGGCGCGGGTGGTGCCGACGCCCGGCGCCGAGCGCACGGATCTGGGATGGGAAGTGTCGCCACAGGGCCTGTGCGCGCTGCTTGAGCGACTCCACCGCGAATTCGAACCGCGGGCGATAGTCATCACGGAGAACGGCGCGAGCTACGAGGATCAGCTGGCGCCCGACGGCGCCATTACCGACGCCGCACGCTGCCATTACCTGCGGCGGCACCTCCTGGCAGTGCACGAGGCGCGCGCGCGTGGCGTACCGGTCAATGGCTATTTTGCCTGGACTCTGATGGATAACTTCGAATGGGCCGAGGGTTACACCCGGCGCTTCGGCCTGGTGCACGTCGACTTCACCACTCAGCAGCGCCGCCTGAAGCACAGCGGCGCGTGGTATCGCGACTTCCTGAAGCAGCGCTGAGTCGCCCAGGCGCGCGCGCAATCACGGAGATCACAAGAGTAATGTATTCATGACCAAGAAAGGCAGGCGCCAGTGGGTGAGCGGAGTGTGGGCTTCAGCCGCGATCTTCGGCTCGGCCGTGGGCGCAGTGACATTGGCCGATGCCGTGCATCCGCAGAACTGGCCCCAGGCGCACAGCCGGGGCCTGGTCGATGCGGCGACCGAAGCGCGCATTGACGAACTGCTGGCGAAAATGAGTCTCGAGCAGAAGGTCGGGCAGATCATCCAGACCGACATCGGCGCGGTTGTGCCGGAAGATCTCGCGCGTTATCCGCTCGGCTCGGTTCTCGCCGGCGGCAATGGCGGTCCGAATGGCGATGATCGTGCGACACCTCTCGAGTGGCTGGAGCTGTCGCGCCGCTTCCACGCGGCCGCACTGGCACCCCGCCCAGGTCGCGTCGCGATCCCGCTTATGTTCGGCATCGACGCGGTGCACGGACACGCCAACATCGTCGGTGCAGTCATCTTTCCGCACAACATTGGTCTCGGCGCTGCGCATGATCCGGAGCTGGTACGCCGAATCGGCGCTGCAACCGCAGAAGCGGTCGCAGCCACGGGCATCGACTGGACGTTCGCGCCGACGGTCGCCGTGCCTCAAGACATTCGCTGGGGCCGCAGCTACGAGGGTTTCGCTCAGGACCCAGCGCTCGTGCGTGAGTACGCACGGGCTGCGGTGGAAGGTCTCCAGGGTCCACCGGAAATCGCAGCTAAGTTACAGGCCGTGAGAATCGCAGCCACCGCCAAACATTTCGTCGGCGATGGCGGCACTTTCGACGGTGTGGATCAGGGGGATACGCGGGTTTCGGAGAGCGAGCTGATACGGCTCCATGCGCAAGGCTATGTGGGCGCCATCGACGCCGGTGTCATGACGGTGATGGCGTCTTATTCCAGCTGGCAAGGCCAAAAAATGCACGGCAATCGTCAGTTGCTCACGGATGTGCTCAAGGAGCGCATGGGATTCGAGGGCTTCGTCATCGGCGATTGGGATGGTCACGCCCAGGTGCCTGGCTGCCAAAGCGATCGCTGTCCGGCGGCGATCAATGCCGGCGTCGATATGTTCATGGCGCCCAACAACTGGAAGGGTCTCTTCGACAATACGCTTGCCGAGGCGCGTTCGGGTGAGATCCCTGCCTCACGTTTGGATGACGCGGTACGGCGCATCTTGCGCGTGAAATTTCGGCTGGGCCTCTTCGAGTCGGCGCGGCCTTATGAGGGGCGCATGGAGCTGCTGAATTCGCCCGCCGCTCGCGCGCTGGCGCGCGAGGCGGTGCGCCGCTCACTTGTTCTCCTCAAGAACAACGGCGTCCTGCCGATCCGCCCCTCGGCTCGCGTGCTGGTCACCGGACCGGGCGCGGACAGTATTCCGATGCAGTGCGGCGGCTGGTCATTGACCTGGCAAGGGAACGACACCCGCAATGCGGACTTTCCGGGCGCCGAGTCGGTAACGGACGCGATGAAGCGAGCGGTCGAATCGGGCGGCGGACGACTCGTTAACGGCTCGGATCTCACCGGTCAGGATCGTCCTGATGTTGCCGTGCTCGTCTATGGCGAGCAGCC
>DASRJL010000024.1:0-33527 GCA_035649495.1 Burkholderiales bacterium | reverse complement strand
ATCGTGGGGGTAAAAGGTACGCCCGCTGGCGGCATTGATGGTGAAGGTCGGCAATCCGCTCTTGCTGGCGGCATCGGCAGTCGCCCGCGCGGCGCGGGCCTGCGCCTCGGCCGCCGCCAGGTCGGGCCGGCTCGCCTTGGCGCGGCTGAGAATATTGGCCATGGACTCCGTGATCTCGCTGATCTTGGGAGCGCTTTCCAACGTCTGGATTCTGACCGACGTGTTGACCGGCAGACCGACCGCCGAGGCAAGCGCCCCTCTCGCTTTCTCCAGCTCGCCCAGGCTGCGCGTCAGGTTCAACTGCCCCTGGGCGACCTGCGTCTCCGCACGGTACACGTCGGCCACCGTCGCCAGCCCGCCTTCGCGCCGCCGCTGCGTTGCTTCCAGCGAAGTCCCGACCGACTTGAGGAAGAGCTCGTTCGCACGCACCAGCTGCTCCACCCCCAGCACCCGGAAATAAGCCTGCTCCACCTGGAGCACGATGTCCTGCAGCACGCGGTTTTGCGCGAGAGCGGCGGCCAATGCCTGGTACTCGGCAGCCCTGGTACGGTCGTCGCCAACGCCGAAGTCGTACAACAGATACGAAAGGGATATGGCCGGACCATAGCGCGTAAGCCAGGGATTCTGGTTTCCCGACTGGCCGCTGCTCTCGCTGCGGCCCGCGGTGACCTGCGCAGAGATCTGCGGGAAATCATCAGATCGCTCGATGCCCACGGCATCGGCAGCCGCGCGCGCGGCAAACCACGCCTGCCGCGTCCGTGGATTATTCTGAAGGGCGAATTCCGTCAGTTCCGGCAGAGTGAGCGGCCGGTCGGCCGCGGGCAACGGCGCACTGGGCGCAGCGGGAACCTGCGGCAACGGGTCTGGAGACTCCCAGCGCATCCCGGGCGCCGGCGGGGCATAACGGGCCGTGCCGAACGGGTCGCGGTCAGCGGCAGCGGACAGCGCCGCGCCGGGCAGCGACAAGGAGAGCAGAAATGCTCCGAGGCACGTCGAATTACGAACCAGAATACACCCCTCCAAGAAACCCGCGGATAACCGCTGCTGCCGGGGTCCCCGAGAGTGCCGCGACCGGCGTTTTCTTCTTGATAGCGGAAAATCGTGAGTCGGAGAATCATAGCACAGTGTTTTTTCACTCATTGGATGGGGTTCGCAGCGATGGAACCACGGCAAAAGAGCGGATGTCCGACGCCTGCGAACCATTTTCTGCAACGGACCGTGTTAATCTCGCCGCGCCGCGCTTGCTGCAACGCGGATGGACGGGTCCCAACCTTACCAATCGGTAATTTTCATCACAGATCGCATGCCAACGCTATCCCCGCGCATTCGGATTCCACTGGCTGCGCTGCTCGTCCTTGCGTCGTCCTGGTCTCTTGCGCCGGCCCAGGTGATCACGAGCGAGGAGCATGCCTTCCGCGTCGTCCGGCTGGTTGAAGGCCTGGAGCATCCCTGGGGGCTTGCATTCCTGCCCGACGGCGGGATGTTGGTGACGGAGCGCCCGGGACGGTTGCGCGTTGTAGACAAGAGCGGCCGGCTGGAACCGCGCCCCATCGCCGGACTGCCGCCGATCGTCGCGCAGGGCCAGGGCGGGTTGCTCGACGTCGCCCTCCATCCCCGCTTCACCGAGAACAATCTCGTCTATCTCTCTTTCGTGGCGCGCGGGGAAGGCGGGATCGGCACTGAAGTAGCACGCGGCCGGCTCGCCGGAAACCACCTCGAAAACGTTCAAGTCATATTCCGCCTGCAGCCGAAATCGGGCACCGGCAGACATTTCGGCTCGCGGCTCGTATTCGACCGCGAGGGCTATCTGTTCATTACGCTCGGCGACCGCGGCGAGCAGGAGCGCGCGCAGCGTCCGGACGATCACGCGGGCTCCGTGATCCGCCTGCACGACGACGGACGTGTCCCGTCGGGAAATCCGTTCGTCGGCAAGACCGGCTGGAAACCTGAGAAGTTCACGCTCGGCAACCGCAACCTGCAGGGCGCGGCGCTCCATCCGCAGACGGGTTTGCTCTGGACGCACGAGCATGGCCCGCAGGGCGGCGACGAAGTAAACGTGATCCGGGCCGGAGCGAATTACGGCTGGCCGGTGATCACCTACGGCGTGAATTACGGGATAGGCACCAAGATCGGGGAAGGCACAGAGAAGGCCGGCATGACGCAGCCCGTACATTACTGGGTGCCCTCCATCGCCCCCTCGGGAATGGCGTTCTACGCGGGCGACCGGTTTCCGCGCTGGCGGGGCGACCTGTTTGTGGGCGCGCTGCGCGACGAGATGCTGGTGAGATTGAAGCTGGACGGCGAAAAAGTGGTGAAGGAGGAGCGGCTGCTGAAGGGCGCGCTGGGGCGCGTGCGGGACGTGCGCAGCGGGCCGGACGGGCTGCTTTATCTGCTCACCGATTCGCCGTCCGGCGCTCTGCTACGGCTCGAGCCGGCGGGTCCCGCGACGAAATAGCGGCGGCCGATCTAGGCTGCGACCCGCGGCAATTCCACTTCCATCGGACGCGCCTCGATATCGGGCGTCCGCTCATCGCCGTGCGCCGTTTCTTCCGGCGCCGTCTCCTCGACGAGCAGCGTTTCGGGTCGCGCGCCGACCGTCTCGACGAGGCTGTCCAGATCGTCGAGCGGCGGCAGTTCTTCGAGCGTGCGCAGGTTGAGATCGTCGAGGAAGGCCCGGGTCGTCGCGTACAGCGCCGGCCGGCCCGGCACCTCGCGGTGGCCGACCACGTCTATCCACCGGCGCGCTTCCAGCGCCCGGATGATATTGGTCGAAACAACGACGCCGCGGATCTCCTCGATATCGCCCCGGGTGACGGGCTGCTTGTAGGCGATGATCGCGAGCGTCTCCAGCACCGCGCGCGAATAACGCGGAGGCTTCTGGGGATTCAGACGGTCCATATACGGCTGAAATTCCGGCCGCGTGCGAAAACACCATCCGGAAGCAACGTGAGTGAGTTCTACGCCTCGTCCCTGCCAGTCGTCGCGCAGTTCGTCCAGAACGCGGCGCAGCATATCGTTGGAAATATCCTCGTCGAGAAGCTTCCTCAACTCTGGCAGCGCCACCGGCTCCTGGCATGCGAGCAGCACCGTTTCCAACACCAGCTTGATTCGGGTCAGATCGAAGGTAGGTTTTTCCATGAGTTTGACAGTGGATCAGTGAACCGCCGTGAGATGGCCGGCCTTCAGGTTGACGTAAATAGGGGCGTAAGCGGTCTGCTGGGTCAGCTCGATCAGGCTCTCGCGCGCGAGCTCCAGCAACGCGAGCAGAGTCACCACCAGGACCGCGATCCCCTGCCCGGGGTCGAACAGCTCGCAGAACTCGACGTAACGGCCGTCCTGCAGCCTGCGCAACACCCTGCTCATGTGCTCGCGCACCGACAACTGATTGCGCGTGATGCGGTGATGCCGGTTTGCCGCCGCCCGCCCGAGCAGCATGAGCCACGCGCCGCGGAGGTCCTCGACGTTGACCTCCGGCAGTCGGACGGTGGCCGTCTCCTCGAAGAGCACCTGGACCAGCGCGAAGTCCCGCCCCGACTGCGGCAACTCGTCCAGGCGTCGCGCAGCCTGTTTCATCCGCTCGTACTCCAGCAGACGGCGGACCAGTTCCGCGCGCGGATCCTCCTCCAGTTCAGTCCGTGCCGGGCGCGGGAGGAGCATCCGCGACTTGATCTCGATCAGCATGGCTGCCATCAACAGGTACTCCGCGGCGAGTTCCAGGCTCCGCGTACGCATCAGCTCGACGTACTCCAGGTACTGGGCCGTCAGGCGGGCCATGGGAATGTCGAGGACGTCGATGTTTTCCTTGCGGATCAGGTAGAGCAGCAGGTCGAGAGGCCCCTCGAACTGCTCCAGGAAGACCTCCAAGGCGTCGGGCGGTATGTAGAGATCGCGCGGGATCTCCAGGAGCGGCTGGCCGTAGACCCTGGCGACGGGGGCCTGGTTTGCGGCTTCGCTCATCGCGCTGCTGCCCGGCAGATGGCATGCGGCGGCATGCCGATACCACAACCTATTGATTCTTTGCAGGTAAGGTTACGCCCGGCGATGAAGCCGGGGCCGGGGCTGACCCGGCAAACCGAGGCGAGAGCGCCTACGGAGAAAGACCCTTGCATCGAGCCATTCTACCGGGAAATCTCCGCAAATCCTACCCCTGCGCTACTACCCTTTGAGGCCGGACCGCACCCGACCACAATTAATTGTAGTCCAGCCCCATCGCCTGCTTGACCTCGCGCAGCGTTTCCTGGGCCAGCTTGCGGGCCTTCTCACACCCGTCCGCGATGATATTGCGTACCAAGGTGGGGTCATCCAGATAGGGGCGTGCCCGCTCCCGTATCGGCTTGAGCTCCGCCAGGATGCCTTCGATCACCGGCTGCTTGCATTCCAGGCAGCCAATCCCGGCGCTGCGGCAACCGTTTTGCACCCAGTTCCGCCGTTGCTCGTCCGAATACACGAGATGGAGTTGCCATACCGGACACTTCTCCGGATCGCCCGGATCGTTGCGCTTTATCCGCGCCGGGTCGGTAGGCATGCGTTTTACCTTCTCGGCAATGCTCTCCGGATCCTCGCGCAGCGCTATCGTGTTCCCGTAGGACTTCGACATCTTTTGTCCGTCCAGCCCCGGCATCTTCGGGGACTCGGTGAGCAGCGCTTGCGGCTCGGGCAGGACGACCTTGCCGCCCCCTTCGATGTAGCCGAAAAGGCGCTCGCGCTCGCCCAGCGGCAGGTTCTGCGCCTCCTCCACCAGCACACGGGCAGCAGCCAGGGCCTCGGCGTCCCCCTTCTCCAGGAACCTGGTCCGCAGCTGCCGGTAGAGCCGCGCCCGCTTGGCGCCCAGTTTCTTTATCGCGGCCTCCGCCTTTTCCTCGAAACCCTTGTCGCGCCCGAATACGTGGTTGAACCGGCGCGCGATCTCGCGGGTGAATTCGATGTGCGGAACCTGGTCCTCTCCTACCGGCACCTGGCTCGCGCGGTAGATGAGGACGTCCGCGCTCTGCAGCAGCGGATAACCCAGAAAGCCGTAGGTCGACAAATCCCTGTCGGCCAGCTTCTGCTGCTGGTCCTTGTAGCTCGGCACGCGCTCCAGCCACGACACGGGCGCAATCATGGAGAGGAGCAGGTGGAGCTCCGCGTGCTCGGGCACGCGGGACTGTATGAACAGTATCGCCTGCGCCGGATCCACGCCGGCGGCGAGCCAGTCGATGGCCATCTCCCACACGTTCTGCTCCACGATTTCCGGCGTGTCGTAGTGCGTCGTGAGCGCGTGCCAGTCGGCGACGAAGTAGAGGCACTCGAACTCGTGCTGCAGCCTGATCCAGTTCTTGAGCACGCCGTGATAGTGGCCGAGGTGCAGTGCCCCGGTCGGGCGCATTCCGGACAGAACGCGGTTGCTGAACATGGGGGCGGATTCTAGCACCCTGAACGTTCAGACCAGTCCCAGCGATACAACGCTGCCCCTGCCCCGGCGCACGATAACCGGGGTCTCGCCTGTCAGATCCACGACGGTGGTGGGAACGATCCCGCACGAGCCGCAGTCGAGAATGACGTCGACCGCGCGCTCCAGGCGCGTGCGAATTTCGGCGCCGTCATTGAGCGGGCGATCGTCGCCTGGAAGGTGCAGCGTCGACGACAGCACCGGCTCGCCCAGCTCGGCGAGCAGTGCCCGCACGACGCGGTGATCCGGGATGCGCACCCCTATGGTTCTGCGGCTCGGATGCTGCAGCCGCTTCGGCACCTCGCGGCTCGCGCGGAGCAGGAAGGTATAACTGCCGGGCGTCACCGCCTTGAGCAGCCGAAACTGGCGGTTGTCCATGCTCGCATACTGGCCGACCTCGGCGAGATCGCGGCAAACGAGCGCGAAATGGTGGCGCCGGTCGACCTGCCGGATTGTCCGGATGCGTTCCACGGCGGACTTGTCGCCGAGGTGGCACCCCAACGCGTAGCAGGAATCGGTCGGGTACACGATCACGCCGCCGGCGCGCAGGATGTCCGCGGCGCGGCGCATGAGGCGCGGCTGAGGGTTGGCGGGATGAACGGAGAAGAATTGGGCCATGAACGGTAATTCTACAAACTGCGGGCCCGTGTGCATCCGTCTCTCAGCGCCATCCGTAACAGCGACATTGAACGCCAGAGAGGAGATCAACGATGCAGCCGCCGGGAGCAGGACGACTGACGGCGCGGGCTTTTGCCCGACTCGGACTGATGGTCGCGATCGTCATGCCGGGATTCCCGGATATGGCCGCCGCCGGGGAATGCAGCGCCACCAGCAGTACGCGCCGGGTGCCGGTCCTGGAGCTGTATACCTCGGAAGGCTGCGACAGCTGCCCGCCGGCGGATCGCTGGGTCACCGGGCTGCCGGCGCGCGGTCTGACCTCCGACCGCGTCGTCACTCTCGCCTTCCACGTCGATTACTGGAATCACCTGGGGTGGACCGATCCGTACGCGCGGGCAGAATTCAGCGACCGCCAGCGCGTTGCGGCCCGCCGCAGCGGCGCGGGTTTCGTCTACACCCCCCAACTACTATTGAATGGAAAGGATTATCGTCGCGGCCTTCTGCGTGATGACATTCCGGAGCGCGTTGCGGCGATCAACCGCGAGCAGCCGGCCGCCACCATCAGGCTCGTTCGCAAGGAGAGCGGTGAGGAATCGATATCCGCCAGCGGACAGGCAACGGCGGCTCACTCAGGGCACCGTCCCGGCGCTCTCGCGTGGCTTGCGCTCTATCAGAACAAGCTTGCCACCCAGGTCCTGAGGGGAGAAAACCGGGGCCGGCGCCTGGAGCACGATTTCGTGGTCCGCGAACTGGCCGGTCCGTATGCGATCGATGCACAGGGAATCGCGCATCTCACGCACGAGTTCAGGACCGACCGGTCCTGGAAGCGAGATACCCTGCACCTGGCCGCTTTCGTCCAGGAACCGGAATCCGGAGAGGTGTTGCAGGCCTTGGTCCTCGGACGCTGTCCGAATTAAGACACCATGCCCCGCATTCCGGCGACAACGGGATGCGTGCGCTATCAGGCCAGGCGAAGGCGGCTCTGCGCCGGAACGTGTTGCGCCAGAAACTCCATCTGGTCGGACAGTATCCGGCGGTTCGTGAGGATCAGGTATTCCGCCCGGTTGGGCACGTAGGGCAGGTAGATAAGCTCCATACCCGCCTGCTCGGGCGTGCAATTGCCCTTGCGCTCATTGCAGACACGGCATGCCGTGACCGAGTTCATCCAGGTATCCTTGCCGCCGCGCGAGAAGGGGGTGACGTGGTCGCGCGTGAGCCTGCCGATGGCGAACGTGCCCGCGCAGTAGGCGCAGATCTGCCGATCGCGGTGAAACAGCTCCCGGTTGTTGAGCGGCGGCACCTGGCTGAAGGCCTTCATCGCCATCGCCTTGCCTTTGATCGCGATGATGCTGTGTGCAGTGATGCTGGAGCGCAGGCCGGTGACGCGGTTCATGCCCCCGTACACGGTGAACTCATTGGCGCCGATAGTCCAGGCAACCTGGTCCTTGGCGTAGTAATAGCAGGCGTGCTGCCAGGTGATCCAGCGATGGGGGACGCCGTGGGTATCCAGCGTCAGGATCAGCGGATGGGCGCTACGCAACCCCGTTTCTCTTGAGGTCGTGATATGCATGACTACAGCGCTTGTTGCTGCCTCCGCGGCGGACGGTCACCCGGTTGAACCGGTTCCTGCCGCCAATCTACCAGATTTCTGAATTTATACCAGTTTCCCCGCCCGCAGCACGGGCATCGGGTCACGAATGCGTCAATGGTGCGACGCAAGAAGCGGAGTATAATGGCGGCGCCGACCTTATGAACCGTTCGTCCGTATTCCGTCGCGGGCAGCCGTGACCATGCACCGCGACGCTGCCGCAGCACCTGCCACCTCCGCAGATCCCGCTTCGACGTTCGCCGCACTCGGGCTGCTACCCGAGCTGCTCCGCGCGATCGCCGACCAGGGCTACGAGCAGCCCACGCCCATCCAGCTGAAGGCGATTCCCGTGATCCTGCAGCGGCGCGACGTGATGGGCGCCGCCCAGACCGGCACCGGCAAGACCGCCGGGTTCACCCTCCCATTGCTGCAATTTCTCGCGCCCGACGCCAATTCCAGCCTGTCTCCGGCGCGGCATCCCACGCGCGTGCTGATACTCACGCCCACGCGTGAGCTCGCCGCACAGGTCGAGGAAAGCGTGCGACTCTACGGCAAGTACCTGCCGCTGCGCACCGCGGTGGTATACGGCGGAATCGACATCGACCCCCAGATCAAGGCATTGCACGCCGGCGCGGAAATCATCGTCGCCACGCCGGGGCGTCTGCTCGATCACCTGCACCAGAAGACCGTCAACCTGTCCCGCGTCGAATTCCTGGTGCTCGACGAAGCCGATCGCATGCTCGACATGGGATTCATGCCCGACATCAAGCGCATCCTGTCGGTGCTGCCCAAGCAACGCCAGAATCTGCTGTTCTCGGCCACGTTCCCGGAAGAGGTGCGCAGGCTCGCGAAGGAGCTCCTGCACGCACCGGTCACGATAGAGGTCGCGCCGCGCAACGCGCCTGCCGAGCTGGTAACCCATCAGGTCTACCTGGTTCCCGCGGCGCGCAAGCGTGCGTTGCTGACCCATCTCATCCGCAGCCGGGACATGCGGCAGGTGCTGGTCTTCGTACGCATGAAGCGCGATGCGAATAGCCTGGCGCGCGAGATACAGCGCGCCGGCATTGCCACCCAGGCCATACACAGCGACCGCACCCAGGCCGAGCGCATGCAGGCGCTCGACGAGTTCAAGGAAGGCAAGGTAACGGCCCTCGTGGCGACCGACATCGCGGCGCGAGGCCTGGATATCGAGCAGCTGCCCTTCGTCGTCAACTACGAGCTGCCGCACGCCGCGGAGGACTATGTGCACCGCATCGGGCGCACCGGCCGCGCCGGCCTGCCCGGCGAGGCAATTTCTCTCGTGGCGAACGACGAGATGAAATTCCTGGAGGACATCGAAAAGCTCCTGAAACGCTCGATCCCGCGCGCGACAGCCACGGGGATCAGCCACGACGCGCCCGAAGGGCGCGGTCATGGAGCGCCCCACGGGCGTGGCGCGCGCACCGGCCACGAACGCACGGAAACGAGCCGGCCCCCGGTTCGCGGGCGCGAGGAGCGGGAGCGGCACCCGCGTCCGGCCCGCGAACGCGACGAACATCGCTCATCGCGCCCGGCGCCCGCAGCCAAGAGCACGGTGGATGCTTCCGGGTTCGATTTTTCCAAACCGTATGAGCCCGCAGCGGCCAAGCACACCGACGAAGCCAGTCCTGCCGGCCATAAACCGCACCCCCTGAGGCGCGGCCATCATCGGCCCACGGCCGCCCTGTTGGGTGGCTCACTGTCGCGAGACAAGGACAAGAAGTAGCTTCTGGCGACCGGGCGTCGGACGCGAAAACGGTATGGCCGGAACGGTCTCTCCAAGGGAACTCAAGACGATGATGCACGACGGCGGCGAGATCGCGCTGCTCGACGTGCGTGAAGCCGGACAGTTCGGCGAGTCGCACCTGCTCTTCGCGACACCCACACCCTACAGCACGCTCGAGGTGGATGTAGCCCGCCTGGTCCCGCGCAGGTCGACGCGCATCGTTCTTTGCGACGAAGACGGCACCGGGAGCGCGGCGCTCGCGGCAACCCGGCTGCAGGCCGCCGGGTACACGGACGTGGCCCTGCTCGCGGGCGGCAACCGAGGCTGGGCGGCCGCCGGATACGAATTGTTCAAGGGGGTCAACGTCCCGAGCAAACTCTTCGGCGAGCTCGTCGAGCACGAGTACCACACGCCGCGCGTGACCGTGCACGAGCTCGCGCGCATGAAGGAAGCGGGCGAGAATTTCGTGATCGTGGACGGCCGCCCGTTCTCCGAGTATACGAAGATGAACATCCCGGGCGGCATCTGCTGCCCGAACGCCGAGCTGCCGTACCGCATACGCGAGATCGTCAAGGACCCTGCGGTCAAGATCATCGTCAACTGTGCGGGGCGCACGCGTTCCATCATGGGCGCGCAGACACTCATCAATTTCGGCGTCGCGAACCCGGTCTACGCGCTCGAAAACGGCACGCAGGGGTGGGTGCTGGCGGACTTCCAGCTCGAGCGCGGGGCGACGCGGCGTTATCCCGAACGGGTCGACGAGGCGCAGCTGCCTGGACTTCAGGCCAGGGCGCGCGCGTTGATGGAACGGCACGCCGTGCCCGCCGTCACCGCGTCCGAAGTCGAGCGCTGGCTCACCGACCCCGCGCGCACGACGGCATTGCTGGACGTGCGCACGCCGGAAGAATTCGACGCGGGCTCCCTCCCCGGTGCGGTGCATGCGCCCGGCGGACAACTCGTCCAGGCGACGGACCAATGGGTGGCGGTGCGCAATGCGCGTCTGGTGCTGATCGACAGTGAAGGCGTGCGCGCGCCGGTCGTGGCGAGCTGGCTCAAGCAACTAGGTTGCGACGTGCACGTCCTCGAGGGCGGCATCGGGGCGCGCGTCGCGGCGAAGCCGCCGGCGAAACCCGCCCTGCCGGATGTGGCATCCGTAACGGCTGCGGAGCTCAAGCGGATGCTGGACGGTGGTGAATGCACCGCGTTCGACCTAGGGCCGAGCATGAATTTTCGCAAAGCCCACGTTCCAGGCAGCCGGTGGAGCACGCGGTCACGGCTTCCCGCGGACGCGCGCAACGCAAGGGGCGCCGTCGTCCTGATCGCCGGCGATCGCGATATCGCGCGGCTCGCAGCGATCGATCTCATCGAATCCGGGGCATCCGCCGTAAAGTGTCTCGACGGCGGTCTCGCCGCATGGGAGAAGGCCGGTTACCCGACCGGGGCCTCGCCCGCCGTTCCGGCGGACGTCGAGTGCATCGACTACCTGTTCTTCGTCCACGATCGCCACGCGGGAAATCGCGAGGCGATGAAGCAATACCTCGCCTGGGAAACGGGGCTGCTTGCCCAGCTGGACGGGCAGGACCGGGCGTCGTTCAGAATAGGTACAGGCCGCTGAGTTCTCCTGCGCCGGCCATGATTAGTACCGCGACACGCTAGTTTGGAAACGACTCTGTACACGGGCGTCGACGTCGCGGTCGGAAACGGCGTAGCCACGCTTACGCTGCGGGGAGAGAAATCGGTCAACGTGATGGGCCGCGCCCTGGTCGCTTCCCTGGTGCAGGCCCTGGAAGCACTGCGGCAGGACACGACATTGCGGCTCCTGGTCCTCAGCGGACCGCCGGGCGGCTCGTTCCAGGGCGGGGTGAACATTGCCGAGATGGCCGATTTCACCCCCGATGCGGCGCGAGATTTCATCACGCTGCTCCACCAGGCCTGCCACGGGTTACGCGCGCTGCCCGTGCCCAGCATCGCCCGCGTCGAAGGATACTGCCTGGGCGGAGGCATGGAGCTGGCGGCGGCGTGCGACCTGCGCATCGGCTCTCGCGGCAGCCGCTATGGCATGCCCGAGGTGCAGGTGGGACTGCCGTCGGTCATCGAGGCGCGCCTGCTCCCCGCGCTGATCGGCTGGGGACACACGCGCGAGCTGCTCTATCGCGGCAACGTCATCGATGCAGCGGAGGCGCACCGCATCGGTTTCCTGCAGAAGCTGACGCCCGACGGCGAAATCGATGCGGGAATGCAGCTATGGCTTGAAGACATCGTGCGCGCCGATCCCGGCGCCATTCGCGCCCAGAAGCGGCTCCTCGAAGCCTGGCTGGAGACGCCGCCCGCTGTCGGCATACAGGCGAGCATCGACGCGTTCAGCAGGACCTTCCACACCGGCGCGCCCAACGAGCGGCTGCGGGCGTTCCTGAACCGGCCGCGCGGGAAGAAATAGAGCGTCGCGCCCTCATCCCTCCGCCGTCTGAAGCATCTCGTCCACCGGCGCCGCATCGCGTGCTCCCCTGGTGAGCAGGAAGTACCCGTACCCGAGCGCCACGATCCCGACGAACACGCCGAACAGCACGGCGTTGTAGTAGATCATCGCGGCGAGCGCGAGCAGCGCCAGCCCCAGTGCGATGGCCGGGAACAGCGGATAGAACGGCACCCGGTACGGCCGCTCGAGCAGCGGCTCGGCGCGGCGCAGCTTGAAGAGCGCGGCCATCGACACGATGTACATCACGATCGCGCCGAACACCGACATGGTGACGATGTTCGCCGTCAGCGAGTTGTTGTTGTACTTGACGGCCTCATCCGAGAAGATCGCGGCGATGCCGATCACGCCGCCAGCCAGCAGCGCCCAATGCGGCGTCCGGAAGCGGCGGTTCACGGCAGCCAGCGAGCGCGGCAGGTAGCCCGCGCGCGCGAGCGCGTAGATCTGCCGTGAATAGCCCATGATGATGCCGTGAAAGCTCGCGATCAGCCCGAACAACCCGATCCACACCAGCATGTGAAGCCACCCCGAGCCCTCGCCGACCACGATTTTCATCGCCTGCGGCAGCGGGTCGTTGATATTGCTGTACTGGCGCCAGTCCCCCACGCCGCCCGCCGCCACCATCACGCCTATCGCGAGCGCGACCAGTGTCAGGATGCCGGCGATGTAGGCCTGCGGGATGGTCGTGCGCGGGTTCTCCGCTTCCTCGGCCGCCATCGCTGCGCCTTCGATCGCGAGAAAGAACCAGATCGCGAATGGTACCCCGGCGAACATGCCGCTCACCGCCGCGCTCGAGAATGTGTCGGCTCCGACCCAGCCGTGCGCGACGAAGTTGGCGATCGAGAAACCGGGCGCCACTACGCCGATGAAGACGAGCAGCTCGAAGATCGCGAGCAGTGTCACGAACAATTCGAAGGTCGCCGCGATAGCCACGCCGACGAGGTTGAGAAGCATGAAGATCGCATACGCCCCGATCGCGACGTGCTTCGCGTCGAGCCCCGGAAACTGCACGTTGAGGTAGGCCCCGATCGCCAGCGCGATTGCCGGCGGCGCGAACACGAACTCGACCAGGGTGGCGACACCCGCAAGATAGCCGCCATTGGGCCCGAAGGCCCGCCGCGCATACGCGAACGGCCCGCCCGCGTGCGGGATGGCCGTGGTCAGCTCGGTGAAGCTGAAGATGAAGGTGGTGTACATCGCGGCCACCACCAGCGAGGTCACGAGAAAGCCCAGGGTACCGGCGCTCGCCCAGCCGTAGCTCCAGCCGAAATACTCGCCGGAAATGACGAGACCGACGGCGATACCCCACAGGTGTATCGTTTTCAGCGACCGCTTCAGCTCGCGCTTGACCAGGGTCGCCATCGTCCCTGCCCGGTCAATTTATCTGCAGCTTCACGTCCCGCACTACCTTGCCCCATTTCGCGTATTCCGCCTTCACGTACTCCGCAAATGCCCGGGGCTCGGAGATGGCAACGTGGGTGCCAACGCGCTCGAACGCCGCCTTCATTTCCGGAAGTTCCATCACACTCCTGACAGCGCGCAGGATCCGGTTTGTCACTGCGGGCGGCGTTCCCCGCGGAGCGAAGAGACCGTCCCAGAGCGATGCATCGTAGCCGGGAATAGTCTCTGCAATGCTCGGCACGTCGGGAAGCTCCTGCGAGCGCCTGGCGCTCGTGACCGCGAGTATGCGCAGTTGTCCCGCCTTGTGATTGCTGATGATGCTCGCAATGCCGAGACAGCCGACCTTCACCTGGCCACCGAGCAGATCGGCGCGCGCCGGGCCGCTTCCCTTGTACGGGATGTGAACCATGTCGATCTTCGCCATCGACACAAACATTGCGGCGAAAAGATGCTGCGCTCCGCCGTTGCCGGAGGAGGCGTAATTGATCTTTCCCGGCTGCTTTTGCGCGAGCGCGATCAGCTCCTTCACCGAGCTCACTCCCAGGGACGGATGCACCGTCAACCCGTACGGCTGGGTGCTGACCTGCGTTATGGGTACGAAGTCCCCGAGCGGATCGAAGGGCAGGCTCTTGTGGAGATGCGGCAGAATGACGTGAGGCGTGCTGCTCGCGAGGAGCGTGTAGCCGTCGGGCGCCGCTTTCGCCGCGGTATCTATCCCTATCAGTCCGCCCGCGCCCGTGCGGTTGTCGATCACGAGCTGCTGGCCCAGGAAATCAGGCAGCTTTTGCGCAAGGATACGCATCACGACGTCGGTCGCGCCACCGGCCGAATACGGGATGATGAGCCGCACCGGCCTGGTCGGATAGTTCTGCGCGTCCGACAGCCCGGGAAGGAGCAGCCAGCCCGCAAGCGCCACGATGATCCGCAATCGTTTCATTCCCTCACCCATATGCGCATTGGTCACTGAACCGTCGCCCCGCTCTCCTGTACGATCTTCGCCCACTTGACCGCCTCGACCTTGAGGAAGCCAAGGAAGCGTTCGGGAGAGTCCTGCCACGCGGGCTCCTGCCCCACGGTCGCCATGCTTTTCTGGAAATCGGGATTCCGGAGTATGCGCAGCAGGTCGCCGTGGAGCTTCATCTGCACCTCGCGCTGCAGGCCCTTCGGGGCGCCAAGGCCGAACCACGCGACCATCTCGTAGCCCTTGACGCCCGCTTCCGCGATGGTCGGAACGTCCGGCAACTCGAGAGAGCGCTTCGCGCTCGTCACGCCCAGCGCACGCAGCTTTCCGGATTTGATGTGCGGCAGCATGCCCGCGATGCCGGGAAAAGCGACCATCACCTGGCCGCCGAGCAGGTCCGCGGTCACCTGGCCGCTGCCGCGATAGGGAATATGGGTCATCTCTATGCCCGCCATCCTCGCGAACAGCGCCCCGGTCAGATGCTGCGTGCTGCCGTTTCCGGAGGACGCGTAGTCGATCTGCCGCGGTCTCGCTCTGGCGAGCGCGACCAGGTCCTTCACGGTCTTCGCCGGCAGCGATGGATGGACCACCAGGACATTGGGCGCACTCGTGATCTGCGTGATCGGTGCGTAGTCGTTCAGCGGGTCGTAGGGCAGCTTCTTGTGCAGGGCCGCCGTGACGAAGTGCGTGTTGCTGAGGAGGAACAGGGTGTATCCGTCGGGCGGCGCCTTGGCGGCAAGTTCGGCGCCGATCGCCGAACCGAGGCCGGGCCGGTTGTCCACGATAACCTGCTGTCCCAGGGATTCGGACATCCGCTGCGTGAGTATTCTTGCAGGAACATCGGCCGCGCCGCCGGCAGAAAACGGAATGATGAGGCGCACTGCACGAGCCGGGTAGGCCTGCGCGGCAGCCGCAGTCGCCAGCGCCGCGCCGCAAGCCGAGATGAGGGCACACGCAACGCCATAATATATTGATTTCACTCGCATTCCTTCGTCATTATCGTTATCCGGCGCGACGCCAAATATTAGCAGATTCGCCCCGCGCGACCTTCGCTGCGGCGCTCTCCCCCGCGGGGTGCGTATCCTCCAACGAGACACTCAAGATTACGACACCGTAAGCCGTAATCACGGGTGGACTCGCCCCCTCCGGCAGAAGGCGACGAGCACCCCATGCGATTTCTGGGCTGGCCCGCGTCAGCGCACAACATGCAACTGAAGCTTGCTCGTCTATTCAACGGTGCCGCGACGGCGTACCTGGTGTTCGCCGTCGGGACGGCACTATCCGTAGCCGCCGCCTTGTTCATTGGGCGGCAGATCGAGCAGGACGCAGAGCAGCAATTCAACCACGTCGTCGCCGAGGCACAAGACGCCATCGAAGCGCGCATCCGTTCCTACTCGGACGTGCTGCTCGGCGTGAAGGCGCTGTTCATCGCGTCGGATTCCGTCAGCCGGGACGAGTTCCGGACCTACATCGCGACCCTCGATCTGCACCACCGCTATCCCGGCGTTCAGGTCATCCACTACGCCCGACGCGTTCCTGCTGCACAGCGGGAAGCCTTCGAGGAGATGGTCCGGAATGATCGCAGCGTGGATCCGCGTGGATATCCGGGCTTTGCGGCCAAGCCGGCAGGAAACCGGGGCGAATACGTCATCGTGGAATACGTGGAGCCGATGCCGGGAAACGAGGCAGCGCTCGGCCTCGATCTCGGGGGCGATACCGTGCGCAGGGCCACTCTCGACCGTACCCGCGACTCAGGGCAGCTCACCGCATCGGGAACGATCGCGCTGGCGCACGATCCACGGCGGCACCCCGGATTTGCGATGCGCATGCCCGTCTACCGGAAAGGAATGCCCGCAGGCACCGTCGAGCAGCGCCGCGAAGCCTTCAGCGGTATGGTCAGCACGTCGTTTGTCGCGATCGACCTCATGCGCGGCGTATTGAGCGAGCGATTCCTGCAGACCATGCATCTGCGCATCCACGACGCAGGCTTCGTGGAGCGCGGGCAAGCGCTGCAGCAGCCTTCCGCGGAAAACCTGATGTTCGACAGCAGCCGCCTGCTGCCCGCGGATTCGCGTCCGGCCAGTCCCGCAGCCGGAAAGTCAGCCAAGCTCACCCGCATCGGAGCGCTGGAGGTGGGTGGCCGACGCTGGAACCTCCATTTCAACGCACGCGAGAACTTCGTGGCGGCATCCGACCGCCTGCTGCCATGGATTGTCTTTCTCCTGGGCACCCTCATCACCGTGCTGCTCACCGGCCTGGTATGGTCGCTGGCGACTTCGGGCAGACGCGCGATCTATCTCGCTGAACGCATCACGCAGGACCTGCGCCGGAGCGACACCGAACGCAAGGATCTCGAACGCCGCTTCGAGCTGACCTTCAATCATGCGGCGGTCGGCATCGTGCACTCCTCGCTCGAGCGCCGGATCCTGCTCGCCAATCAGAAATTCCTCGACATGACCGGCTACACGCTCGAGGAGCTGCAACAATTGCCGCCCGCGGGCCTCGGCGATCCGAAGGATGTTGCCAGCGATGCCGAACTCGAACAGCAGCTGCTGGCGGGCAAGATCGATACCTATCTGTCGGAGCAACGATACATCGGCAAGCATGGGAACGTGATCTGGACCAAGCGCACCACGTCCGTCGCGAGGGGCGCGGACGGCACGCCCCAATACTACATACGCGTCGTCGAGGATGTGACCGAAACCAGGATGAGCGAGGCGCGTTACCGCGCCATGTTCGAGAACGCAGCGGTCGGGATGACGCGCGTCGATCTCGACGGGGTGCTGGTCGACGTCAACCAGAAATTCTGCGACATGCTCGGCTATCCGCGCGCGGAACTCATCGGCAAGGCCATCCTGGACATCACGCATCCTGATGACTACGGCCAGGGGGCGACGTTCCGCAGCCAGGTCACCGAAGGCGTGATCAAGGCCGCCATCGGTGAGAAGCGCTTCGTGCGCAAGGACGGCGCCATCGTCTGGGGACGACGGACCATGTCGGTCGCTCGCGATAACGCCGGCAATCCGCAGTACGTGATCAGCGTGGTGGAAGACATCACGGAGCGCAAGGAGGCCGAAGCCGATCGCGCCCGCCTCGCGGCCATCGTGCAGGGCTCACATGACGCGATCGTCAGCCGGGATCCGGATCTGAACATCACGAGCTGGAACACGGCTGCAGAGCGCATGTTCGGCTACACGGCCGGAGAAGTCATCGGGCGGAATATTTCCGTCATCATTCCCGCCGAAGGAATGGCGCAGGTCGCCCGGCAGCGCGAGCTTCTTCTGCAGAATCTTCCCGCCCCGCCGTACGATACGGTGCGCCTCACCAAGGACGGCCGGCGCATCGATGTGTCGATAACACAGTCTCCGATCAAGGATCCTGCCGGCAGGATAATCGGGGTGTCACTGATGTTCCGGGACATCTCGGGGCGCAAGCGCGCCGAGGCCGAGCGCGCCCGGCTCGCCGCGATCGTCGAGAATTCCAACGATGCGATCATCGGCCGCTCTCTCGACGGCACCATTACGTCGTGGAACGCCGGCGCCGAGCGGATATTCGGCTATTCCGAGAGCGAGATGATCGGCCAGTCGACCGCCATGATCGTGCCGGAAGGGCACCGCCACCTCGAGGACAACAGCGAAAGGCTGCAGCGCGGCGATACGATACCGGCAGTCGAGAGGGTGCGTCTCACCAGGGACGGGCGGACCATCAACGTCCTGTCCAGCATTTCACCCATCAAGAACGAGGCTGGAGAGGTCGTGGGCGCCGCGGTCATCATTCGCGACATCTCCGAGCGCAAGCAGGCGGAGGAGCGCTACCGGGCGACCTTCGACAACGCGCCGGTCGGCATCATGCATACCTCGATCGAGGAAGACAGGGTCCTGCACGCGAATTCGAAGCTCTGCGAGATGCTCGGCTATGCGCAGGAAGAGCTCGCGCGGATGCGTACCGATGAGTTCGTCCATCCGGACCACGTGGGATCTGATCAGCCGCGATACCGCGAGGCGATGCTGAAAGGCGAAGTCGCTACCTTTTCGTCGGAACGGCTGTACCGGCGCAAGGATGGCTCCGACCTGTGGGTTAACCGGACGGTATCGCTGGTAAGAGACGCGGCGGGCATGCCGCTCTATTTCATCCGCATCATCGAGGACATCACCGAGCGGGTACAGGCGGAAAATCGCCAGGCGATGGAGCATGCGGTGACGCGCGTGCTCGCCGAAGCCGAGACCCTGGCGCAAGCGATCCCCATGATCATCCGGACGATTTGCGAGACCCTCAAATGGCATTGCGGCGCGCGGTGGGCCTGGGACAGCGAGGCTGGCCTGCTGCGATGCTTCGAATGCTGGGGCGTCGACAGCCCCGAGATCCAGGAATTCGTGGGGATAACCACGAAGCGGACGGTGAAGCCCGAACCCGGCAACGACCAGGGCCTGGTGCGACAGGCTTACACCACCGGCAAGCCCAAGTGGATCTCGGACCTGTCGCGCTCCAGCGGCTTCAAGCGTGCTGCACTCGTGGCGAAAGCCGATCTGCACGGTGCCTTCTGCTTTCCGCTTCTGGTCGGGACCGAGGTCCTGGGCGTAATGGAGTTCTTCCACCGCGACGTGCGGGAACCCGACGACAAGCTGATCGAGATCGCGCGGTCCATCGGGAACCAGATAGGACAGTACCTCGTGCGCCAGCAGGCCGAGGAGCGCGTCCGGCATCTGGCACACTACGACGAGCTCACCGGGCTGCCGAATCGCACCATGTTCAACGAACGCCTGTCCCACGCGCTGACGCGCGCGCAGCGGACCGGGCGCTCGCTCGCGGTCTTTTTCATCGATCTCGATCGCTTCAAGAACATCAATGACACGCTCGGGCACGAAGCCGGCGATCGCGTGCTCAAGGAAGTCGCGGATCGGCTGCGTGGCTGCCTGCGCCAGAGCGACACGGTGGGGCGGCTCGGCGGCGACGAATTCATCGTGCTGGTCGAGGAGCCGCCGCGGCCCCTGAACGCAGCAGTAGTCGCGCAGAAGATACTCGCCGCCATGGGGAAGCCGTTCCTGGTCGGCGGCCAGGAATTCCATCTCACGGCAAGCATCGGCATCAGCACCTGCCCCGACGACGGCGCCGATCTGCAAACGCTGATGAAGAACGCGGACATCGCGATGTACCGGGCCAAGGAGCAGGGAAAGGACAACTTCCAGTTCTACTCGGCGCACATCAACGTTCACTCCATCGAGCGCCTCAAGCTGGAGTCCAGCCTGCGCCGCGCCCTGGAACGCAACGAATTCCTCCTGCACTACCAGCCGAAACTCGATATCACGAGCGGCCGCATCACCGGCGTGGAGGCGCTGCTGCGCTGGCAGCAGCCTGCGCAGGGATTGATCGCCCCCGCCCAGTTCATCCAGCTCGCGGAGGAAACCGGTCTGATCGTGCCCATCGGCGAATGGGTGCTCACGACGGCATGCGCGCAGACCAAGGCGTGGCAGGCGCAGGGATGGTCGGGTCGGGTCGCCGTCAATCTTTCACCGCGCCAGTTCAACCATGAAACCCTGCTCGCGGACGTGGCGAGAATTCTCAGGCAAACCGGCCTCGACCCGGCGTTCCTGGAGCTGGAGATCACCGAAAGCGTGGTCATGCAGAATCCGGAACAGGCGGTTACGCTGCTCAACAAGCTCAAGGCATTCGGGATACATCTCTCGATCGACGATTTCGGAACGGGGTACTCGTCCCTGAACTATCTCAAGCGCTTTCCCCTGGACACCCTCAAGATCGACCGCTCGTTCATCCGGGACCTGCCGGGGGACGGCGACGACGCAGCGATCACACAGGCCATCGTCGCCATGGCGCACAGCATGAGGTTGAGCGTAGTGGCCGAAGGCGTAGAGACCGAGGAGCAGCTGAATTTCCTGCGCGACTTCGAATGCGACGAGATCCAGGGATACTATTTCAGCAAACCGCGGCCCGCGAGCGACATCTCCGTGCTCCTCCGTGACAACGTAGCCCCCGGAAAGGCGCATTCATTGGCCTGAGCCCGGGGGTATCACTGCACCAAGGTCGTTACCGTCACGGTGCCCCGGCGTACGGCACGCCGCCACCGGATTTATCGCCGGCGCGGCCAGAACCTGTTACAGGTTCTAGAATGTAGGCCGTGCTCGCGATCCGCAATCTCTCCAAGTCCTACGGCGGCGCGCGCCCGCGGCTGGTGCTGCGCGACGTGACGCTCGACGTCGGGCCGGGCGAGTACGTCGCGCTCATGGGTGAATCGGGCGTCGGCAAGTCCACACTGCTGAACCTCATCGCGGGACTCGATGAGCCCGACGCGGGCAGCGTCTCCCTCGACGGCGCGACAATAACGGCGCTGGCGGATGCGGAACGAACGCGGCTGCGGCGCGAGCGGATCGGCTTCGTGTTCCAGGCCTTTCACCTGCTGCCTCATCTCACCGTCGCGCAAAACGTCGCGCTTCCGCTCGCGCTTAACGGCGCGTCCGCCCACGACCGTGTCGTGAGGGTCGGGCAGATGCTGGAAGCGGTGGGGCTCGCCGCCGCCGCGGCGAGCTTTCCACGCGAGCTTTCGGGCGGGGAGATGCAGCGCGTGGCTATCGCCCGGGCGCTGGTCCATCGGCCGCAGCTGCTGCTCGCGGACGAACCGACGGGCAACCTGGACCAGGATGCGGCGGCACAAGTGCTCGCCCTGCTGCGCGAGCAGGTCAAGCGTGAAGGGAGCGCCGGCATACTCGTCACGCACTCGCCCATCGCGGCGGCGACCGCCGACCGCGTGCTGACTCTGACGGCCGATGGCCTGAAGGAGTGACGAGTGGCAGCGCGTCGAGGAGTGAAGCAGCCCCGGTTTGTGGGGACACACCCCGGCCTCGGTCTCCGGAACGGTGGTGCGGGACGGGGCGCAGAGCCGCTGCGTCGCATACGCCTCCACTTGCCGGGGCCGCTCGCTGCTCCCGCACCCTGCTGCGCACACCGAGTCGCAGCGGCACCCCCGGTGACGCGCAGCGGCCGACGCGAGAATTTTGATGCTCCACTTGCGTAGCCGAGGCCGCCGTGACCGGTGATCCGTGACTGGTTCTCGCCTGACGCCTGACGCCTCACGCCTGACGCGCGGCGGCCGCCTGCTCGTATTCAATGCGCTCGTCCTCGGGCCGCTGCGGGAGCATCCGGGCCGGGCTGTTCTTGCGATCGCGGCGATCGCGCTGGGCGTGGCGCTCGGCGTTGCGGTGCATCTCATCAATGCCAGCGCCCTGAACGAATTCGAAATCGCCTCCCGGCACCTTGCCGGCGAGGCCGACCTGGTGGTACGGGGCCCACGCTCGGGATTCGACGAGTCACTGTACCCTCGCATCGCGCGGCTGCCGCAGGTCGAGGCCGCGAATCCGGCGGTGGAGGCGGACGTGGCGCTCGCCGGACGGCAGGAGAGCCTCCGTGTGCTCGGCTTCGACCCGCTGCGTGCCGCGCAAGTGCAGCCCGGATTGCTGCCCGAGCGCTCGGGCATGACCCTCGATATCTTCGATGCCGACGCGATACTGCTCTCGCACGCGGCCGCGCAATGGCTCGGGCTCAAGGTCGGAGATGAGCTGAAGGTGAACGTCGGGGCCGCGACCGTCGCGCTGAAGATTGCGGGCCTGCTGCCCGAGGGCGCCTACCGCCAGCGGCTGGGCGTCATGGACGTGGGCGCCGCGCAATGGAAACTGGCGCGCCTGGGACGGCTGAACCGCATCGACCTGCGGGTCAAGGCCGGCACCGACAGCGCGGCGTTTCGCCGCGAATTGCAGGCGATGCTGCCAGCGGGCGTGCACGCGGCGCCTCCCGAAGCCGAGGGCGAGCGCGGCGCAAGCCTTACGCAAGCGTACCGGCTCAACCTCGACATGCTTGCCCTCGTCGCCCTTTTCACGGGCGCATTCCTGGTGTTTTCCTCACAGGTCCTCGCCCTGCTTCGCCGCCGCACCCAGCTCGCGTTGCTCCGGACCCTCGGCGTCACGCGCCGCTCCCTCGCGGCGCAGCTCCTGCTCGAAGGCGCCGCCCTCGGCGCGGCCGGCGCCGCCCTGGGCGTGGCGCTCGGCTACCTCCTCGCCCGCCACGCGCTGGCGAGCATAGGCGCGGATCTCGGCGCAGGTTATTTCCGCGCCATTGCGGCGGACGTGCACCCCGACCGCGGGACGCTCGCGTTCTTCTTCATACTCGGTGTCGGTTTCGCCGTGCTGGGCGCCGCCGCCCCGGCGTGGGAAGCCGCGCGCCGGGCGCCGGGTCGCGCCTTGCGCGCGGGGGACGAGGAGGAATCGCTCGCGAGACTGCGTACGCCCTGGTGGGGCATCCTCGCTGCGGGGGCGGGACTCGCCCTCACGTTCGTGCCGGCGGTGAACGGGCTGCCCATAGCGGGCTACGCGGCAATTGCGCTGGTGCTGCTGGGCGCCGTGCTGCTCATGCCGTGGCTGGCCGAAGCATGCCTCGATCGCGTGCCGCTGCCTGCGCTGGCGCCGCTCGGCATCGCCGTCGCACAGTTGAAGGCGACGCCGCGCCAGTCCGCGATCAGCATCGCCGCCATCGTGACAAGCGTGAGCCTCATGGTCTCGATGCTGATCATGGTGAGCTCGTTCCGGAGCTCGCTCGAGCACTGGCTCGAGCGCATGCTGCCCGCCGACCTCTACCTGCGCGCGGCACGCACCGGTGAGACGGCGTTCCTCGGCCCGGTGGAGCAGGCGCGCATAGCCGCGACACCCGGTCTCGCCCGCGTGCAATTCCTGCGCAGCCAGAACCTCCTGCTGGATCCCGGACGCCCGCCCGTGGTCCTCCTCGCCGGCCCGGCCGACGCCGCCCGGGTACTGCCGGTGGTGGGGCCGTCCATCGCACCCGCGGCGACCGGCCCGCCGCCGGTCTGGGTCTCTGAAGTCGCGGCCGAGCTTTACCGCTGGCGGGTCGGCGACCAGGTGCGCCTGCCGATCGCGGGGGCACCGGTGGTTTTCGTGGTAGCCGGCGTATGGCGGGACTACGTGCGGCAGAGCGGCGCGGCCGCGATCGACCGGGACCTTTACATCCGGCTGACCGGCGATCGCCTCGCCAACGACGCGGCGATCTGGCTCGCAGCCGGCACCGATCTCTCCAGCGCGGAGCGCGCGCTGCGGGAACGCCTGCCCGGCGACGCCGGCATTGAGATCGCCACCACCCGCCGGATCAGGGCGAATTCGCTTGCACTCTTCGATCGCACCTTCGCCATCACTTATGCGCTGGAGGTGGCGGCGGTGCTGATCGGGCTTTTTGGCGTGAGTGTATCGTTCAGCGCCCAGGCGCTCTCCCGCCGGCGCGAATTCGGGGTCCTGCGCCATCTCGGAATGACGAGACGCGAAATCGGCGCGCTGCTTGCCTGCGAAGGCGCGCTGGTTTCGGCGCTGGGCGTGGCGTTCGGCCTCGCGGTAGGCTGGTTGCTGAGCTTGATCCTCATACACGTCATCAACCGGCAGTCCTTCCACTGGAGCATGGACCTCGACGTGCCGTGGCTGGGGCTGGCTGCCCTTGCTTCGGTGATCGTCGGCGCGGCGGTCGCAACCGCGGCCTGGAGCGGTCGGGCGGCGATCGGGGAGGACGTGGTGCGCGCGGTGCGCGAAGACTGGTGAGGCGTGATGAGTGATGAGTGATGAGTGATGAGTTAACAACAATGCGCGGCAGGCGGCGAACGTTGACGCTGTTGGCGGCGACCTTGCTCTCGCCCGAGCGCCTCGCGCAGGCTGCTGACGCCAAGGCACCGATCACCCGTCACTCATCACCACTCACGCCGTTCGCGCAGGTGGTCCCCGGCTACCGCCTGCGCTTCCCCGAGGACCACGGCAGCCACCCCGACTTCCGCATCGAGTGGTGGTACGTGACGGGCTGGCTGGACCCGGGGCCGTTGGGCTTCCAGATCACCTTCTTTCGCGCAAGGCCGCAACTCAAGGACGACAACCCGAGCGCATTCGCTCCGCGCCAGATCATCATCGCGCACGCCGCGATTGCCGATCAGGCCGTGGGGAGCCTCATTCACGCACAGCGGGCGGCGCGCTCCGGCTTCGAGCTGGCCGGCGCGGACCGCGGACGCACGCGGGTGTGGGTCGATGATTGGTCGCTGCGTCGGGCCGACAACTCCTACCGAACCAGCATCGCAACGCGCGAGGTCTCACTCGATCTCGTGCTTGCGTCGACGCAGCCGCCCATTCTTCAAGGTCGGAACGGGTATAGCCGCAAGGGGCCCGCCCCCGAGTCGGCCAGCTACTACTACAGCCTGCCGCATCTCAGGGCCAGCGGGTCGCTGATTCGCGGAAAGGGGAAGCAGCCGGTGAGCGGCGTCGCCTGGCTCGACCATGAGTGGTCCTCGCAATACCTCGCAAGCGGCGCCGTTGGCTGGGACTGGATCGGCATCAACATGGATGACGGCGGCGCCTTGATGGCATTCCGCATGCGCGACAGGCAAGGCGGGCAGTACTGGGCCGGCGGCTCGCTGCGCCGGCCGGATGGACGTATGACCGTCTTTTCCCCGGAAACGGTGAGCTTCATCCCCGGCCGCGAGTGGAAGTCGGCTCGCACCGGGATCACGTATCCGGTGTCGTGGCAGGTGCGGGCCGGGGAGCTGGAGCTGGCGATCGAGCCGCTTTTCGATGACCAGGAGCACGACACGCGCGCGACCACGGGAGCGATCTACTGGGAAGGCGCGGCGCGGGCGCTCGCCGACGGAAAGCCCGTGGGCCGCGGCTACCTGGAGCTCACGGGCTACGGCAAGCGGCTACAGCTATAACAAATTCCACACGAAGGTTTGGTGCTTGGGCTTTTGAGACTTGGGGCTTATTTGGAATTTGGTGCTTGGAATTTGGTGCTTGGAATTTGATGCTTGCCTGATAGTCACTGCCTGAAGGCAGCGAGGTCCGCGGCAACGCGGGCGATCACCGCTTCCCAATCACCGCTGCGTTGCTGGCGGAAGAGCCGCATCGTCGGATACCAGCGCGATATTGTTTCGTCGAGCCGCCACCGCCAGTCGGGCTGAAACGGAAGCAGCGTCCAGACCGGCCGCCCCAGCGCGCCGGCGAGATGTACCGGAGCCGAATCGACCGAGATCAGGAGATCCAGTTCCGACAGCAGCGCCGCCGTGTCCGCGAAATCCTTCAGTTCACCTTCGCACCGGACGAGGCGTATGCCGTCCAGCGCGCATCCGGCATCGTCCGACCGGTCTCCGGTCTGGATGCTGAAGAACACCACGTCCCGCGCGCCGGCGAGCGGCGCCAGCCGCTCCCAGGGAATCGAGCGCCGCCAGTCGTTGCCGTGCGTAGGCCGGCCCGCCCAGCACAGGCCCACCTTGAGGGCGCTCCCGTATTCCGACAGGCGCGCCTCCCACGACTCGAGGCGAGCCGGATCAACGCGGAGGTACGGCACCACGGCCGGAACGCGGCCGGCGCCGATCCCGAGCCGGAGCGGGAGGCTCGCGACGTAGGTCCAGTAGTCGCAGCCGCTCGTCCACGCGTCTTCCACCTGTGTCACCGTGAGCGCGACGCCTTCCAGAGTCGCAGTCAGCTCGCGCATCTCCGGGCTCGCGCCGAAGACGATATCCACGCCGCGCCGCGCGAGCAGCGGCACGAACCGCGCGAACTGGATATGGTCTCCGTAGCCCTGCTCCGTCAGCACCAGCAGCCGTTTGCCAAGCAGATCTTCGCCCTGCCACATGGGTATCGGCATGAGGGGCGGCGCTGCCGCACCCGGTATTGCCGGATCGAAGCGGGATTCGTAGAGCTTCCAGCCTTCCGCGAAATGTCCCTGCCCCAGCAGGCACAGCGAAAGCTGATAGCTGGCAACGGCGTAACCCGGACTGACCTGCAGCGCGCGGCGGTAGGCGTTCCCCGCGTTCTCCGCGTTCCGGAGCGAGTTCCAGGCGTCGCCCAGCGCCACCAGCGCCTCGGGGAACTCGGCGCGGCATTCCAGCGCCTTCTGACAGGATTTGACGCTCGTGGCGGAATCGTCGAGCCGCTCCTGCACGGTGGCGAGCTCGTACCAGGCATCCGCGTAGCGCGGGTCGGCGGCGACCGCGTCGCCGAGCGCCAGCGCTGCGTCCGTCCACCGCTCCAGCCCTTTCAGCGCGCGGCCCAGGTTGAAATGCGCCTGCGCCATGCCCGGCCTGAGCGCGATAGCCGCTTGCAAATGAGGTATGGCGTCGGCGAATCGCGCCTTGCCGAGCAGCGCCAGCCCGAGGTTGTTGCGCGCCTCGGGCGAGGACGGGTCGAGCGCGGCGGCCCGCTCGCAGCAGGCGAGTCCCTCGTCGAGCATTCCCCACCGGCGCAGGATTTCGCCGCGATTGGTGAGGTACGCCGCGTTTCCCGGCGCCAGGCGGATCGCGTCGTCTATGTATTTGAGCGACAACAGCGGATTGCCGCGCTCGGCGAGCACGACGCCCAGCATGTTGAGCGCATCGGAGTTCGCGGGAAACGTCTCGAGCGCGCGGCGATAGAGCGCCTCGGATTCGGCGAAGCGCCGTTCCTGAAATCGCTGCAAAGCCAGGGCAAGCGTCGCCTGCACGACGCTCACCGCGGCTGGCTGCTCGCTCTGCTCCATGACGCGATTATATGGATTGCGCGAAAAGCTCGCGTGCGTTGAGCGGCCTCGAGTCCGTCTCGAACGCACGCAGCTGGACGGGTCCGGAAGGATCCCGATCCGGCCTTAGTTGAGCTTGCGCGGCGCCGCCGCTTCGAGCTGCGCAGGCTGCGCTGCCTTCTCGCTCAGGGCGAGGGTGATATCCCAGTCGGCGCGCGCGACCGCGTCCTGCACGAGCTTGCCGAAGATGTGCAGCAGGCGCGTGTCGAGCGTCATGTCGAGACCCTGCCCTTGCGGCGGGAAGAGACTCAACACGTAGAGTCCGTCGTCGCGCCTGACGCCCTTCCCGCTCGCGAGCAGGACCGGCGCCTCGCCGAGCGGGAACCTGCGCGGAGTCTCCTCGAAGCCCTTGGAATAGTCACCTTGCTGGGCGTAGCCCTGGTGCTGGATCTCCAGCACCGTCTGGCGCATCGATGCGTCGAACTGCTGCTGCACGGCCTTGTCCCACTCCACCATCTTGAGCAGCATGGCCCACAGCTTCTTCACGAAGCTGCGCGTGAGCCAGAAGCGGAATTCCGCTCCGTCCGTGGTCGAGAGCCGCAGGAGCAGGCGGTCTTCGTCCTCGTCCGGCCGGATTTGCATCTGGTGGATAGTCATGGCCCGTCGCTTCGTCGAATCCCGGCCGCCATTGTAGCGGGTCCTCTTCCGGGCTTACCGCCCGGCCCGTGCAAGAGCCCACCGGCGGAGGGCAACGCCCATCCACACGCCCTCTACGACTCCGAACGGCCACGCTCCCTGGAGAAAGCCGTAGATCGAGCCCAGAGCGCAGGCCACGGCGAATCCAAGAACGAACCAGTGGCTTCTGCGCTCGAAGGCGTAGCAAATCATCATGGCCGTAACCGCGAAGAGCCCAAATGCAGTAAGCGCATCCATACGCGATTATTACGCACCGGCCCGGTTTCTTTACTCCGTCTTTACGCCCCCGCCTCTATCTTCGACGGCGTAGCAAGAAACAGCAGGAGACTGAGATGGATTTCCTCTACCTCGGCCTGGCACTGGCCTTTTTCATCGTGACGGCGTTGCTCGTGCACGCCTGTGAGCGTCTGCGGGGGGAATCATGACCTGGATCTATGTCCTCTCCGGCCTCGTCGCCGCGGGCCTGTTCGTCTACCTGCTCTACGCGCTGTTCCGGCCGGAGAAATTCTGATGACCGCGAACGCGCTGCTGCAGCTTGCTTTCTATGTCGTCGTGCTGATCGCACTGGCGAAACCGCTGGGCGCGTACATGGCGAACGTGTACGAGGGCCGCTCGGCCGCGAACCGCATCGGCGGACCGGTCGAGAGCGTCATCTACCGCCTGTGCGGCATCGACTCCGCCCGCGAAATGCGCTGGGTCGAGTACGCCGTGGCGATGCTCGTCTTCAACCTGCTGGGATTCCTGGCGGTCTACGCCTTGCAGCGTTTTCAGGCGATCCTGCCGTTCAACCCGCAAGGCCTGGGCGCCGTTTCACCCGATTCCTCGTTCAATACGGCGGTGAGCTTCGCCAGCAACACCAACTGGCAAGGCTACTCCGGCGAAACCACCATGAGCTATCTCACCCAGATGCTCGGGCTGACGGTTCAGAACTTCGTTTCCGCCGCGAGCGGCGTGGCCACGCTCGTCGCGCTAATACGGGGATTCACTCGCCGCGCGGCCCAGACCATAGGCAACTTCTGGGTGGATATGACACGCGGCACGCTCTACATCCTGCTTCCACTCGCAACGGTGCTCGCGCTCGTGCTGGTATCGCAAGGCGTCGTACAGACTTACGCCGCGTATCACACGGTCGCGCTCATGGAACCGGTCGAGTACGACAATCCAAAGCTCGACGCCGCGGGCCAGCCGCTGAAGGACGAGAAGGGCCAACCCGTGACAGAGAAGGCCACCGCGAAGGAACAGGTGATCGCCGTGGGGCCCGCCGCTTCCCAGGTCGCGATCAAGCAGCTCGGCACCAACGGCGGCGGGTTCTTCAACGTGAACTCGGCCCACCCTTTCGAGAATCCGACTCCGCTGTCGAACTTCCTGGAGCTGCTCGCCATCCTGTTGATACCCGCGGCGCTGTGCTACACCTTCGGACGCATGGTGGGCGACACGCGCCAGGGCTGGGCGCTCCTGGGCGCGATGACGATCGTCTTCGTCGTCCTGCTCGTACTCTGCTACGGCGCGGAGCAGTCGGGCAATCCGATCCTCGCTAACGCGGGCGTCGACCAGACGGCGAGCGCAATGCAGGCCGGCGGCAACATGGAAGGCAAGGAAACCCGCTACGGCATCGCGAACTCCGCCCTGTGGGCGACGGCCACGACTGCAGCCTCGAACGGCTCGGTGAACTCGATGCACGACTCGTACACGCCGCTCGGCGGGCTGGCGCCGATGTGGCTGATCCAGCTGGGGGAAGTGATCTACGGCGGGGTCGGCTCCGGGCTCTACGGCATGATCGTGTTCGCGCTGGTCGCAGTTTTCGTGGCCGGCCTCATGATCGGCCGCACGCCCGAGTACCTCGGCAAGAAGATCGAGGGCTACGAGATGAAAATGGCCGCGATCGCCATCCTGATTCCGCCGTTCGTGGTCCTGGCCGGCACGGCGCTTGCCGTGCTGGTGGAACCTGGAAAAGCCGGCATGGCGAACTCCGGCATACATGGGTTCTCGGAAGTCCTGTACGCATTCTCCTCCGCCGGCAACAACAACGGCAGCGCCTTCGCCGGATTGTCCGCCAATACGCCTTTTTACAACTTCATGCTGGGATTCGCGATGCTGTTCTCGCGTTACTGGCTTGCAGTACCCGTTCTCGCGATCGCCGGCGCTCTGGCCGCCAAGAAGACGGTGCCGGCCGGGCCGGGAACGCTGCCCACACACACGCCGCTGTTCGTCGTCCTGCTGATCGGCACCGTGATCGTGGTCGGCGCGCTCACCTTCGTTCCAGCGCTGGCGCTCGGGCCGATCGTGGAACACCTGGTCATGATCGGCGTGAAATAGCTCAATCGGATCAAACGATGGCCACCAAACCCCTCAGGCAACCGCTCTTTGACAGCGCGATTCTCCACACCGCGCTGGTCGACTCGCTGCGCAAGCTGACACCGCGGCAGCAGTTGAAGAACCCGGTGATGTTCGTGGTGTACATGGGCAGCCTGCTGACCACCATCCTCTTCGTCCATGCGCTGCTCGGGCAAGGCGAGGCGCCGGCCGGGTTCATACTGGCGATCACGGTCTGGCTCTGGTTCACGGTCCTGTTCGCAAATCTCGCCGAAGCGATCGCCGAAGGCCGCAGCAAGGCGCAGGCCGCGGCGCTGCGTGCCTCGAAGCGCGAGATCCAGGCGAAATTGCTCACCGAAAAGAAACGCGGCGGCCAGATGGTGACGGCCCCGGCCGCGGGTCTGCGCCGCGGCGACGTGGTGCTGGTCGAAGCCGGCGACTTCATACCCGGTGACGGCGAAGTGATCGAAGGCGTGGCCTCGGTGGATGAGAGCGCCATCACCGGTGAGTCCGCCCCGGTGATCCGCGAATCCGGCGGCGATTTCAGCTCCGTCACGGGCGGCACGCGCGTACTGTCCGACTGGATCGTGGTGCGTATCAGCGTGGATCCGGGCGAGACCTTCCTCGATCGTATGATCGCGCTCGTGGAGAGCGCGAAGCGGCAGAAGACTCCCAACGAGATCGCGCTGACGATATTGCTCGTGGCGTTCACGCTGATCTTCCTGCTCGCGACGGTCACGCTGCTGCCTTTTTCGATCTACGCCGTAGACGCGGCCAAGGCTGGCCAGGCAGTGTCGGTGACGGTACTCGTGGCCCTGCTCGTCTGCCTCATTCCCACCACCATCGGGGGCCTGCTGTCGGCGATCGGCGTGGCCGGGATGGGACGCATGCTGCAGAAGAACGTCATTGCGACCTCCGGGCGCGCAGTGGAGGCGGCCGGGGACGTGGACGTGCTGCTGCTCGACAAGACCGGCACGATCACGCTCGGCAACCGGCAGGCATCGGCGATGATCCCCGCGGGCGGGGTCACGGAACGGGAACTCGCCGACGCCGCGCAGCTGGCGTCCCTGGTGGACGAAACGCCGGAAGGCCGCAGCATCGTGATCCTCGCGAAGGGAAGGTTCGGCCTGCGTGAGCGCGACCTGCAATCGCTCGGAGCAACGTTCGTGCCCTTCAGTGCAGGAACCCGGATGAGCGGCGCCAACATCGGCGAGCGCCAGGTCCGGAAAGGCGCCGCTGACGCCATACGGGCCTTCGTGGAATCCCAGGGCGGCAAGTATCCAAACGATGTCGCCACCCTGGTCGACACCGTGGCGCGCCGTGGCTCCACACCCCTGGTCGTCGCCGACGGTCCGCGCGTGCTGGGCGTCATTGAGCTGAAAGACATCGTCAAGGGCGGCATCAAGGAACGCTTCGCCGAGCTGCGGCAAATGGGCATCAAGACCATCATGATCACCGGCGACAACCGCCTCACCGCTGCCGCGATCGCCGCCGAGGCCGGAGTCGATGACTTCCTGGCGGAAGCCACGCCCGAAGCCAAGTTGAAGCTGATTCGCGAACACCAGGCCCAGGGGCGGCTCGTGGCGATGACGGGCGACGGCACCAACGACGCCCCCGCCCTCGCGCAGGCGGATGTCGCCGTCGCGATGAACAGCGGCACCCAGGCGGCCAAGGAAGCCGGCAACATGGTGGATCTGGACTCGAACCCGACCAAGCTGATCGAGGTGGTGGAGACCGGCAAGCAGATGCTGATGACGCGAGGTTCGCTCACGACTTTCAGCATCGCCAACGACGTGGCGAAGTATTTCGCGATCATCCCGGCCGCCTTCGCCACCACCTATCCGATGCTGGACGTGTTGAACGTGATGCGGCTCGCCAGCCCCGCCAGCGCGATACTCTCCGCGGTGATCTTCAACGCGCTCGTCATCGTGGCGCTCATCCCCCTCGCGCTCAAAGGCGTGAGCTACCGCCCGGTCGGAGCCGCTGCACTCCTTCGCAACAATCTGCTGGTGTACGGCCTCGGGGGCCTGATCGTGCCCTTCATCGGGATCAAGTCCATCGACCTGATCCTCGTCGGCCTCGGGATGGCGTGAATCCGATATTTGCAGGAATTCATTGCGGGCACCATATCTTCTTTATCGCGTTTTTTGGAGAACCCATGCTTGCCCAGCTCAGACCCGCCTTCACCATGCTCGTCATCATGACGCTCGTGACGGGTGCGATTTACCCCCTAGTGATCACCGGCATTGCGCAGGTCGCAATGCCGCGGCAGGCCAATGGCAGCCTCATCGAGCGTAATGGCAAGCCGGTGGGCTCGGAACTGATCGGTCAGCCGTTCAGCGACCCGAAGTACTTCTGGAGCCGGGCCTCGGGCACCGGACCGTTTCCCTATAACGCGGGCGCCTCGAGCGGCACCAACCAGGGGCCGACCAACCCGGCGCTGAAGGAAGCCGTCGACGGTCGCGTGAAGGCGCTGCGCGAGGCGGACCCGGCGAACACTGCGCCGGTGCCGGTCGATCTGGCGACTGCCTCGGGCAGTGGGCTCGATCCGCATATCAGCCCGGCCTCGGCGGAATATCAGGTTTCCCGGGTGGCAAAATCCCGCAATCTCGAACCGCAGAAGGTGCGCGCGCTCGTCGCGGAGGCGACCGAGGACCGGCAGCTCGGCTTTCTCGGCGAGCCGAGGGTGAACGTGCTGAAGTTGAATCTCGCCCTGGACGCCGTGCGCTGACGGTGTCATCGGGCCGTGGAAACGCTGCTGCACATCGCCCTCGCCATCGCGGCGCTGGGCGTGCCGTTGGCATGCGCTTATCTCATCGTGCGCAGGCTCGGGCGCCGCGGCTCTCCGCACGGCATCGGCAGTGGAGGAAAAACCCGTCACCACTAGTCGAAATACGGCGCAGGTCCGAATTCCGACATCGACTCTATAATCATGGCGATGACCGACGATGCGCGGCGGAACCCTGACGCGCTCCTTGCGCGCGTCCAGCGCGAGGAAGCGAAGCGACGTCGCGGGCGGCTCAAGATCTTCTTCGGAGCCGCAGCCGGAGTCGGCAAGACTTACGGCATGCTCCTTGCGGCGCGCGAGAAGCGCGCGGAAGGTCTCGACGTCGTCGTGGGCGTCGTGGAAACCCACGGCAGAGCCGAAACCGCGGCGCTGCTGGAAGGACTTGAGGTCCTCCCTCCCCGTATCATCGAATACCGCGGGACGCAGGTCCGCGAATTCGATCTCGACGCCGCCCTGAAGCGGCATCCCGCCATCATCCTCGTCGACGAGCTGGCGCACACCAATGCCGAAGGCTCGCGCCATCCGAAGCGCTGGAACGACGTCGAGGAGCTGCTCGATGCCGGAATCGACGTCTACACCGCGCTCAACGTTCAGCATCTCGAGAGCCTGAACGACGTCGTCGGCGGCATTACCGGCATTCGCGTCCAGGAGACGGTGCCGGACACGGTGTTCGACCGAGCCGACGAAGTGGAGCTCGTAGACCTGCCGCCCGACGAGCTGATCGAGCGGCTGCACGAGGGCAAGGTCTACATGCCGCAGCAGGCACGGGCAGCGGTCGAGAATTTCTTCCGCAAGGGCAATCTCATCGCCCTGCGCGAGCTGTCGCTGCGCCGCACCGCCGAGCGCGTCGAAGAGCAGATGCGCGACTATCGCGAGGACCAGGGCATCCGCGACGTGTGGCAGGCCGGCGACCGCATCCTGGTATGCATCGGCCCCGGTGAGCTGGCCGAGCGCCTGGTGCGCGCGGGGCGGCGGCTCGCCGC
>DASRJL010000023.1:0-14651 GCA_035649495.1 Burkholderiales bacterium | reverse complement strand
ATCGGCCGCATGGGCTACGCGATGGCGGAGCGGCTGGCGAAAGCCGGCTGCGACATCACTGTGTGGAACCGCACGCGGGCGAAGGCCGAGCCTCTCGCGAAATCCGGGGCCAGGGTCGCAGGCACGCTCGCCGAGCTCGCGACCTGCGACATCGTGTTCACGATGGTGGGCGCCGGCAAGGACGTGAAGGAGGTGCTGTTCGGTCCGAACGGCGTGCTGGCGGGCGGGACCGCGAAGCCGAAGATCGTGGTCGACAGTACCTCGATCTCGCTCGAGGAGTCGGCCGAGATCCGCGGGAAGCTCGCGAAGGAAGGCGTGAAGTTCCTGTCGGCGCCGGTGTCGGGCAACGCGAAGGTGATCAAGGCCGGCAAGCTCACGGTGGTCGCCTCGGGGCCGAAGGACGCCATGGACGCGGTCACGCCGTACCTCGCCGCGATCGGGCAGGGCGTCTCCTACGTCGGAGAGGGTGAGCTCTCGCGCATCGCCAAGATCTGCCACAACGTGATGCTGGGCGTGGTCACGCAGTCGCTGGCCGAGATCACGATACTCGCGCAGAAAGCCGGGATGGAGCGCCATGCCTTCCTCGACTTCCTCAACAAGAGCGTGATGGGCTCCATGTTCACGCGCTACAAGACGCCGGGCCTCGCGAATCTCGATTTCCACGTCACCTTCACGCCGGAGCTGCTGCGCAAGGACCTCGACCTGGGCCTGTCGGCGGGCCGGGAGTTCGGCGTGCCCATGCCGCTCACCTCGCTGACGCGGGACATGGTCCAGACGCTGATCGGCCACGGCTATGCGGACCAGGATTTTTCGACGCTGCTGCTTCTCGAGGCCAAGGCCGCAGGTATCGAGCTGAAGTCCGAGAACGTCGAGGTGGGGGACGGGCTATCATAGTGCGCAGCGTCCAGAAGAGTCGGAGGAGAAAAGCATGAAGCTGCTCAGCAGAATCGCCGCAGTCGCGCTGGCGGCGTGCGCGCTGCAAGCTGCCGCGCAGAACTACCCGACCCGGCCGGTGCGCGTGATCATCGCGTTTCCGCCCGGCAGCGCGACCGACATCATCGGCCGCGTCATCTCGGCCAAGGTCTCGGAGCTGTGGGGCCAGCAGGCGGTGCCGGACAACCGCGGCGGTGCGGGGGGCTCGATTGCCTCGGCGCTCGCCGCCAGGGCCGCGCCGGACGGCTACACGCTGCTCATCAACTCCAACGCGCACGTCGTAAATCCCTCGTTCTACGCGAGCCTGCCGTACAACACGCTCAAGGACTTCACGGACATCATGCCGCTGGTGGCGCAGCCGAATATCCTCACGGTCGGGATCGGCACGAAATTCAAGACGCTGGCCGACTATCTCGCGGAGGCGCGGGCGAACCCGGGCAAGATCAATATCGCGTTCGCCGGTCCGGGCAGCGGCACCCATCTCAACACCGAGAAGTTCCAGTACGACGCGAAAATCAAGTACACGCTGGTCGCGTACAAGGGCTCGGGAGAGATTTTTCCGGACCTCCTCTCCGGCCGCGTCGAATCGTATTTCGCGCCGATCTCGGCGGTGTTGCCCTATCTCCAGGCCGGCAAGCTGCGGGGGCTCGCGATTACTTCGGCGAAGCGCGCAACTCAGCTGCCGAACCTGCCCACCGTCGCGGAGTCCGGCGTGCCCGGGTTCGAGTTCAACCTCTGGTTCGGGCTATGGGGGCCGGCGGGTATCCCGGCCCCGGTCGTGGGCACGATCCGCAAGCACTTCGGGGCCGCGCTCGCCGACCCCGGCGTGCGCGGGAAGCTCGGCGAGCTTGGCAACGACATCATGGTCATGACGCCGGCGGAATTCAGCAAGCTGATCGTGGTCCAGATCAAGGACACCGCGCAGGTCTTCAAGGCTGCGGGGATCAAGCCGCAGTAGACCGTGACTCGTGACCCGTGACTCGTGACGAGTATCGGGCCCTGGAGCAGCAGGTCGGGAATGAGGAGGACAGATATGGCAGGCAAGCAGCGCTTGAGCTACGTTCCGCTGGAGAAGATGACGCCGGAGATGCGCGCGGAGATGGAGCGGTGCGCGCGGGAAGGCACGCCGCGGCCGGAAAGCTCGGCGGTACGCGCGCAAGTGCCGGGCGCGTTCTGGGCGTTCGCCAATTCGTGGCGCGACATCTTCCACACCGGGGTCTGCGACCACGCGGTGAAGGAGCTGTGCCGGCTCTACGTGTCGCGGGCGGTGACTTGCGAGTTCTGCGGCAACCAGCGCTCGATCAAGGCGTTCAGCGGCACGCTCGAGGAAGCCCAGACCGACGATCTCGTCAATTTCGAGAAGTCGGCGAAGTACAGCGAGCGCGAGAAGGCCGCGCTCGCCTATGCCGAGGCGATCACCTGGCGCCTTACGACCGACGATCGGTTCTGGGACCGGCTCCATGCCCATTTCGCAGAGCCCGAGCTGGTGGAGCTGGGCTGCTTCATCGCGCTGACCATGGGGCAGCAGAGCTGGCTGCGGCTCCTCAACATCGACCATCACCAGGTGATGGCGGGCACTGCGGCCTCGATGGCGCCGGGATTCGAAGATGCCGAGGCGCTTGCAAAGTCCAAGGCCGCTCCCGACTACTGGGCGAAGAAGGACAAGGGGCCGGAAAAGAAATCCGCCTGACGGCGGACTCCGAGCTATCAGCTGCCAGCTCCGGCTTACGGGCACTACGCACAGCTGGCGGCTCGCAGCCGGTAGCCCGCAGCCTGTCCATCAACGTGTGAACCGTTAGAAGCAGCGGACATCCATGGCAAAAACGAACGACTGGAACAACGTACGGCGGGAGCTGGACAGCACGGAGCATTTCGACGCGATCTGCAACTCGCCGTGGTACACCGACGCGGTTTACGAGAAGTTCTCCGACGCCGAGTACGCGCGGCGGCACGCGGCGGCGCGCAAGTTGATGGAGCGCGACGGTTTCGATGCCATTCTCTTTACCGGCGGTCCCGATATCTACAGCCACGGCGCCGGGGTGACGTGGGGATCGGGACTCTTCGACGAGCGCGGGATGGTGCAGTACCTACTCCTGCCGTTGAAGGGCGAGCCGACGCTCGTGTACCCGCATCCCGGCTGCCACATAGAGGCGGCGCGCAAGATGGTGTCGCTCTGCGATGTGAGGGGCGGCGAGCATGGCCAGTACGGTAAGGTTGTCGCGGAGCGCCTGATCGAGTTGGGCCTGCAGTCGGGGCGCATCGCGATCACGGCGGCGGACCGCACCGGGCCGGAATTCATGGGCACCAATGCCTGGCGCCAGCTCCAGGAGCACCTGCCCGGGGCGACTTTCGTCTTTCAACCCCTCATCCTGCACGAGCTTGCCCACCGCAAGAGTCCCGAGGAGCTGCGCGCGATGGCGAAGGCGGGGACCCTCGCGATCAAGGCGCTCGAAGCGGTCAGGGCGACGGCGCGGCCGGGCGTGCGCGAATACCAGCTCGCTGCCGCAGTCATCAGCGCCGTCATGAACGAAGGCGGTCGCGAGCACCTCCTGATGATAGGCTCGACCTCGATGCGGGATCCGAAGCTCATCTTTCCCAATCCGAACCCCTCGCACCGGGTGTTGCGCGAGGGCGATATCATCCTCGCCGAGCTGTCGATGTCCTACATGGGTTATTCGGCCAAGATCGGGCATCCGGTCAGCATCGGCCGGCCCACGGAGCAGTACGACCGGTTCTTCAAGGACGTGCTGGTGCCGGGATTCAAGGACATCCGCGGACAATTGAAGCCCGGAAATTCGTTGGAGGCGGTGCGCAAGGCGTCGTCGACTACCTTCCGCTCGCGCGGCGCGCAGTCCCGTCCCATCGTCATGCACGGTCTGGATCTCATCACCTCGGTGCCGTTCGTCTCGGTCGACGAGGTGAAAGGTCAGCCCTACGACATGGTGATGCAGCCCGGGGCGACCTACAGCATCGAGATCACGCCGGTCAGCCTCGACGGTACTTTCGGCATTTTCTTCTCGCGCTCGTTCGCGATCACCGAATCCGGCGTCGACGAGCTGACTCCCTATCCCATCGATGAGATCCTGGTCGCCGGATGAGGCGCAAGACGAGGGATGAGGAGGCACCCAGTGGCTGGCGCTAACCTCCTATCGATTGCCCTGGTGTTGACGGCGGCATCCGCCGGGATCGCGTGTGCAGCCGATGCAGCCCGTGACTATCCGAGCCGGCCCATACGCCTCGTCATGCCCAACGCGCCGGGCAGTTCGGCCGACACGCTGGGCCGTATCGTCGCGTTGCGGCTGGGTGAGGCGTTCCGCCAGCAGATCGTGGTGGACAATCGCGCGGGCGCCGGCGGCTCGCTCGGCCTGGAGATCGGCAAGAACGCGATCCCGGACGGCTACACGATCATCACGACGTCGATATCGGCCCTGACCGTATCCCCGCACATCCGCAGGAACCTGGGCTACGACCCGATGAAGGATTTCGAGTACGTCGCGATGTACTCGCGGCAGGGCGCCGTGCTCGTGGTGAACCCGGGGGTGCCGGTGAAGAGCGTGAAGGAGCTGATCGACTACGCCAGGGCGCGGGAAGGAAAGCTCAACATGGCCTCCGCGGGGCCCGGCTCCACCAGCCACTTCAGCGGGACGTCGTTCATGATGGCGGGAGGATTTTCCTCGGTCCACGTGCCGTACAAGGGCGGCGGGCCTTCCGTCGCGGCCGTCGCCGCCGGGGAATCGCAGTGGACGCTGCCGCCGTCGGCGGCGGTCATGACGCTGGTGCGGGCAGGGCGGTTGCGCGCGCTGGGCCACACGCTGCCGCAGCGCACGCCGCTCCTTCCCGACATTCCGCCGATCGCCGAATCGCTGCCCGGGTTCAAGCACGTCACGTTTTCCGGTTTGCTCGCGCCCCGGGGCGTGCCCCGTCCCATCCTCGACAAGATACGCGCGAACGTCGACAGGGTCGTCAATACTCCCGAAATGCGCGAGCAGTTTGCACTGCAGGGCGTGGAGCCCGCGACCGGGACTTCCGACGAGTTCCGCCGCGCGGTCCAGGAGGAGTTGATCGAGGCCGGCAAGCTCGTGAAGGTTATCGGCCTCAAGGCTGAGTGACCAGTGACCAGTGACCGGTGACCAGTGGTGATTCGTAAAGAACATGGCGAAGAAAAAAGCTAAAGCAAAAGGGAAGAAAGCCGAGCCGGCAGCGCGGAAATACCCGCGGATAGACGAGCGGGCGGCGGAGAACTTCGTTTCGCTGCAGGAAATCGTGGCGACCGCGCGGCGCAACCTGTCGCAGCATCTGTGGGATCACCTGTCGGGCGGCGCCGACTCGGAGACGACGCTCCTGCGCAATCGGCAGGCGCTCGATTGCCTGGCGCTGCGCCAGCGCGTGCTGGTGGATGTGAGAAACATAGACATCACGACGACGCTCCTCGGCCGGAAGCTCTCCTCGCCGGTGTTTCTCGCTCCGGTGGGCGGCTTCGTCGGCTTCGCACACCCACAGGGCGTATGCAACGTCACCCGGGCCGCGGTCGCGCACGGCACCACCGCATTCGTCAGCACGGCCGCCAAGCCGGGTCTCGAGGAAGCGGCTGCGGCCGTCAGGGAGCCGCTCATCTTCCAGCTCTACGTGCGCGCCGACCGCAAGTGGGTGGAGGACATTCTCGACCGCGCGAAGGCGGCGGGGTACCGGGCGCTCTGCGTGTGCGTGGACCGCAACTACTACGGGCGGCGCGAGCGCGACATCGTGAGCCGCGCCGCCGTGCGCGAGGGATTCGGCGATCCGTCGTTCCAGATGGGACTCAAGTGGAGCGACCTGATCTGGATGAAGGAGCGCATGGGACTGCCGCTGATCGTCAAGGGCGTGGCCACGGCCGAGGACGCGCGGCTCTCGGTCGAGCACGGCGCCGACGTCGTGTACGTCTCGAACCACGGGGGCCGGCAGCTCGACCACGCGCAGGGGACCATCGAAGTCCTGCCGGAGGTGGTCAACGCCGTCAACGGCCGCGCCGAGGTCCTGTGGGACGGCGGCGTGCAGCGCGGCACCGACGTCATCAAGGCCCTGTGCCTGGGCGCGCGGGCGGTGGGTGTGGGCAAGATGCTCGGCTGGGCGCTCGCGGCGAGCGGCGAGGCGGGATTGAAGCGCATGCTGGAGTTGATGGACGTGGAGATCCGCACCGCAATGGGGCTGATGGGCGTCACATCGCTATCGCAGTTGAATCCGTCGTGGGTGCGTCCGGCCACGCCGGTGCGGCCGGCGAGCCAGACGAATACCTACCCGTTGTTCGAGGAAGAGTACGGCAACAGGAATCGCCAATGAACGCCGATAGACGCCGATTGGGCTCGCGGCGCAAGGCCCCGGTTACCGGTCACGGTGCGGCCTCCGATAGGAGATCGCCAGACATGGATAACGTGTCGGCCGCCCTGCGCGTCACCGGGGGGCAGATCCCCGAGCAAGCTCGGGGCCCCTCTTCCGCCCCTCGCCGCGCACCGCTCACGCCTCTCAAGCTCGAGCCCCGGTTGAGGGCCATCGTCCAGCAGGAATATCCCCGCTTCTCCCGCGCCGAGTACGAGCGCCGGCACAAGGCGCTCGCCCAGATCATGGAGAAGGCGAAAGTCGACAGTCTCCTCATCGTCACCGAGAACCGCTCTGGCAACGCGACGCAGTGGGTGACGGGCTGGCCGGGCACGGCGCAGGCTTACGTCGTGTTCAGGCCGGACGAGCAGATGTGGATGGCGGTCGAGTGGTTCAACCACGTCCCGCTCGCGAAGAAGATCGCGTTCGACGCCGAGGTGCATTGGGGCGAGCACCAGGGGTTGCTGAAGACGATAGAAGAGCTGCGGCGGCGCGGAGCAAAGCGCCTGGGTATCATCGGACCGCTGGGTATCGCGGGACACCGGCAGCTCGAGGGATTTTTCAAGCTGGCGCCGCTCAACGCCGAGTACATCCGGCTGCGCACGATCAAGTCGCAGGAGGAGATCGACTGGTTGAGGCTCGGGGCCGCGATGAGCGACGCGGGGCTCGCCGCGCTGCTCGCCGGGACCGAGCCCGGCATGACGGAGCGCGAGCTGGCGGCGCTGGTGGAAAGCGGCTATGTCAGGCACGGCGCGACGACGATGATCCACTATATCGGTGTGACGTCGATGGCGAAGCCGCACATATACGTCCCGCCGCAGCATCCCTCGCCGCGCAAGGTGCAGAGGGGCGACGTCGTGTTCTGCGAGCTGTCCGCGTCCTGGTGGGACTACCCGGGACAGGTGCTGCGCACGTTCACGGTCGGTGCGGATGCGACGCCGCTCTACCGGGATCTTCACCACGCGGCGGAGGCTGCGTTCGATGCCGTCACCGCTGTCGTGCGCCACGGCACGAAGATGCAGGAGATCATCGACGCTGCGAATGTCATCGAGGCGAGCGGCTTTACCGTGTGCGACGACCTGATGCACGGATACGGCGGCGGCTACCTCCAGCCCATCCTCGGCAGCGGTAGCCGCCCGGCGGGCCCGCTGCCGGACATGCGGCTGCAGGAGAACATGACGGTAGTGGTGCAGCCGAACGTCACGACGCGGGAAGAAAAAGGAAAGCCGCGCGCGGGGGTGCAGGTAGGGGAGCTGATACGGGTGACGCGGGATGGATTCGAGCGGCTGCACCGCGCGAGGCGGGGCCTCGTCCGGGTGAGTTAGCTCCCCTCAGCGCACCCGGACGAGCCGCGCCTACTTCTTCCCCGCGATCTGCTCGCGCAGGCGCTCCTCCTGCTCCCTCAATTCGGGCGTGAACTCCGCGCCGAAGTCTTCCGCCTCGAATACCTGGCGGATCTCGATCTCCGAATCGCCCGGCATGGGATTGGGGCAGCGCTGGACCCACTCGATTGCCTCGGCGAGGGACTTCACCTGCCACAGCCAGTATCCGGCGACGAGCTCCTTCGTCTCGGCGAACGGCCCGTCGATTACCGTGCGCTGCTTCCCGGAAAACCTGACCCGCGCCCCCTTCGAGCTCGGATGCAGGCCTTCGCCCGCGAGCATGATGCCCGCCTTCACCAGCTCCTCGTTGTACTTGCCCATCTCGGCGAGCAGCTGCTCGCTGGGCATGATGCCCGCTTCGGAGTCCTTCGTTGCCTTTACCATCACCATGAATCGCATCGCTTTTCTCCTGTCTGTTGGTTTATTCGTCCTTCCACCACCGGTCCTTTTGTGCGGCCTCCGACAGGCAATCACTAAATCAACGCGCATGGGCGTCGGCCGCCCTGCGCAGCGCCGGGGGTCGCATCCCCGGAAACCGGGGCCCCTGCTCCGCCCCTCGCCGCGCTTCTATATCTGATCGAACGGGGATCCCTCGATTCGACAGGCCCGGCCGCGCGAGTTCGTAAAGGCTGCGCCGGAATCCCGGCCAATCTGCCGGCTTCCGGTCGCTATCTGAACGCCGGCTTCGCTTTCAGCGTATCGGTCGGATAGGCCCTCGCCGACTGTTTGAGCTTCATGTTGACCATGGCCCTCGCCATTTCGACGGCAGCCGGGAACGCCCCGATGAGATTGATTTCCTGGTAGCCCTTCGCATCGAGGCCGAGCCTGACCTCGTCGAGAAAGCACTGCTGGTGCGGAGAGGCGATGATCACGGAGTCCACGCCCTCGTCCTCGATCGCGCGGACGAACTGGTCCACGACGGCGCCGACGAACGCCTTTACCTCGGGCGCATTGGTCCGCTCCGGACCCTTTCTGTATTTGCGCACGAGCGCCATCGTGGCGCTGGACGAGAGCGACACGTAGCGCACGCTCGTCAGCTTGTGGTTCATGCCGTAGAGCTGGGCGTTGCGCCTCACGATCATGGCTTGCGCGTCCGTCGTCGTCAGCGCGCAGAATTTTTCGCCGAGGAGCGAGCCGAAGTGCAGGGCCGAATGCAGGGGATAGGCGACGGGGAGGGTGGACACCGACATGGCAGCGAGGAAACCGGGCTCTATCCCGGCCTGCGTCACGATCGCATCGTACTTGCCCATGGCGCAGACAGCCTGCACCCTTTTCACGACGCCCACCGCGATCGCCGCTACGACGGCCTCGTCGCGGGTTTCCGCGCCGTGGTCCGTGGGCTCGCCCTCGTCGATGTCGATCTCGACGCCGTCCAACTGTCCCCGCGCTCTCAGGCTGGCGACGAGCTCGCGCATCATGAAGTGGCCTTCGGTGGGGTCGTAGTTGACGCCGGCTCTCTGGTAGGGCGGGATATCGACGATTCGCATGGGTGCTCCCATTGGCTGTTCAGTCGGGGGATTCTAGTGCCGGGGAGTTGCGGCGCAAAACACGCCATGCGTCAGGGGGCAGGCGTCAGGCGTGAAGCGGGTCCGGCTACAATGGGTAAACAAGAAGGGAGGAGGCCATGACCGCTGTTCACCGGGCTCTTTGCGGCGCGCTGCTGGCTGCCGTATCGATGAGCGCGCCCGCGCAGTCCGACTACCCCAACCGCCCCATCCGCATCATCGTCGCCTTCCCGCCCGGCGCTTCCACCGACATCGTCGCCCGGCTGTTGGGAGCGAAGCTCACGGAAGCGTGGGGGCAGAACGTCGTGATCGAGAACCGGCCGGGGGCCGGCGGCAACATCGGCACTCAGGCCGCGAAGCGCGCCAACGCCGACGGCTATACGCTTCTCATGAACAGCTCGGCGATGACGGTGAACGTGAGCCTTTACCGCAATCCCGGCTACACCATGGGGGATTTCACCGGAGTACTGCAGGGGCCGACGACGCCCAACCTCATTTCGGTGCACCCGTCCGTCAAGGCGTCATCCCTGAAGGACCTGATCGCGCAGGCGCGGTCCACGCCGATGAGCTATGCCTCGTCCGGCACGGGCACCACGCCGCACCTCGACATGGAGATGCTGTTCCGCTCGCTCTCGAAGGTAGACATCACCCACGTCCCGTACGCGCCTGCGACGGCGGTCGCGGCCGTCGCCGGCAACCAGGTACCGGTCGGCTGCACGTCCATGCCGCCCGCAGTGCCGCACGTGCAGTCCGGCCGCGTGAAGCCGATCGCCGTCACCACGATCAAGCGCTCGCCCATCCTGCCCAACGTCGCGACCGTCGCCGAATCGGGCTTCCCGGGCTTCGACGATTACACGTGGTTCTCGGTTTTCGCTGTTGCGGGCACGCCGCCCGCCGTCGTCAGCCGGCTCAACAAGGAGATTTCCCGTATCCTGCAGCTCCCAGACGTGAAGGAGCGCCTCGACGCGCAATCGCTCGTATTCACGCCCAACACACCGGCCGAATTCGCCGGCACCCTCAAGGCCGAGGTGCAGCGTTATGCGAAGATGGTGAAAGAGTCCGGGGCCAAAGTAGAGTGACCAGTGACCGGTGACCAGTGACCGGTCACGAGGGATGAGGCTGAGGGATGAGGGGCGGGCCGGGATAAAATGACGAGCAGCCAGAAACGAGTAATGGGGAACGATCCGTGTCGCAGATGATCACCACCACGCTGACGATCAACGGCACGCGCCGGTCCGTCACCGCGCACCCCGACACGCCGCTCCTGTGGGTGTTGCGCGAAAACCTCAAGCTGACCGGCACCAAGTACGGCTGCGGCATCGGGCAGTGCGGCGCCTGCACCGTGCACGTGGACGGGCGGCCTGCGTTCTCCTGTCTGCTGGAGCTCCAGCACGTCGCGGGGAAGAGCGTCACGACCATCGAGGGCCTGTCGCGGGACTCGAAGCATCCGCTGCAGCTGGCGTGGATCGCTGAGCAGGCGCCGCAGTGCGGCTATTGCCAGTCGGGGCAGATCATGCGGGCAGCGGCGCTCCTCAAGGACAAGCCAAACCCGACGCGCACCGAGATCGTCGAGCACATGAAGACGAACATTTGCCGCTGCGGCTCCTACCATCGCATCGTTGCCGCGATCGAGAGGGCGGCCAAGACATGAGGCACAAGCGAGGCGAAGCGGCGCGAGTCACGTGTCACGTGTCACGTGTCACGCCTTCTTCGGGCAGGCGGCGTTTCCTCGCTCGAAGCGGCGGCCTTGCGCTCGGCTTCGTCCTGACGCCTGCCGGTCTGCTGCGCGTCGTGGACGCGCGCGCCTGCGGCGACGGGAACGATCTCGACGTGAACGCCTGGGTCCACGTCTCCGACAGCGAGAGCACGATCACGATCAAGTGCCCCACCGCGGAGATGGGACAGGGCATCTACACCTCGCTGCCCCTGCTTCTTGCCGAAGAGCTCGACGCCGACTGGCGGCACGTGCGGGTCGAGCAGGCCCCGTCCGACAAGGCCTACATCAATCCGGACTACAACAACGTTCAAGGGGTGGGAGGCAGCCGCAGCACGCAGGGCTACTGGAACATCATGCGGCTCGCGGGTGCGCAGGCGCGCCTCATCCTGATCGCGAACGCCGCCCGCAGCTGGGGCGTGCCGGCGGCCCAGTGCTCTACCGTACCGAGCCATGTCGTGCATGCAGCGTCGGGACGCAGGATGAGCTACATGGCAGTCGCGACGCTGCCGGACATCACGCTCGATGCTCCCCAGGTCACGGAGAAGAATCTGAAGGCGCCCGCGCAATGGCGACTGATCGGCAAGGATGTCGAACGCCTCGACGTACCGCTGAAAGTGAACGGGACGGCGAAGTACGGCATCGACGTGCACATACACGGCATGCTCTACGCCTCCCTCCTGCGCCCGCCCGTCGCGACCTGCCCGCACCCGCTCTACGGCGACGGCGCCGAAAACGGCCCGATCAAGGTGGATGCTGCGGAAGCGCTGAAGATCGAGGGTGTCCTGCGGGTGGTCGAGCTGCCGCATGGCGTCGCGGTGGTCGGCACGGACTACTGGGCGACGGTCAAGGGCAAGCGCGCACTGAAGGTGGAGTGGCGCGCAGGCTCGCTCGCGTCGCGCTACGACAGCGAGGCAAAGAAGCGGGAGTGGTCCGCTGTGGCGGACGACCGGACGCAGCAGGGGCGCACCCTCGACAATACCGGCAACTTCGAAGAAGCCTGGAAGGCCGCGGTGAAGACGGTCTCGGCGACTTACGTGACCGATCACGTGCACCACGCCTGCATGGAGCCCTTCAACGCCACCGCCTGGATGCTGCACAACGATCTCGAAGTCTGGGCGCCGACGCAGGGCCAGACCTGGGCGCAGGAGTCGTGCGGCAAGGTGACCGGCCTGCCCGCCGACAAGGTGCGCGTCAACACGACGTTCCTGGGCGGCGGCTTCGGCGCGAAGACGGAGCAGTTGCCGAACGCCGAGGCGGCCATGCTCACCAGGGTGATGGACAAGGCCGTCAAGGTGATCTGGAGCCGCGAGGACGACGTGAAGCACGGGGCCTACCGCCCGCTCACCGCGCAGCGCATGGATGCCGCGATCTCCGCGGACGGCAGCGTGACCGGGTGGAGCCATCGCCTCGTTGCGGATTCGGTGTCGCTCCGCGCGCGCAAGGTCCTCTGGGACAGGAATCCCGGCGCGGATGGCTCGGTGGCGGTCGGCATGACGCAGCCTTACGGCATCGCCAGCAAGCACCACGAGTACATACACCGGGAGGGCGGGATTCCCGTCGGTTACTGGAACGCCGTCGGCAATGGATTCACGATATTCGCCGTCGAGTCGTTCATCGACGAAATCGCGGCCCAGCTCGGCAAGGACCCGCTCGCGCTGCGGGTGGAGCTCATGACCGACGCGCGCGGCAGGAAGCTCCTAGAGCTCGTGCGGGAGATGTCGGGCTGGGACCGCAAGCGCGACGGTACCGCATTGGGCGTCGCCTACAATCACGGCGGGCGCTGGAATTGCCAGATCGCCGAGGTGGTGGAGGTGTCGGTCGACCGCGCGAGCGGGAGGATCAAGGTGCACAAAGTCTGGGCGGCGGCCGACCCGGGCACCGCGATACAGCCGCGCCACCTGCGCCAGCAGCTCGAAACCGGCATCATCTGGGGCCTGTCGGCGGGCCTGCGCGAGCACGTCACGATCCGTGACGGCGTCGTGCAGCAGTCGAATTTCCACGACTACCCCGTGCCGCGCATGGATGAGATCCCGGAGATCGAAATCCGGATCGTGCAGGGCGCGCTCGGGCAGTCGTCAGGCGCGGGCCAGATCGGCGTCGCTCCGATGGCGCCGGCGATTGCCAATGCGGTATACCGGCTCACCGGCGCGCGGCTGCGGGCGATGCCGCTCCTGTCCGAGCGCGTGAAGCAGGCGCTGGCCTCTGTGTCCTCCGTGGCGTGAATTCAACAAACATCTAGCGTCAAGAATCCCCTCTCCCCAAATCGGGGAGAGGGATAGGGTGAGGGGGAAGCGAACCATCGCTATTTACAATGCCTGCCGACGATCTTGTTGCCCCTCACCCCAACCCTCTCCCCGTTAACACGGGGCGAGGGAGTGTTCGTGTGGCGATTGCGGGCTTTGCGTGCCTGCTGGCGGCGATTGCAGGCTGCGCGTCGCCTGTCATGGGGCAGGAACGGCGGCGGCAGGCGGAGAGCCGCGACATGCGCCTCCTGGGCTACAACGATCTCCAGGGGCGGAGCGGCTACCACCCGGTGATCATCCAGCAGGGCGGCCGCTGGATTGCGTACGTCGGCCATCACGGCGGCAAGGCGCTGAATCCCCTGACCGGCGTTGTCGAGTCGAACGGTACCGCCGTGCTCGACGTTACCGACCCGCGCGCGCCGAGGTACCTGGCGCACATACCGGGCGAGGACGGCGAGGGCGAGGATGGGGGCGCGCAGATGGTGCGCGCGTGCAACGGAAGCGAGCTGCCGAAAGGCGATCGCGGCAAGACCTATCTCCTGCGCACCTTCGGCAACTCCGCTCAGGAAATCTGGGACGTGACCGTGCCGGAACATCCCGCGATACTCACGACGATAGAGCGGAACCTCAGGCACACTCACAAGAACTGGTGGGAGTGCGATACGGGCATCGCCTACCTCGTTTCCGGCGTCAGGGAGTGGCGCATACGGCGCATCATGCAGGTGTGGGACCTGTCCGACCCCGCGAAGCCGGTGCATATCCGCGGCTTCAGCCTGCCGGGCCATCAGGCCGGCTCGTCCGGACCCATGGCCCCCGACATGCACGGCCTGACCTCGACGGGGCCCGCAGGCAATCGCGTGTACGTGGCCTACGGCACCAATCGCAACGGCGTGATACAGATCGTGGACCGCAAGAAGCTGCTCGAAGGACCGCGCGAGCCCTCGGTGGAGAACCTGCTCTACCCGCAGGTTGCGCGGTTGAACATGCCGGAGTTCATGGGCGCGCATACGACGCTCCCGGTGTACGGGATAGCCGTGCCCGAATTCGCGAAGGACGAGAAAGGGAAGACGCGCGATTTCGTCTTCGTCGTCAACGAATCGTTCCGCAACGAGTGCACGGAGGAGGTGCGCAATCTCGTCTATGTCGTGGACGTCACCGACGAGGCGAAGCCCTTTCCGGTCGCCAACTACCAGGTCGAAGAGGCGAGCGGCGGGTTCTGCTCGCGCGGCGGGCGCTTCGGCTCCCACGCGTCAAACGAATACCAGCACCCGGCCTACGACAAGCGGATCCTGTTCTTCTCGTGGTTCAACGCCGGGGTGCGCGCGGTGGACATCCGCGACCCGTACCGCCCGGCGGAAATCGGCTATTACATACCCGCGGTGACCGACCGCACGACCGAGCGCTGCATCAAGACCGCCGCCGGCAACCGCTGCAAGTTCGAGGTCCAGACCAACAACGTGGAGGTGGACGGTCGCGGCTACATCTACATCATCGACCGCGCCAATACCGGGATGCACGT
>DASRJL010000022.1:0-10015 GCA_035649495.1 Burkholderiales bacterium | reverse complement strand
GCCGTCGTCTCGCTTCGGCGACTCAGGAATCAGAGGCTCGACGATCTCCCATTGCTCATCTGTGAGTTCTTCTCGGCGTGCCATGCCGAGAAGGTACCAATCAGTTCAATGACGTACAAGTGTTTTTGAGATAGCTTCTAGTGACCAGTGACTGGTGTTTAGCAACCTCAAGCGCTTAGCTGTTCGACTCGGGTCGCGGGTCACGGGTCACGGGTCACGCCTTTGCCTCTGTGCCGGCGCGGTTGCCGTATCGCTGGCGGCAACTGGAGCCTTGGCACAGAGCTATCCGTCGAAGGCGATACGCATGATCGTGCCGTTTCCGCCCGGCGGCGGTAACGACATCATCGGGCGCCTGCTCGCGCAGCGGATCGGCGAGAGCCTGGGCCAGCAGGTCATCGTCGACAACCGCGGCGGCGCGGGCAGCACCCTGGGCACCGACCTCACCGCCAAGGCGCCGCCCGACGGCCATACGCTCCTCATCACCAACATCGCGCTGGCGGTGAATGCCACGCTGTATCCTAAGCTGCCGTACGACACGCTGCGGGATCTCACGGCCGTGACCCAGATAGGCTGGCAGCCGAACGTGCTGGTCGTACATCCTTCGATGCCCGCGAAATCGCTGCGCGACCTGCTCGCTCTCGCGCGCGCCAGGCCGGGGGAGCTCATTTACGGTTCGGGCGGCGTAGGCTCCGCGGGCCATCTCGCGACCGAGCTGCTGCGGATGATGACTCGCGTGCAGATGGTGCATGTGCCGTACAAGGGGCTGGGCCCCGCGCTGACCGATCTCGCGGGCGGGCATGTGCTGATCCTGATATCCACCGTCGCCTCGGCGATGCCCCATGTGAAGAGCGGCAGGATACGGGCGCTCGCGGTCACCACCCTGCACCGTTCCGCCGTCCTCCCCCAGGTGCCGACGATGAACGAAGCGGGCGCGTCCGGCTACGAATTCAGCACCTGGTACGGCCTCTTCGTCCCCTCTGCCACGCCGCGGGCGATCATCGACCGATTGAACCGGGAGACGGCGAAGGCCTTGTCCACTCCGGATCTGAAGGAGCAATTCGCGGCGCAGGGTATCGAAGGCTCGCCGACATCGGCCGAGGCGTTCAGCGCGTACGTCAGGAACGAAGTCGCGAAATGGGGCAAGGTGGTGAAGGCGTCGGGGGCGAAGGTGGAGTAACAAATTCGAGAGAAGAGAGGAGATAGACGAGAGGCGTCAAATCCACAAGCGGAACGCTTTGGCTCCTCTCTCCTTTCTCCTCTCTCCTATCGTGTCTGACGGTGCATGAAAGGCAAGCTCACAGCAGTATCGGGTGGCGGCGCTAAAGGGCCGGCGTGCTTTCTGCTGGAAGCGGAAGGCCGGCGACTCCTGTTCGATCTCGGCTACGGGCCTCAGCCCGGCCTGTGGCCGGACGTGTCGAGTGTCGGCAAAGTCGACGCGCTGCTCCTCTCCCATGCGCATCGCGATCACGCCGGAGGGCTCAAGCTCCTGCCGGACGTCGGCAAGCCACCGCTGTACCTGAGCGAGCCGCTCGCGCATCTCCTGAAGGAGCACGCGATCGGCGGGATTTTCCCGCTGAACGGCGCCTCGCAGGTCGAGGGCTGGACGGTGACGACGGGCCGCAACGGCCATGCGCCGGGCGGCGTCTGGATCCACGTCGCCACCTGCGGCGGCGTCCTGTACATGGGCGACTGCAGCAGGGAATCGCTCATCTATGCCTACGACCCGCCGCCGCCTGCGCGCGTCGTGATCGTCGACGCCTCGTACGCCTCGTACGAATCCACGCTGGCGGATTGCGCGCAGGCCCTCGAAGCGCGCTGCGCCGGGCGCGACGTGCTGCTGCCGGTTCCCCCGGGAGGGCGCGCACCCGAGATCGCGCTCAATTTCACGCGCAAAGGCGTCGTCCCGGCGCTCGACGACGCCGTGCGCCAGGCGACCGCCTGGCTCGCCGCCGAGCACGGCGAAAGCGCCCTGCCCGAAGTAAGAGGCGAGCTGGCGCGCATTGCCCGCGACGCCCCCGCGATAGCCGGGCGCGGCATCATGCTCGCTGCGCCTGCCGACGGCACCGCCGGGGTCACTGCGCGGCTGATCGCGGAATACGAGCACGCCTCCGGGCCGGATATCGTGTTCACCGGCTACCTGCCGCCGGGGACGCCAGCCGAGCGGCTGACGAAAAGCGGGCGGGCGACCTATATCCGTTGGAACGTTCACCCGCGGCTGTCGGACAATGTCGCGCTCGCGCGTTCCGTCAGCGCGGAGATCGTGGTGCCGGCGTTCGGCGCGCCGAAGGTCGCGGCGGAATGGCAGGAAGCGTTCGCGCCCGCGCGAGTCGTGCTGTCGCGGACGGTCGAGCTATAGTGGGGCGCTTTATTGTCGGCTGGCAAGCCAGTCGAGCACATCACCCGCATTCCGATCCGGCGGAAACACCGGGTAGAAGACGTGCTCCACCACGCCGTCGTGCAGGATCAGCGTCAGGCGCTTCGTCAGCGTCATGCCGGCGACGTCGAACGTCGGTAGCTTCAGCGCGTGTGTGAGCTCTAGGCCGACATCGGAGAGCAGCTCGAACGGAAGATGCAACCGCCCCGCCGCCTCGCGCTGGTAGTCGGTGTCCTGCGTGCTGAAACCGAAGACGTGCGCCGCTCCCGCGCGCTTCAGCTCCTCGAAATGATCGCGGAACGCGCACGACTGCGGTGTGCACCCGCGTGCTCCGGGAATCATGTCCCACCCCGGTGGCGGATCCTTGTCGGGCTCTCCGGTCCTCGGATAGCAATAGACCACCGTGCGGCCGGCAAGCCGCGAGAGATCCACCTGTCGTCCAGTCGTGGACAGCAGCGCTACCGCAGGCAGCCGCATCCCTGGCAGGTGGCGGCACGCTCCGTCGTCCAGCGGTACAGGCAGTCCGGGAGGGAGTTGGTAGAGATTGTCGCTGCGCATCGCGTGTTACCGGTCACTGGTCACGGGTCACTTGGTTAGCAGGTACTCCAATACCTTCTGATAAATCTGCGGGAGCAGCTGCAAGTCCCGCAGATTTATGCATTCGTTGACCTTGTGTATCGTGGCGTTGATCGGCCCGAACTCCACGACCTGCTGGCAGACGTCCACGATGAAGCGCCCGTCGGAGGTGCCGCCGGTCGTCGACAGATCCGCCTCCACGCCGGTCACGGTCTTGATGGCCCGCCTGATCACGTCCACGAGGTCGCCCTTCTTCGTCAGGAACGGCCGCCCGTCGTAGCTCCAGTCGAGCTCGTACTCGACGCCGTGCCGGTCGAGGATGCCGTGGACGCGCGTCTGCAGCGATTCCAGCGTGCTCGCCGTGGAGAAACGGAAATTGAACTTCACGTGCGCCTCGCCCGGGATCACGTTCCCCGCGCCGGTGCCCGCGTTGAAATTGGAGATCTGCCAGGTCGTCGGCGGAAAGTATTCGTTGCCCTCGTCCCATTTCGTCTGCGCGAGCTCCGCGATCGCCGCGGCGATCTCGTGCACCGGGTTCTTCGCGAGATGCGGATAGGCGACGTGCCCTTGCACCCCTTTCACGACCAGGCGTCCGGAGAGCGAGCCGCGCCGCCCGTTCTTGATCATGTCCCCGAGCCGGCTCACGCAGGTGGGCTCACCCACGATGCAGTAGTCGAGCCGCTCCCCGCGCGCCTTCAACGCCTCTACGACGCGCACCGTTCCGTCGGTAGCGGGGCCTTCCTCGTCGGAGGTGAAGAGCACGGCAATCGAGCCGCCGTGATCCGGATGCGCGGCCACGAAATCCGAGATCGCGGCGACGAACGCCGCGACCGAGCCCTTCATGTCCGCGGCGCCGCGTCCGTAGAGCGCGCCATCGCGCACCGTCGGCACGAACGGATCGGACACCCAGTGCTCCAGCGGGCCGGTGGGGACTACATCCGTATGCCCTGCGAAACAGACGACCGGACTGCCGTCACCGCGTCGCGCCCACAGATTGGACACGCCGTTCGCATCGACACGCTCGCAGCGGAAATCGAGCGGCGCGAGCAATCCGTCGAGGAGGTCGAGACAGCCCGCGTCCTCGGGCGTCACCGAAGGGCGGGCGATCAACTCCCTCGTGAGTTCTACCGTGTCGATTGGCTTCATCCTGTCCTGTCGTCAGAAACGAGAAGCGTGCAGCGGGGGGACGCGCGCGGCCCAGGGCCGCGCCTCTTCGAGCGCGGCGGCGAGCTGCAGCACCACGTGCTCCTGCGCCGGCTTCATCCCGATCTGTATGCCGATTGGCAGCCCGGCCGAGCTGACCGCGAGCGGCAGCGAAATCGCCGGCGTGCCCATGATGTTGTGCGGCAGCGTGAACTGGCAGGTGGGCCGCAGGATCTTTTCGGCGACCTCGTCCATTGTCACGTCGCCTCTGCCGAGATTGTAGTTTCCCCAGGGTTCGGCCGCGCGTGTCGTCGTCGGCGAGAGCCAGGCGTCGTACTTGTCGAAATAGCGCCCCAGCTTGCGGCGCACCGTATTCAGCACAGCCCCCGCGTCGAGAAACTGCGCGGGCGTCATCCGCCGGGCGTACTCGTAAATGGCGAGCGTCACGGGCTCCAGAGTTTCCGGGCCGATGCGGTGGCCGCTGCGTCGAGAGTAGCCCTCCAGGCGCAGGTGAAAGCCGAAGAACCAGATGTTCGCCATGCTCGACATCGCCTCGAGCCCGATCGGCTCGGGGCTTTCCTCGACGACCTCGTGACCCATGTCGGCGAGCAGCGCGGCGGCCTGCGCCACGGCTTGCGCGACCTCACGGTCGGTTTCAAGCCCCATGAGCCCCCGGGTCGACCAGCCGATCCTGAGCCCGGGCGGCCGCTCGCGCGCGAGCGCGGCGTAGGACTCAACCGGTTTCGGGATGAAAAACGGATCGCCCGGCTGCGGGACCGAGAGGCAGTCGAGCATCGCGGCGGCGTCGCGCACCGTCTTCGTCTGCACGAAGTTCTGGCCCAGGCCGAAGCCGTTCTCGTCGAGCATGGGCCCGTAGGAGATGCGGCCGCGGGAGGGCTTGAGCCCCACGCCGCCGCAGTAGCTCGCGGGGATGCGGATCGATCCGGCGATGTCCGTGCCGTGGGCAATGGGAACTATCCCCGCAACCACCGCCGCCATGGCTCCGCCGGAGGAGCCGCCTGCCGAGTAGCCCTGCTTCCAGGGCGTCGACGTATTGCCGTGGAGGGCGCTTTCGGTGGTGCCGGCCATCGAGTACTCCGGCGCCGCGGTGCGGCCGAGGATATTGACGCCGGAGGCCCTGAGAAGCTCGCAGACGTGGGTGTCGGCGGTGACGCGCATGTCCTTGCACAGTCGGCTGCCGAACTCGATCCTGCGTCCGGCCTCGTGGCCGAACACGTCCTTGATCAGGAAGGGCACACCGCGAAAAGGCCCGTCGCCGAGCGTCTTTTCGTCCAGGGCGTCGATCCGGTCCGCGTAGGTCTCGACGACGGCGTTGATCGCGGGATTGACGGCGGCCATGGCGGCTGCGGCCGTTTCGGCAAGCTCCCTGGGCGAAACCTGTCTCGTGGCGACGAGCCCGGCCAGGCCGAGCGCATCGTAGCGCGCGTATTCCGTGAGCTTCATGATCGCCGTCATCCTGATGTCTCCGGATGTTAGCAAATTGACAGGTAGAATTAGGCCGTTGCGCGATCACCTATCACCTATCAGGCAGTCGGGAGGGGCAGATGCCGTACGCAATCTCTAAAGGCGTAAGGCTGTATTACGAGGAAGCCGGGACGGGCCCGCCGGTCGTGTTCGTGCACGAGTTTTCGCACGACATGCGCAGCTGGGAGCCCCAGCTCCGGTATTTCAGCCGGCGCTACCGCTGCATCGCGTACAATGCGCGGGGCTATCCGCCGTCGGACGTGCCGGTGTCTCCCTCCGCCTACTCCCAGGCGATCGCCACCGACGACATCGCGAGCGTCATGCGGCACCTGAAAATTCCGCGCGCCCACATCATCGGCTGCTCCATGGGGGGCTACGCCACTCTGCATTTCGGACTGCGCTATCCGCGCATGGCGCGATCGCTGACGGTGATCGGGGCGGGCTACGGATCGGACCCGGACAAGCGCCCGCAATTCCTGCGCGACACCGCGGTTTTCACCCGCCGCTTCGAGGAGCTCGGGACGGCCGAAGCGATCAAGCCCTACGTGGTGGGACCGGCGCGCGTGCAATTGCTGAACAAGGACCCGCGCGCCTACCGGGAGTTCTGCGAGATGTTCGCCCGGCATTCGGCGAGGGGCAGCGCCAACACCCAGCGCGGAGTGCAGGCGCGGCGGCCCACCGTCTACAGCCTGGAGCGCAGCCTCGCCCGCATGAAGGTGCCCACCCACATCGTGAGCGGCGACGAGGACGACAATTGCCTGGACCCGGGAATCTTCATCAAGCGCATGTGTCCCGCCGCACGCCTCACCGTCGTGGCCGCGACCGGCCATGCCGTGAACGTCGAAGAGCCGGACCTCTTCAACCGCATGACCGCCGACTTCCTCGCGCTCGTCGATTCCGGACGCTGGCGGCCAAGGAATCCGCTCAGCCTGAAGGGCGTTCCGGATAAGGCGATTCGGGTAAAGCGGTCCAGATGAAGCGATTCAGATAGAGCGATTTGAGTGAAGCACTACTGCATCCGCTGCAACTGACCGCCGTATCTGCATCGCCATATCCGAACCGCCGTACCTGCACCGCCTCATCTGAATCGCAGTTCAAAGGAGAAGAAGAAATGCCTTACGCCCAATCCAAAGGCGCCCGCCTCTACTACGAAGAAGCGGGCCGCGGCACGGCGATCGTGTTCGTGCACGAGTTCTCGGGGGATTTCCGGAGCTGGGAGGCGCAGATGCGCTTTTTCAGCCGGCGCTACCGCTCGATCGCGTTCAACGCGCGCGGCTACCCGCCCTCGGAAGTGCCGCCGTCTCCCTCGCAGTACTCCCATACCATCGCGGCCGACGATATCCGCGCGGTGATGCGGCACCTGGGAATCTCGAAGGCGCACATCATCGGCTGCTCGATGGGCGCGTACGCGACCATCATGTTCGGGCTGCGCTACCCGCGCAATGCGCTGTCGCTGACGACGGTCGGCGCGGGCGCCGGCGGGATCCTGGATCCCGGACAGCGCGCGCAGTTTCTCAAGAACACCGAGGCGAACGCACGCCGCTACGAGGAGGAAGGTCTCGCGGCCGCGGCAAGGCTGATACGGAAGGCACCCAACCGCATCCAGCTCGAGAACAAGGATCCGCGCGGATTCCGGGAATTCTTCCAGCGCTTCGCCGAGCATTCGGCGCTGGGCCACGCCAACACGCTGCGCGGCGTGCAGCTGCGCCGGCCGCCGCTCTACACGATGGAAAAGCAATTCGCGCGCCTGAAGGTGCCGTTCCACGCCCTCGTGGGCGACGAGGACGAGAGCGCGCTCACGCCCAGCCTCTTCATCAAGCGCGCCTGCCCCGCGGCGCGGCTGACGGTCGTTCCCGCCACCGGTCACCTCGTCAACGTCGAGGAGCCGGCACTCTTCAACTCGCTCACGGATGATTTCCTGGCGCTCGTCGACTCCGGGCGCTGGCGGCCGCGCGATCCGCGCTCGCTCAACAAGTCGACGATGGCCAAGGGACGGTAGACGGCGGGCCAGATACGGCGGCCCAGATACGGCGGTGTGGATGAGGCGGTGCAGATACGGCGGTACAGATACTACGGTGCAGATATGGCGACGCAGAGCGTACCCGATTTATCCGAACCGCTTTACCTGCACCGCTTTACCTGCACCGCTTTATCCGGACCGCTTTATCCGGACCGCTTCATCTGAACCGCATTTTCCCCGCCAGTAGTATGCTTGGCCCATTAGCTTGTCCGGAGAGATCCATGAACCGCTGGTTGATAGTCGCGCTGGCGTTGTGCTGCGGCGTTGCGCACGCGCAGGGCTGGTCGCCGCAGAAGAACGTGGAGATCATCGCCAACTCCCCCCCGGGCGGCAGCAATGACAAGACCGCGCGCATGCTGGAGCAACTGTTCCTCCTGAACAAGGCTGTGCCCACGTCGATCACCGTGGTCAACAAGGCGGGCGGAGGCGGAAGCATCGGCTTCGCCTACTTGAGCCAGCATCCCGGCGATCCACACTTTCTCGTGATCGCGGGCGACGGCCTGCTCACCAATCACGTGCTGGGCGTGAGCAAGCTCACCTACAGCGATTTCTCTCCGATAGCCCTCTTGTGCAACGACTTTGCATTGATGGCCGTACGCACCGAGTCGCCGATCAAGAGCGGCCGGGATCTGGCGGAGCGCCTGAGGAAGAATCCGCAGGGGCTCTCGATAGGCTTTGCCAACGCGTTCGGCAGCACGCGCCATATTTCCCTGGCGCTCTTCATGAAGGCGGTCGGAGGGAACCCGCGCGATCTCAAGGTCGTGGTATTCAAGGGCTCGGCAGAAGCGATAACGGCGATGCTGGGCGGCCATCTCGACGCGGTCGTCATCGGGGCAACCAATGCGACGATTCATATCGGCACGGGGCGGATGCGCGTGCTGGGCGTCGCTGCGCCTCAGCGCCTGGGTGATGTCCTCGCAAGCGCCCCGACGTGGCGCGAGCAGGGCGTGGAGCTGGTCTCCGGCTCGTGGCGCGGGATCATGGGGGCCAAAGGACTAACCGCTGCCCAGGTAGCGTACTGGGAGCAAGTCCTCCAGAAGGCCGCGGCCACGCCGGAATGGAAGACCGATCTCGACAGGAACTACTGGACCAGCGACTTCAAGCCCGCCGCGGCCTTCGCGAAGGAGCTCGAGAAGGACTACGCGGAGATGCGCACCGTGCTGACTGATGCCGGCCTGGTCAAACAGACCGGATCGAAGGAGCAATAGCATGCCGACCAACCGGTTCGAACCCGAAGGCGTCATCCCCGCCTGCCTGCTGCCCTTTCACCCCGATCTCACGATCGACGAGAAGTCGTATCGCAAGCACCTGCGGGACGTTGCAGGCGTCCGGGGACTCTCGGCGATCACCGTCAACGCGCACGCCACCGAGGTGGCCTCGTGCACGCTCGAGGAGCAGCAGCGGATTCTCGAGATTACGATGGACGAGATCGGCGGAAGGATGCCGATAGTAAACGGCGTCTACGCCGACGGCAGCCTGGAGGCGGCGCGCATCGCGCGCGCGGCCGAGCGCGGCGGGTCGTCCTGCCTGCTGGTGTTTCCGCCCAACCCGCTCGGCCTGGGATCCCGGTCCCGCCCCGAGATGGTCGTCGCCCATTTCAAGGCGATAGCGGACGCGTCCGGTCTCCCGATCATCTGCTTCCAGTATCCGCTCGCGGGCGGGCTGGGCTACCCGGTGGAAACGCTGGTGAAGCTCCTCGACGCCGTGCCGTCGGTGCGCGCCATCAAGGACTGGTGCAACGACCCAATGCAGCACGAGCGGCAGATACGCCTGCTCCAATCCCGGGTGCGGCCGGTCAACGTCCTGTCGACGCACAGTTCGTGGCTGCTCTCCTCGCTCGTTCTCGGTTGCAACGGGCTCCTGTCCGGCTCCGGCAGCGTGATCGCGGACCTGCAGGCGGCGCTCTACCAGGCGATGAAGGCAAACGACCTGGCGCGCGCGCGGCAGATCAACGACCGGATCTACCCGCTCGCCCAGGTGTTCTACGCGGACCCATTCGTCGACATGCACAACCGCATGAAGGAGGCGCTGGTCCTCCTCGGACGGATACCGTGCGCCGCCGTCCGCCCGCCGCTCGTGAAGCTTTCCGATGCCGAGATCGCCAGGATCAGGACGGCGCTCGCGGAAGCGAGCATTGCGCGAGAGGGCGCGCTGCCGTTGGCGGCGTAAATCAAGTACAAACTCCAAGCACCAAGCTCCAAACCACAAACAGGTATCAAGCACCAAGTTCCAAATCACAAACGCGTTTGGAATTTGATAGTTGAGCCTTGGTGCTCGTTTTGAAGTTGGTGCTTGAACGTTTGGTGCTTGCCGCGCTACTTCACGCAGTGCGCGCCCGTTTGTCCGCCTCGGTGACCTCGCCGGTGGTGACGTAACCCGCTTCTTCGATACTGCCCGCGCCGGTGTAGACGACGAGC
>DASRJL010000021.1:0-30780 GCA_035649495.1 Burkholderiales bacterium | reverse complement strand
AATTTTCCGGTCGGAGCCAGCTCATTGCTCGCCCCCGGAGGCACGCTAGGCGTCGACGCACAACCGGCCAGTAGTGCCGCAACGCAAATCGCGTGGGTCGGGGATAGCCTCATTCGTTCCTCCGTGATTGACCTTCTAACGTCCACGCTCACCGGCGCGCGCGCCCGATGGCCTTTGAAGTTGCACTGCTGATCCGCGCGCGTCCGGGTGGGGCGTGTTGTTAGCGTGCAGGTTCACCGATTCGTCTCAAAATGGCTGCGTGCGAATGAGGGTCTTCTGTTCGCTCGACCGAGATTATCTCCGACACCAGACGAAAGGGGAGCGGTCCGGGATAGCCGGCTTCAATATAGGGAACAACCATTTCGCCCCAGGCTTCCTCCTCCTTCCATTTTGTCCACGGAACAAGGACATGGAGACATCTGAATTGAGGAAAAGAACCGCAACCGGTCCGTTGGGGGGACGTGCAGGGGCAAAGGGATAGCAGCGATGACGAAAGTCCTTGATATCGTCCGTTGGACAAAAAGAATCGGGCTATCGCAAGCTAAATGCTCCGAGCAGCGGCCGGGTGGCGGTATGGCCGGATGAATGGGACGATTCTCCGGTACTGGGCGGTCTCCAGAAAACGAAGATGGCCAAATCTATGATCAATAAGTGCGGAGAATCGGATCCAGAGGCCGGACATGCCGACAGGACCCGGTCAGCTGTTCGGCAGGCATGACGCCGAGCGAATCGGTGAGGCCCCGGGCGTTCTGACAGGACCGGCTTGCCCCTCACCCCATCCCTCTCCCCGTCTAACACGGGGCGAGGGAGATTTCGTCATCTACGCCGCCGGGAGCACGGCGATCCTCGCCCCGCGACACTCTACTACCTGCCCGGCACGGATCTTCGCCGCCTTGCGGCTCTCGCGCTCACCGTCCACATTGACCTCGCCGGCAGCGATCATGTGCTTCCCCTGCCCGCCGCTATCGGCGATGCCGGCAAGCTTGAGCAGATCGCAGAGCCTGACGTGCTCAGTCTTCAGCCGGAACTCGATTGTGTCCATGTGAGTCGACAGGCGGTTAAAGTTTGGTCTACCCGACCACCCCGGCCGCCTCGTGTCCACCCCTCCACTGGTCACCGGTCACCGGGTTGACGCGCCGAAGTGATAGACCGCCAATTCCCCCATCAGATTCGGCCACAACGTGACCGGCTCGTCGTCGGTCAGTACCTTGCGCTCGAGGATTTTCACCCCGCGCTCCGCGCAGAAGCGCTCGAAGTCCTCTATCGTGCACAGGTGGATATTCGGCGTGTCGAACCACTGGTAGGGCAGGTTCTCGGACACGGGCATGCGGCCGACGGCGACCTGCAGCCGGTTTTTCCAGTAGCCGAAGTTGGGAAAGGTGACGATGCCCTGGCGTCCCACGCGCAGCATCTCGCGGATGATGCGCTCGCTGTTCCGGACCGACTGAAGGGTCTGCGACAGGACCACGTAGTCGAAGGAGTTGTCCCTGAACTCGGATAGCCCGCGATCCAGGTCGCTCTGGATGACGCTGATGCCGTTCTTCACGCAGGCGAGCACGCTGCCGTCGTCTATCTCCACGCCATAGCCGGTCACGCGGCGCGAGTCGCGCAGATAGCGCAGCAGGCTGCCGTCGCCGCAGCCCAGATCGAGCACGCTCGACTCCATGCGCACCCATCCGGCTATTGCCGCGAAATCCGCGCGCTGGATGCCGTTGCCGTTTCTCATGGTTGCGTTACACGCTCCTGCGCGATCCGGTCGTAGTACGCCGCGACGAGGCGATGGTAGCGCGGGTCCTCCAGCAGAAACGCGTCGTGACCGTGCGGCGCGTCGATCTCCGCGTAGGTGACGCTGCGCCGGTTGTCGAGCAGCGCTTTCACGATCTCGCGCGAGCGCGCCGGCGAAAAACGCCAGTCCGTCGTGAACGAGACCACCAGGAAACTCGCGCGCGCCGGCGCGAGCGCCTTCGCGAGGTCGCCGCCGTGCTCGAAGGCCGGGTCGTAGTAATCGAGCGCCTTGGTGATCCTGAGGTAGGTATTGGCGTCGAAGTACTCGGAGAATTTTCCTCCCTGGTGCCGCAGGTACGACTCGATCTCGAACTCGGTGTCGAAGCTGTAGTTGAGCCGGCCGTGCTTCAGCTGCCGGCCGAACTTGCTCGCCATCTCGTCGTCGGACAGGTAGGTGATGTGGCCGACCATGCGGGCGACGCGCAGCCCGCGGGTCGGGCGCGTGTCGCGCTGGTAGTAGTGACCGTCCAGAAAGTCGGGGTCGGTGACGATCGCCTGGCGCGCGACCTCGTTGAATGCGATGTTCTGCGCGGAAAGATTGGGCGCGCACGCGATCACGAGCGCATGGCGCACGCGGTCGGGATGAAGGTAGGTCCAGGCGAGGGCCTGCATCGCGCCGAGGCTCCCGCCCATGACGGCGGCGAAGCGCCGGATGCCGAGGTGATCGGCGAGCTGCGCCTGCGCTGCGACCCAGTCCTCGACTGTCACGACCGGGAAATCCGCGCCCCACGGCTTGCCGGTGCGCCGATTGAGGCTCATGGGGCCGGTGGAGCCGTGGCAACCGCCGAGGTTATTGACGCCGATTACGAAGAAACGGTCCGTATCGAGGGGCTTCCCCGGGCCGACCATGTTGTCCCACCAGCCGATGCTTCCGGGATCCGCGGCGTAGTAGCCGGCGACGTGGTGCGCAGCGTTGAGCGCGTGGCACACCAGCACCGCGTTCGAGCGCTCGGCGTTCAGCGTGCCGTAGGTCTCGTAGACGAGCTCGTACTCGTCCATGACCGCGCCGCTTCTCAGGCGGAGCGGCCCCTCGAATCGAGCGGTCCGCGGCGTAACGGCGCCGACGGAGCCCGGGATGGCGGCTGTGTCCATAGTCCAAAAATACAAAACCCGGCGAGCTTGCGCGGGCCGGGTCGGGAAAAAGCTCTAAAGCGTTTTCTCTTTAGCCGGATTTGTAACGCGCCCGCAAGCTGAAATTCAAATCGGCGCGATGTAGTGGGGGGCAACGTTACCCGCCTCCCGGCACCTTGTCAAATGCCCGCCGGGAGGCGGAAAAGGCGAGAGAAGGAAGGGGTGAGGAGAGAGGAGAAGGTGCTTTGACGCCTCTCGTCTATCTCCTCTCGTCTCTCGCTTCTAACTGTTCAGCTTTTCCAGCAGGCCCCGCAGCTTTTCCGGATCCGTCGTCCGCAGCATGCGTTTGCCGAGCGGCGTCAGTTGCCCGAGGTCGGACCTCAGCACCTGTTGCTTCACGTCGAGCAGGTGCGCCGAGTGCATCGAGAAATGCACCAGCCCGAGCGCGAGCAGGAGCCGCGTCATCAGGACGTCACCCGCCATCTCCCCGCACAACGCCACTGGCACTTTCGCCCTCTTCGCGGTCTTGAAGATGTGCGAGAGGAGATTCAGCACGGCCGGGTGCAGCGGATCGTAAAGGTGGGCCACGGCGTCGTCGGTCCGGTCCACCGCCAGCGTGTACTGGATGAGATCGTTGGTGCCGATGGAGAGAAAATCCAGCTTGCGCGTGAACATCCCCAGGGCGAGCGCGGCCGCCGGCACCTCGATCATTCCCCCGATCTTCGTTTCCCGATTGTAGGGCACACCCTCGTCGTCGAGGCTCTTTTTCGCCTGCGCGATCATCGCGAGCGTCTGGTCGAGCTCGTCCGAGGAGGCGAGCATGGGAATGAGTACGTTGATCCTGCCGTAGTGCGAGGCGCGCAGCAGCGCCCGCAACTGCGTCAGGAACCGCTTGGGCTCGGTGAGGCACAGGCGGATCGCCCGCAGCCCGAGCGCCGGGTTGGGCGTCCTGCGGTCGGTCGCGTTGGCGTTCTTGTCCGCGCCCAGGTCGTAGGTGCGGATCGTGACCGGCAGACCCTCCATGTCCTCGGCGACCTTGCGGTAGGCCTCGAACTGCTCGTCCTCGTCGGGCAGGTCGGCGCGGTTCAAAAACAGGAACTCGCTGCGGAAAAGCCCGATCCCGGTCGCGCCGTTGTACTTCGCCTCGACGACGTCGGCGGGAAGCTCGATGTTGGCGTGCAGCTCGATGTGCATGCCGTCGAGCGTGGTGGCGCGGGTGTTCTTCAGCCGCCGCAGCTTCTGGCGCTCGAGGTCGAACTGGTGCTGGCGCAGCTGGTACTCGGAGAGTGCCGGCAGATCGGGGTCGATGATCACCACGCCCTGGGTGCCGTCCACGATCACGAGATCGTTTTCCCGGACCAGCTGACGCGCGGAATGCAGCGCGACGATCGAGGGGATGTTGAGGCTGCGGGCGACCACCGCGGTGTGGGAGGTGACGCCGCCCAGGTCGGTGATGAAGCTCGCGAACTGGTGCCGCTTGAACTGCACCACGTCGGCGGGCGAGAGATCGCGCGCCACCAGTATGAGATTACCTTCGCCGTCGGCCCTGGGCGGGGGCGGGATGTAGCCGGGCTGGCCCGCGAGCGCCTTCATCACCCGCTCGACCACCTGGATCACGTCGGCCTTGCGCTCGCGCAGGTAGGCGTCGTCTATCTCGTCGAAGCGGGCGAGCAGCTCGTCCATCTGCACCTTGAGCGCCCATTCGGCGTTGCACTGCTCCTGTTCGATGATCGTGCGCGGGGTGACCGACAGCGTCGAATCGTTCAAGATCATCATGTGCAGGTTGACGAAGGCGCTGAATTCCGCCGGGGCGGTCGGCGGGATGCTGGCGTGCACTTCCTCCAGCTCCGCGCGGACGCTTTCAACCGCCGCATCGAACCGCGCGGACTCCTCGGGTATCTGGTCCTGCGGCACCACGTAGTGCGCGGCCTCGAGCGTCGCGTGCGACACCAGGTGGGCGTGCCCGATCGCGATCCCGCCGGAGACGCCGATGCCGTGGATGGTGAAGCTCATGACTGCGGTGACTTGTGACCAGTGACCGATGACTGGTATGGAGCGTGCCCTCTAGTTCCCTCCCGTGCAAGTGGCACTTGGGGAAGTCGAGCCTGCCTGCCGGTTGGATGCGGTTGACTGGTCACAAGTCACCAGTCACTGGTCACGGCTTTACTCGTCTTCGTCGAATCGACTCGCGATGAGCTGGGAGACGGCGTGCATGGCCTCGACTTCGTCCGGACCATCGGTTTCCAGCACGATCGTGGAGCCCTGGGCCGCCGCCAGCATCATCACGCCCATTATGCTCTTGGCGTTGACGCGGCGGCCGTTGCGGCTCACCCAGATATCGCTCCTGAACTGGCCGGCGACCTGGGTCAGCTTCGCCGAGGCCCGGGCGTGCAGCCCGAGCCGGTTTACGATCTCAACTTCCCGTTGCAGCATTATTGACGATCAGCATCGGTATGCGCACGACGCCGTCGCATCCGCCGCTCACCGCCTTGGTGACTATGGTGAGAAGCGTCCGGTCGCGGTAGGTGAGAACACGAATCAGCATGGGGAGGTTGACCCCGGCCACGCCTTCGACCTTGCCGGGAGCCAGGAGCCGGGCGGCGATGTTGGCAGGGGAGCCACCGTACATGTCGGACAGGACCAGCACGCCGTCGCCCTCGTCGAGTTCCTTCACCAGTGCCCGCGCCTGCGGCAGCAGGTTGAATGGGTCGTCCTGCGCGGTGATGGAAAGCTGCTTGAGGAGCGGCGGGCGTTTGTTGAGCACATGGCTCGCGCAGTGGATGAGGCTCTCCCCCAGCGTGCCGTGTGTAATGAGCAGAATACCAATCATAAGAAGTGTTTAGAGCGCCTATCGAAGCATGGGCGCCCTGATGTCGGGGAGCATGATGGGACTTGTCCCCTCATTTGCTTATGCCTTTAGCCCGGAACGTGTGCAGTGCAGCATTCTACCCCTTTTGCGCTGCACGACGCAGCCGGGAACAGGGCGGGATTTGCCGTGCATATCCGCGCATGGAGGGGCTTCCGGGTTTGACACCGCCGCCCGGGCTGATTTCCGGGGGGCTGGTGCCTGGCTTGCGAAAATTGCGGAAACCGAGCGCTATGCTCAGGCGGACTTGCTCTTCCGGGCGACCGCGCAGGCGGATTCCAGCGCGTCCAGGAACATGCCGGCGACGTCGAACCCGGTCTGCTGCATGATTTCCTGGAAGCACGTAGGACTGGTGACGTTGACCTCGGTGAGGTAGTCGCCGATGACGTCGAGGCCCACGAGCAACAGGCCTTCCTTCGCAAGCGCGGGACCCAGCGCCTCCGCGATCTCCCGGTCGCGCTTGCCGAGCTCCCGGGCGACGCCCGTCCCGCCGACCGCCAGGTTGCCGCGCGTCTCGCCGGGCTTGGGGATGCGCGCGAGGGCGTGCGGCACCGGCTTGCCCGCGATCAGCAGGATGCGCTTGTCCCCGTCCCTGATCTCCGGGATGTAGCGCTGGGCCATGATCGTGCGATGGCCGTACTGCGTCACCGTCTCGATGATGACGTTGAGATTGGGATCGTCGCGGCGCACCCTGAAGATCGAAGTGCCGCCCATGCCGTCCAGCGGCTTCAGAATAATGTCGCCGTGCTCCGCGAGAAACTCGCGGATGGGACCTTCGCTGCGCGTCGCTATCGACGGCGCGATGAACCGGGTGAAGTGCGCGATTCCCATTTTCTCGTTGAAGTCCCGGATCGCCCGCGGACGGTTGAAGACGCGCGCGCCCCGCGCCTCGGCGAATTCCAGCAGGTAGGTGCTGTAGACGTACTCCATGTCGAACGGTGGATCCTTGCGCATCAGCACCGCGTCGAATTCCTGCAGCGGCATGAAGGAGGCGTCACCAACCTGGTACCAGCCGGGTTTCTGTCCGGTCAGAGAGAGCGCGCGTACGTTGCCAAGAACATCGCCGCCGCGCCACACGAGGTCGTGCTGTTCCATCGAATACAGCGCATGACCGCGCGCCGCCGCCTCGCGCATCATCGCGAAGGTGGTGTCCTTGTAGATCTGGAAGGAGTCGAGAGGATCGACTATGAAGGCAATCTTCATTCCGAAGGATCGGCGCCCTCGAATGCGGCCTCGGTCTGCTCGAGCTCGATGGCCGCCGCGAGAAGCGCGAGCCGGGCTATGACGCCATAGGCGTAGAAGCGGTTCGGGGGGCAGCCCGGGTCGTCCGGATTGGGCGAAGAGCAGGGCGCGGCGAAGGCGAGCGGCCGGAACTGCATGCCCGGCGCGTTCAGGTTCTCGTCCGTGCCGCGACCGGTATGCACCCGGTAGAAGCCGCCCACCACGAAGTGATCGATCATGTAGACGACCGGCTCGGCGACGGCATCGTCCACGGTCTCGAAGGAATAAACCCCCTCCTGCACCATGACCTCGTGCACCTCGAGGCCTTCCTTCACCACCGCCATCTTCTTTCTCTGGTTGCGGTTCAGCCCGCGTACCTCGGAGGGGTCTTTCACGGTCATGATCCCCATGCCGTAGGTGCCCGCGTCGGCCTTGACGATGACGAACGGCTCCTGCTTGATGCCGTACTCCCGGTACTTGCCGCGGATGTCCTCGAGGATCTCGGCGACGTAGCCTTCGAGGCACTCCTCGCCCTGCTTGTCCTGGAAGTTGATGCGGCCGCATTTCTCGAAGTACGGGTTGACGAGCCAGGGATCGATCCCGACGAGCTTCGCGAATTCCTCGGCGACTCCGCGGTAGGCCTGGAAATGATTCGACTTGCGGCGCACGGTCCAGCCGGCGTGCAGCGGCGGGAGCACCGACTGCTCGAGGTTCATCAGGATCTCGGGCGTGCCGGAGGAGAGGTCGTTGTTGAGCAGCACCACGCACGGGTCGAAGCCGTCCACCGCGAGGCGGTTGCCGCGGCGCTCGAGCGGCTCCAGCACGAGCTTCGTTCCGTTCGCGAGGGTGATCTCGGTGGGCTTGGTGATATCGCTGAGCAGGCTCCCGATCCGGACCTCCATGCCCGCGTGCCGCAATATGTTCTGCAGCACCGCGACGTTCTGGAGATAGAACTGGTTGCGCGTATGGTTCTCGGGAACCAGCACCATCCCCCGGGCATCGGGACAGATCTTCTCGAACGCCGCCATCGCCGCCTGCACGCAAAGCGGGTGGAAATCGGGATTCAGGTTGTTGAAGCCGCCGGGAAAGAGATTGGTGTCCACCGGCGCGAGCTTGAAACTGCTGTTGCGCAGGTCCACCGAGCAGTAGAGGGGCGCTGCGTGGTCCTGCCACTGGCCGCGCAGCCAGCGCTCGATATCGGGCTGGGAAGCGAGCAGCTGGCGCTCGAGATCGGGCAACGGCCCGGCGAGCGCGGTATTCAGGCGCGGTACGGTCATGGGTATCCCCCGCAAGGGGTCCCTATTCTACCCCCCTGACCCCAAAAAAAAAGGCGCCCGCGAGGAGCGCCTGATAAAGCCACACACTGGAATCGTGCATGAGGGGCGATCGCTTCGCCCCTCCCTGTTACATATGGTAGGCCGCCTCGCCGTGTTCGTTGATGTCGAGGCCCTCGCGCTCCACTTCCTCGGTGGGACGCAGCCCGACGATGATGTCCGCGATCTTGAATGCAATCAGCGCCACCACCGCCGTCCAGATCACCGTCACGCCCACCGCCTTCGCCTGGATGATGAACTGGTCCATGATCGGGTTGGAGCCGACTTTGGCCGTGACCCAGTCGGTGACGAGTCCCGGGCCGCCGAGCGACTGGTTGTTGAAGATGCCCGTCAGCAACGCCCCGGTTACGCCGCCCACCGCGTGCACGCCGAATACGTCGAGCGCATCGTCGGCGCCCAGCATGCGCTTTAGTTGATTCACCGCCCACAGGCAGATGAAACCGGCGGCAAAGCCGATCACGAAGGCGCCGCATATGCCGACGTTCCCCGCCGCCGGCGTGATCGCCACCAGCCCGGCTACCGCGCCCGAGGCGGCGCCCAGCATGGAGGGCTTGCCCTTGAAGATCCACTCGCCGAACGTCCACGCGAGCACGGCGCAAGCGGTCGCAAGAAACGTGTTCATGAAGGCAAGGGCGGCCGTGCCGTTCGCTTCGAGGGCCGATCCCGCATTGAAGCCGAACCACCCGAACCACAGCAGCGAGGCGCCGATCATGGTCATCGTGAGGTTGTGCGGTGACATCGCCTCCTTGCCGTAGCCCAGGCGCTTGCCGCAGAGATAGGCACCTACCAGGCCGGCGACGCCGGAGTTGATGTGCACGACCGTGCCGCCCGCGAAATCGAGCGCGCCCCATTGCCAGAGCAGGCCGGCCTTGGCGTTCATCGCGTCCACGACCTTGGGATCCGTGTAGGCGTCCGGGCCCATCCAGAACCACACCATGTGCGCGACGGGGGTATAGCTGAACGTGAACCAGATGATCATGAAGATCAGAACCGCCGAGAACTTCATTCTCTCAGCCACCGCGCCCAGGATCAGGCAGCAGGTGATTGCGGCGAACGTCGCCTGGAACGCGACGAACACCAGCTCGTATATCGGCGTCGCCTTGCTGAAGGTGGCCGCCATCGCGAACTCGCCCTTCATGTTGTCGAAGGTCCCGTTCAGGAACAGGCGGTCGAACCCGCCGAAGAACGAGTTGCCCTCCGTGAAGGCGAGGCTGTAGCCGTAGATGCACCACAGCACCGTCACGAGCGAAAAGGTGACGAACACCTGCATCAACATGGACAGCATGTTCTTGCTGCGCACGAGGCCGCCGTAGAAGAGCGCCAGTGCGGGCACGCTCATGCACAGCACCAGCGCGGTCGAAGTCAGCATCCACGCGATGTCGCCCTTGTTGGGCGCCGGCGCGGGCTTGGCTTCCTCCTTCTTCTCCTCCGGCTTCGCGTCCTTGGCCGGGGCCGCATCCTTCTTGTCGTCCGCCTTGGCGGCGGGCGCATCCGCGGCGGGCTTGTCCTGGGCCTGCGCGATCAGGGGCATTGCATTCAAGCCGAGCATGCAGAAGAGCGCGAGCCAGGCGGCGATTTTTCTGAAAAGCTTTTTCATCTCATTCTCTCCCTATCACTGCCTAGAGGGCTTCCGCGCCGGTCTCGCCGGTGCGGATGCGGATCACCTGCTCCAGATCGTAGACGAAGATCTTGCCGTCGCCGATCTTGCCGGTATTGGCTGACTTCTCGATGGCCTCGATCACCTGCTCGAGCAGATCGCTCTTGATCGCGGCCTCGATCTTGACCTTGGGCAGGAAATCGACCACGTACTCCGCCCCGCGGTAGAGCTCGGTATGCCCCTTCTGCCGGCCGAAGCCCTTGACTTCGGTCACCGTGATGCCGGTCACGCCGATGGCGGAGAGCGACTCACGCACTTCGTCAAGCTTGAACGGCTTGATAATTGCCATGACCAGTTTCATTCACGTCTCCCAAAAAAAGGCCGTAAAAAAGGGGCTGCCGGCGAGCGGCAGCCCCTTGTCCCGTTGCTGCTAGAAAGTCTTCTGGATGTAGATCGTCCCCGTGCCCTTGCCGAGATTGCGCGGGAACGGGCCGCCTTCGCCCACGCTGCCGTATCCCCTGTTATTCAGGCTGCTCGTATCGCTATAGAACGCGCCGACGGTGAAGTCCTTCGGCAGCGCGTAGCTCACGCCGAGCTTCCAGTCGTTGTACGAATAGAGATCGTCGTTGGAATTCGGGGAAGCGGGGCCGCCGCGGTACTTCTGGATGCCGTAGTGGGCGAAAATCGTCCAGCCGGTGGCTTCCTTGGCAAAGTCGCCCAGCGGCACGTTGAGCCCGAAATCGACGTAATACGTGCCATCCGCGTCAGCCACGCCGAAGGCCTTGTTGCTGGCGACGTAGGAGAACTTTGCCGACAACCACTTCCAGCTCAACCCGGCGTAGACCTCGAAGGTGTCCGCCTTGGGCAGTCCCGGGCTGGCGTCGCCCGGGTACCAGTAATAGAGGCCCCCGAGGTCCAGCGTCCAGTCCGGCGCGAATCCCCACTTCCAGCCGCCGTAGAAATCCCATTCCAGGCTGCCGCTGTTGCTGTAGGCGGGCGGAACGCCGTCCCTCAACCAGCTGATGTTCGATCCCCAGGTGCCGAGGTAGAAGCCGCTGGAGTGCGAATAGTCGAACCCACCTTGAATCGCGGGATCGCGGTCGGTCTGCGTCAGTCCTCGAAATATGTACTGGCTGTAGAAGCCGACGTTCCCGGTAAAGGTGTGTGGTCCCGCCGGTTCCGCCGCCTGCGCAAGCCCGGATCCCAGGGCCGCGGCAACTGCACCTGCCACGACGGTTTTTTTCAACATGAGCTACCCCTTTCTTTCTTCCAGATTGGTGGAGCGTGCAATATTGCACGCAAGTTAATAGCACAGACCGTGCCAAGAAAAGTATACAAACCAATCAATCAGTTAGTCGCCAGTTTGCTTCAAAGTAAAAGAATTGCTGCACAGCAATGATGCGAGATCCTTAACAAATGCCCCACTTTGGTGCGGACTTGGGCAGTCTGATGTATACCAGTGGCGTTAACCTCATGAGTCGGTTGTTGTTTCGTTTTACCGTCGCGGATGGGGTTTGTGTAGTAGATTCGCAACACTCATTGTCGAACTGAGGTGCCTGGATCATGGAGCAACGGCTGATCGACGAGATCAACGACCGGGTCAGATCGCTGTTCGCGAACAGTCCCGCCGCCGATCTCGAGAAGAACCTGCGGGCGCTGCTCGCTGGTTTTTTCAGCCGCCTCGACCTGGTGACGCGCGAGGAATTCGACGCGCAGCGCGAAGTGCTCGCGCGCACGCGCGCGAAGCTGCAGGAACTGGAGGCGAAGCTGACCGAGCTGGAAGGCAGGAGTCAGGATTCGGGATCCGGGATCCGGCGGGAGTGAACTGCAGGGTTCAGGATGACCACACCGATGGTATGCCGCCTCTTGCGGGCACCATCAGGATCCTGTGATTCATCACACGTCCTGATCCAACGCATCAAGTATTGCGAATTCCGGATTCCAAGTCCCACGCGTTCTCCGGCATCTGTTGGCGACAGCTGGTTACCGTCACCATCCGACGTTCTGCACTTGATGGCACTGATTTCGTGCTGCACTGAAGATGGAAAGTCGTCCCGTGACTCGCGGATGTCTCGGGCGTGCCATTCATGAGACAGGTTCTAGTCCTTTTGGCGTAGTCTGCGCTTCCCGTTGCCGCGTTAATAACTGAATCCTGAATCCCGAATCCGGGTTCTGTTATGTCGCTAGCCGTGGTTCACAGCCGGGCGCTTGCTGGGGCGGAGGCGCCGCCCGTCACCGTCGAGGCGTACCTCGCAAACGGGCTGCCGAGCTTCACCATCGTGGGCTTGCCCGAGGCGGAGGTGCAGGAGGCCAAGCACCGCGTGCGTGCGGCGCTCCAGAACGCACGCTTCGAGTTCCCCGCGCGCCGCATCACCGTCAATCTTGCCCCTGCGGACCTTCCCAAGGAGTCGGGGCGTTTCGACCTCCCGATCGCGCTCGGCGTGCTCGCGGCGGCGGAGCAGCTGCCCGTCGAGCGCCTCGCGGAGCACGAGTTCGCGGGAGAGCTCGCGCTGACCGGCGAGCTGCGACCGGTGCGCGGAGCGCTGGCAATGGCGCTCTCCGCCGCAGCCATGGGGCGTTGCTTCGTGCTGCCGGAAGCCAATGCGCGCGAGGCCTCGCTGGTGGAAGCGGCGCTCGTCTATCCCGCGACCTCTCTGCTGCAGGTCTGCGCGCATCTCACCGGTCAACGGCCGTTGACGCGCTGGATGGGCGCCCATGCGGTTAACGGCGCCGCCTATCCGGACCTGCAGGAAGTGAAAGGACAGGCGCACGCGAAGCGCGCACTCGAGATCGCGGCGGCGGGCGGCCACAGCGTGATCATGGTCGGTCCGCCGGGGACGGGCAAAACGATGCTTGCCGCGCGCCTGCCCGGGATACTTCCGCCGATGACGCAGCAGGAGGCGCTTGCTAGCGCGATGATGCAGTCGCTGGGCAGCGCCGGTTTCGACGCAGGCAACTGGAAGAAGCGGCCGTATCGCTCGCCGCATCACACGGCTTCGGCGGTGGCGCTGGTCGGCGGCGGCGCTCATCCGCGCCCCGGCGAGATCTCGATGGCGATGCACGGCGTCCTCTTCATGGACGAGCTGCCCGAGTTCGACCGGCGCGTCCGCGAAGTGCTGCGCGAGCCGCTCGAGTCGGGCCGCATCAGCGTCTCGCGCGCCGCGCGGCAAGCCGAATTTCCGGCGGAGTTTCAACTCGTCGCGGCTATGAATCCGTGCAACTGCGGCTACCTGGGCCACTTCAGCGGCCGATGCCGGTGCACGCCGGACCAGGTGATCAAGTACCGCCGGAAGATCTCCGGGCCGCTGCTCGACCGGATCGACATTCAGATCGAGGTACCGGCCGTGCCGCCGGACGAGCTCTCGCGCACTCATAGTGGTGAGTCATCGGCGGCAGTTCGCGAGCGCGTCACCGCTGCCCGCTTGCGCATGCTCGCGCGCCAGGGAAAAGAGAACGCCCGGCTGCGCGCGCCCGACGTGGAAAAATTCTGTCTGCCGGATAGCCAGGGCGAGGCTTTGCTCAAACAGGCGATCGGCCGCCTTGCCCTTTCCGCGCGCGGGTATCACCGCATACTCATGGTGGCGCGAACGGTTGCCGATCTGGCCGGGATTGATAAAGTCTCGGCAGCTCACGTCGCCGAGGCGATTCAGTATCGCCGACTCGACCGGGGGCCCGCGTAGGGAAGTGGCAATCAAAATTGGGACAGACACAGTTTCCGAGTGATCGCGATCATGCCGAGGATTGCTCGCTCTGTTTTCCCCGGAATTCCACACCACCTCACGCAGCGTGGCAATCGGCGCGGAGATGTTTTCTTCAGTGACGGGGACCGTGCAGTTTATCTCGGATGGCTGGCGCACTATTGTGAGAGGTTTCGAGTCCAGGTACTCGCCTACTATCGCATCCTGCGGATGGCGCGGACCATTGCCGACCTCAGGTGGCCACGATCGTGCAGGCGCTGCGCATGGCGGAAGCGATTCAATATCGCCGCCTCGACCGCGTGCGGGGGTGAAGAAGGGAACCTACAGCATTGCGCTAGCACGTCGGGAGATGATTACCATGCGGTACCGAGGCCTTCGTGCCCGACAACTGGTCGCATGAAAAAGGCGCGCGTTCCCTTCAGGTTCTCTTCAGGCTCGATTATTTGGAGGCAGAATGAAACTCACTCCACATTTTTCGCTGGAAGAGTTTACGTTGTCCAGTACCGCACTCGCGTTGGGGATTGAGAACAAACCAACGGCGGTGCACCTCGAGCATCTGCGTATTCTCGCGACTCGGATGGAGGATGTGCGCGCTCTGTTCGACAAAGTAATCGAGATCACCAGCGGTTACCGCAACCCGCAGGTGAATGCCGCTGTCGGTGGCGTGCCAACCTCAGCGCACGCGCTCGGTTTTGCGGCGGACTTTCACGTCCACGGGTTTCACGACCTGGAAGCTGCGAAGCGCATTCGCGACAGCGGGCTGAAGTTTGATCAGCTCATCTACGAGAAAAATCGTTGTGTCCATCTCAGTGTCGACCCGAGAATGCGCCGGCAGGTACTTCGCCAGCCAGGCGGTCCGGGTTCACCAGTGCATCCAGATCTTGAGCCCTAGCACTGCACCGAACCACGAGAGCGCCATCTCAACGTCTCGTCCGGTGAATGGGACCCCGTTGTTCACGGTGACGCCGAATTTATACAAGCTCTCCCTTGACGGGATCGCCGTGCGGATGACCTGACCGCGCGCGTTCGCTCAGCTCTCGGCGGCGACGTCGAGCTCCATCGTGCCGATGCCGTCTATCGTTCCCTTAAGGTGATCGCCGGGAGCGAGCTTCGACACACCGGCCGGCGTGCCGGTCGTGATCAGCGTGCCGGGCTGCAGCGTCATCGCGGCCGACAGGAAGCGGATGAGTTCGCGCAGTCCGTTGATCATGTCCCCGGTGTGCGCGCGCATCACGGTCTTGCCGTTCTGCTCGACCACGATACCGACATCCTGCGGCTCGCGGATCTCGTCCCGGGTCACGATCCACGGGCCGAGGCCGCAGAACGTGTCGAAGCCCTTGCGGATGTTCCGCGTGTTGTGGTGGCCCTTGCCCCACGGATCGCGGATGCTGATGTCCCAGCACATCGTGTAGCCATAGACGTAGTCGAGCGCCTGCTCCGCCGTGACCTTGCGCGCGGGGCGGCCGATGACGGCGCATAACTCGCACTCGAAATCCACGTGCTTGCCGATCTTCGGCAGGATCACGGTGCCGCCCGGGCCGACGATGGACGATGCGGGCTTCAGGAACAGCTCCGCCATCAGGTCGTCGCTCGTCATGGCCGAGCGATCGTACGAGCCGACCCGCTCCACCATCTCCGCCTGGTGCGCGCGGTAATTCGCCGCCGCCGCCCAGACCGCGGGCGGGTTGATGATGGGCGCGCGCAGCTTTGCCGATGCCAGCGCCACCGGCTTGCCCGTGCGGGCGGCCTTCAGGCCCTCGGCCGCGGCCGCCGGCTTGTTGGCCAGCACGTCTATGATCTCGGCCATGCTGGCGCCAGGGCGCGCCGCGCCGATCGCGGCGAGCGCGTCCCCGATCGGATAGATCGACCCTTCGTCGATCAAGCCCGCATCTCCGGCGTTAAATCGGCAGATCTTCATCGCATGTTCTCCGGTTACTCCTGCACATGCTACCAATTATCTCAAAAACCACTGCAGCCACGGAAACACACGGAAGCACACAGAAATTCCTGAACGATTACGGGACGGTTGCCGACCTGAGTTCCTGTCCGTGTCATTCCGTGTGATTCCGTGGTTATTCTGAGACTGGTTCCAGCATTCACTCCGGCTTGATCCCGGCCGCCTTGATCACCTTCGCCCATTTCCCGGTCTCGAGCTTGAGCAGCGCCGAAAATTCCTCCGGCGTGCTGCCGCGGATCTCGTAGGAGAGCGCGAGGAGCTTCTCCCGGATATCGGGCAGTGTCAGGAACCGGTTCGTTTCCTGGTTGAGCCGATCGATGATCGCGCGCGGCGTGCCGGCGCGCGCCAGCACGCCGAACCACTGCGACGATTCGTAGCCGGGCAGAACCGCCTCGGCTATCGTCGGAACATCGGGCAGCGCGGTGAGTCGCTTGTGGGTCGTAACACCGAGCGGGCGGGCCTTGCCGTTCCTGATGTATCCGCCGAGGGTCGTAAAGCTGGAGAACTGCACCGCAATCTCGCCGGTGAGGAGGGAGAGCGCCGCGGCGCTCGCGCCCTTGTACTGCACCTGGGGCATGTCCACCTTCGCCATGATGTTGAACAGCGCGCCGGCGAGATGCGGTTGCGTGCCCTGTCCCGGAGAGCCCATTACCAGGCTGCCCGGCTTCGCCCGGGCGAGGGCGATCAGCTCGCGGACCGTCTTCGCCGGCACCGAGGGATGAACGACGAGGACGCTGCCCGATCCCACCATCACGCAGATCGGGGCAAAGTCGCGCAGGGCGTCGTACGGCATCTTCTCGTGCATGGCCGGGTTGATCGCAAGCGAAGCCTGCGTGAGGAGGAGCGTGTAGCCGTCGGGCGCCGAACGCGCGACGATCTCGGCGCCTATGATGCCGCTCGCGCCGGCGCGGTTCTCGACGATGACCTGCTGGCCGAGCGTCTCGCTCAACTTCGCCGCGAGCAGGCGGGCGAGCACGTCGCTGCCGCCGCCGGGGGACGACGCGGCGATCATCCTGACGGGCCGGGTCGGATAGGTTTGCGCGAGCGACGATTCGCCGGCGATGCCGGCAAGCATCGCCAGGATGGCAAGGACGTCCCTGCTAATTTTCCTAAGGAACCTCTGCACAAGTCCTTGATTTCGCGATAACGCCGGCGAGGTTCCTCTGGAGTCGGGGGTGCACGAGGGGGCGGAGCCCTCTTGTTCCGAGATTCCCTACGCGGCAGCGCGGTAGCCGCACAGCACGACTTCGAAGCGGTAGTGTCCCGGAAGAGTGGTCTTGAGGAGATACTCGCTTGCTTCCTGCTCGGTCGCGAACTTGCGCGCTTCGCCCGATGCGATCGAGCACAGACGGCCACTTTCCGCGATAGCGATGGCTTCGGTGGCGCCTTCGGCATGACCCCTGCTGGTGCCGGCGCTGCCTTCGAGCCTCAGTTCGTACCAGACCGCTGGGTCCATCACAACTTCCCTGGTTGAAATGGAATTCCCCGGATGCAAACTCTAGCACGGACCCCGGGCCGGTACAAGGCCGGCTGCGCCGCCTGCCGCGGGATTTCCGGAGAGCGCGCACTAGTGCCGCTCCCGGGTTTTTCGAATGTGCTCTCTGCCATGGGTTTACCCCAAGGAACGGCGCCAGGAAGAGAGTAGAGCATGCGGGAAGCGACGCTGGTTTGCCATAAAGCCTTCCGTCGTACGGCGCCTGGTCTACGGGGTCCTGCCGGGACGCTGCTGGTCCGTCATCGCAGCTGCTCGCCCTGAAGTCCCAGTTCCCTGAACACCCGCGTCCACTTTGCCAGCTCCGACCTGATGTGGGCCGCGAATTCGGCGGGCGTGCCGCCGACGGGCTCGAAGCCCTGCTTCACCAGCGATTCTCTTGCGTCGCCGCCCGCCAGTATCGTCACAGCCTCCTGGTGCAATTTCGCGACGATCGCACGCGGTGCGCCGGCGGGAAGGACGAACCCGAACCACTGGACGACCTCGTATCCCGGAAATCCGGACTCGGCGATCGTCGGAACCTCGGGAATCAGCGTGACGCGCTTCTCGCTCGTCACGGCGAGCGCGCGCAGCCTGCCGCTGCGCACCAGCGGCGATGCCGTCGAAACGCTGCCGAAGAGAATCTGCACCTGCCCCGCCACCACGTCGTTGACCGCGATGGAGCCTCCCTTGTAGGGCACGTGCAGCAGGTTGATCGCGGCAGCGCGGGCAAAGAGCAGGCCCGCCACGTGCGAGGCCGTTGCGATCCCGGGCGACGCATACGTAATCTGCCCGGGCTTTGCCCGTGCGAGCTGGATGAGCTCCTTGAGCGATTGCGCGGGCAGTGAGGGGTGCACGGTCAGGACGTTGGGACTCAGGACCAGCAGCAACACCGGCGCGAAGTCCTTTATCGGGTCGTAAGGCAGGTTCGGGGTGAGCGCCGGCGCGGTCGCGAAAGTGCTCGATGACGCGAACAGCACCGTGTAGCCGTCGGGCGCCGATTTCGCGGCAAGCTGCACTCCGATGACGCCGGTAGCGCCGGCGCGGTTGTCGACGATAACCTGCTGGCCCCAGCTCGCGCCGATTCTGTGTGCCAGCGTCCGGGCCGTGAAATCCGAGGCGCCGCCGGCTGGAAACGGCACGATGAGGCGTATCGACTTTACGGGGAATGGAGTACTGGTCTGGGCGACCGACGTGCCCGCGATCACGGTGGCGAGCGCTCCGAACAGCAGACGTGCGTGCATGACGATACTCCCGGACCCGGTGGCAGCAGACACAGATTGACCGCGCTTTCCGCGCGGGTCAACATGGAGTAGTCATTCTCCCTTGCGTGCTCCGTGATCTCTGTGGCCGATTTGTTCTTGAGATAGGTTCTGCATGAAAAGCAGCGTCACACCGATCGGAGCCGTGCGCATCCCCGGCAGCGATATTCATTACGCCGCGGGGATGAAGGCAGGCAAGTGGGTCTTTCTCACGGGCATCGAGGCGGTGGATTACCGCACCGGCCTCAATCCCGCGGTCCGGGGCGACCCGGCGCTGCCTCATCACGGCCTGCCGAAGCACCGGCGCGAGGGCGATTTCATCTGCGCCCGCCTGGGCGAGCTCCTGAAGGAGGCCGGCACGAGCTTCGCCAACACCGTGCGGCTCGACCAGTACTATCCGACGTGGAAGGCGGTGGATCCCTACCATCTGTCGCGCCACGCCGCGTTCGGCAGCTACATACCGCCGAGCACGTCCGTCATCATCGAAGAATTGCTCACGGGAGGCGCGGACATCACGGCCTCGGTGCTCGCGGTCATTCCGGGGGACGGGCGCGAGCCGAAACGCGTTCCCACGCCGCAGGTCACGTCCCCGGTATGGTCCGGATTCGTCCCCGCGGTGACCTCGGGCGACTTCGTGTTCATCGCCGGGCAGATGGCGCGCGCCGCAAGCGGAGAGCCGGATCCGCGGGCCCATGTGGCTTCGCACAGCCTGTGGGGCGGCTACGAGATCCGGCGCCAGACGGAATACCTGATCCGCGAGAAGCTCGGTCCTGCCCTGCAGGCGGCCGGCGCATCCCTGGCCGGCGCGGTGAAGGCGCAGGTGTATCTCCGTCACCTCGACGACACGCCGCATTTCCTCGACGTGTGGAACGCTCATTTCGGCACCCGGCAATGCGCGTTGACGATCGTGCCGACGAACGATTTCGGACTGGTGCCGGGGAATATCGAGATCAACCTGATGGCGCTGACCGATGGCGGCCGCACCCGCAAGGAAATCATCGACGGCTGCATCCCCGCTGCAATGACCTTCGGCGCCGCCGCGGTGCGGGCGGGAGACCTGCTCCTCCTCTCGGGGATGATGGCAACCGAGGGGATAGTGGCCGCGGCACATCCGCGGCAGGGATTACGCTACTACGGCGTGACCGCGCGCGAGCAGATGCAGCACATCGTGGATGCGATCAAGGCGGTATGCGCCGCCGGCCGCGCCGGCATCGAAAACGTGGTGCGCGTCCACCAGTTCCATACCGATCTCGCCGATTTCTATCCGATGCACCGTCCGTGGCAGGAAGCGCTCGGCGGCGCCGCCGTTCCCTTCACCGCGGTGCGCGTTTCCGCGCCGCTGCCCGTCCCGGCCTGCAGCGTGATCGCCGACGCGTGGGTCTATGCTCCTTGACCGCGTCCCAGATACGGCGTCTCAGGTACTACGTCTCAGATACAGCGTCTCAGATAGGGCGTGCTTTAACATGCCAGGACACGCTTCATCTGGGACGTATTATCTGGGACGCATCATCTGAGACGGTTCATCTGAGACGCTTCTACGGCAAGTCGAACCTGACCGCGATCGCCGCGGCTGCGATGACGGCGTTGTCGTGGGTGCCTTCCCCGGGCACGTCCAGTCCGCCCTTGACCACGTTCACCTTCACCTCGCCGTGCGGCAGACTCGCCCTGACGGCCGCGGCGTCGACTTTCTCGGGCCGCTGCACGCCGATGGTGACTTCCACCTGCATCTTTTTCGTATCCAGGCCCAGCGTGCGCACCACGGCGAGCGACGAATGGTGCAGGGCGTCCTGAACGGCGCGCAGCGCGGCCTTCGTGTAGTCGTCGCCGTGCAGATCGTTGCCGGCTCCCAGCTCCAGGATGATGCGTTTCATGGACATGTCATGCCCTCTCGTTGGGAGCGCCTATCGCAGGTAGGCGCCCTGATGTAGGGGAGTATGAGGGGAGCATCCCCTCGTTCCGTTATATGTCGAGCCGGACTACGGCCGCGGCATTCGCAATCAGCGTGGACCCGGTTCCCGCATCGTTCGGAATCTCCAGTCCTCCCTCGACCACCTTCACCGTTCCGGTGCCGTGCGGCAGGACTGCCAGCACCTCCGCCTTGTTCACCAGCTCCGGCTTCGGAACGCCGATCAGCACGTCGACGACCATCGAGTCGGTCGGCTTTCCCAGCGCGTTGGCGACGGAGAGCCCGTTGTGCCAGAGCGCATCGCGCAGCGCCCGCACCGCCGCCTTGGTGTAATCCGGACCGCGTATGTCGGTCCCCATTCCGATCTCGACCATCACACGCTTCATCGCCATCGTCATGTCCTCCCGCAGTGGATTCCGCTGGTTCCAGTACCGAGCCGCATTAGTTTCGCAACATCCTATCATTGGGCAGAAAGTGTTTCGAAATGAAGGTGTCGCGCCACTAGTGTGCCATGCTTTGGGCGCCGGCGTTACGGGTTCCCTGCGCGTGCTAGCATGATTTTTCAGCAGACCATCGGACCCGCCATATGAACGCAGCTTGCCGTGTCGCCGCGCTTGTGTCTGCGCTGGTCACGAGCATACCGTTCGCCTCGGCGCAGCCGGAGTACCCTTCCAGGCCGGTGCGCATAGTCCATGGGTTTACCGCCGGCGGCATTTCCGACGTGCTCGCCCGGGCGATAGGCGCGAGGCTCACCACGAGCATGGGCCAGCAGGTCGTGGTCGACGTCCGGTCGGGCGCGGGCACGACGATCGCCTCCGATCACGTCGCCAAGTCGCCCCCGGACGGCTACACGCTGTTTCTGCAGGACATGACCACGCACGCGATCAACGCCAGCCTCTACCGGCGCCTCCCCTACGACTCGGTGCGCGACTTTACGCCGATAGGTCTCATCGCGACGAGCCCGCTCGTGCTGATCGTGCATCCGTCCCTGCCGGTCAAGTCGGTGAAGGACCTGGTTGCGCTCGCGAGGAAGCGCCCGGGCGAGATCGCGCACGGCTCCTCGGGCAACGGCACTATCGTGCATCTGGCCGCCGAGATGCTGAAATCCATGGCCGGCATCGAGATGGTGCATGTCCCGTACAAGGGCAGTCCGCAGCTCGTGACGGGGCTCCTGGGCGGGGAGATCGCGGTTTCGTTCGCCACGACGCCGCCGGTGCTGCCGAACGTCGAGGCGGGCAAGCTACGCGCGCTGGCGGTCACCACGCCGCAGCGGACGGACGCGGCGCCCGGCGTACCGACGATGAAGGAGGCGGGCCTGAAGGACTTCGAGCTCGTGCTCTACACCGGCGTCCTGGGCCCTCGCGGCGTGCCGGCCGCCATAGTCGATCGCGTTAACGCGGAGTTCGTAAAGGCGGTGCAGTTGCCGGAAATACAGAAAGTCTACGCCAGGGTCGGCGCCGCGCCGATGAGCAGTACGCCCGAGACGTTTGCCGCGCACATCAAGTCCGAGATGGCCAAGCTGGGGAAGCTCGTGCAGCTCTCCGGCGCGCGTATCGATTGACGTGGGCGCGCAGGTTACACGAAGAACTTCCGGTAGTGGTCGAAGATCTGCTCCGGCATCTCTTCCTGCATGTAGTGGCCGCACGGCAGCGGCTCGAACGCCGCGATGTTGGTGGCGTAGTGCTTCCAGATGTCGACGAACTCGCGCGCGCGCTCCGGAGGATGGCCGCGCGCGCCCCACAGGAGAAGCAGCGGCATGGCGATCTTCCTGTCCTTGTCCGCCGTGTCCATGGCGAAATCGCAGGTCGCGCAGGCGCGATAGTCGCGGCACGAGCCCGTGATCGTCTTCGGCGTGTAACAGCGCACGTACTCCGCCAGCGCGCTGTCCGTGAGAAAGCCGAGCCCGGTCCCGCCGCGGATCACCATGCGGCTTTTCAGAAAGTATTCCGCCGGCACCGCGCTGATGAGGCGCTCGGGGAACGGCTCCGGCTGCGCCATGAATCCCCAGTGCCAGGTGCCGATCGCCCAGTTCTTTGTGGTGTGCGTCCACACGTAGTAGTTCGGCACTATGTCCATCAGGCACACCTTGAGGATGCGCTCGGGATGATCCATGCACATGCGGTGCGTCGTGCGCGCGCCGCGGTCGTGGCCTGCCACGTAGAACTCGCGGTAGCCCAGCTGGTCCATGATCTCCAGCAGGTCCTGCGCCATCGCCCGGAAGCTGTAGTTGACGTGATCGGGCCCGGGGTCGGGGAGCGAGCTGTCTCCGTAGCCCCGCAGGTCGGGCAGGATGACGTGGTAGTGTTGCGCGAGGCGCGCCGCGATCCGGTACCAGCAGGTGTGGTTCTGCGGGTTACCGTGGACGAGGAGGAGCGGCGGGCCCGATCCGCCGTGGCGCAGGCGTATCACCGCGCCCGTCGTGCGCACGTCCAGGTGCGCGAAATCCGGGAAATGTGCGGCGACCTCGGCGCTGCCCCAGCGGGTCGGGTCGCGAGCGTAGTCCTCTGGAGAAGCGACGGCCATCACCTGCAGCCGCGATCGTGCCGGTTCCTTGCTCATGTCCACCTGGGGAACAGGATTGAATGTTCGGGATTATGCAACATGGAGTATCGATGGAAAATGCCCGCCGCAGGACCGCGCTTCTACTGACCGCATTGTGGTTGCTCCTGCCGGGCGAGGCTCTCGCGCAATCGTTTCCGACGAAGCCGATCCGCGTCATCATCGGGTTCGCGCCGGCTGGCGCCGCCGACATCTTCGCGCGCATCCTGGGACAGAAGCTGACCGAGGCCTGGGGTCAGACGGTGGTCGTCGACAATCGCCCGGGAGCGGGCAGCACGATCGGCTCGGAGATTGCCGCGAAAAGCGCGGCAGACGGTCATACGCTGCTTCTGATATCGGCGAGCTATGCGACCAGCGCCGGCCTGTACCGGAAAGTCATACGCTACCATCCGATCGACTCCTTCGCGCCGGTGGCTCTGATAGGCACCGGCGCCAACATACTGCTCGCGCATCCGTCGGTTCCCGTGAAGACCGCGAAGGAGCTGATCGCCGCGGCGCGGGCCGCACCGGGAAAATTCACCCTGGGCTCTGCGGGCACCGGCAGCATTACGCATCTCGCGGGAGAGCTTTTCGCGAGCATGGCCGGCGTGAAGTGGACGCACGTGCCCTACAAGGGCGGCGGCCCCAACATGATCGCGCTCCTCGGCGGCGAGATCCAGCTCACCATCGCCTCCGTCCCGGCCGCGATTCCCGGCGTGCAGGCAGGCCGCGTCCGTGCGCTGGGTGTGACTTCGGCGAAACGCATAGCGGCGATTGCCGACGTGCCGACGATCGCGGAGGCCGCGCTGCCCGGCTACGAGGCGATCAACTGGTGGGCCGTGCTCGCCCCGGCCGGCGTGCCGAAGCCTGTCGTGGCGAAGCTCAACACGCAGATCAACACGATCTCCGGGATGCCGGATTTCGTCGCCGCTCTGGCGCGTGAGGGCGCGGAGCCCGCCCCGGCTGCCTCCGAGGAGCTCAGGAAGTTCCTGCAGGTGGAGATCGCGAAGTGGACGAAAGTGATCGAAGCGGCCGGAGTAAAGGAACAATAGGGGGACGCGCACTATGGTATGCCGGCGCCCTCAGGAACCACCAAGTCTCGTGATTTATCACACGTCCTGATTCAACGCATCAAGTGTTGTGAATCGCGGATTCCAAGTCCCACGCGTTCTCCCGCAACGGCTGGCGATCGCGAGTACCGTCGCCATGCGATGTCCTGAAATTGATGGCACTAATGTGGTGCGCTACCGAAGATGGAAAGTCATCATAGGATTCGCGGATGTCTCGGGCGGTCGTCTATTAAATAGCGTCCAGTAAGGATCGCGCGATTTTCCCGACCTTCGCTCGAAATCCCCATTCCGGCAGACCGTCGATGGAGCTGCTCGCCCTGGTCCTGGCAGGCCTGGCGATGGTCGGCCCGTTCTCGATCGACAGCTACCTCCCGGCGTTTCCAGCGATCGCGCGCGACTTCTCCCTGACTGCGCTGCAGGTGCAGCAGACGATGTCCGTTTACCTCATCGCGTTCGCGGTGATGATGCTCTTTCACGGCACGCTGTCGGACTCCTTCGGGCGGCGCCCCGTGATCCTCGCGAACCTCGCGCTATTCATCGTGGCGACGGTGGGGTGCGCCCTCGCGCGGGATTTCGCGCAACTGCTGGCTTTCCGCGCGTTGCAGGGGATATCGGCCGGGTCCGGGATGGTGGTCGGCCGCGCGATCATCCGCGACACGTACGAAGGCTTCGCCGCGCAGCGGCTGATGTCGCTCGTGACGATGATCTTCGGGATCGCGCCCGCCATCGCGCCCGTCATCGGCGGGTGGCTCCTCTCCCGCTACACCTGGCACGCCATCTTCGTTTTTCTCGCGTGCTATGCCGCGCTGCTCTTCGTCGTGTGCTGGTTCCGCCTGCCGGAGACTCACCCGCCCGCGGCGCGCCATCCGTTTGCGCCCGTTCCGCTCGCCTCGAGCTATTTCAGGCTGGGACGAAGCGGACGGCTCATCCTCCTTTCGCTGGCGACGGGTCTCAACTGGGGCGGCGGGTTCCTGTACGTCGCCGCGGCGCCCGCGGTCATCTACGATCTCCTCGGCCTGAACGAAACGCAATTCGCGGTGCTCTTCGTGCCCGGCATCGCGGGCATCATGGTCGGCGCCTGGATCTCGGGACGCAGCGCGGGCAGGATTACCCAGAAGAGGACGATCGGGCTCGCGTACGCGGTCATGTTCGGCGCCGCGCTCCTCAACGTGCTCTATCACGCGCTCGCCCCTGCAGCGCTGCCGTGGACGGTGCTTCCGTTCATGATCTACGGACTGGGAATGGCGCTCGCCATGCCGAGCATCGTGCTCCTCGCCATCGACCTCTTTCCCGCCAACCGCGGGCTCGCCGCGTCGCTGCAGGGATTCATACAGAGCGCCTGCGGCGCGATCACCGCGGGGCTGGTCGCGCCGCTCGTCTCCGGCCACGGCGCGAGCCTCGCGCTCGGCATGCTCGGGCTGGTGACGGCTGGATGGCTCGCGTGGCTCACCTATCTCGGGATCGAGGCGCGGAGGGGGCGGGATCCCGGCCGCGCCGACGGCGGCAGGGCACAGGCATGAGGTCGTTGCCCGCGAGCGATCCCGCCCGGGAACTCGGGTAAAATCAACAACTTTGCTCACGTCCCGTACTCGCCGGCTGTCATGACCGACCGCACGCAACGCCTGGCCGCGCTTCTCAGGGAGCGCATCCTGATCCTCGACGGTGCCATGGGCACCATGATCCAGCGCTACAAGTTCGGCGAGGCGGACTATCGCGGTCCGCGCTTCGCGAACCACCCGCACGACGTGAAGGGCAACAACGAGCTGCTGGTGCTGACGCAGCCGCAGGCGATCCAGGACATCCACGAGCAGTACCTGGCCGCGGGCGCCGACATCGTCGAGACCAACACGTTCGGCGCAACGCGCATCGCCCAGGCCGACTATCACATGGAGGACCTGGTCACCGAGATGAACGTCGAGGCCGCGACTCTCGCGAAAGCGGCTTGCCTGAAGTTTTCGACCGCGGCGGCACCGCGATTCGTGGCCGGGGCGCTCGGCCCGACTCCGAAAACGGCATCGATTTCCCCCGACGTGAACGACGCGGGCGCGCGCAACGTCACTTTCGACGAACTGGCCGCGGCCTACCTCGAGCAGGCGCGCGCGCTCGCGGAAGGGGGCGTCGATCTGTTCCTCGTCGAGACCATATTCGACACGCTGAACGCCAAGGCGGCGCTCTTCGCCATCGACCAGTTCTTCGAGGAAAGCGGCGAGCGCTACCCGGTCATGGTGTCGGGCACTGTTACCGACGCCTCCGGCCGCATCCTCTCCGGCCAGACGGTGGAAGCGTTCTGGAATTCCGTGCGGCATGCGAAGCCCGTCACCATAGGGTTGAACTGCGCGCTCGGTGCGGCGCTCATGCGGCCGTATATCGCGGAGCTCTCCAGGGTCTGCGATACCGCAATCTGTGTCTATCCGAATGCCGGACTGCCGAATCCCATGAGCGAGACCGGATTCGACGAGACACCCGACATCACCTCGTCCCTGCTGGAGGAGTTTGCGCAATCCGGCTTCGTGAACATTGCCGGCGGCTGCTGCGGCACTACGCCCGAGCACATCGCGGCCATCGCGCGGGCTGTGAAGCGTCTTCCGCCGCGGGCGATACCGGCGGGCGACCACAAGCTGCGGCTCTCGGGGCTCGAGCCGATGAACATCGATGAGGGTTCCTTGTTCGTGAACGTCGGCGAGCGCACCAACGTGACCGGCTCCCGCGCTTTCGCGCGCCTGATACTGAACGGGCAGTACGACGAGGCGCTGGCGGTCGCCCGCCAGCAGGTGGAGAACGGGGCGCAGATCATCGACGTCAACATGGACGAGGCCATGCTCGATTCGAAGGCGGCGATGACGCGCTTTCTCAACCTGCTGGCGACGGAGCCCGACATAGCGCGCGTGCCGGTGATGATCGATTCGTCGAAGTGGGAAGTGATCGAGGCCGGGTTGAAGTGCGTGCAGGGCAAGCCCGTGGTCAACTCGATCAGCATGAAGGAAGGCGAAGAACAGTTCGTGCACCACGCGCACCTGTGCAAGCGCTACGGCGCTGCGGTCGTGGTCATGGCCTTCGACGAGCAGGGCCAGGCCGACACGTTCGAGCGCAAGACCGAGATCTGCAAGCGCGCGTACGAGATCCTGACCCGCCGCGTGGGATTCGCCGCCGAGGACATCATCTTCGACCCGAACATCTTCGCCATTGCCACCGGGATCGAGGAGCACAGCAACTACGCGGTCGATTTCATCGAGGCGACGCGCTGGATACGGGAGCATCTGCCGCGCGCCAAGGTGAGCGGCGGCGTATCGAACGTGAGCTTCTCCTTCCGCGGCAACGACCCGGCGCGCGAGGCGATACACACCGTGTTCCTGTACCACGCGATCAAAGCGGGCATGACCATGGGCATCGTCAATGCCGGGATGGTCGGGGTCTATGACGATCTTGCGCCCGAGCTGCGCGAGCGCGTGGAGGATGTCGTCCTGAACCGGCGGCCGGACGCGACCGAGCGCATGATCGAGTTCGCCGGCACGCTGAAGGCGGGCGGCGCGCGCGAGGAGCAGAACCTGGAATGGCGCCAGGAGCCGGTCGAGAAGCGCCTGTCCCACGCGCTCGTGCATGGCATCACGCAGTGGATCATCGAGGACACCGAGGAGGCGCGGCGCAGGATCGCGGACGCCGGCGGGCGGCCGATAGAGGTGATCGAAGGTCCTCTCATGGACGGAATGAACGTGGTCGGCGATCTCTTCGGCGCGGGCAAGATGTTCCTGCCGCAGGTCGTGAAGTCGGCGCGGGTCATGAAGCAGGCGGTCGCCCACCTGATCCCGTTCATCGAGGAAGAGAAGGCGCGGCTCGCCGACGCCTCCGGCGAAGCGTCCAAGCCCAAGGGCAAGATCGTCATCGCCACCGTGAAGGGCGACGTGCACGACATCGGCAAGAACATCGTGTCGGTCGTGCTCCAGTGCAACAACTACGAAGTCGTCAACATGGGCGTCATGGTGCCGTGCCAGAAGATACTGGAAATGGCACGCGCCGAGAAAGTCGACATCATCGGCCTCTCCGGCCTCATCACGCCTTCGCTGGAGGAAATGGCGAACGTCGCCCAGGAAATGCAGCGCCAGGGCTTCACCCTGCCGCTCCTGATCGGTGGTGCCACGACTTCGCGCACCCATACGGCGGTCAAGATCGCGCCGGGCTATACCAACGGGCCGACGGTGTGGGTGCCGGACGCTTCGCGCAGCGTGAACGTCTGCAGCAACCTGCTGGCCGACGACGAAACCGTGCGGCGCAAGTACCTCGAGGAAGTGCGCGCGGAGTACGACCGCGTGCGCACGCAGCACGCAGGCAAGAAAGGACCGGAGCTCATTCCGCTGGCGGAAGCGCGCGCCAACCGCTTCAAGAGCGACTGGCAGGGATACCAGCCCTCCCGGCCGGCGTTTCTCGGCTTGAAGCATCTCAGGAACTACGATCTGGCGGAGATCGCCGGGCACATCGACTGGGGCCCATTTTTCCAGACGTGGGATCTGGCCGGCGGCTATCCGGAGATACTCGACGATCCGGTCGTCGGCGGCGAGGCGAGGAAGGTGTACGCCGACGCACAGGCCATGCTCAGGAAAATCATCGAGGGCAAGTGGCTGCGCGCGAACGGGGTGTTCGGCCTGTTTCACGCCAACAGCGTGAACGGCGGCGACGATATCGAGATCTATGCCGACGCCGGGCGCAAGCGCGTGCTGATGACCTGGCACAACCTGCGCCAGCAGAACCGCAAGCCCACCGGCAATCCCAACCTGTGCCTCGGCGACTTCGTTGCGCCGAAGGACTCGGGCGCGGCCGATTTCGTCGGCGCGTTCGCCGTTACCGCGGGCCTCGGCATGGAGCGCCGCCTGAAGGCGTACGAAGACCAGCACGACGACTACAACGCGATCCTCTACAAGGCGCTGGCCGATCGGCTGGCCGAAGCTTTCGCCGAGGCGCTGCACAAGCGCGTGCGCCGCGAAATCTGGGGCTATGCGAAGGAGGAGGATCTCGACAGCGCGGCGCTCATAGCGGAACGCTACCGCGGCATACGCCCCGCGCCGGGGTATCCCGCCTGCCCGGATCACACGGAGAAAGCGGCGCTCTTCGAGTTGCTGCGCGCGGACGAAGTCGAAATGCAGTTGACCGAGTCTTTCGCCATGTGGCCGGCGTCCTCGGTGAGCGGATTCTACCTGGCGCACCCGCAGTCCCAGTATTTCGCGGTCGGCAGGATCGCGCGCGACCAGCTCGAGGACTACGCGCGGCGCAAGGGCATGCCCGTCGAGGAGGCGCAGCGATGGCTGGCACCGAATCTCGGCTAGCGTCCCGACCAGAGACCGGAGACTAGAGACTGGAGACTTGTAACGTCCGGTCCCCGGTGTTCCAGTCCCTAGTCCCTAATCTCTAGTCCCTAGTGGATGGTGTGGACGGCGACGATTTCCACGTCGTCGAGATCCTCGACGCGTCCCAGCTGGGCGTCGATCAGCGCGCGGGCGTCGTCGCGGCTCGCGGCTTGCGCCAGCACGTAGGTCGCGGGACACGTAGGTGTTCGCAGCTCGATGAGATATGACATGGCGTACTCCTCAGCGGTTGGTGGTGGACGGTTGCGGGGTTGAGCGATCGGACAAAGCCGTGGTTTGATCCGCGGCGTACATCCGTTCCTCGGAACGGATGTCGTCGACGATAAGCGGCTCGTCGTACTCCTCGATCTCCTCTTCCGGCGCCTCTCCGGAGTCAGATCCCCAGAGGTGCTTCTCTTCCGCCCGTCGACGCGCCCCGGTATCCGGGGATGCAACCATGGCGGCGTGCGCCTGGGTCGCGACGACCTCCAGCGCCATCGGGAATCCGATCGCGATTCCCGCGGCGACGCCCATCAGCGTGAGGATCGTGACGAGGAGCAGCACGATATCGGCTGAGGCGGGGCGTGCGCCGCGCTCGCCGCCCGTGGACTTGCGGGAACCGCGGCCCGGCGCTTCCGGTTGCTCGATCGTGTTCATGGATGCCTCTCCTTGTGTTCGTGGCGATCTTCGTGATCGCAGTACGCATCCTCCGCCGTACGGCGGGAAATTGAATCCATCGGAGCGCCTAGACCGGTACGTTTGCGCACAGCGATGGACCTAGGCTGGCTTAGGCTCACTAGCTGATTTTCGCCGGCGCTTCCAACGAATAGGATGCGCCCATCGATGTCGCAGCACGCGACCAGAGATCTGGGCCGGGAAAGCAGGATGCGCCGCTTCGAGGGCCTTGGATAAACGAAACGCAAAGGCGCACGCCAAAGACATTCAAGGAGACTACGATGAAACGCATCATTCAAGCTGTGGTTGTGGCATCCCTCGTCGCCGGCGCGCAAGCGGCGCTCGCGTTCCCCCCCTTGGCCACCGACGACGTCATCACGATGCAATTCGCGTCGAGCTACGCCGACCGGTACGCGGGTGAAAAGGCGGCGCCGGCGATGGCGTTCCCGTCGAGCGGCGACGAAGTCCTGTGGGTCGGCAGCTCGACCTACGCCGACCGGCATGCGACCGAGATCGCACGTGCTCCGATGGAGTTCCCCTCCAGCGGCGACGACGTCATCTGGGTCGGCACCACGACCCGCGCCGACCGGTTCGCCGCCGGCGCGTCCGATCCCGCCCTGAGCCAGTAAGCACCGCCCCGGTGCGGGTCCGCCCGGACCCGCACCGGTTTCTTCCTTCCCCCGAATCGGTCAATACCGGTGCGCTTACGCACTTCCCGGTCTGATGCAACCCCGTAGAGTGGTCCCTGTGTCGCGCCGTCAAAGCAGCGCGAATCAACGAACAGGGGGTCACCATGAAGGACGCTTCGTCGAACCTCGCTTTCGCAGGCCGTGGTGCTGCAGCGATACCCGCAACGGAATACAGGCAGTGGCCCGAGCCGGCGGCGATCGCCCCGGACCGCCGGGAAGTGAATCCCGCGCACCTTACGCCGCGCCAACTGGAGGTGCTCGCACTCCTCTGTGAGGGGCTGCCGAACAAGCTCATCTGCCGTCGGCT
>DASRJL010000020.1:0-70239 GCA_035649495.1 Burkholderiales bacterium | reverse complement strand
ATGGTCGAGGCGGTTGCGGCGATGGAAGCGATCAACCGCTCGATGGAGTCGGGCGCTCCGGTGACTGTTTGAAAAACAAAGCAACCGCCAAGACACGGAGACCGCCAAGCAATTCACAATGAGATCCGAGCGATCCCGGATGTGCAGGGTCCGGAACGAGAGGGTTGTCGCTTTCTCTTACCACGGGCCCGTTACGTGATCCTCCGCTAAGTCCATGTTGTTTCTCTCGGTGGCCTTGGCGTCTTGGCGGTTCAATTTTTCGAAGTACGAAGCGGTATGAAACAACCCCTCGAAGTCCTGCGACTCTACCCGGAGCACGATTACACGCTCATCGGAGCGTTCGAAAGCCGGATGCGCGCCGACCCGCGGCGCGCGTTTCTCATCCATCAGGGCAGGACCTGGAGCTGGGCTGAATTCCACGCCGCCGCGCTGCGTGTCGCGCAGATGCTTTCCGCGCGGGGCGTGACGAAGGGCGACCGGGTCGGGATCATCGCGCGCAACAGCGACGCTCACGTCCTCACCCTTTTCGCGTGCGCGCGCATCGGCGCGATCATGGTGCCGAGCAACCCGGAGTTCGGCTTGCAGGAGGTGGGCTATGTTCTGAAGCACGCCGGGGTGGCCGGCATCGTGTGCAGCGAGGAAACGTTCGCGGTCGTGCGGGAAGCGTGCCGGGACCTGGGGCCGGCGCCCTGGGTCCTGCTGATCGATGCCGCGCGCGAGGGCGCGCCGAATTTCTTCGACGAGCTCGCCCGCCAGCCGGAGTTGACTTCACCGCCCCCGGTCACGGCCGACGACACGTGCCTCATCATCTATACCTCCGGCACGACCGGGTTTCCCAAGGGCGCGATGCACAGCCAGCGCAACTTCGTCACGTGCGGAGAGGCGTTCGTGCAGCGCGTCCGCCTGCAGGACGACGACCGCGTGATGATCGTGCTGCCGCTCTTTCACATGAACGCGCTGTTCTATTCGATCGCCGGTACGCTCGCTGCAGGTTGCTCGACAGCGGTTGTCCCGCGATTCGCGGCATCCACGTTCTGGGATACTGCAGTCCTGACCGGTGCGACGGAAGTCAACATCATCGATGCCATCGGCACGATCCTCAAGGAGCGGCCGCGCAGCGAGTACCGCCCGGCGCACCGCATACGCCGGGTGTACGGCGCGCGGCAGAACGTCCTGGAGACGTTTCGCGACGAGTTCGGCATCCCGCATCTCGTCGGCGGCTTCGGCATGACGGAGATACCGGGCGTCACAGCGACGCTGTTCGACGGGCCGCGCAAGCCCGGCAGCATGGGGCCGGTCGCGCTCCACCCCGATCCGACGCGTCCGTGGGCGGAGTGCAGGGTTCTCGACGACGAAGGGCGCGACGTCGCGACGAACGAAGCGGGCGAACTGGCCGTCAGGACGCCCATCATCATGCAAGGGTACTTCCGCGATCCGGAACAGACGCGGGCCGCGTTCCGGGACGGCTGGTTCATGACGGGCGACCTGGTGAAGCGGGATGCAGAGGGGCATTACTACTTCGTGACGCGCAAGAAGGACATCATCCGCCGCCGTGGCGAGAACATTGCCGGGGCCGAGATCGATCGCGTGATCCAGGAGCACCCCGGCGTATTCGAGGTCGCGGCGGTGGCGGTGCCTTCGGAGCTGGGAGAGGACGAAATCCTGGCGGCGGTCGTTCCCAAGCCGGGCGTGACCTTGACCGCGCACGAGATTGCGCGGTGGTGCGGAGAGCGGCTCGCTGCGATGAAGGTGCCGCGCTTCGTGCTGTTCGCCGATAGTTTGCCCCACACGCCGACCCACAAGGTCGCGAAGCACGTGCTGAAGGCGGACAGTACGCTCAAGCAGAGGGCCATCGATTTGCAGATGACCAGGGGGACTGGAGACTAGATTGGTCCCGGGCTGTTCTCTGTCCCCAGTCTCTCAGAGCAAACCCGCGCTGCGGTAGGAGGCGGGATCGTTCCACGGCCCGGATTCCGGGTACACCGATCGCAACCAGTTGAGGTCCGCCCGATCGTCGGCCGCCGCGAGATCGGCGCCACCGGCGTGCGCGCTGCCTTGCGAGCGGCCCGCGGCTGCCCGGCCGATCGGTGTGCGGATAGCCACCATGGCGTCGTGGCAGGCGCGGACGATGGCCAGGCCGCCGCGATCCAGTGCGAAACCTTCGCCGCTCTTCAGAAAGATGTCCCGGGCGTCGGCCTCCTGCGTGATCCACACGGCGCCGCTGCGGCACACGACGCTCCAGCCCGCGACATCGTGGAGCTGCAGCTCCTGCCCGGCAGCGAGCCGCACGGTGAAGATGTCGGCGCCGAGCCCGACCACACGGCGGACCACGGCCTGCCAGAAACGTTTCCATGAGAGCACGTTCAGGGTCCCGGTCCTCGGGAACGGTAGCGGTTGGAGCGTAAGGCCCTGCATGAGGTTCTCCTGGGAAGTAACGATGTTGCTCATGCTAGGCGGCGGGGCCCCAGCGGAACAGATTCACATTGGGTACACTGTGCGCAGAACAGTTGGGTGAAATGAAAACTGTACCTATGCCAACTCCGGTCAACTGTCACTGGTCGCGCGCCGCCGGTGGACTACAGTGGTACCGGCAAAGGGGAACGCCATGGAAACGCAAACCGGCTCCATACTTTACGAGTCCGTCGCACAGGACATTTCGACGCTGATCAACACGGGGACGCTGGGCCCCGGTGATCGCGTGCCGTCGGTGCGTCATCTGAGCCGCCAGCGGCGCGTCAGCATCTCGACCGTCCTCCAGGCCTACGCCGTGCTGGAGAATCGCGGGCTGATCGAGGCCCGGCCGCAGTCGGGGTACTACGTGCGAACGCCGCAGCGCGGGATCGAGGAGCCCGTCACCAGCCGGCCCCCGCGCGCGGCGCGGCTGGTGGGCGTGCAGGACCTGGTCTCCCGCGTAGTGGAGGCATGCCGCCATCCCGACGTGGTTCCTTTAGGGGCTGCGATACCCGGCGCCGAGTTCGTTCCCACCGCCAAGCTGCAGCGCATTGTCTCCTCGGTCTGGCGCCGCCACCCGGAAGCGATGGCCACCTACGGCATACCGCCGGGCCGCGAGGAGCTGCGCCGTCAGATCGCGCTGCGGGCGCGCGACTGGGGAGTCAGCACGACGCCGGACGAGATCATCATCACGAACGGCTGCATGGAGGCGCTCAACCTGTGCCTGCGCGCGGTGGCGCGCCCGGGCGACACGATCGCCCTCGAATCGCCGACGTATTTCGGCGTCCTGCAGATCATCGAGAGCCTCGGCATGAAGGCGCTCGAGATCCCCACCCACCCGCGCGACGGCGTGTCCCTGGAGGCGCTGGAGCTGGCGCTCGATCGCGACAGGATCAAGGCGTGCCTCCTCATGCCCAACGTCAGCAACCCGCTCGGCAGCACGATGCCGGACGCGGCCAAGAAGCGGCTGGTCCAGATGCTCGCCGAGCGCGACATCCCGTTGATCGAGGACGGCGTCTACAACGCGCTCTCCTTCGCCGCGACGCCGCCGTACGCGGCCAAGGCCTACGACCGGAAGGGGCTGGTGATGCTGTGCTCGTCGTTCACCAAGAGCCTCGCTCCCGGCTTCCGGGTCGGCTGGGTGGCGGCCGGGCGCTACTACGAGCAGGTGCGCATCCTGAAGTTCATGAGCAGCGGCGGCATGCCGGAGCTGCTGCAACTCGCGGTCGCAGAGTTCCTCGAGAACGGCGGGCACGAACGGCATCTGCGCACGATGCAGCGCACGTACGCGCGCCTGACCGGGCTGACGCAATCGGCGGTCGCGAAGCATTTTCCGCCGGGCACGCGGGCGACCCGGCCGAGCGGCGGCTTCGTGCTGTGGGTCGAGCTGCCGAAGGGCTGCGACGCGGTGGCGCTGTACGAGCAGGCGTTGCAGGAGCGGATCGGCCTAGCGCCGGGCCCGATGTTCTCTGCCACCGACCGCTTTCACAACTGCCTGAGACTTTCCTGCGCCGTCCCCTGGACGCCGCGCATCGAAAACGCGCTGGCGCGCCTCGGGGAACTCGCGCACAAGCTCGTTGCCCGCGCCTCCCGGCAGCGCGCCTGACCCGGATCAGCTGCGATCCAACAGGAGGCAACAGAGGGAACAGAGATTGGTTTTGCTCTCCGTTATCTCCGTTTCCTCCTGTTCAATGAACTAACTGTTCGCCCTGAGCTACAATGGCGCCGCGCTCCCGCGCGGTGCGCGCGCGAGCGTGCCAGCTTGTGGACGGCTCGGCAGAGTAGTTGCGAATTCGTCAAAGTAAGGCTGAAAGTCCAGTACAGCCACGGACCCACACGGAAACACACGGAATGTCGTCCAGCACTTCTTCAACGTCCGTGCCCGTCCGTGTGATTCCGTGGCCGGGATTTCACGTACCCAAAGTGAGGAGAAGAGCATGCGGCCATTTGAAGGAGTGAAGGTACTCGATTGCACCCACGTGCTCGCCGGGCCGTTCACGGCGTACCAGCTGGCGGTGCTGGGCGCCGACGTGATCAAGGTGGAAGACCCGAACGAGCCGGACCAGAGCAGGGAATCCGGCGGCGATCAGGAGTTGAACAAGGCGCTCATGGGCACGGGATTCATGACGCAAGGGTCCAACAAGCGCTCGATCGCGCTCGACCTCAAGACGGAAGGCGGCCGCGAGGCGTTGAAGCGCCTGGTGCGCGACTGGGCGGACGTGCTGATCGAGAACTACCGGCCGGGAGCGTTCAAGGCGCTGGGGCTGGGCTACGAGGACATGGCCCGGCTCAAGCCGAAGCTCGTTTACGCATCCATGACGGCGTTCGGGCAGGACGGCCCGCGGGGCAACCAGACCGCGTACGACCACGCGATCCAGGCGACCTCGGGCATCACGGCAGCGACCGGGACGCCCGAAAGCGGACCGATCAAGACGGGCGTCCCCGTGATCGACTACGCGACTGGAACCATGGGCGCTTTTGCCGTCTCGGCGGCGCTCTACCAGACGATGCGCACGGGCAGGGGCCAGCACATAGACATGGCGATGCTGGACGTCGCGCTCATCCTGCAAAGCTCTCACATCACCGACTACTACCACACCGGGAAGCATCAGAAGCGCGCCGGCAACAAGATGCGCTTTCCGGAGTCCTCGATGCACGAGGCGAGCGACGGGCTGATCCAGCTCGCGGCTTCGAACCGGAGGCAGCACCGGCGGTTTTACAACGCCATCGGCGAGGCCGCCGAGGCCGAGCGCACCAGCCTGGAAGAGCGCTCTGCGCGTTACGACGAGAAGCACGGGATGATTGCCTCCAGGCTCAAGCAGAAGACGGCGCAGGAATGGGAGGATTACTTGCAGAGCAAGCACGTGCCGGCGACCCGGGTGCGCGAGACGCACGAGACGCTCCAGGACGGGCAGCTCAAGCATCGCCGCGTGCTGCACACCCACGAGAAGGTGCCCGGCGTGAATAAACCGGTAACGGTGCCACTCGCCGCGTTCAAGTTCGCCCATGACGGCCCGTCGATCGAGCGGCCGCCGGCGCGGCTCGGCGAGCACACCGATGCGGTGCTCGCGGCGGTCGGCTACACCTCGGCGGAAATCGCGGCGCTGCGCAAGGCGAAAGCCGTGGCTTAACTTCAAGCACCAAGGCTCAAGCATCAAACTCCAAACGCGCTTGTGAGTTGGGATTTGGTGCTTGATGCTTGCTTGTGATTTGGGATTTGTGGCTTGGTAGTTGCGTCATCACATGCTGCGCAGACTCCCCCGCGAGTTCTACGACCGCGACACCGTCCAGGTCGCCCGCGAGCTGCTCGGCAAGCTCCTCGTCCATCGAGCCGGCGGCGTGGCGCGCGTCGCGCGCATCGTCGAGGTCGAGGCGTATCTCGGGCCGCACGACCTGGCCGCGCATTCGGCGAGAGGACGGACCGCGCGCACCCAGGTGATGTTCGGTCCGCCCGGGCACGCCTACGTTTATCTCATCTACGGCATGTACAACTGCGTGAACGTTGTCACGCAGGCTGAGGGCACGGCCTCCGCGGTGCTGCTGCGGGCGCTCGAGCCGGTGCGGAACGTCGAAGGTCGCACCCAGGGCCCGGGACTGCTATGCAAGGCGATGGGGATAGACAAGCGGATGAACGGGCACGACCTCCTGAGCACCAGCTTCTACATTGCCGACGACGGCGCCCTCGAGCGCCCGGCCATCGTCAAGCGTCCGCGGATCGGGGTGGACTATGCGGGGCATTGGGCGAAGCGACTATTGCGTTTTTATGTGCGCGGAAACCCGTTCGTCTCGCGAAAATGAACTAAGAAACGATAGAGACATACCGTTAGGCGCCGAAGAACAATGGGAAGGCGCGAGGACTTCCCCTCCTGCCCGAGCGGGGTGCCTACGGAGCAACGGGTTGTAGGAGGGATTTTTTGAGGAAAGCTATCCGACCTGCGCGCTTTCAAGCATGTGTGAGATCGCGGAGGCAAAGTCAGACATCCACCAGCGCGCTCTGTGTTTATCTGTTGTTTTCGTCTTGATATTGAGATGGGTTTTAGTCACGCCTTCTGAAAAACGTCGGGCAGCTCCAATTTCCGCTCTAACCAATCCGGTACTGGTAATCCCTTGCTCCTAAGAAATTCCGGGTTGAAAAGCTTCGACTGGTAGCGCGTGCCGTAGTCGGCGAGGATCGTCACGATCGTGTGGCCGGCTCCGAGGTCTCTTGCGAGCCGGATCGCGCCTGCGACGTTGATGCCGGTCGAGCCGCCCACGCACAGACCCTCGTGCTCCAGGAGATCGAAGATCACTGCGAGCGCCTCATCGTCCGGAATCAGGTAGGGCTTGTCCACCTTGAGGTCCTTGATGATGGGCGTGACGCGGCCGAGCCCTATGCCTTCGGTGATCGAGTTGCCGGGAGAGGCCTTGGCTTCGCCGCGTGAGAACAGGTCGTACATGGCGGCGCCGCTTGGATCGGCGATGCCGATGGCGATGTCTTTCTTCCGTTCGCGCAGGTACTCGGAAACCCCGGCGACCGTGCCGCCGGTCCCTATGGAGCAGATAAAGCCGTCGACCTTGCCACCGGTCTGTTCCCAGATTTCCGGCCCGGTGGAAATGTAGTGGGCCTTGCGGTTATCGAGGTTGTTCCACTGGTCGGCGAAGAAGACCCCGTGCGGCTCGCTCTTGCGCAAGGCTTCGGCGGTGCGCCGGCCGATGTGCTGATAGTTGTTGGGGTTGGCGTAGGGAGCCGCCGGCACTTCCATCAGCTGCGCACCGTAGAGGCGCAGGACGTCTTTCTTCTCGCGGCTCTGCGTTTCGGGGATGACGATCAGCGTGCGATAGCCGCGCGCGTTGGCCACCAGTGCGAGGCCGATGCCGGTGTTGCCCGCCGTCGCCTCGACCACCAGGCCGCCGGGCTCGATCTCCCTCCGCTTCTCGGCCTCCAGGATCATCTGCCGGCCCGGCCGGTCCTTCACCGACTGGCCCGGGTTCATGAACTCGGCCTTGCCGAGGATCGTGCATCCCGTCAGCTCCGAGGCCCGCGTGAGTTTGATCAGGGGTGTGTGCCCGATGGCTTCAACGGAATCGCCGAGGATCTTCATTCGGTCATCCTACGCGAATGTCGCGAGCGACCGCTCAACCGCCGTTTTCGGCGATGAAGTTCAGCGTCGCCCGCGCGCATGTCTCTGTGTCGGTGACGGCGACGGGTAGGAATCCCCGATCCAGCGTCCACGGAAAATCGCGCGGCATGGGCGTGGATTTCCCGAAGCCGCGCGTGTCGGGACGCACCACGCGGTAGCGGCGCGCGAGCGTCGGCACCCAGCCGTACCACGCCGCACCGCTCTCGCGGTTGCCGTGACCATCAATATGGTTTCCGGCGTGGTCCACGGGTCGGTGAAATCGTCGATCTCGTAGTGCATGTCCAGGTCGGAAGAGCTATGGAACAGCGGCATCAGGATCTTCTCTCACTTGCTCCCGGCGTCCTGCTCCCTGAAAACCTCCTGCGCTGCCCTGAAGCTGTCGAGCGCGGCGGGCACGCCGCAGTAGATCGCGGTCTGCATCAGGACCTCGCGCACGTCCTCGCGCGTGACGCCGATGTTCGGCGCGGCGCGCAGGTAGATCTTCACTTCCTCCGTGCGGCCCATGGCGGTCAGCATCCCGATGTTGATCAGCGCGCGCGTCCGCCGGTCGAGCCCGGGCCGGCTCCAGATGTTGCCCCATACGCTTTCGGTGATGAACTCCTGGAACGGGCGGTTGAAATCCGTCGTGTTCTTCGCCGCGGTGTCGACGTACCGGTCGCCCAGCACTTCGCGTCGAAGCTTCAGCCCCTTTTCGAAACGCTCTGTGTCCATTGCTTCCTTTCTGGAACGGCGTGATTGGCGATTGGTGATTGGGCCTGTAAACCTGTTGATGCCTGATGCGTTGTAGGTCGGTATGTCGTTTCCCAATGCTCATTATGACTTGATTGCATGGCAGGAGGCGATGAACCTTGTCGAGGCAGTGTATCGAGATACGGAGAGATTTCCCCGTCGGGAGGTATTTGGTCTGACGGCTCAGATCCGGCGCGCCGCCGTGTCTATTCCGTCCAACTTGGCCGAAGGATCTGCAAGGAACTCCCGAAAAGGAATTTCACCAGTTTCTTGGGATATCGTGCGGCTCGTTGGCGGAGCTCCAAACACAACTGCAAATCGCGATTCGCCTGCGATACCTCAAGCCGGACGCGCAAAGCGTTGGACAGGCAACGCGGGTCAGCAAGCTGGTGCGCGGTCTGCGCAAAGCGCTTCGCGCCGACGAATAGGACCAATCACCAATCGCCAATCACGAATCACGCACTTACTGTTCAGCTAGGCACGTGCACGTTAGACTCCTCCGCAACGTGCGGGGAGGCAATGGGCAAACATATCGCGATCATCGGCGCCGGCGCGGTCGGCGGCTACACGGGCGGGCGTCTTGCGCTCGCGGGAGAGGACGTGTCGCTCGTCGATCCATGGCCGGAGCACGTCGACGCCATCCGTGAGCGGGGGCTGCGCCTGAGCGAGGCGCAAGGCGAGCACACGGTGCGCGTCCGGGCGTTGCACCTCACCGAGGTGCAGGGCTTCTCGCGCAAGCCCGTCGATATCGCCATCATCTCCACCAAGTCCTACGACACGGCCTGGGCGGCGGCGCTGGTGAAGCAGTATCTCGCGCCCACCGGCTACGTGGTCTCGCTGCAGAACAGCATCAACGAGGAGGCAATCGCCGGCGTGGTGGGCTGGGGCAGGACGGTCGGCTGTATCGCCAGCACCATCAGCGTCAATCTGACCGCGCCCGGGCGCATCTCGCGCTATCGGCAGCCCGGCGGCTCCGAACGGATGGTTTTCTACGTCGGCGAAACGCACGGCGGTGTGACCCCGCGCGCGCAGGAGCTGGCCGGCATACTCGGCGCCGTGGACGCGGCGACCGTGACGACCAATCTGTGGGGAGAGCGCTGGACCAAGCTCTCGGCTAACGCAGTCACGCACGGGCTGCTCGGCGCCACCGGCCTCGATAACTTCAGCGTATTCGTCGAGCGCGGGAGGATGCACCGGCTCGGCCTCAAGCTCGCCGCCGAGGCCGTGGTGGTCGGGCGGGCGCAGGGCTTCCAACTTGGGCGCATCCTGAGAGTCGCGCCGGACGCGTGGGTTGCCGCGGCGCAGGGCGACAGCGGGGGACAGCGGCAGGTCGACGAGGGACTCGCGTCGTACGTGTCAACGCTGACCGCGCCGTCTCGATCCTCTGTCGGCCGCGATGTCGAGCGCGGCAGGCGTTCGGAGATCGACTATACCAACGGGCTGGTGGCGGCACGGGCGGTGACGGCGGGCGTGCCTGCGCCTACGCACGCCGCGGTAACCGAGCTCGTGCGGCGCATCGACCGCGGCGAGCTCAAGCCGTCACCGTCGCTCGTGGACGGGATACCGGACTAGGAATGCAGACGGCGGACGGAGCATGACGCAGAAGGATGAAGGCAGAAGGATGAAGGCAGAACGATGAAGGATGACCTGTTTCGAGGTTCGAGCGTAGCGTTCGAGTCATCCTTCCACGTTCATGCCTCATCCTTTCTTCTCTCCGCGCTGCTCCTGCTTCTCCTGAGCACGGCGGTGATTGCGCAGCAGTATCCGTCCCGGCCCGTCCGCCTCATCGTCGGCCAGCCTCCCGGGGGCAATGCGGATACCACCGCACGGATATACGGCCAAAGGCTCGGCGAGCGTTTGGGTGTGCAGTTCGTGGTCGACAACCGGGGCGGCGCCGGAGGCGTGATCGCGACCGAGCTGACGGCGCGCGCCCAGCCCGACGGCTACACGCTTTTCGTGGCTCACACGGCAATCGGAACCAACCCGGCGCTCATCGCAAAGCTGCCGTTCGACACGCGCCGCGATCTGGCTCCCGTTTCTCTCCTGACGGTAAGTCCCAACATCGTGGTCGTGGGGGCCAGCAATCCCATAAAGAGCATAGGCGACCTGATCGCAGCCGCCCGCGCCCGGCCCGGCAAGATCAACTATTCCTCCTCCGGCGTCGCCACCTCGACCCATGTCTCGGGCGAGTTGTTCAAGGCCATGGCGAAAGTAAACATGCAGCACGTCGCGTACAAGGGCGCGCCGGCTTCCATGATCGCGGTGGCGACGGGAGAGTCGGAGGTGAGCTTCGCCGGCATGGCGGGGGCGCTGCCGCTCGTCCGCGGCGGCAGGCTGCGCGCGATCGCCGTGACGGGCGAGAAACGCTTTCCGCCGCTGCCCGATCTGCCGACCGTCTCCGAATCGGGCGTTCCCGGCTACGAATCCGTCGCGTGGTACGGGCTCTTCGGTCCGTCCCGGCTGCCCAAGCCGCTCATCGACCTGCTGCACCGGGAGGCAGCCGCGGTCTCGCAGACGCAGGACATGCGCATTCGCATGACGGCGGAAGGGCTGGAGCCGCTGGGCACGACGCCGAAGGAACTCGGCGAGTTTCTCGCCCGGGAGATCACGAAGTGGACGCAACTGGCGAAATCCGCCGGACTCATTGCGAACTGAGCGCGAACTGAACGCGATCACGCCCTGGTGCGAAGCAGCTAGAATGGCGCTTCGCAAAGGGAGGCGGCCATTCAACGCAAGGATCTGGGACTCGCCATCGTCGGCTCGGGCCGCATCGGCACGCTGAGGGCGCGACTCGCCGCGGGACATCCCGCAGTGCGCTTCATAGCGGTTTCCGACGCCGACCCCGCGAAGGCGAGCGACCTCGCGCAGAAAACGGGCGCCCAGTTTCATTCCGGCAACAACACCGAGATCATCTCCCGCCCCGAAGTCAACGCCGTCATCGTTTCCACCAGCGAAGGCGAGCACCTCGCGCCCATGCTGAAGGCTATCGAGCTGGGGAAGCCCGTCCTGGTCGAAAAGCCGATCGCCTTGACGCTCGCGGACGCGGACCGGGTGATCCACGCGGTCGAGAAGGCCGGCGCCAGCGTGCGGGTGGGATACAGCCGGCGCTACAAGGAGCGCTATCTCATCGCGAAGGAGCAGATTTTGCAGGGCCGCGTCGGCACCATCGTCGGCGGTGCGGCGCGCGTCTACAACTCGCGTTCCCAGGGCATGGCCGTGCTGAACCGCGACCGGCACGCGACGCCCGTTGTGGACGCGCTGACCTACTACGTCGACCTGATGGGCTGGCTCCTCGGCGGCACGCAGCTCGCGGAGGTCTACGCGCGGGGACAGAAGGGCGTGCTCTCCCGGGCGGGGTTCGAGGCGAACGACGTCGACTGGGCGGTGTTCACGTATGCCGACGGGACGGTCGTGAATCTGGGCATCAGCTACGCGCTGCCCGAGAAATACCCGGCGCGCGGCCACGCGGCGCGGGTCGAGATCCTGGGCACCGAGGGCGTCATCATCCTCGACGACGACCACACGGACCAGCTGATGTACACCGAGAAGGGCATTCCGCACGTGTACCTGCCCGACCAGGAAGTGAACATGGTCTTCCTCCAGAGCGGCACGCCGGGAGACTGGGCGCTCGGAGAGTTCTGGGGCCCGATCGCCAACGAGACGCGCGCCTGGCTGGATCATCTCTCCATGGGCAAGCCCTGCGTCCTCGCCACCGCGCGCGAGGCGCGCGCCGCGCTCGAAGGGACTCTTGCCATCGAGCATTCGCTGGCCAGCGGCAAGCCTGTACGTCTGCCATTGGCAGGCTAACCGCAGGGGCTGGAGACTGGTCCCTGGTCACCGGTCACCGGCCACGCTTCATCAAACAGTGATCTCTCCTTTCAGGTACTCCACCGCGCGGCCGGCAATGTCGACCCGGTCGCCGCGCAGTGTGCAATAGAGCTCGCCGCCGCGGCGCGACAGCTGCCGCGCCGTGAGTTGCGTCTTGCCGCGCCGCGCCGCCCAGTACGGTATGAGCGTGCAGTGCGCGGAGCCGGTGACCGGGTCCTCGGGTATGCCCTTCGCGGGAGCGAAAAAGCGGGACACGAAATCCACTTCCTTTCCCGGCGCGGTCACGATCACGGCGAACGCATCGAGCGCCGCCACGCGCTGGAAATCCGGCCGGAGGTCCCGCACGTCGGACTCCGAATCGAACACTGCCATGAGATCGCGCGCGCGGTACGCCTTTACCGGCCGGCGGCCCAGCGCGGCCACGAGTTCATCGGTGATGTCGACCTCGCTCGCCGGGCGCGACGGGAAATCCATGCTGAGCAGCTCGCCTGTGCGCGTGACGCTGAGCGTGCCGCTGCGGGTCGAGAAGGCCAGCCGGTCGCGCCCGGGGAGCAGGTGGCGGAACAGGATATGAGCGGTGGCGAGCGTCGCATGCCCGCACAGGTCCACCTCGACGGCCGGTGTGAACCAGCGCAGCGGCGCGGGATCGGCCTGCGGCAGGACGAATGCCGTCTCCGACAGGTTGTTCTCGGCGGCGATCGCCGCGAGCACATCGTCCGGCAGCCATTCCGTCAGCGGCACCACGGCCGCGGGGTTGCCGCCGAAAAGCGTGCTCGTGAATGCATCTACCTGGTACAGGGGCAGCTTCATGCTCGAATCCGTTCGAATGTTCAAGACGCGCGACGAGTCCCGTGTCTGATTCTAGCGACGGACGACTACGGTGTTCAGACTCAATTCACGGGAAACGCGCGCAGCACAGTTTGCGCTGTCTTTCACCGGCAGATAGACTGCCGGGGATTTTTCATGCAGGGGAACCGCATGGCGGCCAGGCTCAAGCTCAAGGATACCCGCGACAGGAAGCACCGCAAGCTCACCCGCAAGGACGTGCACAAGGCGGCGCAGCGCTACAAGAACTGGGGCCGCTGGGGGAAGGACGACGAGATCGGTACCCTCAATTTCACGACGCCCGACGATATCGTCGCCGCGGCGCAGCTCGTGCGCAAGGGCAAGGTGATCTCGCTCGCGCTGAACTACGACCAGCACGGCCCGCAGGGCGGCAAGACCAGCTACCCGGCGCTCGGGCGCTTCAATCCGATACACATGATGACCCGCACCGGCACCGACGCGTACTCGGGAGTCCTGGACCATCGCAAGATCCGCGGTACCGACGACATCATCATCATGCCCCTGCAATGCGGCACGCAGTGGGACGGGCTGGGCCATATCCTGTACTACGACCACATGTGGAACGGCTACGACTGCCGCAACGTGACGAGCGGCGGCGCGCAGAAGGGCGGCATCGAGAAGACGCGGGAGAAGATGGTGGGGCGCGGGGTATTGCTCGACGTCGCGCGGGCGATGGGGAAGAAGTGGCTGCCCGACGGTTTCGCGATCACGAACGAGATGCTCGACCACACGGCGGAGGCGCAGGGCGTCGAGGTGCGGCGCGGTGATTACCTGCTGGTGCACACCGGGCACATCGAGCGCTGCCTGACGAGCAAGACCTGGGACGGCTACTCCGGCGGCGACGCGCCGGGCTTCGCGTTCGAAACCGTTGAATGGCTGTACCGGAAACAGGTCGCCGGCGTCGCCACCGATACCTGGGGCGCGGAGGTGCGTCCCAACGAGACCGAGGACACCACCCAGCCGTGGCACTGGATCGCCATCCCGATCATGGGCCTGACGGTGGGCGAGATCTTCCACCTGACGGAGCTTGCGAAGGACTGCGCCGAGGACGAGCGCTACGAGTTCCTGTTCGTGGCGCCGGCGTTGCCGATTACGGGGGCGGTGGGTTCACCCGTGAACCCGCTGGCGATCAAGTAAATGGCCGGCGGAACTCCTTCGGTATTGCTGTGCGGCGCGGTGCTCGCGCTCCCGACGCCCGCTCAGGCACAGCAATACCCGACGCGCCCGGTCCGCCTGATCGTTCCGCAGACCCCGGGGTCCTCCACCGACATCATCGCGCGCCTCGTCGCGCAGCGCCTCGGCGAGCGGCTGGGGCAAACGTTCGTCGTCGACAACCGGGCGGGAGCGGGGAGCCTGATTGGGATCGACCTCGTGGCGCGCGCCGTGCCCGACGGCTACACCCTCCTCGTGGTCGCCTCGTCGATCACCATACATCCCCTGCTGCACGAAAAACCCCCGTTCGATCCCATCCGCGACTTCGCCCCGATCACGCAGGTCGCCACCTACCCGAGCATCCTGGTGCTCAACCCCGCCGTGGCCGCGAGGTCGGTGACCGAGCTCGTTCAGCTCGCCCGCGCGAAGCCGGGAGAGTTCAACGTGGGCAGCAGCGGCGTCGGCACCGGCACGCACCTGTCGGCCGAGCTGTTTCGCTCGATGACCGGGGTCAAGTGGACCTACATACAGTTCCGCGGCGGGGCGCCGGCGATCACCGCGCTGCTCGGCGGAGAAGTGCAGCTCTCGTTCGCGACGATGCCGCTCGTTCTGCCGTACGTGAGGTCCGGCAGGTTGCGCGGGCTCGGCGTGACTTCCATCCGGCGCTCGTCGGCCGCGCCCGATCTGCCCACCATCGCCGAGTCCGGTGTGCCGGGTTACGATCACGGCGCCTGGAACGCGATGCTCGCACCCGCGGGAACGCCGCGCGCGATCGTGCAGAAGCTCAATCAGGAAGTGCGCGCCGTACTCGCGACAGCCGACGTGCGGGAACGCCTGCTCGCCGAGGGGGCGGAGCCGCTCAGCAGCACGCCCGAGGCGTTCGCCGCCGTCATCCGTGCGGAAATGGCGAAGTGGGCCAAGGTCATCAAGCAGATGGGAATGAAGGCGGAATGAATATGAAGGCGACAGACGAAAGACGAAAGACGAAAGCAGCGGAAACCGTCCGGGCTCACTTCCGCCTTCCGCCTTCCGCCTTCCTCCTTGCCGCGGCGGCACTGCTGTCCGCGGCCGTCGCGGCGCAGGAGTATCCGACCCGCCCCATCCGCGTCATCGTGCCGCAGTCGCCGGGCGCGTCCACCGATCTCACCGCGCGACTCATCGCGCAGAAGCTCAACGACGCCTTCAAACAGCCCGTCATCGTCGACAACCGCCCCGGCTCGAGCGGCATCGCCGGGAGCGAGACGGTGGCGCGGGCCGCGCCGGACGGCTACACGCTCATGGTGGTCGCGTCCTCGTTCTCCATTAACCCGGCGCTGGGACGGAAGCTGCCGTACGATTCGATCCGCGACTTCACGACCGTGTCGCAGCTCTCGAAGTTTCCCAACATGCTGGCGGCGCACCCGTCGGCGCCGGTGAAGACGCTGCAGGACGTGATCGCGCTGGCGAAGGCAAAGCCGGGACAGCTCACCTACGCGTCGGCAGGCGTGGCTACCGGGACGCACATGACCGCGGAGCTGCTCAAGTACATGACCGGCATCGATCTCCTGCACGTCCCGTACAAGGGAGGCGGCCCGGCGATGACGGCCGCGATGGGCGGGCAGACGCAGCTCGTCATCGGCACCACCGTGGGCATGCTGCCGCACGTGAGGTCCGGAAAGCTGAAGGCGATCGCGCTCACCAGCGCCAGACGGTCGCCCGCCGCGCCGGAGATTCCGACCTTCGCCGAATCGGGTGTGCCCGGCTACGAGCACGAGCCCTGGAACGGCATGTTCGCGCCCGCCGGGATGGCCAAACCCGTCCTGGCGAAGATCAACGGTGAAGTCGTCCGCAGCCTGCACTCGCCGGAAATGAAGAAGATATTCGAGCAGGAAGGCGCCGACGTCGTGGCGAGCAAGCCGGAAGAGTTCGCCGCCGTCCTCAAGGCGGAAATCGCCAAATGGACCAAGGTCGCCAAGACGGCGGGCATCAAACCCGAGTGACCAGTGACCGGTGACCAGAGACGAGAGACGGATGAGCGCGAAAAAGAAAACGGCCGGCAGGTCAAAGAGTGCGCGACAGCGAAGAGCGGCCACCTACGATCTGCACAACCACGTCATTCCGCCGTCCGTCGTGGACGCGATCGTGCGCAATCCCGAGAACTTCGGGACGCGGATCGAGGAGAGGAACGGCAAGCGCTATTTCGACAGCCACGGGAGCATGACGGAGCTGGCGCCGGAGTTTTGCGACGTCGAAGCGAAGATCGCATGGATGGACCGGGTCGGGCTGGATGTCGCGGCCATTTCCGTCGGCCCGCCGATCTACTTCTACTGGCTCGCGCCCGAGCACGGGATCGCCGCGACCCGGCTGGCGAACGACGGGATCGCGCAGATGGTGGCGCGCTACCCCGGCCGGCTGCGCGGTATGGCGCACCTGCCCATGCAGGACCCGGACGCAGCTGTGGCCGAGCTGGAGCGCGCGGTCAGGGAGCACGGATACAAGGCGGTCGAGCTCGGCACGTCGATCGAGGGCACGCCGCTCGCCGATCCGAAGTTCCGCAAGGTGTTGAGGGCGATAGAGCGCCTCGGCTGCTTCGTCTTCGCGCACCCCTACCGGTGCCTGGCGGAAGGCTGGATGGACGCTTATTACCTGCGGAATTTCATCGGTTTTCCGCTCGACACCACGATGATGATCGCCCACCTCATGTTCAGCGGTGCACTCGACGAGTTGAAGAAGCTGCGCATCCTGTGCGCGCACGGCGGGGGTTACGTGCCCTACCAGATCGGGCGGTTCGAGCACGGCTACCGCGTGCGCCCCGAGCCCAAGGTGAATGACCCGAGTCCTCCGCGCAAGCTGTTCAAGCGGTTCTACTTCGACTCGCTCACGCACGATCCCCGGGCCGCCCGGCACCTGATCGACATCGCGGGCGCGGACCGCGTCGTGATCGGCACCGACCACCCGTTCGACATGGGGCCGGCCGATCCCCTGGGCGCGATCGCTGCCATTCCCGGGCTCCGGCCCGGCGAGCGGGAATGGGTGTGCTCGAAGACGGCGAAGCGATTGCTCGGCGAGCGCTGAGGAAAATCCGTGCGCGTTGGCGCACAGATTTGCCTTAACTGCACCAATCGATTTGTACCGTGGATGACAGAGCGCCGGCGTTGCATGCTGGCGCTATATGGCGTAACGTATTGATTCAAGAGACGTCAATGGTCGCTCGCAGCCGATTCTTCGTGGCCTCGCTCTGGGCCGCTCTGGGTCCAGTGGGGTTGCTCGTCCTGTGCGCCGCCGCTACGGTCCTCTTTCCCGGCGTCATGGGTGAAATGGTTCTCAGGGCGGGCGAACTGATACTGCTCGGAGTGCCCTTCGCGTACACCGCCGTCGTGGTAGGTACGTACGGTATCGGTCGCGGACTCTACGAATTGAGGGTGCTTACCCGCACCACGCTGGCCATCGCGTACGGCGTGCTGGTCGTCGTGGGCGCGGCGTCCATAACCTGGTGGATGGCGGCGGGCGAAACCATCGACGGCGCGCGCTCGTTCGCCCTGCTCCTTGCGGTCGGGCTCGTTGCGGCGGGCGGTGCTGCAGTCGTGTGGTGGCGCGTGGCGTCTCACGGGATTACCGCCGAGGACCTCGAAGAAGAGCCGCGGGTGCGGACGCGCCGGCGGCAGCGCAAGGGTTTTTTCCGGCGGCTGGCGAACAAGCTTTAGGTAACTTGTGACCGGTGACCGGTGACCAGTGACCGGTCTAGTCCCTGGCCCCTAGCCCTTGGCTCCGATTCCCTGAATCTATCGCGCTCCGGGCACGTTTCTCGTCTTGAGGAATTCCTCCAGGCTTTCCCCGCGAAAACCCGCGACCATTTCCGGGTTCGAGACGCCTTTTACGCGACCGAGCTTTTCGAGGCAGAAAAAACTCGCGCCGTAGCGGATGAGCGCGGCCCAGTCGAGCGCGCTCACCATCCGGCGCTCCTCCGGGGACAGCGCCGCGCGGTCGAACGCCGCCTCGGCGTTTTCCTTGAACAGGGCGCGCTTTTCCGGCGCCGTGAGACCGTGCAGGAAGCGGTTCAGCTTGAGCGCACGCGCGCTGCGCTCCAAATCGAAGAGATACGTCCCCGGAAGGTTCTCGACGCCCTTGAGCTGTGGATTCATGGCTCCTCGAAGAGAGCCACCGCCATAGCCGCGGTCATGGGCAGATAGTAGTTCTGGTGGATCTTGCGGGCGCCGGAAGCGAGCGCGCCGCGCATGGCGAGCCACATGATTTCCTCCGCGCCCTCGGTGCCGCCCAGCCGTATGTAGTCGGCGTGCGTCATCTTCGTGAGCGTGGCCGGATCGCGCTCGATCAGGTCCAGGAACTGCATGTCCCATTCCGTGTTGTTGAACCCGGCGCGCTCGCCGTTCATCTGGTGCGACAGGCCGCCCGTGCCGACGACGACGACCTTCAGGTCCTCGGGATAGGAGAGCACCGCGCGCCGCACCGCCTGGCCGAGCTTGTAGCAGCGCAGCGGCGTGGGAATGGGGTGCTGGAGCACGTTGATCGCGATGGGCACGATCCGCCCCGGCCACTCGGGCGCCGGCGGCCAGAACATGGTGAGCGGCGAGTGGCAGCCGTGGTCTATCGGCAGATCCTGGAAGACCGACATGTCGAATTCGTCGTTCACGAGCGACTCGGCCAGGTGGCGCGCCAGACCCACGTGGCCCTTCAGCGGCGGCACCGGGCGCGGCCCGAGGCCCTCGTCCGCAATCGGGTACTCCGCGCTTACGCCGAGCGTGAAAGTCGAATAGTGATCGAAGAAGAACGTCGTCGCGTGATCGTTGTAGAAGAACACGAGCACATCGGGCTTGCGCTCGGCCATCCATTGCGCGACGGGCTCGTATCCCCTGAAGAGCGGCGCCCAGTCCGGATCACCCTGCTTCTTCCGGTCGTACGCCATCGCGATCGTGGGTACGTGCGAGGTGCCGATGCCGCCGAGGATGGTAGCCATTGCTTAAAGCGTCTCAGCTAGATCGTCTCAGATAAAGCGTCTCAGATAAAGCGTCTCAGATAGCGCGCCGAGGGGCGGAAGAGGGGCCCGCTTGCGGGGATCTGACCCCCGGTGGCGCGCAGAGCGGCCGACACCGATGCGCTCGGAATTTGTGCTTGCGTGTCTGAGGCCGCGGCGTCCCAGATGAGGCATTCCGGATAGGGCGTTTTGATTGGTAGCAGCCTGGAGCGCAAAGCCCGACAGGATGCTACCGGGCGTCGAACATCTGCTTCAGCCGGTTGACCGCCGACTGCGGGCTCGTGAAGACTTGGCGGCCGGGCGCCGCGGCTATGCCGGATGCCGCGCGCGCCATGGAAAACTGGCCGAGGACCAGCGCGTCGCACCTGCGGTATTGGGCCGCGACGGCGGCGATCAGGCTGTCGTGCTCCGCCCCGCGTCCCTGCTGCAGCGCCAGGATTGCCTCGGGGATGGAGCGCGTGCTGATCCGTACCTTGATGCCGCGGTTCGTCGCGAGCTGCTCCAGCTCCGACTTGAGCGAGGGGATGCTGGGCTCGAACGTGGTCAACAGGGTCACATGCGACCCTACGGCAAGCGCGTCCTCCAGCATTGCTTCGTTAGGCTTCAGCACCGGGATGGCGACCGAGCGCTTGGCTTCGTCGATTGCGATTCCGAAAGCCGAGCAGGTGAAGAGCACCGCGTTCGCGCCGCAGCGCTCGCTGTAGCGGGCCAGGTTGACGAAACGCTCGGTGATGGCCGGCGTGATGTTGCCCGCCGCGGCGAGATCCGGCGCCAGCGAATCCTCGAGCAGGTTCGTGACGCGCGCCTGCGGCCACAATTGACGAAACGCGTCGCACACCGGCTCGATGGCGAGCTGCATCGCGTGGATCAGGGCTATGCGGGGCGCGGACATGGGACGGGGATTGTAACGGAATATTCGAGAATAGGCATAGAAATCAACATGCAGGGCTGGCCACCCGCCACTCCTTTGTGGCAATCTAGGTTGCATACCCGCATACCTATAACGAGGAGGGGTGTATGAGAGGAGCCTGTCTTGTCATCGCGGGGGCGGCCGCGCTGCTTTCATCGCAGGCGCCGGCGCAAACCTACCCGGCGAAGACCGTGCGCATACTGGTCGGGTTCGCCCCCGGCGGCGGCACCGACATCATGGCGCGCGCGCTCGGGGCCAAGATGACCGAGTCGGTCAAGCAGCAGTTCGTCGTCGAAAACCGTCCGGGCGCCAACGGCAATCTCTCGGGCAAGCTCGCCGCGGAGGCGCCCCCCGACGGCTACACGATCCTCTTCATGTCGGTGGCGCACATCATGAGCAAGCCGGTGTACAAGAACCTCGGCTACGACATCGAGCGCGACCTCGCGCCGATCACGGTGATCTCGGAGGTCTCCAACGTGTTCGCTGCGCACCCGTCGCTGCCCGCGAAAAACGTCAAGGAGCTGATCGCTCTCGCCAAAAGCAAGCCCGGCGAGCTGACCTACGCCACCTCGGGCGTGGGGAGTCCCGAACATTTTGCAGGCGAGCTGTTCAAGATGATGACGAAGACCAATCTGCTTCCGGTGCCCTACAAGGGCGGCGGCCCGATCGCGATCGATCTCATGGCGGGGCACGTCATCACCAGCTTCAGCACCATGCCGCCCATCATTCCGCACATCCGGGCCGGCCGCGTGAAGGCGCTTGCCGTGACGAAGGACAAGCGCGCTGCGGTTCTGCCCGACGTGCCGACAATCGCGGAATCCGTTCCCGGCTACACGATGAGCACGTGGTACGGCGCAGTGGTGCCCGCAAAGACGCCGCGCGAGATCGTCATGAAGTTGAGCCAGGAGATGCTGAAAGCGCTGGCGGCCCCCGACGTAAAGGAGCGCCTCGCCTCGCTCGGCGCGGATATCGTCGCCACCAGCCCCGAGGAAACCGCGGCGATTTTCCGGACCGACATCGAGAAGTACGCCAGAGTCGCCAGGGCAGCCAATATCCGGGCCGATTGAGGAGGAAGCATGAGATCCACCATGAAGAAACTAGTTGCCGGGCTGTTGTCGCTTGCGTGGCTGCTGCCGTTCGTATTGCAGGCGGCCGAGCCGCAGTATCCCTCGCGGCCGATACGCATGCTCGTCCCGTTCGCGCCCGGCGCCGCGACCGATATCATCTCGCGCCTCCTCGGGCAGAAAATGACCGAGGCTTGGGGGCAGCCGGTAGTGGTGGAGAACCGCGGCGGCGCCGGCGGCAACATCGGCATGGGGCTCGCCGCGAACGCGGCGGCCGACGGCTACACGGTGCTCTTCGTGAGCTCGACCCTGATGGTCAACCCCAGTCTTTACACGAAGATCCCATACGATCCGTTCAAGAGCTTCATTCCGATTTCCAATCTGTCCGCCTCACCTCACGTGTTCTTCGCGCATCCGAGCGTGCCGGCGAAGACGCTCACCGAGCTGGTCCAGACGATGAGGAAGGATCCGAAGAAGTACAGCGTGGCGACACCGGGCATTGGCACCGTGCCTCACCTCGCGGCATACCTGATGGCCATCGACGCGAAGCTCGATATCGTGACCGTGCCCTATGGCGGGGGCGGGCCGTCGCTGGTCGCAGTGCTGGGCAACCAGGTGTCGATCGGGTGCCAGGCCATTCCGCCGGTGACCCCGCATCTCCAGGCCGGCCGGTTGCGCGCTTTTGCGCTTACGGCCGCCAAGCGCTCGGCTATCGTGCCCGACGTACCGACCATGGCCGAGGTCGGTTTCAAGGGGCATGAATCCGAGACGATCACCGGTGTCCTGGTGCCGGCCGGCACGCCGGACCCTATCGTCAAGAAACTGTTTGCGGAAATGGCAAGGGGGATGCAACTGCCCGACGTAAAGCAAAAGGTGATCGATATGGGCGCCGACGTCATCGTCAGCACGCCGCAGCAGTTCACCGCGCAGATCAAGGAAGAGGTCGCGAAGTGGGCGAGGGTGATCAAGACCGCCGGCATCATCAAAGTAGAGTAACGCGTCGAGGGGCGGAGCAGGGGCCCCGGTTTCCGGGGATGCGACCCCCGGCGACGCGCACCGGTGCCACAGCAGTAACATGCGAATAACCGATATCCGAGAAACGTCGGTCGCGCTGAAGTCGAGCCTGCGCAATGCGGTGTTCGATTTCAGCGAGATGACCACCTCGGTCGTCGCGGTCGTCACCGATGTCGTTCGTGACGGGAAGCCGGTAGCCGGCTATGCGTTCAACTCGACCGGGCGCTACGCCTGCGGCGCGCAGATGCGGGCGCGCTTCGTTCCGCGGATACTCGGCGCGAAGCCGGAATCGCTCGCGAACGCCGCGGGCGACAATCTCGATCCGGAGAAGATCTTGGCCGCCATGATGCAGCGCGAGAAGCCCGGCGGACATACCGAGCGCTCGATCGCGATCGGCACGATCGAAGTCGCGGTGTGGGACGCCGTCGCCAAGATCGCCGGCAAGCCGCTCCACCGCGTGCTGGCGGAGCGCTACGGCGGCGGCAAGGCGCCGGAGCGCGTGCCGTGCTACGTCGGCGGCGGCTGGTACGAGCCGGGGAAGGGCGTGAGGGAGCTGCAGGACGAGATCCGGTCGCGCCTCGACCAGGGCTACCGGACCATGAAGATCAAGGTCGGCGGCGCGGCCATCCCGGAGGACGTGAAGCGCGTGGAGGCGGCGCTGAAGGTGGTCGCAGGCAGCGACAATCTGGCGGTGGACGCGAACGCGGGCTTCGATCGCGAGCGCGCGCTCGCCTACGGAAAAGCCCTCTCGCCGTTCCGGCTCCGCTGGTTCGAGGAGCCCACCGATCCGCTAGCCTACGAATTGCTGGCGGAGGTTGCGTCGATTTACGACGCGCCGATCGGCACCGGGGAGAACCTGTTCTCGACGCAGGACGTGGAGAACCTGGTCCGCTTCGGTGGATTGCGCACCGACCGGGACATCATCCAGATCGACGTGCCGCAGTCCTACGGCATCGTGCAGTTCTCGCGCACGCTCGCGATGCTGGAGCGGCGCGGGTGGCAGCGGAAGAGCATCTTTCCCCACGGCGGCAACCAAATGACGCTCGCCATCGTCGGCGGCTTCGGCCTGGGCGGGTGCGAGGCCTATCCCGGCGTGTTCGGTATCTTCGCCGGCTTCGCGGACGACGCGAAAGTGGAGGACGGCTACCTCAAGCTGCCCGACCGCCCCGGCATCGGCTTCGAGGCGCAGAACGCGCTCTACGCGGTAATGAAAGAGCTGTCTGGTTAGATCATATGGCGCATTTCCCGAAGCAGCTTCGTAATCTCCCGAAATTCAAGGGGCCGTTCGACGCATTCAGGCTCGAGGCGAAAGACTGCGACGTCCTCTTCGCCTCGTATCCGGGCGGCACCGTCATTCCTCCGCACAGCCACGCGACCGACAACGTCGGTGTGATCACCCAGGGAGAGCTCATTCTGAACCGCGACGGCGTGGAATCACGCTATGGACCGGGGCAGTGGTATCACGTCCCCGCGCGGGCGATTCACTCCGCTCGTTTCGACGTGGAAACGTCCGAGATCGAGTTCTGGTTCCACGTCGCGGGGCGGTGACGGCGCACGGATGGAGCGGCGATTTCCCTGCAGAAACTGGCCGTCTAAGGCCGGAAAACATGCGATAGGGCGAAATCTTCCGTGATTTCTGGTACATAGTGGGGTCAGACCCGAAATCGGCCTTTGGGAGCGCAGCGACCGGGTCATCCTTCCACGTTCATCCTTCATCCTTTGCTCTGTTCTTCCATGGCTGATACCTCATCCAGCGTTACTTTCCGCCGCGCAGGACGTGACGACGTGGAGCGCATCGTGCAGATGCTCGCGGACGATCCGCTGGGCGCGAAGCGCGAGCGCTACGAGCTGCCGCTCCCGCGGTCGTATCTCGCCGCGTTCGAGGCGATAGAGGCGGATCCCAACAACGAGGTCGTCGTGGCCTGCGTGGACGGCAAGGTGATCGGCGTGCTGCAGATCACCTTCATACCCGGGCTTACCTACCAGGGCGGCTGGCGCGCGCTGATTGAAGGCGTGCGCGTGGACGCCGCGACCCGCTCCTCCGGTCTCGGCAAGGCGCTGGTCGAGCACGCGATCGAGCGCGCACGCGAGCGCGGCTGCCATCTGGTGCAGCTGACGACGGACAAGACCCGTCCCGGGGCCAAGCGCTTTTACGAAGCGCTGGGCTTCGTGGCGACCCACGAAGGCATGAAGCGGCCTCTAACGGCGCGCTGAGGTCCGCGTTCCGCTACACTGCCGTCATGGGCGCCTACTCCATCGGCGAGATGCCGCCTCCCCTGCAGGAGACGCTGTCCGCCCGGTTGAATCGGGTCGAGACCGCGACCATCGGGCATCTGCGTCACTTCGGTTTCATGAATCCGGCGATCCGGCCGGTCAATGCCGAGCGGCGCGTCGTCGGAGTCGCCATTACGCTTGCTCTCCCGGCGCACGACTCGACGCTGCTCCACTATGCCCTGGGTTTGACGCGTCCGGGCGACGTGATCATCGTCGACCGGCTGGGCGACGAAAAGTATGCGTGCTGGGGCGGGGGCGTCACCAACGCCGCGCAGAAGGCTCGCGTCGCGGGCGCGATCGTGGACGGCCCGTGCACCGATCCCCTGGAAATCAGGAATCGCGGATTCGGGCTGTGGTGCAAAGGCGTGTCGCCGATTACGACCCGCGTCGCCGATGTCGGCGGAAAGTTGAACCTGCCCGTGGTGTGCGGCGGAGTCACGGTTCGTCCCGGGGACATCATACTTGCCGATGAAAGCGGTGTCGTAGTGCTGGACCCGGACGAGGCGCCCGCGGTAGCCGAAGCCGCGCTCGCCAGGCAGGCGGCTTCCGCCGAGCGCATGCGCGCGGTGGACGGGGGCGCCCGCCTGGGCGATCTTTCCGGGGCGACGGATCTGGTCATGCGCAGCGTGGGGAGGCACGGGAAATGACCGGCTGCTTGCGCGTTCTGCTGCTTGCTGCGTCGTGCCTCGTATCCGCCGGGGCGGCGGCCCAGCAGAACTATCCGAATCGTCCGATCAGGCTCGTCGTGCACACGACCGCGGGCGCGTCCTCCGACGTGACCGCGCGGGCGACCGCCGACGAAATGGGGAAGCGGCTCGGTCAGCAGTTCGTCGTCGAAAACCGGGCCGGCGCGGGCGGCCTGATCGGCGCCGAGGTCGCGGCCCGCGCGACGCCGGACGGCTACACGCTCCTCGCCGGCGCGTCGAGCGTCATGGTCATGATGCCGGCGGTCTCGAAGCGCAAATTCCCGCTCGATTTCGACGCCGACCTCGTTCCGATCGGGCGCATCACGCATTCTCCCGGCTTCGTCCTGGTGGTGAACGAGAAGTCGTCTTTCAGGAGCTTGAAGGACCTGGTCGCCGCGGCCAAGGCCAGTCCGGGAAAGATCACGTACGGGAGCGCCGGGCCGGCGACCAATCCCCACATGCTGGGGGAGATGCTGAGCATGCTCGCCGGGATCTCGATGAACCACATCGCGTACAAAGGTCCGGGGCCTGCGCAGATCGATCTCCTGGCCGGCGCGATCGACTGCCAGTTCGACACACCGTCGAGCGTCATGCCGTTCGTCACGGCGGGGAGATTGAGGGCGCTCGCGCTCACCGGCCCGGTCCGCTACCCGGGCCTGCCCGAGGTGGCGACCACGGCGGAGCTGGGCTTTCCCGACCTGCTCCTGCGCGGCTGGACCGCGATGTATGCGCCGCGCGGGACGCCGCCGGACATCGTCGCCAGGCTGCAGGCCACGCTGAAGGGCGTGCTGGAAAGCCCGCAGTTCAGGTCGAAGCTGATCGCACTGGACCAGCAGCCCGGCCTCCTGGTCGGGGCAGACCTGCTGCGCGAGCAGCGCCGGGAGCGCGAGGTCTGGCGCAAGGTCGCGGCTCTCCGCAACATCGCGCTCGATTAGATGCCACCCTTCCGATGAAAAGCCAGCTCGAAGACCTCACCTACGTCGAATTCCGCGAGCGCCTCAAGGATGATCCGGTCATCCTCGTTCCGCTGGGAAGCCAGGAAGAGCAGGGGGCGAGCGCCCCGATGGGCGACTGGATGCTGGCGAAAGAGCTGGCCCGGCGCATCGCCGAGAAAACCGGCGCCATCGCGGCGCCGACCGTGCCGTTCGGCTATGCGGACTACTTCAGGCCGGTAGCGGGCGGCGTGCAGTTGTCCGCCGATACGTTCAAGGGCCTGCTGCGCGACATCCTCGACAATTTCCTGGCGCACGGCCTGGAGAGGCTCCTGATCTTCAACGGCCACACCGGGAATTCACCGCTCATCGACCAGGTGGTGAGGACGGTCAAGCGCGAAACCGGCGTCGTCGTTCCCTGGATCAATATCTGGCGCGTGCTCCCGGACAGCGTGTGGCGCGAAGCGCACGGCGCGAACGCGCCGCGCGCCCGGGGCCACGGAGCCGACCCGGTATCGTCGGCCTATCTGCACCTCTTTCCCGGACTGTACCGCCGCGACCTGGCCGAGGCGGCAGAGGCGGGCGGCGAGCTGATCGGGCTCAGGACCGCGAACCTGCAGGGCCTCGTCTTCGAAGGGCTGGAGGTGAATGCGCCCGTGGACATCACGGACCATACGAAAAACGGCATCGTCTCTGGCGACGCGCGGCTCGCGACGCCGGAAGCGGGCAGGCTGTTTTCGGATTACATCGTCGACCGCGCGGCCGCGCTGGTACGGCATCTGCAGACGGTCAGGCCAATCACTCCTTCCCGCCTTGAGGGGGAAGTGCCGCCGCACTAATCGGGTGCGACGACGACCACGTGGCTACGGCACACGTTGATGAAGCTCGCCGTCAGGATCTTCCGGCCTTCGAGATCCCATACCTCCGCTTCGGTCACGGCGAAGAATTCCTTGGCCTCGACCATGTAGTCGGTGAGGCGCGCGCCGGTCACCAGCTCGATCTCGCCCTTGATGCGGTACGCACCCGCGAGTATCACTACGCGGGTCCTGTTGTCGCTTTCAGCCATGGGTGTCTCCTCTGCGAACGAATCGGTGCTATCCGCCGATTGGCAGGTTGGTGCCAACGTTCTTTTCGCGCGCCAGCGCGAGCACCGCGGCCCCGACGTACAAGTCCTGCAGCCCCATGCCGTGCGACTCGTAGAGGGTGATCTGCGTCGGTGACGTCCGGGCCGGCGCGCGCCCGGCGATGACATCGCCGATTTCCGTCAGCGTTTCCCAGCGGAGGAGGCCTTTCTCGACGGCGGGCAGCAGGTCGCCGCTCTCCTTGCGCGCGGTACCGCGTCCGTCCACGGTTACCACGTCGCACTTCTTCACCGCTTCCTCGTCGATCTCGCGGCGGGCGAGCGCATTGGACCCGGCGGCGTTCACGTGCTGGCCGGGCTCCAGCCATCTTCCGAGCAGCACGGGCGTGGCGGACTTGGTGATGACGTTCACGACGTGCGCCCCGCGCACGGCGGCTTCGGCCGACTCGGCGGGCGCGACCTCTATGCCCAGCTTGCGTGACATCGTGTCGCAGAAGCCCACGAGCCGGTCGCGGTTCCGCGCGTAGACGCGCGCGCTGCGTATCCGGCGCACCGCGCAGACGCCTTCGAGCTGCCCGATGCCCTGGTGTCCCGCGCCGATCTGAGCGACTACGCTGGCGTCGGGGCTGGAGAGATGACGCGTGGCGACGCCGCTCGCCGCCCCGGTGCGCACCATGCTCATGTGCACGGCCTCGATGAGCGCCTCGAGCTTGCCGCTCTCCGTGCCGGTCAGCTGCACGTAAAACGTCTTGCCCTGCGGCCGCGTGTAGTAGTTCTTGAAGCCGATGTAGCCCAGGTCCGGTGACGCAGCCTGCAGCACGTGCTGCGTGCCGATGGGCAGATGAATGCGCTCGCGCGGCACGTCCACGGCGCGGCCCTCGCCGAGCGCGCGATGCGCCGCTTCCACGCGCTCGATGGCGAGCGGCATGGTCAGGAGCTTCTTGACGTCGTCTTCAGTGAGGTATCGAACCATGAATTTCCTGCGTCGTTTGTTTTTCTTGGCGGTCTCGGCGTCTTGGTGGTTCAGTTTTTCTTCTTCAACGCCGCGGCGCGGATGGCGGACAGCGTCGTCCGCGTCGTGATCGCCTCCTGGTCCATCCGCAGCTCGATGAGCGATGCCGTCTTCGCCTGCGACGCACGCTCGAACGCGGCTGCGAAGTCGGCTGTCTTCTCGACGATCTCGCCGTGCAGCCCGTAGGCGCGCGCGAGGGCGGCGAAGTCCGGGTTCTTCAGCATCGTTCCGCTCACCCGTTCCGGGTATTCACGCTCCTGGTGCATGCGTATCGTCCCGTACATGCCGTTGTTGACGACGATGAACATCAGCTTCGCGTCGAACTGCGCGGCGGTCGCCAGCTCCTGACCCGTCATGAGGAAGTCGCCGTCGCCGCAGAACGCGACGACCGGCCGCCCGGGGTGCACCAGCGCGGCGGCAATCGCGGCGGGCGCCCCGTAGCCCATCGAGCCCGCGATCGGCGCGAGCTCCGTCCGGTAGCCGGTGTACTGATAGTAGCGGTGCACCCAGCCCGCAAAGTTGCCGGCGCCATTGGTGACGATGGTCTCGGGCGGCAGGCGCTTGCGCAGCCAGGCCATCACCTTGCCGAAATCGACCTCGCCCGGCGCGGGGCCAGGCTCGAGCCACGCCTCGTAGTCCTTGCGCGACGCCCGGGTCCCTTCCTGCCACGCGGAGGAGTTGACCGGCTTCAGGCCACGTGCCATCGCGGCGAATTCCGGCATGCCCGAGTTGATGGGGAGGTCCGCTTCGTAGACCCGGCCCAACTCCTCCGCGCCGGGGTGCACGTGCACGAATTTCTGCTTCGGGCGCGGCACGTCGATCAGCGTGTAGCCGCCGGTGGTCATCTCGTCCAGCCGTGGCCCGACGGCGATCAGCAGGTCGCAGCTCTTCACGCGCTCGGCGAGCGCGGGATTGATGCCGATGCCGACATCGCCAACATAATTCGGCAGCCGGTTGTCGTACAGATCGGCGCGGCGAAACGCCGTGCCCACGGGCAGGCCGTTGGCCTCGATGAAGGCGCGGATGTCGGCGCACGCTTCGGCGTTCCAGTCGCCGCCGCCCAGGATCACGAACGGACGCTGCGCCGCACCGAGCATCTCGCGCAGTTTGTGCATGTCGCCGGCGCCGGGATTCGCCGCGACGCGGTGGTAACGACCGGTGTTGGCGACAGCCGCGGTGTCCGTGAGCATGTCCTCAGGTAGCGCGAGCACCACGGGGCCGGGACGCCCCGACACCGCCGTATGGAAAGCGCGGTTCACGTACTCGGGCACGCGATCCGCGCGGTCGATCTGCGCCACCCACTTCGCCATCGAACCGTACATGCGCCGGTAGTCGATCTCCTGGAACGCCTCGCGTTCGACGAAGTCGTTGCCGACCTGGCCCACGAAGAGAATCATGGGCGTGGAGTCCTGGTATGCGACGTGCACGCCGATGGCGCCGTTGGTCGCGCCAGGGCCGCGCGTGACGAAGCAGATGCCCGGGCGGCCGGTCAGCTTGCCGTAGGCCTCCGCCATGTACGAGGCACCGCCTTCCTGGCGGCAGATGATGAAGCGCAGGGTCTCGCGCACGTCGTGCATCGCGTCGAGCACGGCCAGATAGCTCTCGCCCGGCACGCCGAAAGCGAGGTCGACGCCGTGGACCTTGAGCGCGTCGACCAGTAACTGGCCGCCGGTGCGCGCAGATTGGTTACTCATAAGGTCATCTTTTGTTCAGCGAATTAGTGGACTCAGGACACTAGCACGATTGCGTCGTTCCCGCTTCCGGCGACGCCCCGCCCGCGGGCCATGGCCGCTTGCCGCCTTGCCTTCGTTCACGGTTGGGTGGGATCGCCAATTGCCGGCCATCCCGGGCGAACCGGGAAAGCCGCGTACAAAAAAAACCCCGGCAGAGCCGGGGTAAAACAGGGGAGGGATGGTGCTCTTAATGGATGCGTGAGGTTTCCTTATCTCACGCGCCTTCCAATCTCGTGACCCGCGAGAGCGCCTGCGCCGGCGCCTGCCACCGTGCCCAGCGTGCTGCCGCCCGTCAATGCGGCGCCTGCAACGCCGCCGACCACTGCGCCGCTGACGGCGCCGATCTGGGCGTTGGTTGGGCTCGATGCGCAAGCGGACAGCATCGTGCACATGGCGGCCGCGGCTACAGCCGAAGAAATCTTCTTCATTTACCACTCTCTCCCCGAAAGTGAGCAACCTCCGTGCCAGATGGAACTTTCTTATAAATATCCATTAGTTGAGTAAAAAATGTTCCGCCCGTCGGGCGAAAAGTGTCGCTCCAGGGCGACGGAATAGTTCGGCGTGCGTGGAGTTCCCTGACACATCAAGGGATCCGCAGTGTCGTTTCAACCCGACACTTTGGCCGAAATGTGTCCAAGCGCGTCTCCTACAAAGTAAAACGGGCCGGCAGGCCCGTACCCGTCCCGGGGAGCGTGGCTGCTACCTGCCGAAGGCCACTTTCGCATCGCTCATGCAACGATCCTGCGCGTCTCCCGCGTACCGGTCGCAACGTTCGCGCGCCGCCTTGTACTCGGCGCCCGCTATTTCCTTGGACGCGGCTTTCTGTGCCTGCGCCACCCGTTCGTTCGCGTCACGGTTCGCCTCGTTCGATTCGCGCTCCAACTTCGCGTCCGCCTTGCCACGTGCGAGCGCAGCCTTGGCGTCCATCACGCACACGTTCTTGACGTTCCCGGCCAGGTCGTCGCAGCGCTCCTTTGCCACGGCATGGCTGGCTTCGACTCTCGCGATCCGCGCATTCTCCTGCGCCTTAAGCGTTCCCTTGTCGCGGGCCTCGAGGTCCGCTTTTGCGACCTTGTTCGCGCCGTCGGCCTCGGCCACACAGATATCCCTCGCGTTGGCCTTCAGGCTGTCGCACCGATCCTTCGCGCCCCTGTGCTCGGCGCTGATGCGGCTTTCCTCGGCCTTGCGCTCCTCCTTGGAGAGGGCCGCGAGCCCGATGCTGGAATAGCCGAACGCCGCGGCCACTGTCACTGCCATCAGCTTCGCTTTCATGCTGGTCTCCTCGCAAAGTTTGTACGCCACGGCGCCAGCGGCGTTGTCGCCGCTGGCTAGCCGGGTCCACCGAACGGGGACCCGCGTGCCGTAGCCTTCGTCCCTTACCGGTAGCGCCGGTCGCGATCTTCGCCGACCTCGTGGCCGATAATCCCGCCGACCGCCGCGCCGCCGATCGTTCCGACCGCGCTACCACCCGTCAGGGCGCTGCCCGCGACGCCGCCGACCGCCGCGCCGGCGATGGTGCCCTTCTCGGTGGAGGACATGCCCGAGCACGCGGACAGCATGGCGAGCGCCAGAATTCCAAGACCCGTTCGAATAGCACGCATTTCAATCTCCTTTGGCAAAATGATTCACGCGGTCCCTACACCCACGGTATACGCAGGATCGATGCCAGCGCCACTTTGTAAGTCCAATCAATGAATTGCATCCGGGGTGCCCGGCGCAGGACTACACGCGGCCGTCACCTCCCGGCGACGACCGGGCGGGACGGGGAGATAGGGCTCTAATTACGCGCGGAATTCCTGGTCGCCGGAGCGCGACGAATGGGGATAGGGCGCCCGAGCGGCCGGCGCGGCCTCTGAGATACCTACGAGCAATCAATCGTCACGTGTCGGCCGCCCGATCGTCAGGGCGCGGCGGCGGGCGCCGCGCATTCAAACTGCTCGCAGCGGATCCCGTCAAAAAACCGCCGCGCCAGCTCGAGCGCGTTCGTGCCAAAGGCCGCATTGACGGCCTCGTCGAAGGGCACGCGCTGCTGCAGGCTGACGAGCAGCGCGCGAAAGCGCTCCTCGCTCGCGGACCGCCAATCGGCCAGCAGCATCATGCTCTGGCGGTAGAGCATCGAGATCTTGAGGTGCCATTGATCCGCGTACTTGCGGCGCGTTTCGTCGTGGGCGGCATCGGGCAGAAAATACTGCTCCCGCGCGATCGCGCGCCGGGCATCATCCTCGGTCACGAGGTCCGCGCCGCCGCTGGCGGCGGCGAGCGAGGCAAGCCCTTCGTGGAACCAGACCGGGACGCGCATGGTGTAATGCCCGAGCCGCTGACCCAGGTGCAGGTGCGACAGCTCGTGAACCAGGACGGGATACAGGCGGCGCGGCTCGCTCTCAAACAGGCGCGGCGCCAGCAGCACGCGGTTTTCGTGGATGACGGCCGCGGTGAAGCGGACCGCCCCGGGGACCCGCTGGTCGAAACAGTTGCTGGTGGCGCAGACGTACACGATGACCGGCCCGGCGAACGGCTGGTAGTGGGCTGCCTCGACCTGGGCAATCGCGGCCGGCAGCAGTTCGGCTACGAGCGTAGCGTAGGCCTGCCCGCCGGGCTCGTAGCGCACGCGTTCGTCCACCGCCAGCGTTTCGAACCGCACGAAGTCCACCACTGCATCGCGCGTGGGATGCACGGCGCAACCTGCCAGCAGCAGGACCACCAGACCAAGGACCATGCGTCTCATGCCTGTATTGTAATTCGCCGGAACGGATATCAAAATCGGAACGCCGGCCCCCTTTTGGGTCCCACACTTTCAATGCCATGAGCGTAGCGCGCCCTCTGCCCCTCCAGGGCGTCAAGGTCATCGAGCTGGGCCAGTTGATCGCCGGGCCCTTCTGCGCGCGCATGCTGGCCGAGTTCGGTGCGGAAGTGATCAAGATCGAGCCGCCGCGCATCGGGGACCCGCTGCGCAAATGGCGCAAGCTGCACGACGGCACGTCGCTGTGGTGGTATGCGCAGGGGCGAAACAAGAAATCCGTGACGCTCGACCTGAAGCAGGCGGAAGCGCAGGAGATTGTCCGCAAGCTCGCCGCCGGCGCCGATATCGTCGTCGAGAATTTCCGGCCCGGCACCATGGAAAAGTGGGGGCTCGGCTGGGAGGCGCTCTCCGGCCTGAATCCCGGGCTGATCATGGTCCGGCTGTCGGGTTTTGGCCAGACCGGCCCGTACCGCGACCGGCCCGGATTCGGCGCCATCGGCGAGTCCATGGGCGGATTGCGCTACGTGACGGGCTTCCCCGATCGACCGCCGGTGCGAGTCGGGGTGTCGATCGGCGATTCCATCGCAGCACTGCACGGCGTCACGGGCGCGCTGATGGCGCTGCATCACCGCAACGTAAACGGCGGGCGTGGCCAGTGCGTGGACGTCGCGCTCTACGAGGCCGTGTTCAACATGATGGAGAGCGTGCTACCGGAATACGGCATGCACGGATTCGTGCGCGAGAGGAGCGGCGCGTCGCTTCCCGGCATCGTTCCATCCAACACCTACGTCACGCGCGACGACAAGTACGTGGTGATCGGCGCCAACGCGGACTCGATCTTCAAGCGGATGATGACGGCGATCGGCCGTGCCGACCTCGCGAACGACCCGGCGCTCGCCCACAACGACGGGCGCGTGGCGCGTACCGCGGAGATCGAGGAGGTCATCGCCAGCTGGGTCGCCGCGCACGATCTCGACGAGGTGCTGGCGGTGCTGGAGCGCGCGGACGTGCCGAGCGGAAAGATTTTCGACATAGCGGACATTGCCGCCGACGCGCACTACGCGGCGCGCGGGATGATACGCGAGTACCGCCTGCCGGACGGCACGCCGGTCAAGCTGCCGGGCATCGTGCCGAAGCTGTCGGATACGCCGGGCGACACGCGCTGGATCGGGCCGGAGCTGGGCACTCATACCGCCGAGGTGCTGGGCGCCCTCGGCTACGGGCCGGAGGAGCAGCGCGAGCTCAGGCAGCGGGGCGTGATCTGAACACCCCGGAGTGACAACGGCACGTCCGGCTGATATCTTGCGCGGACAGTTTCCAGGAGGCCGTATCGAATGAAGACCAGCCGTCGCGCCATCCTCGCCACCCTGCTGGCTGCAGCACTTTTTCCGCCGACGCTCGCGGCGCAGGGCTATCCCCATAAGAACGTCCAGTACATCATTCCATTCGTCCCCGGCGGCGAGTCGGACGTCATGGCGCGCTGGCAGCAGACCGTGTTCCGCAACAAGTACAAACACGAGCTCCTCGTGGTCAACAAGCCGGGTGCAGGCGGCGGACTCGCCTGGTCGCAGCTGAACAGCATGACGCCGGACGGCTACACGATCGTGGGCTGCAACCTCCCGCACATCGTCCTGCAGCCGCTCGAAGGGACTGTCCAGTACAAGACCGATGACATCACGCCCGTGTACTGGTTTCACTACACCGCGGACGCCATTCTCGTTCCCATCGACAGTCCGTACAAGACCTTCGGCGATCTGGTGAAGGCGGGCAAGGCGAAGCCCGACTCGCTGACGTTCGGCGGCTCGGCCACCTTCTCGGCCAACCATCTCGCGCACGAGAAGTTCAATCTCTACACCGGCGTGAAGAGCACCTACGTGCCGTTCAAGGGCACGGGCGAGCTCGTGACGGCGGTGATGGGCAAGCACATTACCGGCGCGATGTCCTACGTGCCGGCCGCGTTGCAGCAGAAAAGCAGGATGAGGATGCTGGCCGTCGCGCTCGACAAGCGCCACCCGGAGTTTCCCGACGTGCCCACCTTCAAGGAGCTGGGCTACAAGTGGGTCGATGGCGCCTATCGGGGAGTTGCCGTGCCCAAGTCGACGCCGATGGAGGCCCGAAAGCAGGTTTCGGACATGATGGCGGCGCTCAACAAGGAGCCGCAGATCCTCAAGTGGATGGCGGAAGGAGGCTTCGAGGTCGTGGACATTCCGTACGACAAGAACGCGGCCTTCATGAAGGAACGCGCCGGGGAATACCTCGAGGTTGCCAAGCGCATGAGCCTCGTAAAGTGACGGGCAACCCCGGAAGGGGTCCCGCGCCGGCGTCAGCGGGTCCCGAAGAGCCCGATGAGCCCGATGATGATGAGGTAGAGGGCGATGATGTAGTTCAGCAGGCGCGGCATGATCAGGATGAGGATGCCGGCGATGAGGGAGACCAGCGGCCCGATGTGGATCACGGTAAAGTTCATGTCGAATCCTTTCTTTTCACTTGCCGGGACGCGCCTCTCGGTCCGCGGTCGCACGTTGGACAACGGCAGCCGCGGTTCGTGCGCTGCCAGCGCCATGAAGCGGTGTAAGAGGAGCACTGACACATGATCGTCCGTGACATAGTCAAGATGAAAGGCGGCACGGTGTACAGCATCGCGCCGCAGGGACTGGTAGCCGACGCCGTCAGCATGATGGTCGGGAGGGACATAGGCTCGCTGGTCGTGCTGGACGGAGCGAAGCTCGCCGGCATGCTCACCTTTCGCGAGGTCCTGAACGCACTGGAAGCCCATCACGGCGGCCTTGCGGGCCTCAAGGTGGAGGACATCATGCTGAAGAATCCCGTCTGCGGCAGCCCCGAGGACTCGCTGGAGAGCCTGCGCGAGCTCATGAACAAGGACCACATCCGCTATCTGCCGGTGAAAGAGGGCGACCAGCTGCTCGGGGTGATCTCTTTTCACGACGTCGCGAACGCCGTGATCAAGGAGACGAGCTTTCACAACCGGCTGCTGAAAAACTACATCAAGAACTGGCCCGAGGAAGAACCCGCCAAGTGACCGTGAATTCCGGGACTAACCTCGCCCCCGGCGTCAGCCGCGGCGAGGTTTTTTCCTGGGCGATGTACGATTTCGCCAACTCCGGCTACACCACGGTGGTGATCACCGCGGTCTTCAACGCGTATTTCGTCGCCGGAGTCGCTGGTGGCGCGCCGTGGGCGACTTTTGCCTGGACGTGCGCGCTTGCCGTCTCCTACACCCTCATCCTCGTCTCGGCGCCGGTGATCGGGGCCTACGCCGACGCGCAGGCCGCAAAGAAGCGGCTGCTCCTCGCCACCACCGCGGGCTGCGTCGTGTTTACTGCCGCGCTGGCGCTCGTCGGACCGGGGGATCTGTGGCTCGCGGTTACCCTGATCGTGCTGTCCAACTTCTTCTTCGGGACGGGCGAGAACCTGATCGCGGCGTTTCTGCCGGAACTTGCCGAGGGCGAGGCGCTCGGCCGGGTTTCCGGATGGGGATGGAGCATCGGCTACCTGGGCGGCCTGGTCGCGCTGGGCGCCTGCCTCGCCTGGGTCGCGCACGCGCAGGCGCAAGGCGCAACGGCTGCCGAGTTCGTGCCGGGCACGATGCTGATCACGGCGGGCTTGTTCGCCACGGCCAGCCTCCCGACGTTCCTCGTACTGCGGGAGCGCGCGCGGCCTGCCGCGGGAAGGTACTATTTCGGGAGGGCGTTCTCGCGAGTGCGCGAGACCCTGCGGCACGCGGCCCGCTACGCCGACCTGCGGCGCTTTCTCGTGTGTGTCGTGTTCTACCAGGCCGGGATACAGGCAGTGATCGCGCTGGCGGCCGTGTACGCGCACGAGGTCATGGGATTCACCACGAGCGACACGCTCACGCTGGTGCTGGTGGTGAACGTCACGGCCGCGGCGGGCGCCTTTGTGTTCGGACAGGTACAGGACAGGCTCGGCCATGTGCGCACCATCGTGTTGACGCTCGCCGGCTGGCTCGCGACCGTGATACTGGTCGCAACCCTGGAAGGGCGGCTTGCCTTCTGGCTGGCGGCGAACCTGGTCGGCATCTGTCTTGGCTCGAGCCAGTCGGCGGGGCGCGCGCTGGTCGGCTACCTCAGCCCACCGGCACGCACCGCGGAGTTCTTCGGACTGTGGGGCCTCGCGGTCAAGCTTTCCGCGATCCTAGGTCCGGTTACGTACGGCGCCGTTACGTGGATGACGGCTGGCAATCACCGCCTGGCGATACTGGCGGTGGGTGTTTATTTCGTGCTGGGACTGACAATCATCGCCGGGTTGGACGTGAAAAGAGGGCGGGCGAGCGCGTTGCGGCAGGATCGTTAGGGGCGGGGGGAGCAGGGAACGAGGACCTCTCCTCAGGTGTCCGTACACCAACCAGGTGTCGAGATTCTGTCACTGTCCGGCGAGGTCTCTATTATTCATCCTGCATTTTCAGTCATTTATAGCTTGGTTGTGATGCCCGGTCGCTCATTTTCTACGGTACAATCTTTGCCTTGGTTAGAAGCCGGCGCGGCGGGACCCCGCCGCCGGTAATCGAGGAGTCCCACGGTGCTCAACTGGATCGGGGGTGGCAAGGTCGACCATCCCATGGCCGACGCGAAGCAGGCGCGGCAGCTTGTTTCCGAGCTGCCCGCCAACGACGCGGCCAAGGCGCTGGCGCAGATCACCGAGTGGGTCGAGACGATGAACCAGACCGAGGGCTTCAAGGTCGACCGGCGCTTCGAAAGCCTCGATCTGCTCGATGGCGCCGCGAAGAACCACCAGCGCAAGCTCTCCCAGGACTATCTCATCACGCCGCGCCAGCAGAAGTTCCAGGAGAACAGGCTCTGGACCTCCGTGTCGGGATTCTGGCGCGCCCTGGGCGACGGCTACATCCTGTGCATAGACCAGCAGGAGAGCGGAGTCGGCGGGGCCGCGGCCGTCAGGAAAACCCTGCCGGTCGTCATCGGGCGAGCTCTGCGCGTCCTCACGCTGCAGCTCAAGTGGCTGCTGCTGCGCTACGGGCCGGTCGAGGCGCGCCTGTGGCAAGAGCTGGCGCGCATCTACAAGTTTGCCGAGAAGAAAGGCTACGCCGACGGGAAGGTTCCGGTGTATCCCGGCGTGCACGGCGAGAGCACGCTCAAGACCGAATTCCTGAAGTCGTTGATGCTCGCGGCTTCCTCGACCGACGGATTGCCCCCGATCAAGCAGCAGCTCGCCGAGCGGGCGGTCGCGCAGTTTGCCGACGCGTTCGTTCTTTCGCGCACGTCGGACGGCTGCACCTATTGCTTCGACCTGGAGACCCCGAAACCGCCGGTTCGCCTCTTCCGGGGGGCGGCGGCCAGCCCGAGCATGGTTTACTTCGGCGCCGGCGAGGCGCTCGCGCAATTGCGCCAGCTGATCAAGCAGGTGGTCGAGACCGGCGGGATTCCCAAGGACCTCAATCTGGGCGGGACCTACGAGAAGGACATCATCGTCGCCACGCTGAAGCACCTGGAGCTGTACTGGTCGGACACCCCGCCCGAGCGTAGCTCGGAGCGGCGCAAGACGGCAGCCCGCATCACGGTCGTGCCGGGATTCGGCGAGATCCTCGGGATGCTGGACCCCGACAACAGCGACGCCCTCGATTTCAGCCAAGACCAGAACCAAAGCGCGGAAAGCTGGATCGTCGAGAACGTGAGCGACGGCGGCTACGGCGCGATCATCCCCGCCGTGAAATCCGACTGGATCAAGGTCGGGACGCTGATCGGCGTGCAGTCAGAGGGCAGCGCTTACTGGGGCGTGGGGATGATACGGCGCATCAGCCGCGACGAGCACCAGCAGCGCCGGATCGGCGTGCAAATACTCTCGAAGACGGCGATACCGATCAAGCTCGGGCGGCCCGCCGCGGCCTCGTCCTTCAACGCGACCCGCGAGCCCGGGCCCGCGGTACTGCTCTCCACTGCACCCGACAGCCATGGCGAGGTCGGCGTCGTCATGCGCGAGGGCATATTCAACGTGCGCGACAGCCTGGAGATGATGGTGCGCGACAAGACCTATCTCCTCATGCCGTCCCGGATGGTGGAGGGCGGCGAGGACTTCGACTGGGCAAAGTTCAAGGTGATGCAAAGAGCGGGATGAGGCGTGACTGGTGACCGGTGACCGGTGACCGGTAAGTCCGCCGAGGGCGCCAGCGGGGCGCCCTTTTTTATTGCCGCGAGCGGCAACGGTGTAGGGCATCGCCTACATTCACGCTCCCGGATACTTACACCCGGATCATCCCTACTAGACTGCCGGTAACGGTCGCGCGACGGTACCGTAGCATTACTACTATCGTAGCACTTCGTTGTACCGGTTCGTTTTCTCAATGGAGGCTGTCATGCAAAAGATCGTAGCGTTGTTGCTGTTGGCATTGTTCACCACACTCGCGGGTTGTAACACGATGGAAGGTCTCGGCAGAGACGTCGAGCGTGGCGGCGAGAAACTGCAGGATTCCGCGAAGGACGCCAGGCGCTGATTGCCTTCACCTCGCTGGCTTGGTCTCATAAGCTCACAAAAAGGGGTCCATGATGAAAACGGAATTGATGGTGGTTGCGTTAGCCGCGGCGCTCGGACTCCCGGGCATCGGGCATGCGGCGCTCTCGAAAGAGGAGCGAAAAGCCGAGCAGGACCGCATCAGCAGCGCGTACAAGGCGGACAAGGAGAAGTGCAAGGGCCTCAAGGCCAACGCCAAGGATGTCTGCATGGCGGAGGCGAAAGGCGCGCGCAAGGTGGCGAAGGCCGAGCTCGAAGCGCGGGACAAAGGCACGACGAAGGCGCAGGCAGACGCACGCATCGCCAAGGCCGAAGCCGAGTATGGGGTCGCGAAGGAAAAATGCGACGATCAGAAGGGCAATGCCAAGGACGTGTGCAAAAAGGACGCCAAGGCGGCGTTGACTCGCGCGAAGTCCGAAGCCAACGTGCGCAAGGAAGCGGCGGCTGCGAACAAGGATGCCCGCGAACGGGTGGCCGACGCCCGCAAGGATGCGAAGGAAGATACGCGTCAAGCCGACTACAAGGCGGCACGCGAGCGCTGCGATTCGCTGTCGGGCGACGCGAAGGACCGCTGTCAGAAGGACGTCAAGGACCGGTTCGGCAAATAGAGGAACGCGAGCATGTAACGCAAAGGGCGCCCGCAGGGCGCCCTTTTTTTGTTGCCGAAGGGTAGGGCCTTTCGGCTCCATCGGGGAGCGTCCGCGCCCGCTCTTGGTATCATCCTCGTGACCCACATCCGCCGGCAAAAAGAAAGGAACAAGCATGCCCTCGTCCCGCGATGAAGTGAAGCTCGACATCTTCCCGCACATCTTTCCCGAGTCCTTCTTCGCGCGCATGAAAGAGCTCGCCGGGAGCAATCCCGCGCTGGCGGGCTCGATCATGCGCTGGCTCAACATCCCGGTACTGTGGGATCTCGACGCGCGCCTCGCGATGATGAAGAAGTTCCGTGGCTACCGGCAGGTGCTCACGCTCTCCCTGCCCGCAATCGAGTATCTTGCCGGGCCGGACGAATCGCCGGCGCTTGCGCGGCTCGCCAACGAGGGCATGGCCGAGATCGTCTCCGAGCATCCGGCGGAGTTTCCCGCGTTTGTCGCCTCGCTCCCCATGAACAACGTGCCGGCGGCGCTCGAGGAGATGGACTATGCCATCGGGCGGCTGGGCGCGAAGGGGATACAGGTCTTCACGAACGTCAACGGCCATCCGCTGGACGACCCGGAGTACTACCCGGTCTTCGAGCGCTGCGTGAAGAAATACGATCTGCCGATCTGGCTGCACCCCGTGCGGAGGTCGGACTTTCCCGACTACCTCGCCGAGAAAAAGTCGAAGTACGAGATCTGGTGGCTCTTCGGCTGGCCGTACGAAACTAGCGCCTGCATGGCGCGGCTGGTGTTCTCGGGGATGCTCGAAAAGCTGCCGAACATGAAGATCATCACCCATCACCTCGGGGCGATGGCGCCGTACTTCGATGCGCGGATCTCGCTGGGGATGGACCAGATGGGGACCCGCACGCCCGACGAGGACTACGTGGGCTTGCGCGCGCGCATGAAGAAGACGCCGCTCGCCTACTTCAAGATGTTCTACGGCGACACCGCGGTGAACGGCTCGGCGCCCGCGATCCGCTGCGGGCTGGATTTCTTCGGCGCGGACCGTGTGCTGTTCGGCACGGACTGCCCGTTCGACCCGGAAGGCGGGCCGACTTTCATACGCGAGTCCATACGCGCGCTCGGCCAGCTCAAGCTGGCCGAGCCCGTCCGGCGCAAGGTGTATTACGGCAATGCGATCCGGTTGCTGCGGCTGGCTCCGCCCGGGCCGGCGGCACGAACGCCAAAGGCCAAAGCACGCAAGAAGTGAATAGGACCGGTTTCAACAATCCCCTCTCCCCCAGTCGGGGGAGAGGGATAGGGTGAGGGGGAAGCGACCGCGGGTGATCCTGTTGCCCCTCACCCCAACCCTCTCCCCGTTTAGACGGGGAGAGGGAGTGCTTCTTGTCACTCCGCGATGATCTTGTTCCGCCGGATGATCTCCGCGAATCGCGCTCTTTCTTTTTTCATGACCAGCGCGAACTCCTCGGGCGTGTCGAACACCGGGATCAGCGCCCGCGCCTCGAGCTTTTCCTTGAGCGCCGGGGATTTCATCGCCTTCACGATCTCGGCGCTGGCGCGCTGCACGATCGCGGCCGGCGTGCCGGCCGGGGCCAGGACGCTGAACGTCGGATACGCGTCGTTGGGATAGCGCGCCTCGGTGAGCGTCGGGGTATCGGGAAGCAAGGTCGTGCGGTGCGAGCACACGATCGCGTGCACCCTTCCGGAGCGGATATGGGGCAGCAGCCCCGATATCTCGGACACCATGAACCCGATCTCGCCGCCGAGGAGCGCCGGCACAGCCTGGCCCGTGCCGCGGTAGGGGACGTGCACGAAGCGCGCGCCCGTTGCCTCCTCGACCATCTTCACGGCGATGTTGCCGGTGCTGCCGGGACCGGCGGTCCCGTAGTTCAACTTGCCCCGCTCGCGCTTGCCGAGCGCCACCAGCGCGGTCACCGTTCTGGCGGGCAGCGAGGGATGCACGGTCCAGACGTTCGGGCTGACGACGCCGCGCGCCACGGGGATGAAGTCGCGCTCCGCGTCGTACGGCAGATTCTTCTGGAGACTGGGGTTGATCACGAGCGCCGAACCGGATGCGACCATGAAGGTATAGCCGTCCGGCGCGGCTCTGGCGGCGATCTCGGCGCCCACCGCGCCGCTCGCACCCGGCCGGTTGTCCACGACGAAGCGCTGCTTCAGCGCATCGGCGAGTCCCTGCGCGAGCAGGCGGGCATACCCGTCGGTGCCGCCCCCAGCCGAGGAAGGGACAACGACCCGCACCGGCCGCGCAGGCCACGCGGAGTCCGGTTCCTGCGCTGCCACGGCTCCGGCAGCCAGCACAAGCAAGAGAGCGGAAACGAATCTGCGGCCGCTTCGGCTGCCCGGTTTTGGTTCCTGCATCGATCGGCTAGAGCCCGGGAGTCACGATTCGCCGCCTTCCCCGGGCCCGCGAAACACGCTGGCCGACCAGAATCCGAACCAGATCCAGAATCCGGCGACTCCCATGATGAGCGGGTAGATGACGACCTCCGACCCCATGAGCTCGGGCGCGAAGTTCTGACCCATGGCCCACGTTGCGTAACACGCGCCCGCGAAGGCGAGGTGTGCGGCTATGACAGCCACCTGGCGGAAAGAAGGCATCCGGACCTCCTACTGGAGTTTCTGCGCCAGCGCTGCCTGCGCGGTGCTCGTATCGCGCGCCCTGTGCGCCGAGGCCAGTTCCTCGTGCAACGCCATGAATTCCTGGGTGAGTCTGTGGCCGCGATCGAAGTAGATCATCGGCTTCGCCTGCTGATGCGATTCCCTGATCCTGATCGAGGACGACAGCGGCGTGTTGAGCACAGGCAGACCCTCGTCGCGCAGCTCCTGCACGATCTTCTGCGGGAGGTTGGCGCGCGGCTGGAACTGGTTGACGACGATGCCTTCGACTTCCAGAGCGGCATTGTGATCGGCGCGGATCTCGGCGACGTTGTCGAGCAGCGTGTAGAGCGCGCGGCGGGCGAATTCGTCGCAGTCGAAGGGGATCAGGCACGCATCGGCCGCGATCAGCGCGGAGCGCGTATAGAAGTGCAGGGCCGGCGGCGTGTCGATCCAGATCTGGTCGTAGCCCTGTAGCGCGTCGAGCGCTTCCTTCAGCTTGTACATCTTGTAGCGCGACTCGAGCTTGGCCTGGAGCTCCTCGAGCATGGCATCTGCGGGCAACACGAACAGATTCTCGAACGGCGTGGGTGCGATGAAGTCTGCCGTCGGCCTGGGCCACAGCTTGTACGTGAGGATCTGGTCGAAGAATCCGCCCGCCGTGCGCTCGAGTCCATCGGCCTTCTCGCCCAGCAGGTAGCGGGTGGAGTTGGCCTGCGGGTCGAGGTCGATGACCAGGGTGCGCGCGCCTTGCGCCGCGGAAATGGCCGCGAGATTGCAGGTGATGGTGCTCTTGCCGACACCGCCCTTCTGGTTGAAGACGACGCGTTTCATGCTGTTCCCCGGTGTAGGGACTCCTAGGCGTGAGCCGCCAATCTATCGCCCGGCCGGTGCGCCGTCAATCGCGGAGCCAGAAAAGGTTGCCGCACTCCCGGGGTTGGAATAGATTCAGCGGATGCCTTCCGATAAGAAGCGCAAACCCGTGGCACCGGAGTCCGCTCCCAGATCGGCTGGCCGTGCGGACCCGAAACTGGTCGCAGACCTGGTCGCCGCGAACCGGGTGCTGGCGCGCGAGGGCGTGCTCGACGGCTGGGGGCACGTGAGCGTGCGGCACAATCTCGATCCCGGCCGCTACCTGCTTGCGCGCTCGCTCGCCCCGGAGCTCGTCGCGCCCGCAGATATTCTCGAGTTCGATCTCGACAACAACGCGGTGAACGCCCGTGGCCGCAATCTCTACACCGAGCGCTTTCTTCATGGCGAGATCTACAAGGTGCGCCCGGACGTCGTTGCCGTCTGTCATTGCCACGCGCCGCCGGTGATCCCGTTCGGTGTGACGGACGTGCCGTTGCGGCCCATGTACCATCGCGCGGCGTTCATCGCCCTCGGCGTGCCGGTCTTCGAGATCCGGGACGCAGCCGGCATGACCGATCTCCTGATCCGGAACCCGGCGCTCGGGCGGGCGCTCGCGCAGAGCATTGCGGACAAGCCCGCCGTGCTCATGCGCGGCCATGGAGCGACGGTCGTCGCCCCGACCCTGCAGCGGCTCGTTGCCCGCAGCATCTTCCTCTCGCTGAACGCGACGCTGCAGATGCAGGCGACGCTGATGGCCCGGGGCGGAGCGATCAACTTCCTCGACCCGGAGGAGGCGCGGCTGATCGAAGCGCGGGAAGGCTACGGGCTGGAAAGGGCGTGGGAAGCGTGGAAGCGAAAAGCGTTGAAGAAAAACTGAACCGTCACCCGCGATCGTGCGGCAGAGGAACGAGCGGGGCACGGTATCTCTTGTAGTAGGCAATTACCCGGGGCACATACTCCCTCGTTTCCCGGTAGGGCGGGAGGCGATTGCCGTATCTCAGCACCGCATTTTCTCCGGCGTTGTAGGCCGCCAGGGCGAGCGGGAGATCGTTATCGAACAGGAGGAGCAGGTCGCCCAGATAGCGCGTGCCTGCACGGATGTTCTGGTCCGGATCCAGGCGGTTGGTCACGTTGTAGCGCGCAGCGGTCCCCGGCATGAGCTGCATCAGGCCGACGGCGCCAGCCGGCGACCGGGCAGTGGCGTTATAGGCCGATTCGGCCGAAATGACGGCGTGGATCAGCGCCGGATCGACGCTGGCCGCGCCAGCCGCTGTTTGAATCTGCCGCGAATAGCGTGTGCGGGTCTCCAGGGAAAACCCGCGCACGGGCCTGGTCCGCAGTTCCGAGCCCGCAATGGAAGCGGAAGCCGGGCCGGGCCATCCTTTTGCCACGACTTCGTAGCGGCCCGCGGGCCGCGTGGTGGTGACCCTCGTCACCCCCTCAGCGTTTACGTAACGATAAATGTCCGCGTGCGCGATTCCGGTGCAAACCCCCAGCGTCAGCGTGGTCAGAAGCGGCAAGTGGCGGAAATAAGGCATGGCGGCCCGTGTTGGATACGAAGGACCGCGATTTTGTTCCCTCTCTCATAGAATGAAGCTGATCGACCCCAGCCCTCCCAGCTCCATCGAGTCGATCACCGCAACGCGCTTCGCTATCTTCAGCCGGGCGCCTTCGACGCGCAGATCATAGCGGTAATGCCCGATGTAGGTACGAATGCCGTCGTTGCGGCGGAAGCGGGTGACCGAGAAATTCGCTTCGACTTCGAGCGCCGCCCCGTTACGGCCGACGATGCGCACGTTGGTGAGCAGGCGCCGCGTGCGCGAGCGCGGATCCTCGGCGTGAGCATCCTTCTTCTTCAGCCGCGTGACGCGCGCCCGGATGCGATTGATGTCGTCGGCGACGATGAAGAGCGTGTTCTGCGGATCGGCATCGGGACTGTCGTTCGAGGGTACCCGGTAGACCGCGTCCTCCGTCATCAGCGCGAGCCAGTCGTCGAGCCGCCACGCGTCGAGCAGGGCGGCTTCCTCGTACAGGAATTCCTCTACATCTGCACGGGTGATCGAGCTGGCAGCGCCGACGGTAGTCATAACGCTGGCTCCTGAGCCGCCAGCCGCGAGCTTGAGGCCCGGAAGCCGGTAACTGGTAGCTGGTAGCTGGTAGCCCGTAGCTTCACGCCGCCCGCTCCGTGCGCATCAGCTTGTCCCACTGTATCCAGAGCTCCCGCAGGTGCCACTCGTCGGTGTTCAACTGCTCGCTTTCCTTCGCCATGCCGCGGGTCACCTCCATCCACGGCACTTCACGGTACGTGCCGAGGCCCGCCTGTATCGTCTCCAGCACTTCGATGTCGTCCGGGGTGGCGAAACCGCCCGGGCCGTAGAAGGTCAGGAAGCTGTCGAGACGGACGGCGCGCGCGGTCGGCGATTCCTCCGCGGGCCCGAGCGCCCAGGCGAGCACGCGCATGCGGTCGGGCGCGAGGGGGTAGAAGGTCCGTATCGTCACCGACGAGCCGTCGTTCAGGAACAGGTTCGGGAAGATGTAGAGGTTGCGGTTGGTATCGGCAACGCGCGAGGCGCGATGTTCGCCCAACCGCGCCACCAGCTCGGCGCGGATGCGCTCGATCTCGGGCCTGGCCTCTTCGCCGTAGATCGGAATCCAGCGCGCGACCGGCCGGCCGCGGAAGTTCACGTTGTCCGTGCAGCCGTGGCCGTTGCCGAGGGGCTTGCCGACGCCATGGCCGGGCAGGAGATGGCCTTTCTCGGGCCGTTTCATCTCGACCCCCGAGTTCCTGAGGTAGGAGAGCCACGAGGCGTGCACGCTGATCAGGTGGTAGTCGTCGAAGCTGTTTTCCGCCAGCAGCTTCCAGTTGGCGCGTATGTCGTAGTCCTGCAGGCCCTGGATCACCTCCATCTGCCCGGTGGGCGACTGGTCGACGATGATGTCGATGTATTCCTTCGCGCCGGCAAGGTAGTCCTCCAGCGGTACCGCGTCCGCGTCGAAATTGAGGAACACGAAGCCGCGGTAGCTCGCCACCCGCGGCGGCTCCTTCAGGGCAAAATCACTCTTCCTGAAGCGCGGCGGATAGGCGTCCTCCCCGGGGACCGCGTCGAGCTCGCCGTCGCAGTTGTAGGTCCATCCGTGGTAGAAGCAGGTGTGGCTCTTTGCGTTGCCCCCGGTTTCGCGGCAGACGATGCTGCCGCGGTGGCGGCAGGTATTGAGGAAGACGCGGACCCGGCTCTTGCTGTCGCGGCAGAAGATGACGGGCCGGTCGCAGACGATGCGGGTCCGGAAATCGCCCGGGGCGCGCACTTCCGACTCGTGCCCGACGTAGATCCAGCACACATCGAAGATCCGCCGCCGCTCCAGCTCCAGTACCTGCGGGTCGATGAGCGTCGAGCGGTTGACCTGGAAGCGCATCGCTTCCGGTTCGTTGATTACCCAGTTCGACGCGTTCATCGTGCTAGCCTCGCAAGACTGCTGTGGCCTGTCAATTTTCTGCATAATAGTGCCCTGGTGGGAAAAAAAGAACCGTCATTTGAGGAGCAGCGACACGTGACGTTCGTACGGAAGGCGCGGCGTGCCGGGCTCTGCACGGCCGGTCTCGCTGCCGCGTGCTGGCATCCGTTGGCTTGCGGGCAGGGGGTGCCCGCCTTTCCGCAACGTAACGTCCAGATCGTCGTGCCGTACACCCCGGGCACCGGGGCCGACCTCCTTGCGCGCACGCTGGGACCGCGGCTCGCCGAGCGCTGGAAGGTGAGCGTCATCGTCGACAACCGCGCCGGCGCGACTGGCAACATCGGGGCGGAGTTCGTCGCCAAGGCTGTGCCCGACGGCCACACTGTGCTCTTTACCGCCACGTCCTTCGGCATGACCCCGGCCATCTACCCGAAGCTGCCGTTCGACCCGGTGAAGAACTTCGCGCCGGTCGTGCTGATCGCCACCAGCTCGCTGTCTCTGGTCGTACACCCGCAACTGCCGGTGAAGTCCGTGCGGGATTTCATCGATCTCGCGAAGCGCCGTCCGGGCGAGCTCTACTATTCATCGCCCGGCAACGGCGGGCCGCAGCACCTCACGATGGAGCTCTTCAAGCTCGAAGCGGGGATCAACATCGTCCACGTGCCGTACAAGGGTTTTGCCGGGGCGATCACCGACGCGGTGGCCGGACACGTGCAGTCGACGGTCGCAGCCGTGCAGAGCGCCCAGGCGTACGTGACGAGCGGCAGGCTGCGCATGCTGGGGGTGATGAGCGAGGAGCGCTGGCCGGCGTTTCCCGACGTGCCGACGTTCAAGGAACAGGGCCTACCGCGCCTGGAAGTCTATACATGGTACGCCGCATTCGCGCCCGCCGGCACGCCCGCGGCGGCGGTGGCGAAGCTCAACGCCGAAGTCAACGCGGTGCTGCAGCAGCCCGAGCCGCGGGAGGCGCTCGTGAAGCAGGGCATGAACCCCGGCGGCGGTTCGCCCGAGCGCCTGGGCGAGCTGGTGAGGAGCGAGCTCGCGCGCTGGTCGCGGGTGGTCTCGGCCGCGAAGATCAAGGCCGACTGAGTGACCAGTGACCGGTGACCAGTGACCGGTGCGAATCCCGAATCCCGAATCCCGAATCCTGATCCGAAGGAGCACGAATGAGCCAGATCGAAGACCTCGTCGCCGCATACCGCATACTCGCCGAGCACGATGTGATCGATGCCTACGGGCACGTCAGCGTGCGCTCCGAGCGCGATCCGAACCGTTACTTTCTCGCGGGGCACATCGCGCCGGAGAACGTGACTGAGGAGCACATCATCGAGTACGACCTGGACAGCAACCCGATAGACCCGAAGGGGCGCGAATCGGTGCGTGAGCGCTTTATCCACGGCGAGGTCCTCAAGGCGCGGCCGGAAGTGATGTCGGTGGTCCACAGCCACTCGCACACAGTCGTGCCCTTCAGCGTGACCACGGTGGGGCTGCGACCGGTGTTCCACATGGCGGCGTTCGTCGGCGAGGGGCTCCCGAACTTCGAGATACGCGACGTCCAGACGGGCACCGATCTGCTGGTGAAGACGCCGTTCCTCGGCAGGGCGCTCGCGAGTACGCTGGCAAGCGCGCCCGCGGCGCTGATGCGCGGGCACGGCGCGACGGTCGTGGGAGAGAATCTGCCGCGCGCGGTCGGCCGAAGCATTTACCTTGAGATCAACGCGCGCATGCAGATGCAGGCGATGGCGATCGCGGGCCCGGGCGGGAAGATCACCTACATAGACGACGCGGAAGTGAAGGCGTCGAATCCCGCGCAGAATTACAACCGCGCGTGGCCGGCGTGGCGGGCGAAGGCGCTCGCCGGAATGAAGAAGTAAGAAGCTTTGGCCACGGAATCACACGGAAACACACGGAATTTGGATAAGAGGGCCTCCGAAATGGAGCAGGTCGGTGGAACAGCGCTTGTGCGAGTTCGATGTTGCATTCGTCCGTATCGTTCTTCGCGTCCGTGTACTTCCGTGTGGTTCCGTGGCTAATTTGCATTTAACAGGAGACGTAACGGAGTGAAGCCACTACGAACCGCACTCTTCGCACCCGGCGGCAAGGAGCGCGTGATGGGCAAGGCGCTCGAAAGCGGCGCCGATGCGGTCATCTTCGACCTGGAGGACTCGGTTCCGCTGACGGCTAAGGCGGAGGCCCGCGTGCTCGTGGCGAAGACCGTGGACGGTGCGGCCGGCAAGGGCGGCGGGCCGGCGATGTTCGTGCGGACCAATGCGTCCGCAACGGGAATGCTCGCCGACGATCTCGCCGCCGTCGTCCGTCCCGGCCTGTCGGCGATAATCATGGCCAAGGCCGAGACGGCCGATGAAGTGCGGGACGCGGCCGCCGCGCTGGACGCACTGGAGGCGCGTGCGAAGCTCGCGCCCGGCTCCGTGGAAATCATCCTCTCGATCGAAAGCGCCCCTGGGGTGTATCGATGCTACGACCTCGTCACCGCCTCGCCGCGCGTCGCGAGCGTCACTTTCGGCTCGGCGCGCGATGGTGATCTCCAGACCGACCTGGGCTGCAGCTGGTCCATCGAGGGGACGGAGCTGCTCTACGCCAGATCCAAGGTGCTGCTCGACACCCGGGCTGCGGGCAAGATGTATCCGCTCGACGGCGTCTTCAGCGATCTAGGGGACGAGCAGGGACTGATTCAGGACTCGCGCCTTTCCGCACGCCTGGGTTACGTCGGCCGCGCGGTGATACACCCCAAGCAGATCGCGCCGGTGCGGCGGGCCTATGCCGTTCCCGAAGAGGAGATCATCTACTACAGGCGGGTGGTTACCGAGTTTGAAGCCGTGGAAAAGACCGGCGCCGCGGCAGCCATCGTCGTGGATGGCAAGCTGGTCGATTACGCGATGTACCAGCGTGCGAAGCGCGTGCTGGAGCTCGCGAAGCTGGATCGTTAACAGCCGTCATGGGTCATGCGTCATGGGTCATGCGAGTCAAGCACCCCGGACCCCTGGCCCCTGACGCATGACGGGTTTTATGGACTTCTCGTTCACACCCGAGCAGGAAGCGCTGCGCGACCATCTCCAGGCGCTGTTGGGTGAAGTGTGCACGCCCGAGTACGCCGAGCGCTGCGACAGCGAAGCGCGCCCGCCGCGGGAGGCCTACGACGCGCTGGCGAAGCACGGCTGGTTCGGGTTGATCCTGCCCGCGGAGTATGGCGGCGCCGGCGCCTCCGCAATCGAGCTTGCCATCCTGCTGGAGGAGGCGGGCCGGCATTTCGAAGAGCTGGGAATGTGGGTGTTCCGCACGCTCACCTACGGCGGCTACGCGGTAATGGAGCACGGCACGCGCGAGCAGAAGGAGCGGCTCCTGCCCAGGGTCGCGCGCGGGGAGCTGTCCTTCTGCTTCGGACTCAGCGAGCCGCAAGCGGGATCCGACGCCGCGGCCCTGACGACCCGCGCGGTCGCCGCGGACGGCGACTACGTGATCAACGGCCAGAAGGTCTTCACTTCGGGCATGGATTTGAGCGACTACTGCCTGCTGGTGACACGCACGGCCGATGGAAAGCGCAAGCAGGAAGGTATCACCAATTTCCTGGTGGACACGAAGCTGCCGGGCATAGACGTCCGCAGGATCGCGACGCTCGGCCAGCGGGCGATCGGAACGACGCAGGTGTTCTATTCCGACGTCAAAGTGCCGGCGTCCGCCATCCTCGGCGCGGTGGACCGCGGCTGGGAAGCCGTCGATGCCTATCTCTGGTACGAGCGCCTGTGCCTGTCCGCGGCGCGCACCGGGGCGGCGACGGCGGCGTTCGAGTACGCGCTCGCCTACGCGAAGACTCGCAAGCAGTTCGGCCGCGCCATCGGGCAGTTCCAGGCGATCTCGCACAAGCTCGCGGACATGAAGGTGATGCTCGATATCTCGCGCATGCTGGTTTACCGCTACGCCTGGCTCATGTCGCAGAGCAAAGCGACGCGGCACGACGCCGCGGTGGTGAAGCTCCACACCGGAGAGACCTACAAGGCGGTTTCCGACCTGGGGCTGCAGATACTGGGCGGCTACGGCTACTGCATGGAGTACCCGATGCAGCGCTTCTTCCGCGATTCGCGGCTGGCGACGATAGGCGCGGGCACGTCCGAGATCCAGCGGAACATCATCGCCCGCGGGCTCGGATTGTAATGTCGCATCCGCTCCAAGGCGTGCGCATTCTGGAGCTCGGCCAGATCATCGCCGGCACTTACGGCTCGCAGGTGCTGTCGGACCTGGGAGCGGAGGTGATCAAGATCGAAGCGCCCGAAGGCGATCTGGGCCGCATCCCCTCCGTGGCGCCGTACCGGGGCGTCAGCACGCTGTTTCTCACGTTCAACCGCAACAAGAAGAGCGTCGTCATCAACCTGAAGACCGACGCCGGACGCGCGCTCTTCCACGATCTCGTCAGGATTTCGGACGTCGTGATCGACAATTTCCGGGCGGGCGTGCTGGAGCGCCTGAAGGTCGACTACGCGACGCTCTCGGCATTGAATCCGCGCATCATCCAGTGCTCGGTCACCGGGTTCGGAGCCGACGGCGCCTACAAGGACTACCCGGCGCTCGACATCATCATCCAGGCGATCAGCGGCCACATGAGCTTCACCGGCGAGCCGGGCCGGCCGCCCGCGCGCGTCGGCGTGCCGCTCGCGGACCTGTCCGGCGGCATTTTCTCGTGCAAGGGAATACTCGCGGCTCTCTACGAGCGCGAGCGCACGGGCAGGGGGCGGCGCGTCGAGACGACCATGTTCGACGGGATGCTGAACCTCCTCTCCTATATCGGCACGCTCTACCTGAGCTCGGGCGAGCTGCCGCTGCCCCAGGGCTCCGCCCATGAGTTCACCGTTCCGTGGCAGGCGTTCCGGGCGCAGGACGGCTACGTGGTGATCGCGACGCGCCAGGAGAATTTCTGGCGCAAGCTGTGCGCAGTGCTGGGCGAGCCCGCCATGGCGGAGGATCCGCGCTTCGCCACCAACCCGAAGCGGCTCGAGAATCGCGAAACACTCGTCCCTGCGCTCGAGGCCATCCTGGGCACGCGGACCGTCGCTGACTGGCTGGCGAGGCTGCGTGCCGCGGAGGTGCCCGCGGCGCCCGTCAACGGTCTGGACGGTGCATTCGCGGAGCCGCCCGTCGCCGAGCGTGAGATGATCCTCGAATACGACCATCCCGACGTGGGCCGAGTGCGCCTGCCGGGCAATCCCATCAAGCTGGATGGCGCCGGACCCGCGATTTCGCACCCCGCTCCGCGGCTGGGGGAACACACTGACGAAGTGCTGCGCGAGCTGCTCGGGCTGCCGCCAGAGCGCATCGCGGCTCTACGGCAACAAGGTGTTGTTGCCTAAGAGCGGCTCAGATAGGGCGGTGCAGATAGGACGGTGCAGATACGGCGGTGCAGATAGGGCGGTGCAGATAGGACGGTGCAGATACGGCGGTGCAGATACGGCGGTGCAGATACAGCGGGTTACTCGGACCGCTTCATTTGGACCGCTCTACCTGAACCGCATTGTCCGGACCGCATTATCCGGTCCGCATTTCAGCCGCACAGCACCCGTCGCAGCCACGCGCCGATGTCCGCGACTTCCTCAGCGCACACGGAATGCTGCATCGGGTACTCGTGCCACTCCACCGGGTAGCCCAGCCCGGCGAGCGTGACGCGTGACGTCGAGCCCATGACGTGGGCCACGACCGGATCGTATATGCCGTGCGCCATGAAAATAGGGGTCTTCCTGTTGGCGGGCGTGGCTTCCTGCGGCAGCACGGCGGCGAGCGGCAGGTAGGTCGACAGCGCCATGATGCCGGCGAGCTTCGCCGGGTAGCGCAGGCCGGTCTGCAGCGCGATCGCGCCGCCCTGCGAGAAACCGGCGAGCACGATGCTCTCCGCGGGAATCCCGCGCTTCGTCTCGCGCTCGATCAGCGCGCCGATCTGGCCTTCGGAATCGCGCACGCCCTGCTCGTCCACCTTGCGCGAGGTGCCTTCGAGGTTGCCGAACAGGACGTCGTACCACGCGCGCATGACGTAGCCGTTGTTGATCGTCACCGGCCGCATCGGCGCGTGCGGGAAGACGAAGCGAACCGCGGGCGCCTTCTCCAGGCCGAGCTCGCCCACGATAGGCACGAAATCATTGCCGTCGGCGCCCAGGCCGTGCATCCAGATGACGGCAGCGGTGGGGTTCACGCCGGTTTCGATTTCGATGGTTTCGAGTATGGACATGGTCAGGGGTCATGCGTCAGGGGTCATGCGTGCATGGCTGAAGCGCTTCGCCGCTTCGGCCATGGCCTTCGCCCGCTCGACGTCGCGATCTCGCGGAGGCGTCGAAGCGATAAGGGAGCGCACGAGCGTTCGCGCGGCATCGCTCACCTGCTCGATTGCAAGGTTGAACGCCGCTTCGTTGGCTCTGGAAGGCTTGTTGTAGCCGGAGAGCTTGCGCACGAACTGCAGCGCGGAGGCCCGGATTTCCGCCTCCGTCGCGGGCGGCTCGAAATTGAACAGCGTCTTGATGTTGCGGCACACGGTTATCTCTCAAGCTGAAAATTACTGGTCACTGGTCACTGGTCACTTCTTCGGTCGGATGGCCGACTTCGGCCGAAAGGCCTTCACCACCGCCTCGTTGGTCTCGATGTACGGCCCGCCGATCAGATCGATACAGTACGGCACCGCCGCAAAAATTCCCGGGACGACCTGCTCGCCGCCTGGTCCCTTCACACCCTCGAGGGTTTCCTTGATCGCTTTCGGCTGTCCGGGCAGGTTGAGGATCAGCGCCTTGCCGCGGATGACCCCGACCTGCCGCGAGAGGATCGCCGTCGGAACGAACTTCAGGCTGATCTGCCGCATCTGCTCGCCGAAACCCGGCATTTCCCTGTCCGCGACCGCGAGCGTGGCTTCGGGCGTGACGTCGCGCTGCGCGGGGCCCGTGCCGCCGGTCGTGAGCACGAGATGGCAGCCCTCCCTGTCTACGAGTTCCTTCAGCGTCGCTTCGATCACGGGCCGCTCGTCGGGAATCAGGCGCGTTACCGTCTTCCATGCAGGGGCCGCCAGCGCTTTTCCAAACCACTCTTCGAGCGCGGGAATCCCCTCGTCCTTGTAGACGCCCTGCGACGCGCGGTCGCTGATGGAGACCAGGCCGATCAGCAGTTCTTCAGCAGCCATATGGAGAGTATATCGTGAGGATCCCGGGAAGCGGAAAGCGTGAATCGTGATCGATGATCCGTGATCAGCTACTGTGCTCTGATAGGTTCACGGTTCACGGATCACGCTGTTCCAGCAGGGCGCGGAGCGCCTGAAACAACTCGCGAAAGCTCTTCGGCGGCCGGTTCTCCTCCCGCTCGCGCAACGCGTCGCGAATCAGAGCGTCGAGCTGCGACCTGTCGGCACGCGGGTACTCTCTCAGGAGTTCGCCGAGCGCTCCCTCCTCGCCGAGCAGGCGCTCCCGCCACATCTCGATCCGCTTGAATTGCGCAACCTGCGCGCGCTCCGGAGATTTCCACGCCTCGAGCCGGGCGCGGATCGGCTCGGCATCCACCTTGCGCATGAGCTTGCCGATGTACTGCATCTGGCGGCGGCGCGCTTCGAACCCGGTGATGCGGCGCGCGTCCATTACGGCGTCGCGCAGAGAATCGGGCAGATCGATCGCCGCGAGCCGCTCGCCGCTCAGGGCGACGAGCTCCGCCCCGAGATCCTGCAGCGCCTGGCTTTCCTTCTTGCGGCGGGTCTTGCTGATCGGGGCGTCGTCGCTCATGGCCGGGGAACTGCTGCGGCAAGCTGATATCATACCCAAATGCCCGACACGCACTTCTCCCACACCGACGAAAAGCTCCGCCAGATCGCGAAGGACGTCCTCGACCACGCCGCGAAGCGGGGCGTGAGCGCGGCGGACACCGAGGTGAGCGAGGGTTTCGGACAGACGGTCACCGTCCGGCGCGACGAGGTCGAGACCATAGAGCACAATCGCGACAAGGGCATAGGCGTCACGGTCTACATCGGCAAGCAGCGCGGCCACGCCAGCACCACCGACTTCACCCCGCAGGCGATACGCGACACCGTCGATGCTGCGGTGTCGATCGCGGGCTTTACCGCGTCGGACGATTGCGCCGGGCTCGCCGACGAGGACATGCTTGCCCGCCAGATACCCGATCTGGATCTATGGCATCCGTGGGGATTGCCGGTGGAGCGCGCCATAGAGCTTGCCCGCGCCTGCGAGGGGGCGGGCTTTGCGGCGGACAGCCGGCTCACCAACTCGGAGGGGGCGAGCGTTTCGACCCAGGAGGCACGCTTCGTCTACGCGAACTCGCTCGGCTTCATGGCGGGCTATCCCAGCTCGCGCCACAGCATCTGGTGCGCCCTGATCGCGGGCACGAACGACGAGATGCAGCGCGACGACTGGTACGAATCGGGCCGCGATGCGGCCGACCTCCCGGACGCGGAAAGCGTGGGACGCCGCGCCGGCGAGCGCGCCGCGCAGCGCCTCGGCGCGCGCAAGATCGCGACCCGGCAGGCGCCGGTGCTGTTCGAGGCGCCCGTCGCGGAAAGCCTCATCGGCCACTTCGTTTCCGCGGTAAGTGGAGGCAGTCTCTACCGCAAGTCTTCTTTCCTCCTGGACAGCATGGGCCAGCAGGTGTTCGCGCCGCTGGTCCAGTTGAGCGAGGCGCCGCACCTGCCCAAGGGCATTGCCAGCACGGCGTTCGACGCAGAAGGCGTCGCGACGCGCCCGCGCGAGGTGGTGAAGGACGGCGTCGTGCAGGGATATTTCCTTGGAAGCTACTCGGCGCGCAAGCTCCGGCTTAAGACGACGGGCAACGCGGGCGGTAACCACAACCTTCTCGTCAAGGATACCGGATCGGATTTCGCGGGCCTGCTCAAGGCTCTCGGTACGGGCCTGCTCGTGACCGAGATGATGGGTCACGGCATCAACGCGGTGACCGGGGACTATTCGCGCGGGGCGGCCGGCTTCTGGGTGGAGGGCGGCGAGATCGCCTACCCGGTCCAGGAGATCACGATAGCGGGCAATCTCAAGGACATGTTCCGCGCCATCACCGCCGTCGGCAACGACGTGATACGCCGCGGTTCCCGTCAATGCGGTTCGATACTGATAGAGCGCATGACCATCGCCGGCGACTAGAACCCGCCGCGAGAATGTAGGTCGGCCGCACGACAAATGACGGCGCACGCGGCCGTGACGAGACCGCTTTCCGCGCATGACGGTGGTAAAATCAAACGCTCAATCCCTCCACGGACCGCCATGTTCTCATCCAAAGACACCGTCGAAAAATTCGATTCGGAACTCTGGGCGGCGATCGACGCGGAGAACCGGCGCCAGGAGGCGCATATCGAGCTGATCGCGTCGGAGAACTACGCGAGCCCGCGCGTGCTTGAGGCGCAGGGCTCGGTCCTCACGAACAAGTACGCCGAGGGCTATCCGGGCAAGCGCTACTACGGCGGCTGCGAGCACGTGGACGTGGCCGAGCAACTGGCGATAGACCGCGCGAAGAAGCTGTTTCACGCCGGCTACGCCAACGTCCAGCCGCACTCGGGCGCGCAGGCCAACGCGGCGGTGTTCTACGCGGCATTGCATCCGGGCGACACCATACTCGGGATGAGCCTCGAGTCCGGCGGCCATCTCACGCACGGCGCGCGCGTCAACGTGAGCGGACGCTACTTCGATGCCGTGGCGTACGGCTTGAACGCCGAGACCGAGGAAATCGACTACGCGGAGGTCGAGGAGCTCGCCCACGTGAAGAAGCCCAAGCTTATCATCGCGGGGGCCTCGGCCTATTCCCTCGTCATCGACTGGAAGCGGTTCAAGGCGATAGCCGACAAGAACGGCGCGCTGCTGATGGCGGACATGGCGCACTACGCCGGGCTCGTCGCCGCCGGTCTGTATCCCAGTCCGGTGGGAGTCGCCGATTTCGTCACCAGCACCACGCACAAGACGCTGCGGGGGCCGCGCGGCGGCTTCATACTGGCCAACGCGGAGCACGAGAGAGTCCTCAATTCGGCGGTTTTTCCCGGCATGCAGGGCGGACCGCTGATGCACGTCATCGCCGCCAAAGCCGTCGCGTTCAAGGAGGCGATGGCGAAGGAGTTCAAGGAGTATCAGCAGCAGGTGCTGGAGAATGCGCGCATCATGGCGCGCGTGCTGCAGGAGCGGGGGCTGCGCATCGTGTCGGGGCGCACCGATTGCCATCTCTTCCTGGTGGACCTGCGCGGCAAGGGACTGACCGGGCGGGAGGCCGAGGTCGCTCTCGGCAAGGCGTGCATCACGGTCAACAAGAACTCGGTTCCCAACGACCCGCAGAAGCCGATGGTGACGAGCGGGGTGCGCATCGGCTCCCCGGCCATGACCACGCGCGGCTTCAAGGAAGTGGAGGCCGAGACGCTGGGCAATCTCATCGCCGACGTGCTCGAAGTCCATGACGACGACAAGGCGATCGCGCGGGTGGCGGGCGAGGTCAAGAAGCTCTGCGACAGGTTTCCCGTTTATGGATAGAAGAGAGGAGAGAGGGGAGAGGAGAGAGGAGAAAGAGCCTGCGCGTTGCGCAGTGGTGTGACGCCTCACCCCTGTCTCCTTACCCCTCTCGCCCTTTGGCATGAAATGCCCCTTCTGCCAGTCCCCCGACACCCAGGTAATCGATTCCCGGGTGAGCGACGACGGCGATTCGATACGCCGGCGGCGGAAATGCGTGGATTGCAGCAAGCGCTTCACCACCTACGAGACGGTGGAGCTGCGGATGCCGCAGGTGATCAAGCAGGACGGCACCCGCGTCGAGTTCGACCTCGACAAGCTGCGCACCGGCTTCATGCGCGCCCTGCACAAGCGGCCGGTGGCGACTGAGCTGGTGGACGAGGCCATCGCGACCATCTCCCAGGACGTGCTCGCACTCGGCGAGCGGGAAATCGAGTCGCGGCGCGTCGGGGAGATGGTGATGCGCGAGCTGCACAGGCTCGACGAGGTGGCCTACATCCGCTTCGCGTCGGTGTACCGGAGCTTCCAGGGAATAGACGATTTCCAGGACGCGATCAAGGAAGTGCGCGAGCCCGCGGGAAAAAAGTGACGGGTGACTCGTGACTCGTGACTCGAGAGAATCCTAGCCTTCCTGTACCACGCACGGGTCACCGGTCACGGGTCACTTCTTGTATGTTCACACCTGACGACCATCGTTACATGGCCCGCGCGCTGGAACTGGGCGAGCGCGGGCTCTACACGACCACGCCCAATCCCCGCGTCGGCTGCGTCGTCGTACGCGAGTGCGAGGTGGTGGGCGAGGGCTGGCACGAGAAAGCCGGCGGTCCGCACGCCGAAGTGAACGCTCTGCAGGCAGCCGGCGCCCGCGCCCGTGGCAGCACCGTTTACGTCACGCTGGAGCCGTGCGCGCACCATGGCAGGACGCCGCCTTGCGTGGACGCGCTGCTCGCCGCCGGCGTTACGCGGGTCGTCGCGGCGATGAAGGACCCGTATCTCAACGCGGGCGACGGGCTGGCATTGCTCGAGCGGCGAGGCGTCGCAGTCGCATCGGGCCTGCTGGGAAACGAGGCGCGCGAGTTGAACGTCGGCTTCGTCACGCGCCTGACGCGCGGGCGGCCGTGGGTGCGGATGAAGGTCGCGGCGAGCCTCGATGGCAAGACCGCGCTCTCGAACGGCCGCAGCCAGTGGATCACCGGCGAGGCCGCGCGGCGCGACGGGCATCACTGGCGCGCGCGCGCGTGCGCGGTGCTGACCGGTATCGGAACGGTGAAGGACGACGACCCCAGGCTGACGGCGCGCGACGTGGCGACGACACGTCAGCCGCTGCGCATCGTGGTGGACAGCCGCCTCGAGACGCCGCTCACGGCGCGCGTTCTGGAGGGCGGGAACGTTCTGGTCGCGGCGGCCAGCGAGCACCGGGACCGGATCGCCGCGCTGCAGGAGAAGGGCGCGGAGGTGGTAGTCCTGCCCAACGCCGCCGGGAAGGTCGAGCTGCCCGATCTCTTTCGCGAGCTGGCGCGCCGCGAGCTGAACGAGATCCACGTCGAGGCGGGGCACAAGTTGAACGGCTCCCTCCTGAACGAAGGCATGGTGGACGAGCTGGTGCTCTACCTCGCGCCGAACGTGATCGGCGACGCCGCGCGCGGGATGTTCAACCTGCCGGAGCTGACGGATCTGTCCGGCAGGCGCCAGGCGAGCATACGGGACGTGCGCATGATCGGCGGCGACATACGCGTGCTGGCACGCTTTGTGTGAGCAAAGAACCTGGCCACGGACCCACACGGAAACACACGGACAAAATCGAAGAATCAGGAAGGCCTATTGAAATGAAGGATACCTTGGCATAGGGAAGATGAAGTGTGTATCCGCTCGCATGTTAGTTACTCGGATATGAGACGCGTTGCCTGTCGTGGTGTTGAACCTTCCGTGTACGTCCGTGTGTGTCCGTGGCTGATGGGGTTTACTTGTTCACCGGCATAGTCGCCGCGGTCGGAACGGTATCCACGGTCACCCCGACAGCGGGCGGATTGCGCCTTGCCGTGGACGCCGGCGGTCTCGATCTGGCGGATGTCGCGATCGGTGACAGCGTGGCTGTGAACGGCGTATGCCTGACGGTGGTGACGCTGGGCGGCCGCGGATTCGAAGCCGATGTATCCCGGGAAACGCTCGCTTCAACGTCGGGTTTCGCCGCGGGCGCTCCCGTAAATCTCGAAAAGGCGCTGCGGCTCTCCGACCGCCTGGGCGGACATCTCGTGAGCGGGCACGTGGACGGGGTCGGCCTCGTGTCGCGAATCGCCGTCCTGGGTGACAACCGCCTGTTCGTGGTCGCCGTGCCGCGCGAGCTTGCCAGGTACGTCGCGCGCAAGGGTTCCGTCGCAGTGGACGGCGTGAGCCTCACGGTGAACGAAGTTACCGGAGCCGAGTTTGCCGTCAATCTGATTCCGCATACGCTCGCGGCGAGCAACCTGGGGGCGCTTCAAGCGGGAAACCGCGTGAACATCGAAGTTGACGTAATGGCGCGCTACATAGAGCGGCTGTCGGCTACCCTCTAGCCCGTATCCTGCAAGTTGCCACCAGGCCCGTCAGTATATTTTCTTCAAGATCAACTTGGAGGGCTCGATCTCCTGGAGAAACTTGTCGACGACGCAGGTCTTGCCGTTGCGAAAGCTCAGCATGCCGCCCTTGGTAATGGCGTTTACACGCAAGTCTGCCCGGTCTTCGTACACATGCTCGTGGCAGCTGATGGTCCTGATGTAGAAGTTGCTGCCTGCCATAGCCCGGTACAGGTCCTGGGCTTCGCGCGTGACCAGGATTTGCGCCGGAGCCGGACCTGGAGCCGGACCCGGAGCCGGAGCCGGACCCGGAGCCTGGGCCGTGGCGGCGCCGGCGTAGAGCGCGAGCGCGGCGAACATCCAGCGTATGCGGAAAATCGGCTTCATGGCGACCTGTCAACTTTCAATAAAGCGGCTCAGGTTGTAGCATAACAGTATGAGTTCCAGACAGGACACGGCGATCAGCCCGATCGCCGATCTCATGGCCGAGCTCGGCGCCGGCCGCATGGTGGTGCTGGTCGACGAGGAAGACCGCGAGAACGAGGGGGATCTGCTCATCGCGGCCGAGTTCGTCACGCCCGAGGCGATCAACTTCATGGCGCGGTACGGCCGCGGGCTGGTCTGCCTGACTCTCACGGAAGAGAAGTGCCGCCAGCTGAACCTGCCGTTGATGGTTTCCAGGAACCGTTCTCCACTCGGCACCAACTTCACTGTGTCGATCGAAGCGGCGGAAGGCGTGACGACCGGCATCTCGGCGGCCGACCGCGCCTGCACCGTGCAGGTCGCGATCCGGGCCGACGCGCGGCCCGAGGACCTCGTGCAGCCGGGTCATATCTTCCCGCTGATGGCGCAGAACGGCGGCGTGCTGGTCCGCGCCGGGCATACCGAGGCAGGTTGCGACCTCGCCCGCCTCGCCGGCCTGAATCCCGCCGCGGTCATCTGCGAGATCCTCAAGGACAACGGCGAGATGGCGCGCCTGCCCGATCTCATCGAATTCGCCGCGCATCACCGGCTCAAGATCGGCACGATCACGGATCTCATTCAATATCGCGGCCGCACCGAATCGCTCGTCACGCGCGTCGCCGACCGCGATATCGAGACGGCGCACGGCCGGATGCGCCTTTACGTCTACGGCGACCGCATCGGCCAGGAGACACACCTCGCGCTGGTGAAGGGCCGGCCGGCGCCGGACCGGGAGGTGCTGGTGCGGGTGCACGAGCCCATATCGCTTATAGATATGCTCGACGTGCAGAGCGCCAGCCATTCGTGGAACTTCAACGAGGCGCTCGCCACCATCGCGCGGGCGGAATGCGGGGTGATCGTGCTCCTGCACCGCCAGGAATCCGCGCAGGAGCTGCTCGAGCGCGCCCGCCCGAGTCCGCACGCGACCCAGTCCGCGCCGGCGGTCGCGCTGCGGAACTACGGCATGGGCGCGCAGATACTCAAGGACCTCAAGGTGAAGAAAATGCGCCTCATGGCGCAACCGCGCCGCATGCCCAGCATGTCCGGATTCGGGCTGGAGGTGACGGGATACCTGCATCCCGGCGAGCCGGAGAAGGAGTGACTCGTGACTCGTGACTCGTTTGGAACGACCCTCTCACGGGTCACCGGTCACCGGTCACGGGTCACTTTCTGACGGCATGGCCAGGTTCAACGACATCGAAGAGCTCGAGCCGGACTTGAACGGCGCCGGCCTGCGCATCGGCATCGTGATGGGCCGCTTCAACCAGGACGTCGGCGAGGGGCTGCTGTCGAGCTGCACCGCGGCGCTCGCCGGGCACGGCGTGCGCAGGTCGGACACCCGCATAGTGACCGTGCCGGGCGCGCTGGAAATCCCGCTTGCCCTGCAGAAGCTCGCCAATACCGGGAAGTTCGACGCCCTGATCGCGCTCGGGGCGGTGATCCGCGGCGAGACCTACCATTTCGAGGTGGTCTCCAACGAATCGGCGTCCGGGATCACCACGGTCGCGCTGGACACCGGCGTTCCGATCGCCAACGGCATCCTGACGACCAACACCGACGACGAGGCGCTTGCGCGCATCACGCAGAAGGGCGAGGAGTGCGCGTTGGCAGCGATCGAGATGGCGAACCTGCTGAAAAGAATTGAATGAAAACCAGCCGCCGCCGCTCCCGCGAGTTCGCCCTGCAAGGCATGTACCAGTGGCAGCTGGCCGGGACCGATGTCGCCACCATAGTCCTCCAGCTCGCCGAGGCGAGAGACTTCGACAAAATCGATCCGGAGTATTTCAGGATCCTGCTCGAAGGCGCCATCGCGGCCGCACCCGGACTGGAACAGGCGATCGCGCCTCACCTCGATCGCGATTTCTCGCGCCTGAGCCCGGTCGAGCGCGGCATCCTGCTGCTGGCGGGCTACGAGCTCAGCCACCGGCCCGACGTCCCGTATCGCGCGGTGATCAACGAAGCCGTGGAGCTCGCCAAGAGCTACGGCGGGACCGACGGCTACAAATACGTAAACGGCGTGCTCGACAAGCTCGCGGCGCAGATGCGACCCGCCGAGCGGTCGCCATCGTGATTTATGACTCCAGGGATGCCCGCGCACCTGCAGAAGCGGATCTTTCTTTTCTATCTCGGCGGCGTCATCAACGTCTTTCTCGGTTTGTACGTGCTCATAGAAGGCACGTCATTGATGTCGCGCGAGAAGGCGATGTGGCTCGTGACCTTCTTTCTGGTATTCGCCGCCGTCGATTTCTGGTTTCCCCACGCGCTCAGGAAGAAATGGCTCGCGGACCAGGAGCGGCTGCGCGCCGGCCCGGCGGCCGCGGGCGAAGGCGGCGGCGGGCAGAAGCCGGCTGGTAACTGAACGGTTTTTGCCACCGGTCACCGGTCACTGGTCACCGGCCACTTTAGTAAAATGCCTCTCTCCGAATTCGAGCTGATCGGCCGTTACTTCACGCATCGCGCGCGGGGCGCCGTGCTCGGAGTCGGCGACGATGCGGCGCTCGTCCGCGTGGGGCGTGGCATGGAGCTGGCCATATCCGCCGACATGCTGGTTTCCGGGCGGCACTTCTTTCCCGATGCCGACCCGGGCCGGCTGGGTCACAAGGCCCTCGCGGTCAATCTGTCGGACATGGCCGCGATGGGCGCGACGCCGCGCTGGGCGACGCTCGCGCTCGCGCTGCCGCGGGCCGACGCGCGCTGGGTCGCCGCGTTCGCGCGCGGCTTCATGCGCCTCGCCCGCCGTCACCGCGTGGACCTGATCGGCGGCGACACTACCCGCGGACCGCTGGCGATCTCCGTGCAGATCATGGGAGAAGTGCCGGCGGGCAAAGCGCTGCGGCGGGACCGCGCGCGTGCCGGGGACGACGTCTGGGTGTCGGGCACGCTCGGCGATGCCGCGCTCGCGCTCGCGGCCGCGCGCGGCGAGCTGAAGTTCGAGCGGGGCGACCGCGCCCTGCTGGACGCGAAGCTGGACGCGCCGGCACCGCGGGTCACGCTCGGAACCGCGTTGCGCGGCGTCGCGCGCAGCGCGATCGATATTTCGGACGGGCTCATCGCCGACCTGGGGCATATCTGCGAGCGCTCCGGGGTCGCGGCTGAGGTGTGGCTCGCCCGTGTACCGTGCTCGCAGCCGATGAGAAAGGTCCTGCCGCGGCCGGCGGCGTTCGCGGCGCTGCTTTCCGGCGGCGACGACTACGAGTTGTGCTTCACCGCGGGGCGCGGACAGCGAGCGGCGCTGGCACGTCTGTCGCGGAAGCTGGGCGTGCGCCTCGAGCGCATCGGCGGCATCGTCAAGCCGCGACGGCGGGCTGCACTGGTGGCGGTGCTCGACGCGGCCGGCGGGAGAGTGAGCTTGAAGTGGAAAGGCTTTGACCATTTTTCCTGATCGTTGTCCTGTGCGTGATCGCCGGGGCGACTGACCACGCTGTACGATGCCGAGGACACGCAGCCCGCGTTGACCCGGCTGTTCCCGCCGTTTCCCGTGAACTTCCGGGGTCTCCTGGCTGGTCTAAGTGCAGGGAGCGGGAACCCGAAAGGAGGATGCCGATGGAATTCAGCGTAGGCGGATTGATCTGGCGTATTGCATTCGCAATCGTGGCCGTGATCGCGGTCGTTCTCTCGCGGCGGACCACGATCGCGCAGCGGATTACCGAGGCGATCGGCATCGTCGCGCTGTTCGGTGCGGCGTGGGTGCTGGCGATAGGGTTCGACCTCCACGCCTTCACCGCGTTCATCATGGCGGCAGCCGTCGCGTTCGGCCTGCTGTCCGCTGCCGAAACGCGGCGCTGACCTCTTCCCCAACCGGGCCGGAGGCCGGTATCCTCCCGGTGAGTGATCGATCTTTCGAGCAGCGGCCTTACCCGGCGTCCGTCGTGGCGCTTCATATTGCGCCATCCCGCGCGGCTCATAGCGTTCGGCGGCGGCGCGGGGCTTGTGCCCGCGGCGCCGGGAACGTTCGGCACGCTCCTCGCCCTGCCCCTTTACTGGCTTATCGCACCGCTCCCGCCGCTCGCGTACCTGCTGCTGCTGGCCGCGCTCTTCGCGCTGGGTGTCTGGGCGTGCGAGGTGACGGGACGGTCCCTTGGCGTTGCCGACCACGGCGGCATGGTGTGGGACGAAGTGGTCGCGTTCCTGCTGGTGCTGTTCTTCGTCCCGCCGCTGCTCTTCTGGCAGGCCGCGGCGTTCCTCGTATTCCGCGTCTTTGATATCTTCAAGCCGCCGCCCATCCGCTACTACGAACGCACGTTCAAGAACGGCTTCGGGGTCATGCTGGACGATCTGGTCGCGGCGTTCTATACGCTGCTGGTCCTGGCGATCGCCAGGACGATAACCGCGTGATTAGCGATTGGCGATTGGTGCCCTGACGGACGATACTTACAGTCGAGACCAATCACCAATCACGAATCGCGCCGTATGGAGTCAGAGAATGCCTGATGCCGTGCTGTACGAGTTGGCAGCGAATGTGGGAAAAGCACTTAAGCGCCGCGGGCTGATGCTCGCCACGGCGGAATCGTGCACCGGCGGCTGGATCGCCGAGGCGGTCACGATGATTCCGGGCAGCTCGGAGTGGTTCGAGCGAGGCTTCGTCACCTACACCTATATCTCCAAGCGCGAAATGCTGGGCGTGGGAGAAGCGACCCTGGAGCGCCACGGCGCAGTATCCGAAGAGGTCGTGCTGGAAATGGTGACCGGCGCGCTCGCCCGCAGTCACGCTCAGGTGGCCGTGGCGGTGAGCGGCGTCGCCGGTCCGGCGGGCGGCACCCCGGAGAAACCGGTAGGCACCGTGTGCATCGCCTGGGCCGCCACGGACGTTGCGCCGCGCGCTGAGACGCAGTTGTTTCCCGGTGATCGTGAAGGCGTCCGGCGGCGAACGGTAGAGCATGCGCTGAAGGGCGTCCTCGCGCTTCTCGCTCGGACGCGGTGATGAGTGATGAGTGATCGGTGAATCCGCCCACTGCTGAGTATCTTGTCCGGGTGCAGTGCATCCTGGACGAGCTGGGAATACCGCAGGCGCTCTGCGCGGGGCGGGCGCTGCCGGTGCAGGAAGAAGCGCGAGAGCTGGAACTGGTCGAAGTGGGGGAGAACGGCAGGGAATACCTGCTCGTGCCGTCCGCCGCAGTCGCCTGGCGGGCCCTGCGCGCCGCTGCCGAGGCCGACGGCGTGGCGCTGAAAATCATTTCCGCGTTCCGCAGCGTGGAGCGGCAGGCGGAAATCGTGCGCGAGAAACTCGCGCGCGGGCTGACGCTCGATGCCATCTTTTCCGCGAGCGCACCGCCCGGTTACAGCGAGCACCATACCGGGCGCGCGGTGGACCTCGGAACGCCGGGCGCCCAGCCCCTGGAGGAGGATTTCGAGGACACACCGGCGTTTCGATGGTTGTCGGCCAACGCCGGTCGTTTCGGTTTCGTGCTGTCCTTCCCGCGCGACAACCCGCACGGCTACGTCTACGAGCCGTGGCACTGGTGCCACCGGCCGTACGATGGCGCAGCGTGAACACGGCCCTCCGCAAGGCTTACCCCGGCGACGCGCAGGCGATCTGCGATATCTACAATCCGTACGTGCGGGACACGATCATCACGTTCGAGCAGGATCCCGTAGCCCCGCCGGATATGGGCGGACGCATCAGGGCGGTTTCCGCCGAGTATCCGTGGCTGGTGGCCGAGGTGGACCGAAGCGTTGTCGCGTACGCCTACGCTACCCGCTGGCGGTCGCGCGCAGCGTATGACAACACGGTCGAGAGCACGATCTACGTGAAAAGCGGCGCAACCGGTTCGGGCGTCGGCTATTCTCTCTACATGGCGTTGCTGGAGGAATTACGCCGGCGCGCGGTGCACGCGGTAGTGGGCTGTATCGCGCTACCCAATCCCGGCAGCGTGGCATTTCACGAGAAGTGCGGCTTCCGGAAGGTCGGGCATTTTCCGGAAACGGGCCGAAAATTCGACCGATGGGTAGACGTAGGTTTCTGGCAGCTGGTCCTCTGAGCGGCTATCCAATCCTGACTGGAGGTGACACGTGAAGGAAAACAGCATACGCAAGGCCGTGCGCGAAGGGCGGGCCGCGCTCGGAACCGGGTTGAAGGAGTTCGCGTGCCGCGGTGTTCCGCGGATCATCGAATCCTCCGGCTTCGACTACTGCATGATCGACATGGAGCACGGCGCGTTCGGCATCGAGACGATCGCCGATCTCGCCGCGTGGTTCGCGGCCACGGAGATCTCCCCGATCGTGCGCATTCACAAGGCGTTCGTTCATTACATTCCCCTCATCCTTGACCAGGGCATCATGGGTATACAGATCTCGGGCGTGGAGAATGCCGAGGAGGCGCGCGAAATCGTGAAGGAAGCGAAGTACCCGCCGCTCGGAAACCGGGGTATGTCCGGGATGGGGCCCCATACCGGCTACAAGGGGTATGGCGCCCGGTACCAGACCGAGTACGCCCCTTGGGCGAACGAGAACACCATCATCTGCCCGTCGATCGAGTCGCTCGAGGGCCTGAAGAACGTCGAAGCGATCGCCGCGGTCGAGGGTATAGACATGATCGCGTACGGGCATTCGGACCTGAGCGGCGCGCTTGGCATCCATCTTCAGCTCGACCACCCGCGGTTCAAGGAGGCCATGCTGCAGATCGTCAATGCCTGCAAGAAGCACGGCAAGCTCGCGCGGGGCTCCGCGGAGACGGAAGCGCAGATCGAGGATTACTGGAAGCTTGGCTGCAAGGTGCTGAATCTGCCCGGCACCGATACCAGCACCTACCAGGAGGGCCTCAAGGCCCGCGCCGCCCGGGCGCACGCCCGGCTCAAATCGATTGGCGTGCGCACGCCGTGAATACGTCATACACTGGCATTTCAGGATCAAACGCAAAAAGGTGAACGTTATGATTTTCCCGAGAGTGGAAGACGCCCAGAACATATTCGACCTGCGGGACATGGCCAAACGGCGCCTGCCCAAGTGGCTCTTCGAGTTCGTGGACCGCGGCACCGAAGATGAAGTGGCGCTGCGCAACAACCGCGAGGCGTTCGAGCGCATCAAGCTGCGGCCGCGCATGCTGGTGGACGTCTCCGGCCGCAAGCTCGACACCACGGTTTACGGCAAGGAGCACAAGATGCCGATCGGCATCGCGCCCACCGGCGCCGCCGGCATGATGTGGTACCAGGGCGAGCTGGAGCTCGCGCGCGCCGCCAAGGCCGCCGGCATTCCGTTTTCGCTCGCCACCGGCTCCATCACCAGCATGGAGAAGATCTCCGGCGAAGTCGGCGGCACTCTGTGGATGCAGCTCTACATGTGGGCCGACCGCAAGCTGTCGCACCAGCTGGTGCGCCGCGCCTCGGCCGCGGGTTTCGAAGCGCTGCTCGTGACCGTGGACGGCGCGGTCGCCGGCAACCGCGAGTACAACCGGAGGAACGGCTTCTCCGTCCCCTTCAAGTACAACAGCAGGAACACCACCGACGTGCTTATGCACCCGCGCTGGATGCTCGGCGTGCTGGGGCGCTATATCGCCAACGGCGGCATGCCTTCGCGCGTGAACTTTCCCGATGAGCTGAAGGGCAAGATCACCACCGGCTACGGCGGCACCAAGGAGACGCGCAGCGATTCGCTCAACTGGGACGATCTGAAGGCGCTGCGCGACATCTGGCCGGGCAAGCTGGTCGTGAAGGGGCTGCTGCATCCGGATGACGCATCCAAGTCCGTGGAGCACGGCGCCGACGGCATCATCGTGTCGAACCACGGCGGACGCAACTGCGACATGGCCCCCGCGTCGATCGAGGTGCTGCCGGAGATCGTCAAGGCGGTAGGCCATCGCACCACCGTCATCTTCGACAGCGGTGTGCGCCGCGGCAGCGACGTCGTGAAGGCGCTGGCGCTGGGCGCGAAGATGGTGCTGATCGGGCGCAGCACGCTGTACGGCACGGCCGCCGCTGGCTATGCAGGCGCGAAGCGCGCGCTGGATATTTATCGCGGCGAGATCAGCCGCGGCATGGCGAATATCTCGTGCAACAAAGTGTCCGAGATCGGGCCGCAGCACGTCGCCTTCCAGCAGCAATGGCTGAACCCGGAATCGCAGGAAACCGCCGAAGAGCATCCGGTGCTTCGGCTGCGGGCGTAGCCGGCAGGCGCGCTTCGGCGCGCCGATTCGGGTAGGAGGGTGGAGACGCTGATGAAGGCCGCATCGCTCGTATTGTCGTTGTGCTGTGCGACCGCGTGCATCGCGGCCGAGAAACCGGATCCGGCAGCCGGGTTTCCGTCGAAGCCTATCCGCTGGATCGTTGGCTTCACGCCCGGCGCATCGAACGACCTCATCGCGCGCACAGTCGCCCAGCGTCTCACGGAAATCTGGGGAAAGCAGATCATCATCGACAACCGCCCCGGCGCGGGCGGCATGATCGGCGGCGAGATCGTCGCGCGCGCCGCGCCGGACGGCTACACGGTGCTCCTCGCCACCGGCGGACCGAACATCGGCAATACGCTGCTGTCGAAGAAGCCGGCCTACCGCGTCGAGGATTTCGCGTACGTAGCCATCGTGGCCGATAACCCCATGGTCCTCATCGTCACGCCGTCGTTCCCGGCGAAAACTCCGGGTGAATTCGTCGACTACGTCAAGGCGAACCCAGGCAAGGTCAACTGGGCCACGTCCGGCGTCAACAGCACACCGCACGTCAGCATGGGGATCTTCACCGCTGCCACCGGTGTCAAGCTGACCCACGTGCCGTACAAAGGAGGAGCGATGGCGATGATCGACATCGTCAGCGGCCAGGTCGCCGGCATCCTCACCTCGGTCGCGACGGCCGAGTCGCAGCTCCGTTCGGGCCGCGTGCGCGCGATCGGTGTGGCGGGACCGAAGCGCCTGCCCGCGATCCCCGATGTTCCGACGCTCGCCGAAGCCGGGATCCGCAACGCGGAAGCGCCCAATTTCTACGGCATGGCGGCGCCGGCACGCACGCCGGCGGCGATCGTGCAGAAGCTGAACGCCGGCGTGAACGACGCGCTCGCGCAGCCGGAGGTGCGCAAGCGCCTCGGCGATCTCGGCATGGACATCGTCGGCGGGTCGCCGGAGGACGCCACGAAGTACGTGATGACGCAGGTCAACCGCGTCCGGGGATTGATCAAGGCCGGCGTGCTTACACCGGAGTAGTCGAGCTATTTAGCCACGGAATCACACGGAAACACACGGAAGTGTTCGACCTACGGCAGAACCTTGGACACCTCTGGCTAAGCCATCCTCGCGAAGGCGGGGGTCCAGGTCGGGTCAACTAAACGTCCGTGTACGTCCGTGTGTTTCCGTGGCCGAGTCCTTGAATTTGAGCGAGCGGAGCAAGACATGAAAATCGAGAAAGTCGGCCTGATGACCCCCGGAGACATGGGCCAGGCAGTGGCGATGCAGATCAAGGCGCGCGGATTCACCGTGTGCACCGCCCTCGACAAGCGGAGCGAGAGGAGCCGCGCCCTTGCGCGCGAGGCGGGATTGACCGACCTGGGCACGATCCAGCGGCTGGTTGCGGAATGCGACGTGGTGCTCTCGGTCATGAACCCGGGCGCGGCGGTCGATTTCGCGCGGGAAGCGGCGGAAGCTTTGCGCGCAACCGGACGACGCATTCTGATCGCCGACTGCAATGCCATCGCGCCGGATACGGTCCACGAGATCGCCGGCCTGATCGAAAAAGCGGGCGGCCGTTTCCTCGACGGCGGTATCATCGGGGGCCCGCCGCGCGGCAAGGTGAAAACCAACCTGTACGTGTCCGGGCCAGGCGCTGCCGACCTCGAGCAACTCGCTGGTCCGCAGTTGAACGTGAATGTCGTCAGCGAGCGCATCGCGGACGCGAGCGCCCTCAAGATGTGCTATGGCGCGTTGAACAAGGGCACCCAGGCATTGTGGCTGGAGATACTGATGGCGGCGCAGCGGCTGGGCGTCGATGAGCTTCTGGAGAAGCAGTTGCGGCAGTCCCGCGCCGATCTGCTCGACCGCATGCTCGACCAGTATCCGAAGATGCCGCCGAAGGCTTACCGCTGGGTGCCGGAGATGCTCGAGATCTCCAAGACCCTCGGCTCGGCCGGCATCACGCCCAAAGTCTTTCAGGGCGCGGCGGAGATCTATCGCTTCGTGGCGGACACGCCGCTGGGAAAGGAAACGCCGGAAAGCCGCGACAAGGAGCGCAGCGGCAAGGATGTCGTGCAAGCGCTGGCGGAGCA
>DASRJL010000019.1:0-39746 GCA_035649495.1 Burkholderiales bacterium | reverse complement strand
GGGCCGACGTCGCCGACTCCCATCAGAACCAACGTGTTATCCGGCATATCTGGATCCGGTAATGGGTCTGGCCCTGGTTACGATAAATGGTGATGAGTACTGGTGATGACAGGTGGTGATGATTACTGGTGATGAAAGCCGGTTGTCCACCACCATTTCTCATCACTATTTCTCATCACCATTTCCCATCACTTCCTGTCCATCACTTCTTGTATTTGTCGAGCGCGGCAGCCGACAAATACCGCTCCTCGAGCGCACGCTGCTTCTCGCCGCCCTCGCCGTCCGGACCCGGGTCCGGGCGCGGATAGGGCCGATCCTTGCGGCTCGACTGGAAGTCTTCCCACGCCGCGATCCCGCGCTTCTGGAAGTCCTGCATGAAATCCCACAGCGCCGCCCACATGACGGCATGCGTAAATCCCGGGTACCACGCGATGTTGATCCCGAGGGCGAGGTGCTCGTCGAGTCCCAGATAGCGTGGGAGCTTGCCCTTCATGAAAGACAGCGGCCCCTTGACGGCGGCGCGCGCCTTCCTGATCTCATCCTCCGAGTGCGGCGATTCGAGCTGCACCCAGTCCACGCCCGCTTCCGTTTCGTAGGCTTTCAGCCGGGCGATACAGTCGTCGAGGCTGCTGTTCGCCGCGTCCCGCGCATAGCACTGCGCCATCACTACGAAATCGGGATCGAGCTCGTTCTTCATGTCCACCGCCGCGCGGTAGCGCGCGATCGCCTGCTCGATCGGCACCACCTCCACGCCCGCGCTCTGCGTGCGGCGCTTGCCCTCGATCGGCTGATCGTCGATGCGTATGCCGGCAACGCCCGCCCGTATGCATTCGCGGATCATGCGCCGCACCGCCATGATCCCGCCGTGGCCGGTGTCGCCGTCCAGGATCACCGGAAATTTCACGCTGTCGGCGATCCAGCCGGCAACCTGTACGCACTCGGTCATGCTCGCCGTGCCGACATCCGCGAGACCGGTGTAGGAGCCGACGACGCCGCTCGTGCCGACGAAGCCGCACTCGCAGCCGGCCTGCTCCATGATGCGCGCGTGCGTGGCCGTCGGCGGATGCAGCACGACCAGCACCTTGCCCTGGCGGTGTATGAGCTGCTTGAGCTTGGTTGTTGTCTTCATAGCGATTACCGGTTACGGGTTACGGGGACTGGTCACCGGTCACTGGTCACTTCTTGACGACCTCGCGCTTGAGCGTATGGCGCTCTACCGCGCGCTCGTCGACAGCGATGCCCAGTCCGGGCCGGCTCGGGACCGTGACATGACCGTCCTTGATGACGAAATCGGTATCCGGCACCAGCGGGTCGGGGCCCACCACGCCGAGTCCGAAGATGAATTCCGCTGCGGGCATGACGTGGCGCTCGGGACAGCTCGCGTAGAAGTGCGCTCCCGCCGCGGCTTCCAGCTGGGACAGCACGGCCAATCCGCCGATATTGAGCTGTATGCCCGATGCTTCAGCCACGGCGGCAATCTTTTTCGCGGCGCGCAGACCGCCCATCTTGTAGAGCTTGACGCAGAACGCATCCACCGCGTCCGCTTTTGCGAGAGCGTAGGCATCGGCCAGAGTCATGACCCCTTCGTCGGCCATCAGCGGCACTCCCGCAATCTCCTTGCGGATGGCCGCCATGCCGGCGATGTTCTGCCGCCGGACCGGCTGCTCGAGGTAATCGGGACGATACGCCGCGACCTCGCGCATGACGCGTATCGTTTCCGACACCGTCCAGCCTTCGTTGGGATCGATACCGATCGCCACGTCCACGCCGATCGCTTTGCGCACCGCGATGAAGTTCTTCACGTCCTGCTGCCAGCCGGCTTTCCCGCCTGCTTTCAGGCACAGCACGCGAATGCCGAATTCCTTCATCGCGCGCTCGCAGTCCGCAATCATCTTCGAGGGATCCGCCGCCATGCTGACCGACCATTCGAGCGGGATGCGTTCCTGGCACAGGCCGCCCAGCAGCTTGTATACCGGCAGCTTCAGCGCTTTTCCCGCTGCATCGTGCAGGGCGTGATCGATGGCCGCGCGTGCATTCATGTTCGCGGGCAGCATCTGGTCGAACATGCCGAGCGTGGCCTCGAAGTCGAGCACGTCCTTGCCGATCAGGCGCGGGCCGTAGACCTCCGCAATCGCTGCGAACACGCTGTGCACCGTGTCGGGCATGAAATGCCCGGGACTGATCGAGCGGATCTGCCCGTAACCGGTCACGCCGTCGGCGTGGATCTTCACGAGCACGGGTTTTCCGAGCAGCGTTCCCGAGGGCGCCCGTGTCGTAGGCGCCGCTCGAGATCTCGCGCTGCACGCGGGCGGTGAGATCGGTGACGAGCACCTCGATGCGGTCTATGGCCATAACAGCGGTCAGCGGTCAGGGGTCAGGGGTCAGGCGGGTGCACTACATGTCTAGGATTCGGTTTCGGGGAACAGGCGCTTCAGGCGCTCGCGCTGTGCTGCCCGCACGTGTCGGCGCGCGGCCTCGTCCGCCGCTTCGGGATCGCGGCGCTCGATGGCGCGCGCGATGTCTGCGTGCTCGTCGAGCGCCGCCTGCGCGCGATGCGGCAGCAGCATGAGCGGATTGCCCAGCAATCCCATGGAATCGTTGACCGCGGCGAGGCTTTTCTCGAGGTAGCGGTTGTGCGCGCCGCGATGTATGGCCTCGTGAAACAGCCGGTTGTGCCGCGGCAGTGCCTCGACGTTTCCCTGCAGCCCGCGCTCGCGCTCGACCAGCTCGACGAGGTCCATGACTTCCATGTCGGACGCGTGGCGCGCGCACAACCGCGCCGCCGTGCCTTCCAGCGTCTCGCGCATGACGTAGAGCTCCATCACCGCCTGCCGGTCGAGACTCGCCACGACGAGGCCGTTGCGCGGCTCGTGCCGCAGCATGCCCTCCGCTTCGAGCCGCCGGATCGCGTCGCGGACCGGCGTGCGGCTCACGCGCAGCCAGTCCGCCATCTCGATCTCCATGATGCGCTGGCCGGGTTTCAGCTCGCCCTGCCGAATCGCATCGCGCAGCCTGCGATAGGCGTGCTCGCCGCGCGCGCCGTGACGCGGCGTATCCGCGACGCGGGTGCTGCCGTGCGCGCGAGCCAGTGTGCCGGGTTTGGGCTGCATGTGTATCCCAGTGTATACACGTGCATTTCGATTGTCCAGCCGGGCGGCCCCTCGGATGACGGGGCCTCCGCCGATCAAGTATCACTGCCGCGAGCGTGGGGAAAGTCAGCCGATGATGAGCGCCGCGCGGCCGGTAATAACACCCTTGTCGAGCCGCTGGTGGATCGCCTCCGCCTGCACGAGCGGCGCCTTCTCGGTGACGAGCGGCCACAGCTCGCCGCGCGCGACGAGCTCCAGCGAGTCGAGCACCTCCTGGCGTGTGGCGTAGCGGCTGCTCATGACCTCCGCCTCCTTGCGCATGAAGTGGGCGGGATCGACCGTAAACGGCTTGCTGCTGCCGGCCAGCAGGACGTAGCGTCCGCCCTTGGCGAGTCCCTTCAACGCCGCCTCCTGCGTGCCGTTCGCGCACACGAAATCGATGGCGACGTCCACGCCTTTGCCCTCCGTCAGCTCCAGGAGCTGCTCGGCGGCCCTGCCGTCCGATGCATCGACCGTGGCGTCGGCGCCGCACTTCACGCAGGTCTCGAACTTCGACGCCATCACGTCCACGCCGATCACCTTGCGCGCGCGCGCCCAGCGCGCGACCTTGAGCATGTGCACGCCGAGCCCGCCGCCCGCCCCGAACACGGCAACGGTGTCGTGCGGCGTCACGCGCGCCTTGCGGATGACCTTGACCGGAGTCGCGATTGCGTCGGTGATGACGCCGATCTCCGCGGGATGCCTGCGCCAGTCGAGCCCGGGCGGAAGCTTGATGAAGCTCCTGGCCTCCAGCTTGATATACTCGGCGTAGCCGCCGTCCACGTCGCGCCCGACGTGCCCGCGCAGGTTGTCGCACAGCGTCTCGCGGTTGATGCGGCACCAGCGGCAATGCCCGCAGGTAAGATAGTAATAGGCGGTGACCGGGTCGCCGTTCTTCAGGTCGGTCACTCCGGCGCCCACGGCGACGATCTCGCCGGTGATCTCGTGCCCGATGATCCGGGGGTATTCGACGGGCATGCGGCCCGCCCGCGTGTGATGGATCGTGAGCCCCGCGCCGCACGCGAGCACACGCGCCACGGCCTCGCCCGGGCCGGGGACCGGGTCGGGCACCGTCTCCAGCACGAAAGGCGTGTTGTTCGCCTTCAGCACCATGGCTTTCATGCGCGCTACTCCCGCGGCGGCCGGCGCGAGCCGGCTCTATCTCGACGACCGCTTCGCGAGTTCCTTACGGACCGCTTCTACGCTCTGGTCGTACCGATTTTGGCGCTCCAAGTAGCCGTCCGTAAAGCGGCCCCCACCGCTGACCGTCCCGATGCGCTCGCCTTCCACGGGCTCCCTGAACTTCTCGCGGCCGGCTTCCATCTTGCGCAGCATCTCCTGCAGGTCCGCCGTGCTGATCGCGTCCGGGTTGGTGACTGCGCCAGGCGCCTGGATGACCGGACCCCCCGGCCTGGCTGCACCAGCCGTGCGTTCGGCTTCCAGCCTCTTCGCCGCCGCCATCTCCTTGTCCGTGGCGGCCGTGATGCCCTTCTTGGAGGTGTCGGGCTTGGTCTTTTCCACCTTGACCGCCCCCTTTTCCGGCGCGTCGCCGTAGCGCACCTTGCCGTCCGGCATCGTGGACTTGTACAGGAAGCCGCCCTGCGCCTCCGGCTGGGACTTGGCCGGCGGCTGCGATTGCGGCTTGGATTGGGCGGGCGGCTGGGACGGCGCCTGAGCCTGTGCGGCCTGGACCAGCAACCCGAAGGCCAGCGCCGGTAATAGCGTCAAGAGTCGATTAATCATGTCCGGATTCTCCTCGGCACGCCGGCCGCCGCTCGGCTCGCGCGAAGATTATAGCAACGGGCGCACGGCCGGCGGTCAGTCCGGTTAAAATGCAGCAACGCCCGGCGCGTCCGGGCGGTTGACAGTCCCGCCGCAACTTCCTCTTCCTGAATGATCGATGCCTGACACGCGCGCCGGCGCCATCGTTGTCCGCGGCGCGCGGCAGAACAACCTCAAGAACCTGACGCTCGAGTTGCCGGCGAACGAGCTGATCGTCGTCACCGGCGTCTCGGGCTCGGGCAAGTCTTCGCTGGTATTCGACACGCTCTACGCCGAGGGCCAGCGCCGCTACGTCGAGACGTTCTCGCCGTACGCCCGGCAGTTCCTCGACCGCATGGACAAGCCCCAGGTGGATGCGATCGAAGGCATCCCGCCCGCCATCGCCATCGACCAGACCAACCCGGTGCGCACCTCGCGCTCGACGGTGGGAACCATGACGGAGCTGAACGATCACCTGAAGCTCCTCTTCGCGCGCGCCGCGAAGCTGTACTGCCGCGGCTGCGGGCGGGGCGTCTCGCGCGACACGCCCGATTCGATCTACGCCGACCTTGCCGCACGCACCGGCGACGCAGGCGGCGACGCGGGCGATCCGCGGCTCGTTATCACCTTCCCGGTTACGGTGCCGAAGAATTTCTCGGAAAGCGAGGTGAAGGAGCTCCTCGAGCGCCAGGGCTACACCAGGATTCACGCGACGAACGGCGCCACGCTCGAGGTCATCCAGGACCGACTGCGCCTCGCCGGCGCGGAGCGCGTCCGCGTCATCGAAGCGCTCGAAGCCGCGCTGCGCGTCGGCCAGGGCCGCGTCAACGTTTTTCCCGCCGCCGACGGCGAAGACACTGGTCACTGGTCACAGGTCACTGGTCACTCGCCGTGGAAGTATTCCACGGCGCTCCACTGCCCCGACTGCGACATCCACTACGCGGATCCGACGCCTTCCCTCTTCTCCTTCAATTCGCCGGTCGGCGCGTGCGAGGCGTGCCGCGGCTTCGGGCGCGTGATCGGCGTCGATTACGGCCTCGTCATCCCCGACGAGTCGAAAACGCTGCGCGAAGGCGCGATGCGGCCGTGGCTCTCCGAGAGCTATCGCGGCTGGAACGACGATCTCGTCGAGTACGCGCGGAAACGCGGCGTGCACGTCGACACGCCGTGGCGCGAGATGGCGGAGGGCGAGCGGCGGTGGGTGATCGACGGGGACTCCGGCTGGGTGAGCTGGCGCAAGTCGTGGCCGGGGAAATGGTACGGCGTCTCCCGCTTCTTCAAGTGGCTGGAGAGGAAGGCCTACAAGATGCACGTGCGGGTGCTCCTCTCGCGCTATCGCGCCTACACGCCGTGCGAGGCGTGCGGCGGCGCGCGGTTGAAGACCGATGCCCTCGCCTGGCGCCTGGGCACGCGCGAGGGCGCGGACGCGGTGCTCCACCCGGGCGAGCGCTTCCTGCCCAACGGGATGAAAGTGGCCGCGGACGTATTCGCCCGTCTGCCCGGCCTCACGGTGCACGATCTCGTGCTCCTGCCGGTCGAGCGCTCGCGCGCGTTCTTCGAAGCGCTCGAGCTTCCCGCCCCCCTCGACGAAGCCACTGATCTGCTGCTCACCGACATCCGCGCCAGATTCTCGTATCTCGGCGCGGTCGGGTTGGGCTATCTCACGCTCGACCGCCAGTCGCGCACGCTTTCCGGCGGCGAGGTGCAGCGCATCAACCTCACCACCGCGCTCGGGACCTCCCTCACCAACACACTCTTCGTGCTCGACGAGCCTTCCATCGGGCTCCATCCGCGCGACATGGGGAGGGTGATCGGCATCATGAAGAAGCTGCGCGACGCCGGCAATTCGCTGGTCGTCGTGGAGCACGACCCCCAGATCATGCTCGCCGCCGACCGCGTTATCGATCTCGGTCCGGGCCCCGGAGAGCGCGGCGGAAGGATCGTGTTTTCAGGCGCGCCCGAAGCGCTGAAGCGCTCCGACACGCTCACCGCGGAATACCTCTCCGGCCGCCGCACCGCCGGCGGGCTGAACGGATCGCGCGCCTTCGACGCAACCCGGACGCCGCGCATCACGATACGCGGCGCCTCCGAGCACAACTTGAAGAGCGTGGACGTGACCATTCCGCTGGAGCGGCTGGTGTGCATCACCGGGGTGTCGGGATCCGGCAAGTCCACGCTGGTGCAGAACGTGCTGTACGCGGCGCTGCGCAAGGCGAAAGGCAAGCCGACAGAAGCACCCGGGGCGCACAAGTCGCTGCACGGCCACGACCGTGTGGGTGACGTGGTGATGGTGGACCAGTCGCCGATCGGGCGCACCACGCGCTCGAACCCGGCGAGCTACGTCGGGGCGTTCGACGCCATTCGCGCGCTCTACGCCAGGGCACCGGCGGCCATCGAGCGGCGTTACACCGCCGGCACGTTCAGCTTCAACTCCGGCAACGGCCGTTGCCCCGCCTGCAGCGGCAACGGCTTCGAGCACATCGAGATGCAGTTCCTCTCCGACGTCTACCTGCGCTGCCCCGACTGCAACGGCACGCGCTACCGCGCCGAGGTGCTCGAGGTGAAGCTCGAGCCCTTCGGCGCTCCGAGCTACCAGCCGCGAGCCACCGGCCACGAGCCGCAAGCGTCGGACGACGGGTCACGAGTCACGGGTCACGGGTCACTCTTTTCTGCGAAGTCCATCGCCGACGTGCTCGAGATGACGGTGACGGAGGCGCTGACGTTCTTCAGGGGCGCCCGCGAGGTGGAGACGGCATTGTGGCCTCTCGCCCAGGTCGGCCTCGACTACCTGCGCCTCGGGCAGCCGGTACCTACGCTCTCCGGCGGCGAAGCCCAGCGCCTGAAGCTCGCCGGCCACCTGGCCGAAGAGGCGGGCAATCGCCCTCGCCGATCACGGATCACGGATCACGGATCACTTTTCCTCTTCGATGAACCCACCACCGGCCTCCACTTCGACGACGTCGCGAAACTGCTGCGCGCCTTCCGCAAGCTGCTCGCCGCCGGCCATTCGTTGGTCGTGATCGAGCACAACCTCGACGTCATCCGCGCCGCGGACTGGATCATAGACCTGGGTCCCGAAGGCGGCGATGCGGGCGGCGAGATCGTAACCACCGGCGCGCCGAAAGACGTTGCGACGCATCCGACCTCGCACACGGGACGCGCACTGCGCGAATACGACGCATCCTTCGCCACGCCCACCGCCCTGGCAGCAGAGGAACCGCGCGGGGTTACACGGAGTACCAATCACCAATCACGAATCACCAATCACGCCATTGAGGTTCATGGAGCGCGGGAGCACAACCTCAAGAACATCGACGTCACCATTCCCCGCAACCGGTTTACGGTGGTGACCGGGGTCTCCGGCAGCGGCAAATCCACGCTCGCCTTCGATCTCGTGTTCGCGGAGGGGCAGCGCCGCTATCTCGAGTCGCTGAACGCCTACGCGCGCCAGTTCGTCGAGCCCGCGACACGCCCGGATGTCGACGCCATATTCGGGATCCCGCCGACAGTCGCCATCGAGCAGCGCGTGAGCCGCGGCGGAAGAAAGAGCACGGTGGCGACGCTGACCGAGATCCACCACTTCCTGCGCCTGCTGTACGTCAAGCTCGGAATCCAGCACTGCCCGCAATGCGACGTCCCGATCGAGCCGCAGAGCGTGGCGGCCATCGCCGCACGGATCGTGCGCGAGCACCGCGGCAAGCGCGTGGGGCTGCTCGCGCCGCTCGTCGTCAACCGCAAGGGCTATTACACGGACCTTGCCAAGTGGGCGCGCGGCAAGGGCCATACCCACCTGCGCGTGGACGGCGCTTTCATTCCGACGCACCCGTGGCCGCGTCTGTCGCGCTTCCAGGAGCATTCCATAGAGCTGCCGGTCGCCGACGTGCGCGCGGCGCCCGAGCACGAGTCTCAACTGCGGACCGCGCTCCAGTCCGCGCTCGACCACGGTAAGGGCGTCGTTCACATCATCGCGCCGCTGGAGGCGCTCGAACGCGCGATGACCGAGCGCAACCCCGCGCTGGCGGCCATGTCGCAGACGATATTCTCGGTGAAGCGCGCGTGCCCCTCGTGCGGCACGAGCTTTCCCGAGCTCGACCCGCGGCTCTTCTCCTACAACTCGCGGCACGGCTGGTGCACGGCCTGCTACGGCACCGGGCTCGCGATGTCCGGCTTCGACGAGGAGCAGAGCGGCGAGGAGATCTGGTGGAACGACTGGTACGAGGGGGAGTCGGTTTCCTGCGAGTCCTGCGCAGGGAATCGACTCAATGAAACGGCATTGGCGGTACGGTTCCGGGGAAGGTCAATAGCGGACCTGTCGCGAATGTCCGTGGCTTCCATTGAGAGGTTCATTGGCGATATCCGTCTCGAGGGACGAGAGGCGGAGATCGCAAGGGACATCGTGGCCGAGCTCGCCAGCCGCCTCTCCTTCCTGCGCGAGGTGGGCCTCTCCTATCTCGCGCTCGATCGCGCAGCGCCCACACTCTCGGGCGGCGAAGCGCAGCGCATACGGCTCGCGGCGCAGCTGGGTTCCAACCTGCGCGGTGTGGCCTACATCCTGGACGAGCCCACCATCGGGCTCCATCCCCGCGACAACCGCATCCTGCTCGCCACGCTGGAGAAGCTGGAAGCGAAAGGCAACACCTTGATCGTCGTGGAGCACGACGAGGAAACGATACGCCGGGCCGCGCACGTGATCGATCTGGGCCCCGGAGCGGGAAGCCGCGGCGGCGAGGTCGTCGCCGCGGGGTCCGCCGAGGACTTGATCGGCGTGCCCGCTTCGATCACCGGGCGATTTCTGGCGCATCCCCTCCTGCATCCGCTGCACGCGCGGCGTTCGGTGAATCCTGCGTCTCCCGCCCTCGCCGTGACCGGCGCCGCCCTCCACAACCTCAGGAACCTGGAGTTCCGCGTGCCGCTTGGCCGGCTGACGGTGGTAACGGGCGTCTCCGGCTCCGGGAAGTCCACGCTCGCGCGCGACGTGCTCTACGAGAACCTCCGGCGCGTGGTGGCTGCGCGCCGCCCGAATGCGAGAGGAGAAAGGAGAAAGGAGAAAGGGGCGGCCGGCCGACGGACAAGTCGTTCCTCCTCTCCCCTCTCTCCTCTCTCCTCTCCAAAGCTGATCGGCTGCGGGGAAATCCGCGGCGCCGACCAGCTTGGCCGGGTTCTCGAGGTGGACCAGACGCCCATTGGCAAGACCCCGCGCTCGTGCCCGGCGACCTATGTCGGATTCTGGGACCAGGTGCGGCGCCTGTACGCGGAGCTGACGGAGGCCCGCATGCGCGGCTACACAGCGTCGCGCTTCTCGTTCAATACGGCCGGCGGCCGCTGCGAGACGTGCGAGGGACAGGGCATCAAGCGGATCGAGATGTCGTTCCTGCCCGACGTCAAGGTGACCTGCGAGGCCTGCCGCGGCGCGCGCTTCAATCCCGAGACGCTCGCCGTGCGCTTCAAGGAAAAGAGCATAGGCGACGTCCTCCTCATGAGCGTGGACGACGCCGTGGATTTCTTCTCCGCGCACCCGTCGATACACCACGCATTGACGCTGCTCCAGGACGTGGGGCTCGGCTATCTCACCCTGGGCCAGCAGAGCCCCACGCTTTCGGGGGGCGAGGCGCAGCGGATCAAGCTCGTCACCGAGCTATCCAAGGTGCGCGCGAACGGCGATGACGCCGCCGCGCGGCCCGGACGCCCGGGCGAGATCAGGCACACGCTCTACGTTCTCGACGAACCCACCGTCGGGCTGCACATGGCCGATGTCGAGAGGCTGACGCGCGTGCTGCACCGGCTGGTGGATGCCGGCAACACCGTCGTGGTAATCGAGCACAATCTCGACGTCATGGCCGAGGCCGACTGGGTGATAGACCTCGGGCCGGAAGGTGGTGAAGCGGGCGGGCGCATCGTCGCGGAAGGCGCGCCGGAAACAGTAGCCCGGCAGCGCAAGGGCAGCCATACGAGTACGATCCTGGCAGAGTTCCTGAAGGAACGCGGGGTCAGGTAGTGCATCCGCCACCTTTGAGCATCATCGGCGTTCATCTGCGGTCATCTGCGGTTGCTTTGTTCTTGTTGGCGCTCGGGATGGCGCTGCCCGCAGCGGCGGCGGAGTCTCCGCCGCGCTACGCCAAGATCCCCGCCAGCCCCGACGGCATCGGGAAGCTCTACATGGGCCGCGAGATCGCGCAGGTCATGAGCTTTCACGGCGCGCCGTGGCTGGAGCGCGCCGAGCGCGCGCAGGAGGAGCGGCCGGATCTCGTGCTCGCGGCGCTCGACATCAAGCCCGGCATGGTGATCGCCGACATCGGCGCCGGCACCGGCTACTACGCCCGGCGCATGGCGCGGCGGACCGGATCGAAGGGCACGGTGTACGCCGTGGAGGCGCAGCCGGAGATGAAGGCGCTGCTGGAAAAGCACCTGGCCCGCCATCTCTCCACCAACGTGAAGGCGATCCTCGGCACGGCGACCGACCCGCGCCTGCCCGAGGCGAGCCTCGACCTCGCGGTCATGGTGGACGTCTACCACGAGCTCGAGTTTCCGTACGAGATGCTCGCCGCCATCGTGCGCGCCGTGAAGCCCGGCGGGCAGTTGGCGTTCGTCGAATTCAGGGCGAACGATCCGGCGGTGCCGATCAAGGCGCTCCACACGATGACGGAGGAGCAGGTGCGCAAGGAAGCAGCCGTGCATCCGCTGGAATGGGTGAAGACCGTGCGCGAGCTGCCGTGGCAGCACGTGGTGATCTTCCGGAAGACCGCCGGAAGATAGGTGGCCCATAGCCGGTAGTTCATGATTCCCCGGCCCAGAAATCCAGCAGCTCTTTTCGCTCAACGCAGAGCGAGGCCGCCAGTCCGGCCAGAATCGCCCAGAAGGCCGACGTGATGCCGAACAGGGTGAAAGGCGTCGCCGCGACCACGAACCCGGCGACGGCGCCGAAGCGCATCTTACCGGCGAACGATTTCTCCAGCGCGTCCTGGAACGAAGAAAGAATCGCGACGCCGGCGAGCGCCGCGATGTAGCTGCCGGGCAGCACGTTGAGGAGCGACGCGAGCGGGGTTGCCGCGAGCGCGATGGCGACGGTCAGGGCCGCGGCGATCACGGCGGCCCAGTAGCGGCCCGACGGTGGTCCTGCTTCGGGTGAAGCGAGTATCGCGACACCGGTCCGCGCGACAGTCGCGGCGTGCCCCCCGAAAAAAGCGTTGATCACCGATGTCGCACCGACGACGGTCGTGACGGTATTGGTGGGAACCTGGTACCCCTGCGCAAGCAGGTAGCCCAGTCCCTGCACGTTGCCAAGACCCATCGCCAGCACGACCATCGGCAGGCTGACCGCGACGATGGCGGAGGCCGAGAAAGCGAACTCCGGAACCAGCAGCGCCGGCAAAGACCATTCGACCGGTGCGCCGCCGCCGGTTCCGACGGCAGCGACGGCAAGTCCACCGGCCACTACCGCGAGCCCCACGGGCGGCACTCGCGGTTCGGCAATCAGTCTGCCCACGAGATATGCCGCGACGACGGCGCCGGCCACGGCAGTATCCTCCACCGTCGCTCTCACCATGCGAGTCACGTATTCCAGGATGCTGCCCGCGAACATGCCCATGATGATGGGAAGCGGCAGCCATCTCATGATCCTGCCGCCGATTCCCGCGAGGCCCAGCACGAGGAGCAGCGCGCCCGCGACGAGATTCGCGCCGGCCAGCTCCGCGAGGCTGAAGCGATCCCCGAGCGTGCCGAGGTAGACGAGCCCCGGGATGGTCCAGGTTATGGGTATCGGCTGCCTGAACCGAAGCGAAGCTGCGATCGACGCGATCGCGCCGCTCGTCCAGACGATGAATATCCAGCTCGCCGTCTGCGCGGTGGCGAGGCCCAGCTGCTCGGATACCGAGATGTGCAGCGGCACCGCGCCGAAGACGTACCACACGAACGCCGTCAATCCCGCCCACAGCGCGGCCGGGTGGAAGTCCTTGAGCACGGATTTCACTCGGACCAGGTGTACCTTGTCGCGCGTACGCGACCAGTCCCCCCATCCGCGGGCGTAACGAGCTTTTCGATCTGCACCAGGCCCGGCTCCGGATTCCCGAGCACCCGGAACCCGAGTCGCCGCGCCAGCGCGAGCATTGCCCGGTTCTCCGCGAGGACTATTCCGCGCAACGCCTCAACTCCGGAGGCACGATGGGCGAGCGCCTGGACGAGCCGGGTGCCGATACCACGCCTTTGCCACGCGTCGGCTACCACTACCGCCAACTCCGCGTTGCTCCCTTCCTCGAGCACGCAGTGCCCCATGCCCACGACACTGCGCGCGCCGGAACCACCAGCCAGGGCGAGAAGCCCGAATTCACGCGGAAGAACGGGCTGCGTCAAGCGCCGGAGCATATGCGGCAGGAGCTCGCTCACCGCGCCGAGAAAGCGGCTGTAGCGCGACTGTGGCGAGAGCGCGCGCACGAAGGACTGGACCTTGCCGGCGTCCTCCGGGCGAACCGGCTGCAGCCGCACCGGCAGTCCGTCCCGCACGACCGCGGCGACTGCCTGCGAGGCCACTGCGCCTGGCGATCTCATGGAAGCCGATGAGTCGAGCGCAGCGGATCAAATGATGAGGCCCGCGCGCCGTGGCGCGGGCGAGTAGAGGCCGAGCCAGGCCTTCCTCAGCCGGGCTCCGAGCCCGGCCATTTTGCCGCGCAAGCCGCGACCGTCTTCATGTAGCGGCAGGGCTTCCTCTCCCCGCGGGGGAACCAGCTCGACGCGGCGCGCGAAATACTGCTCATAGGGAGATGCGAGCGCAATCGCGCTGTCACGCAATGCCGCTATCAGAGTGCAGCCACCGCGGGAAATCCGGAATGCCTGGCCGGCCTCCAGTAAGATGTCGTGCCGCTCGCCTTCCTGCGTGATCCATATGCAGCCGCTTCTGGCGCGGACGAGCGTTGCCTGCCCGTCCTCCACGCGCAGCACGCTCCCGCGAGGCAGCGGCAGGCTCCCGTGCACCAAATGGTCGCGCGCTTTCGAGATCTCGTAATCGGTCTTGAGTGTCATGACATCTCCCGGTTGTGAACGTGCCGGCAGTCTAGGCAGCGCACGTATCGGCTGGATGTCCGGCAGGAAACGTTTTGTTTCATATGTATCGACATCACGAGCGAGCCACGAGCACACCCATTGCGACCATGCATGCGATCTGCACGAGGAAGAAGCTGAAGCGGACCGAGACCGCGCGGGCGGTCTGGTTGAAGACGATGTGGGTCGAGGTCTGTGCGACCCGCGCCGCGATCAGGACCAGCGCCAGCGGGTCGAGCGCCGGATGCGCGGCGCCGGTGGCCACAATCGCGACCACGACCGCGGTGTAAAGCGGCAGGTTCTCCAGGCAGTTCGCGTGCGCGCGGTGCGCGCGCTGGCTCCAGCCGGTGGGCTGCCTGGCGCCCCCTTCGAACTCGTGGATAGCGGCCCGTCCCGTTACGATGTGGCTCCAGCGGTACCAGCCGATCGCCACGGTCAGGGTGGCGAGTGTCCAGGCCGCGAACCCGAGCAATACGGCAACCGGTATCGTCATGATCCACCTCCTGTCTCACGAGGGGACTGCCTTTCGCCGGCATATCCCCTCGTGCTCCGTCGCCTTTCTTATGTCCCGCTCACGCTATCGTCGCGAGCGCTGCGCCGATGCGGGCGGACTGCTCCGGCGTGATCATGTCGCCGAGTATCCCCGTGAAGCGGGGATCCTCGACCCCGGAGACGATGTACTGCCACCGGTAGGCCTTGAGCACGCCCGCGCGCAGCCGGGCGGTCTCCTGCGCCGTGCAGGACCGGCCGCATACCGCCATGAAGTAATCCGCATCCGCTGCCGCCTGGACCTGCAGCAGCCCGTCCACCGCCGCAACCAGCGCGATGAGATCGTCCACGGCCCGGTCGCGCTCCGCGGCGGAAAGGTTGGCGTTCTCGCGCCGCCACTCCAGCTCGTCCAGGATCGCGTGTTGCGATTCCTCGCGCGCGTGGTGGAGAAACACGTCTTTGTACAGCTCGGACAGGTCGGTGTCCGGCTCGATGCTCGCTTGGTAGTGCGCGAGCACGAACAGCTCGATGTGGCAGGTCAACGCGAGGACCGCCCATGTTGATTTGCCGAGCACGACCGATGCGACGTCGTTCGCCGGCGGGAGGAAGCGGTAACCTTCGGGCATGCCCGCCGCGGCCAGCGCCTCGATGCGGCGGAACAGCTCCTGGTGCTTCAGCTCCTCATCGGTAAAGCGCACCAGCGCTTCGAACTTTAACTGATCGCCGAGCCAGTGCTCGCGGCTCACGTCGACGATCTTCGCAGCGATGAACCGCTCGACGAGGCCGAACATGTTGGCGTAGGTGCGACCCTGGATCTGCGACAGCAGCCGCCGGCCGGCGCTGTCGAGGAAATCAAGCTCGTGCACCTTCGAGAGCCCGTCGGGCAGGAACTTCCTGGAAAGATCGAACTGGCGGCCGCGGATGACGTCACGATCGATGTCAAAGCGGACGCGCTTCGAGACTTCGATGCATTTGGCGTAACGACTGGTATCGGCTTGCTGTTGCGTGGCTTGCATGGTCCTGCTCCTTTCACTGGTTGAGGATGCGGTGCGGTGCTAGTATCGACGGCGGCCTCGCACCGGGTGACCGTTCGTGTCCCGGCACTCTAGGCGGCGGGTGTATCGGCCGCATGTCAGGCATGAACGGTTTTGTTTCATATGTATCGACATCCGGGCTACGAGACTGCCCGCGGAGCAGACCGGATGACCCGTGCCCGTGGCTGAAAAGGTTTTCACAGTAGTTCCAGCGACGGTCGCCTTCGACGCCAACGGCACGCCGTACTCGCCGGAATTCGGCGACATCTACCACAGCGCTGACTCGGGGCCGGGCCAGGCGCGCCATGTCTTCCTCGGTGGCAACGACCTGCCGGCGCGCTGGGCCCGCGCCCGCAGCTTCACCATCGTCGAGACCGGATTTGGCCTGGGGCTCAACTTCCTCGCGACGTGGGACGCGTGGCGCGCCGATGCCGCGCGCCCGGAACGCCTGCACTTCGTCTCGGTCGAGAAACATCCTTTTGCTGTGGAGGGTCTCGCCGCGCTGCACGCGCGGTATCCCGAGTTCGAGTCTCTCTCGCGACAGTTACGGGCCGTGTGGCCGTTGCCGTTGCCGGGCATGCACCGCCTTCATTTCGAGGACGAGCGGGTCACACTGACGCTCGCGTTCGCGGAAGCGGATCACGCCCTTGGCCAGCTCGCATGCGGCGCCGACGCCTGCTACCTCGACGGCTTCGCTCCCGCCCGCAATCCCGACATGTGGTCCAACGCCGTCGTGAAAGCGCTCGCGCGGCTGGCGCGTCCTCGGGCGACGCTCGCCACCTACAGCACCGCGCGCTCCGTGCGCGATCCGCTCGCGGCAGCGGGCTTTGCCTGCGAGCTGCGTCCCGGGTTCGGGCGCAAGCGGCATATGCTGGCCGCGCGTTTCGCGCCGCGCTGGACGCCGCGGCACGCGCCGCCCCCGGCGCCGGCCTGGACCGGGCGGCGGGCGATCATCATCGGCGCCGGGCTCGCCGGTGCGGCGGTCGCCGAGCGGCTCGCGGCGCGAGGCTGGGAAATAGACGTCATCGAACGCCGCGCCGCACCGGCGCTGGAAGCGTCGGGGCTACCCGCCGGCGTGTTCCATCCCCTGGTCGCGCGCGACGACAGCATCCTCGCGCGGCTCACGCGCGCCGGCTGCGTATACGCCCTCGCCCGCTGGCGGGCACTGGCGGCGGCGGGCGAGCGCCTGGACTGGGGGCGCTGCGGCCTGCTGCAACTCGCGCGCGATGCGCGCGAAGAGGCGCGCATGCAGCACGCGCTCGCGGCGCTCGGCCTGCCCGCCGCTTACGTCGAATACCTGGACCGCGCCGCCGCGGAGACGCGCGCCGGCCGCGAGGTGAGCGCGGGCGGACTCTGGTTTGCCGACGGCGGCTGGATGCGCCCGGCATCGCTCGTGGCGGCGCAGCTCGCCGCGGCAGAAGCCCGCGCCGGCGGCTGGGCCCTCCACGCCGGTAGCGAGGTACGCAGGCTCGTTCGCGAAGGCGAGCGCTGGAGCGCCCTCGCCGCGGACGGCATGGCGATCGCATCGGCGCCAGTGTGCGTGCTGGCAAACGCGCACGACGCCACGCGCCTCGCGCCGTTCGGCGGTCCGGCGTTGAAGCGCGTGCGCGGACAGGTGACACGTCTGCCGCCGGGAAGCTGCGGAGCGCTCACCGCTGTGCTTGCCGGAACCGCGACGCTCGCTCCGGTGCCCGAAGGCCCGATCGTGGGCGCCTCCTACGATTTCGATGACGACTCTCCCGCGCCGCGCGCCGGGAGCGATGCCGGCAATCTCACCCGGCTGGCGCAACTCCTGCCGCATCCGCCGCGGCTCGACGCCGCTCAACTCACCGGCGGCGTTGCCTTCCGCTGCGTTGCCCACGACCGGCTGCCGCTGATCGGCGCGGTGCCGGACCTTGTGGCCGCGCGCGGAACGCGAACGGCGCTCTCCGGCGCGCGCCTGCGCGACCTCCCACGGCTACCCGGCCTCTACGCGGCAATCGCCTACGGATCGCGCGGACTCACCTGGGCGGCGCTCGGCGGGGAAATCCTCGCATCCCTCGTGGAGGGCGAGCCGCTGCCGCTCGAAAGGACCCTCGCCGAAGCCATCGACCCCGGACGCTTCGTGCTGCGGCTGGCACGGAGGGCCGGTGCGTGAGGGATGTGGCCTGCGATTGCACCGCGCCTGGTTATTGAATAGCATCGCGGACTCGGGTCTATCCGCAACCGGCTCTCATAATGCGAAATGAGTCCGGAATAGAGCCCTGATAGTTGAATGTGAACCAAAGGATGGAGGTCTGACATGGCGAAGACGTACAACATTCTGAGCTTGGGCGCGTCCTACGGCTCGCTGCTCGCTGCCAAGGTGCTGCCGGCGGGACATACGATCAAGTTCGTGTGCCTGCCCGCAGAGGCGGAGCTCATCAACAAGGAAGGCATACGCGTGCGTATGCCGGTCAAGGGCCGCGAAGGTCTCTACGAAATCGATTCCCGAAAGCTGCCCGGCAAGCTGTCCGCTGAGGGCCCCGGCGCGATCAAGCCGGGTGAGTACGACCTGGTGACGCTCGCCATGATGGAGCCGCAGTACCGGTCGCCGGGCGTGCGCGAGCTCCTCGACGCCATCGCAAAAGCGAAAGTGCCGTGCATGTCGATCATGAACATGCCGCCGCTGCCATATCTCAAGCGCCTCCCGGGCCTGAATGCCGAGGCTATCCGCAGCGCGTACGCGGACGCCACCGTGTGGGACAGCTTCGATCCCGCCTATATGACTCTATGCAGCCCCGATCCCCAGGCGTTTCGCCCGCCCGACGAGAAGGTGAACGTGCTGCAGGTGCGGCTGCCGACCAATTTCAAGGCGGCGCGCTTCGATTCGGACGCGCACACTGCGATCCTGCGCCAGCTCGAAGCCGAGGTCGAAGCCGCGCGCTACGACGACGGCGGAAAGAAGATCGAGCTGCCGGTCAAGTTGAAGGTGCACGACGCACTCTTCGTGCCGCTGGCGAAATGGCCCATGCTGATTTCGGGCAACTACCGCTGCGTGACCAAGAACGGCGCGCGGCCGATCAAGGAGGCGGTGCACAGCGACATCGAGGCTTCGCGTGCGGTCTACAACTGGACGGCGTCCCTGTGCAAGTCGCTGGGCGCGGCCGAGAAGGACCTGGTGCCGTTTGACAAGTACGCCAACGCGGCGCTCTCGCTCCTCACGCCCTCCTCCGCGGCGCGCGCGCTCTACGCCGGCGCGCCCAACATCGAGCGCGTGGACCGGCTGGTCAAGACGCTTGCCGCGCAGAAGGGCATGCACTCCGACGTGGTCGACGAGACCGTCAACCTGGTCGACGCGCAGCTCGAGTCGAACCGGAAGAAGGCGGCCTGATCGCTGTCAGGCGGCCGACATTGCCGCAACTCGGCAGGGGCCCGGGGAGACCCGGGCCCCTTCTCGTTTCACGGCGTGCTTTTCTGGCAACATAGGGGCTCCCCGGGCCGGCCACGGGCTACGGGCTGCAAGCTATAGGCCGTTGGCTCGAAGCTCGTGGCTCGCCGCTCGAAGCAACAGGGAGACGTGACATGAAGAACTGGCGCACGGTAGTGGGCGGAGCGCTTGCCATAGTGCTCGCGAGCACGCTGTTGTTCCTGTACACGAAAACCGAGGCGATCGACTTCAAGAAGCAAAGCCTCATCCTGTCGCACCTGCGCGAGCTGAAGGACATCGATGCCAAGTGGGACGCGGAGCTGCTCCGTTCGCGCTTCGATCCGGGCAAGGACAGGGCGCCGCAGCGCGACTTCGCCGAGGCGTTGCGCAGGGCGCTCGCGGGACTCTCCGCCGAAGCGGCGGGCAGCCCGGCGATCAAGCAGAGCGTCGAGCCCCTGCAGAAAGCCTTCGAGGAGAAGGCCGCGCTGGTCGAGAAGTACAAGGCGCAGAGCGCGGAACTGAGAGACGCGCTCGCGGGAATGGCCGCTACGATGAACGAGGTGCGCGCGATGGTGGGCGGCGCGGTGCTCGCGCGGCCCGCGATGAAGGCGCGCTTTTCGGACCTGCAGAACGCGCTGTTCGAAGTCGAGTCCGAGGTGCTGAGGTACAACCTCGCGCCGGACGACAAGCAGAAACTGCGCATCGAATCGGCGCAAGCCGCCCTGCGCAGCATGGAGGGACAGTTCGAGCCGCCGCTTAGGCCCGCGATCGCGCGCCTGGGCCACCAGATCGACGCCGTGATGCAGCGCAAGCCGCGCGAGCACGAGCTGTTCACCAAGGTGTCGTTCCTCACCGCCGGGCCGCGTGTCGATACGCTGAACAACCAGTTCTCCCGCGAGATCGAATCCACGCTGCAGGACAAGGACATCTATCGCATCTACCTGGCGTCGTTCGCCCTTTCGCTGCTCGTGCTGCTCGCCTATGCCGGCTCCCAGCTGGCGCAAAGCTACCGGCTCCTGAACGAAGCGAACGCCGCCCTCGTTTCGGCCAACGAAGGACTGGAGCAGCGCGTGGCCGAGCGCACGCAGGAGCTGTCGCAGGCCTTGAAACGGCTCGAGGAGTCGCAGGCGATGCTGGTCCAGACCGAGAAGATGTCCTCGCTCGGCCAGATGGTCGCGGGCGTCGCCCACGAGATCAACACGCCGCTCGCGTACGTGAAGAACGGGCTGGAAACGGTGGACGCGCAGCTCCCGCCGATCAAGCAGCTCGTCGACGGCACCGAGAAGCTGCTCGGCATGCTGCGCGCGGGCAACGCGAGCCAGCAGGAGCTCTCCGCCCAGTTCGCGCACGTGTCGGGTATCGTGGCCGCGTTCCGCACGAACGACACGGCGGCAGAGTTGACCAAGCTCATCAAGGACGGCCAGTACGGCATCGGCCAGATATCCGAGATCGTCGGCAACCTGAAAGATTTCGCGCGGCTCGATCGCAGCAAGGTCGACAAGTTCGTCGTCGCCGACGGCGTCGAGAGCACGCTCGTCATCGCGCGGCACCTCCTGAAGTCGGTCGATGTGAAGAAGAACTTCGGCAAGGTGCCGCCCATCACCTGCTCGCCCTCGCAGATCAACCAGGTGCTGTTGAACCTCATCACCAATGCGGCGCAGGCCGCCGAGGGCAAGGCGGCGGCCCGGATAACGATCACGACGCGTGCGCCGGACGCCAAGCACGTCGCGGTAGACGTCGAGGACAACGGCAAGGGCATACCGCCCGAGGTGCTGCCCAAGATCTTCGATCCGTTCTTCACCACCAAGGACGTGGGCCAGGGCACCGGCCTGGGCCTGTCGATCGTCTACAAGATCATCTCGAGCCACGGCGGCAAGATCGACGTGACCTCGCAGGTGGGCACGGGCACGAAATTCACGGTGACCCTGCCGCTCCAGCCGCCTGCGGCGCTGCCGGTCGGGTGACCGTGCTACTCAAACCGCACGTCAAGGACATCGGCGGCCTGGATGTCCGGCGGCTCCTCCCCGCGTTCCCGCAGAAGATGGTGGGGCCGTTCATCTTCTTCGACCACATGGGCCCGGCGCGCTTCGCCCCCGGCGAAGGTATAGCCGTGCGGCCGCATCCGCACATCGGGCTCGCGACGGTGACCTATCTGTTCGAAGGCGCGATCGTGCACCGCGACAGCCTCGGATTCGTGCAGCGCATCGTGCCGGGCGACGTGAACTGGATGACGGCAGGAAGCGGCATCGTCCACTCCGAGCGCTCTTCGCCCGGAGATCGTGCTGCGGGCGGGCCGCTTCACGGCATACAGACCTGGCTCGCGCTGCCGGTCAAGGACGAGCGGACCGAACCGGCGTTCGTCCATCATCCTGGGGCTGCGCTGCCGGTCGTTGCCCGGCCCGGAACGGAACTGCGCGTGATCGCAGGGAACGCGTTCGGCGCTCGCTCGCCGGTGCGCACGTTTTCTGACGTGTTGTACGTCGCCGCGGAGATGCAGCCCGGCGGCAGGTTCGAGCTGCCGCCCGATCACGAGGAGCGCGGGGTGTACGTCGTGGAGGGCGAAGTACGTGTCGACGGCGACCCGCTCGCGCCTCAGCACATGGCGGTCGTGCAGGGAGGAGCCACGGTCACCATCGAGTCCGCTACTCTCGCCCGGGTGATGCTGCTGGGCGGGGCGAAGATGGACGGCGACCGGCACATCTGGTGGAACTTCGTCGCCAGCTCGCGGGAAATGATAGAAGAAGCCAAGGTACGCTGGCGTAAAGGGCGTTTCGGTAAAGTCCCGGGCGAAACAGAATTCATTCCACTGCCCGAAGATAAGAACTAGCGCTGCGAGGAGCAGCCCAGCGTTGGGTGAATTCAGTCGATGAATGGGTCACGATCAGGGCGAATCACCGGAGGACCCCTGAAAATCGCCCACAATTCCACTGTTAAACATAAGTTCCTTCGTGTATAGTCCCTATTGAGGTTTCTGTTTCGCGTCATCCGGTTAGCGTCACAGTCGTTTCACGGTCCATCCCGGACTGTCGAATCACCCAGCCTAAGTCCGTCTGCCTGAACCGGTTTGGAAGGTTTACGCCTTCCCGGGCCGATATAGCGGCGCACGTATTCCTGCGTTGATGGCAATCTGCCGTCCCTGGCACGCGGCGCCGCACATTTCAGGAGATAGTCATTAGCACATTCGCCACTCTCGGCCTGTCGGCCGAGCTGCTCCGTGCCGTCACGGAACAAGGTTATACCGAACCCACCCCCATACAAACGCAAGCCATTCCTGTCGTGCTCTCCGGCCGGGACCTGCTGGGCGCCGCCCAAACCGGCACCGGCAAGACCGCCGGCTTTACGCTGCCCATGCTGCAGATGTTCGCGGCGAAAGCAAGCGCGAGCACCTCCCCTGCGCGTCATCCGATTCGTGCGCTGATACTGGTGCCGACCCGGGAGCTGGCAGCCCAGGTGCAGGAAAGCGTCCGCACCTACGGAAGACACCTCAAGCTGCGCTCGACCGTGATTTTCGGGGGCGTCGGCTTCAAACCCCAGGCCGACGAGCTGCGCCGCGGCGTGGACATCGTCGTCGCGACGCCCGGGCGCCTCCTCGATCACGTCGAGCAGCGCACCATCGATCTGCGCCAGGTCGAGATCCTGGTACTGGACGAGGCCGATCGCATGCTCGACATGGGATTCATACCCGCGATACGCCGCGTCCTCGCCCTCCTTCCCGCGAAGCGGCAGAACCTGCTCTTCTCGGCGACGTTCCCCGACGAGATCCGCAAGCTCGCCGCTTCGTTCATGCACGACCCGGTGACGGTCGAGGTCGCCCCGCGCAATCGCCCCGTGGAGCTGATCTCCCAGGTCGCTTACCCCGTGGACCGGGATCGCAAGCGCGAGCTGCTCGCGCACCTCGTGAAGAGCAACAACTGGCAGCAGGTGCTGGTGTTCACGCGGACCAAGCACGGCGCGAACCGTCTCTCCCAGCAACTCGAGCGCGACGGCATAGACTCGGACGCGATACACGGGAACAAGAGCCAGGGGGCCCGCACCCGGGCGTTGAAGCGGTTCAAGGACAGCGAGCTGCAGGTGCTGGTCGCGACCGACATCGCGGCGCGCGGCCTCGACATCGAGGACCTGCCGCACGTCGTCAACTACGATCTGCCGCACGTCGCCGAGGACTACGTGCACCGCATCGGCCGCACCGGCCGCGCGGGAGCCTCGGGCGAGGCGGTGTCGCTGGTGTCCGCCGACGACCGGCCGCTGCTCGCTGCGATCGAGCGGCTGATCGGCAGGCGCATCGAACAGAAGACGGCCGTGGGTTTCGAAGCCGGCTCGCGGTCCCAGTCTCCGGCTCCCCAGCAAGAGCAGCCCCACCACCAGAGACAGGAACGCGGGCGGCAACATGCGGCTCCCGCGCGTCACGGGGGAAACGGGCACCGCAATCCGGATGGCCGGCAGGAGAACCGGGCCGAGTCCCGCGGTCCCGCTCACGGTCAGAACGGGCAGCGCCAGCGGACAAGGCATCCGGATCAACCGGGCAACGCCGGTGGCGGACACCGGACGCAGGACGACCGGAACGGAAACCGGCACGAGCCTCGTTCTCCCGTGCAGGGCAGGCGCGACGGGCAGCACCGCCAGCGCGCGCCCCAGCCCGGGCAATCGCGCCACGAACCCGACGGCAATCGCAGCCCGCGCCGGCAGGAGCCACGAGTCCCGGCCTACGGCCAGTCATTCGCACAGCAGCCGTCGCAAGCACCCCGGGACGACGAGCGGCAGCCGGCGCCGGAGCGCGCCAGGAACCAGCTCTTTCCGGCGTTTCTCGGTAACCTGTTCGGCCGTAAGGGGCGCTGAGACCTCGCAATACCTCCCTCTCCCCGTGGAAACGGGGCACCCTAGCCCTCTCCCCACTCGGGGCGAGGGAACGCACCTGCCGAAATCTTTCTGTTCCCGGCGTAAAATTGTCGCTTTCCTCTGTGTTCTCTGTGGCTGATACCGAGTGAAGCTCGACGATACCCAGCTCGCCCTGCCCCCGCAGCAGGTCACCCTCGACGTGCTGCTGGAGAAGTACGCCAAGGGCGGCGAAAAAAGCGTCGAGGACGTGCGCCGGCGGGTGGCGCGCGCGCTGGCCGCGGTAGACATTGACCCCGGGCGCTGGGAACCCGCCTTCTACGAAGCGCTGGATAACGGCTTCATTCCCGGCGGGCGCGTCAACTCGGCCGCCGGGACGCAGCTCCAGGCAACGCTCATCAATTGCTTCGTTCAGCCGGTCGGGGATTCCGTCTCCGAGACCGTGGACGGCAAGCCCGGCATCTACGTCGCGCTCCAGGAGGCGGCCGAGACCATGCGCCGCGGCGGGGGCGTGGGCTACGACTTCTCCGCGATTCGCCCCAAGGGGGCGCGCGTGCGCGGCACCGAGAGCACGGCGAGCGGTCCGGTCTCCTACATGCGCGTCTTCGACAAGAGCTGCGAGACCGTGGAATCCGCCGGCTCGCGCCGCGGCGCGCAGATGGGGATACTGCGCTGCGACCACCCGGACATCGAGGACTTCATCCACGCCAAGGATCACGGCGATCTCAAGAACTTCAACGTGAGCGTCGCGGTGACCGACGCCTTCATGCGCGCGGTCGAGTCCGACGGCGACTGGGAGCTCGTGCACAGGCAGCCGCCGGGAGAGGAGCTCGAAGGCACGCCTCGACAGCGGGCCGATTGCTGGTGGATCTATCGCACGATCAAGGCGCGCGAGCTGTGGCAGCAGGTCATGCAGTCCACGTACGACCACGCCGAGCCGGGCGTGATGTTCCTCGACCGCGCCAACGCGGACAACAACCTCTCCTACGCCGAGCGCATCGAATCGACCAATCCGTGTGGCGAGCAATTTCTGCCTTCGTACGGCTGCTGCTGCCTCGGCAGCATCAACCTGACGCTCTTCGTGCGTGATTCCTTCCGGCCCGCGGCGCGCTTCGACTTCGAAGCCTTCGGCAAGGTCGCGCGCACCGCGGTGCGCATGCTCGACAACGTGCTCGACGCGACGGTCTGGCCGCTCCCGGAGCAGGACGCCGAGGCGCGGGCCAAGCGGCGGATCGGGCTCGGCTTCACCGGGCTGGGCGATGCGCTCATCATGCTCGGGCTGCGCTACGACACCGAGGACGCGCGGCGCATGGCCGCCCGCATGTCGGAGGCGATGCGCGACGAGGCCTACGCCGCGTCGGTGGAGCTGGCGCAGGAGAAAGGCGCGTTTCCGTTGTTCGACGCGGAGCGCTATCTCGCGCCTCCGCATTTCGCGTCGCGCCTGCCCGAGGGGCTCAAGCACGACATTCGCCGGCACGGCATCCGCAACAGTCACCTTCTCTCCGTCGCGCCGACCGGCACGATCTCCCTCGCGTTCGCCGACAACGCTTCGAATGGCATAGAGCCCGCGTACTCCTGGACTTACCAGCGCAAGAAACGCATGCCCGACAGCTCGATGAAAACCTACGACGTCGAGGACCACGCGTGGCGGCTCTTCCGGCATCGCGGCGGCGATACGGGGAAGCTCCCGCCGCACTTCGTCACCGCGCTCGACATCTCCGCGCTGGACCACATGCGCATGGTCGCGGCGGTGGCGCCGTACGTGGACTCGGCGATCAGCAAGACGGTCAACGTGCCCGAGAACTATCCCTATGGCGACTTCAAGGATTTATACCTCGAGGCGTGGCACGCGGGCCTGAAGGGCATCACCACCTACCGCCCGAACCGGGTGCTCGGATCCGTGCTGTCGGTTTCGCCCCCGGCTCCGGCCCAGGCGGAGCAGCCCAACGACCTCGACCTCTCCGCCGACCGGCGCATCCGGCTCGAGGCGACGCCGCAGCCCGCGCTCTCCAGCCTGCGCTGGCCGGGCCGGCCGAAGCTCCCGAGCGGCAATCCGTCGTGGACCTACATGGTGGAAGCGCCGTCGTGCCAGTTCGCGATCTTCGTCGGTCACGTAGAGAACGGCGAGCGGCACCCGTTCGAGGTCTGGGTGAACGGTGCGGAGCAGCCGCGCGGCCTGGGCGCGGTGGCGAAGACGCTGTCGATGGACATGCGCGCGCAGGACGGCGCGTGGCTCAAGACGAAGCTCGACATGCTCGCGCGCACCGCGGGCGACGACGCTTTCGACTGCCCCATGCCGCCCGACGGCGCGCCTGAGCGCGTGCCGAGCATGGTGGCGGCGTTCGCGCGCATCGTTCGCTACCGCGTGGATCGGCTGGGCGCGCTCGCGAAGACGGACGGCCCGTCGCCGGTGCTCGACGCGCTCTTCGCAAGGAAAGAGCCGAAAACAGGCGCGGACGGCACGCTGTCGTGGACCCTCGACGTGCACAACGCGCGGGCGGGCGACGATTTCGTGCTGATATTGAAGGAGCTGGTGCTGCCCGGCGGGCAGCGCCGCCCGTACTCGATCTGGATGGCGGGCGAGTACCCGCGGGCGCTCGACGGGCTGTGCAAGCTCCTCTCGCTCGACATGCGGGTGATCGACCCGGCGTGGATCGGGATGAAGCTCCGGAAGCTCCTCTCCTACGCCGAGCCGCTGGGCGACTTCATGGCGCGGGTGCCGGGCGAAAACCGCCAGCAGCATTATCCGAGCACGCTCGCCTACGTCGCGCGGCTGGTGATCCACCGCTACGCGATGCTGGGCGTGCTGGACGAGCGCGGCTATCCCGTCACCGAGATGGGCGTGCTGGAAATTCCCGAGGACGACCGGGTGGAAGCGCGCAGCCAGCCCTACCGCACGCTGACAGGAAAGAAATGCCCCGAGTGCGGCAATACGGCGGTCATCAACAAGGACGGTTGCGAATTCTGCACGGCATGCGGGGCGATCGGCGCTTGCGGTTAGCCCTGCAATCTCCCCTCCTGCTCGAGGAGGGGTGTCACGAAGTGACGGGGTGGTGGGAGTAGCCACCGAGCCGCTGGCCGGGTCCTGTCGGCATGTCCGGCCTCCTGGATCCGACTCTCCCGCACCTACTGATCATAGATTTGGCCATCTCCGTTTTCTGGAGACCGACCAGTACCGAGAGTCGGCCCACTCGTCCAGCCATCCCGCCACCCGGCCGCCGCTCGAGTCTTGCCGTGGTGCCTGCTCCTGGCACGCCTTTTAAAGGGTGAGCCACCATCCGCCCCCGACCTCCCGCCCCTGCCTTGTTTGATGCTCACCATCTGCCCGGTGAGGAACGCAGGGACCAAGTCTTGCATGACCGTACGTCAAGCCAAGACCTGAGCCCTTGGTGTGCGCGTGACCCCTTGGTGTGCGCGGTGGATGACGACGGCGAACGGAGAGTAACCTCCCATCTAGGCTCATTTCGGAGCCCCATCGAACGTTGGGCAGCCTACTGCAGCCATTCCGGCGAGACGACCGGCCTAAGGAGGCGGACATGTTCAAGATCTTGACCTCGGCTGCGGATGCCCTCGCGCTCGTGGCAGTAGTCCTAGTTTTGTTCCTTCTGCCGTTCGTCCACGCGGCGGACGACTCAATGACGTATATCGAGTACCGCGTTCTCGCGCCAAGCATCAAACCTGGAACGTTCGAGGGTGCGGTCCGTAAGCTGTGGAGATACACGGATAGCTACGCTCGAGTTGAAGAGGTACCCAATCCGCAAACAGGAATCCACGGCTTGCTGATTTCCAACGCTCCGAACTCCTATCTGATCAACCGGTATAACAACGTGGCCCAGCACATTGTTGACTCAGGTCCAACCTTCAATGTCATCGTCCCGGTCTTTCCGTCCGAACGCTCCCCTCAGTTCAAAGGGCTGCAAATGGGTCGAGAGCTTGCTTTCCTCACAAGCAATGGCGCGACGGAAGGTTCAGATGAAACGATCGACGGCGTGTCATATCGCGTTTTCGTACTGAAGCTCGAGGACTCAGAGATCAAGCTACTTCTTGACAAGAGAACGAAGCAACCCCGCCAACTCTCGATCCGTAACCCACGAGTCCAGTACGCTCTCCGCTACGACGCGTACCGCACAGACGTGCCGGTTGATCTCACTCTCTTTTCGGTACCCCAAGATGTTCGAATCATTCGTGCGAATTGAGGAGCTGACGCCCAACCACCGGTTGCATCGGACCCGCTCCGGTGCGCTTCAACCCCTTTCGCGGGCCACTGAACCAGAACGTTTTAGCCAGTCCTCATGATTCTCGAAGTCGTGTTCCTGCGAGCTGCTGCATCACTTCTGCGATTCGTCCTGCTGGGGCTTGCTGCGACGTGGGCCGGGGCGGCCGTGAGCCAGGACTATCCCACGCGCCCGGTGCGCATCGTCACCTCGCCCGCCGGCGGGGGCAACGATCTGCCGTCGCGGCTCGTCGCGCGGGGCATCTCGGGGCCGCTCGGCCAGCAGGTGATCGTCGACAACCGGCCGGCGATCCTTGCGCCGGAGATCGTGGCCAGGGCCGCGCCCGACGGGTACACGGTGCTCGTCGCCGGCAGCACCCACTGGGTCGGACCGCTGATCGAGAAGCTTTCGTACGATCCGTTGAGGGATTTCGCCCCGGTTTCGCTCCTTGCTCGCGTTCCAGTTCTGCTGGTGGTGCATCCGTCCATGCCGTTGAAATCGGTCAGGCAACTGGTCGATCTCGCGAAGTCCCGGCCCGGCGTGCTCAATTCGTCGGTCGGCGCACCCGGCAGCTCGAACTACCTTGGCGCGGTTCTGTTCGACTATCTCGCGGGCGTGAAGATCACGCGTATCCCGTACAAAGGCGCCGCTCCGGCAATGGCCGCGCTCATGAGCGGGGAGGTGCAGCTGATGTTTCCGTCTGCCGGCGCTGCGGCGCCGCACGTGCAATCGGGACGCCTGCGCGCGCTCGCGGTGGGCAGTGCGCGGCCGTCCCCGCTCGCTCCCGGGCTAGCGACCATCGCTGCCTCGGGCGTGCCGGGCTACGATTCGGATTCCCTCTCCGCCGTTTTCGCCCCCGCCGGGACGCCGCCCGTGATCGTGGCCCGCCTCAACCAGGAGATCGCGCGCTACCTGCAGTCGGCGGACGGGAAAAGCGCTTTCCTGAAAGCTGGCATCGAGACCGCATCCAGCACGCCCGAAGAGCTGACGACGATGATCAAGTCCGAGATAGCGACCTACGGTAAGGTGTTGAAGGCGGCAGGCGTCAACCCGCCTTAGCCGGAAGTGCGCGCAAGGGTGTCGGGAACGGGGGCACGCATGACCCATGACCCCTGACCGGGGTTAGCCCCGCCGCGCCGCCTCGATCCTGGCGATGTCGATTTTTCCCATCGTCATCATCGCGTCGAACGCACGCTTGGCCGCCGCGCGATCAGGGTCGGAGATCGCGGCGATGAGGGCGCGCGGCGTGATCTGCCACGACAGGCCCCACTTGTCTTTACACCACCCGCAAGCGCTTTCCTGACCGCCGTTTCGGACAATCGCGTTCCACAAGCGGTCGGTTTCGGCCTGGTCGTCCGTCGCGATCTGGAAAGAGAACGCCTCGTTGTGCTTGAACTGCGGCCCGCCGTTGAGCCCGATACAGGGAATGCCCGCCACGGTGAATTCGACCGTCAGGATATCGCCCTGTTTCCCGTCAGGATAGTCGCCGGGGGCGCGCATCACCGCGCCTACCGCGCTGTCGGGAAAGGTCTCGGCGTAGAACCGCGCGGCGTCCAGGGCAGTGCCGTCGTACCACAGGCAGATCGTGTTTTTCTTGGCCATTTCCATACTCCTATGAGAGTTAAGAGGGTTCACCCTCCCAATCTTGTCGAACGGGGGCATGTGGAATCGACATCCAATTGAGAATAAGTGGCGCGCCTCGAAGTTCCCTTGCCGTGCACTGCATGAGCAAGCGGTCAGAGCTGGATGGCGGCCAGAACTTCGAGCCGATCAAGGCATGCGGGAACACGGCGGTGAAGCTGATGGCGGTGACCGGTCACTGGTCACCGGTCACTCGTTCAGGTAGTGCGCCGCCGCCCGGTACACCTTCCCTTCGGCGTCAAACCAGAACACCTCCGCGCTGGCGCCGCGCGGGCCTCGATAGCGGATGACGACGCTGTCCGCACCGGCGTATACCTCGAGCAAATCGAAGTGCAGGTCCGGCAGACGGGCGAGTGCCTTCGACCAGTAATCGCGCACTGCAGCCCTGCCCTTGAGCGTGCCCGATGGCTCGCCCATGAGCTGCACGATGACGGGCGAAGACATCTCGAAGTCGTCGGTGTAGTGCGACAGGATGCGCTCCAGGTCGTGCGCATTCCAGGTCGCGATCCATTCCTCGGCGAACCGGAGCGCGAATTCGCGAGTCACTTTCGTCACCGGCCGATGATACTAGAGCTGGTTAAGATCGAAAAACAGTATGCCGTTTTACTGCGTGGCGATCTCGATGAGTTTCTGCCGCCGGGCCGACTCCGAGATCGTGTCGTGCACGAAGCGCAGCTTGGCGAGCGCCGGCTCCGACAGGACGAACGGATAGGCGTCCGGCAATCCCATGCCGCGGTTCAGATTGTTGAGCAGATAGGTCACGGGAAGCCAGGCGTCCATCAGCTCCTCGAAGGACGCGAGCTCCGGGTTGCCCGGAATCGCGGCGGTCTCGATCTTCGGATCGCCGTCGAGCCACGGCTGCAGTGAAACGCCGCAGGCAGCGGCCATCTCCAGCGTATCGGTCATGTGCAGGTAGTGCGCCCACGTCTCCGCCCAGTCCTCCCAGGGGTGGACGCTGGCGTAGGCGGTCACGTGCCGCTGCTGCCAGTCCCGCGGCGGGCCGTTGTCGTGGTGCTGCCTGAGCGCGCTCGCATAATCCGCGCGCTCGTCGCCGAAGAGCGCACGAAACGACTCGAGCCGGGGACCGCCTTCGATCAGCCACGTCCAGTAGTAGTGGCCGATCTCGTGCCGGAAATGGCCGAGCACGGTGCGATAGGGCTCGCGCATTTGCAGCCGGCGCCGCTCCCGTTCGGCGTCGTCCACCTCGGCGATGCTGAGCGTGATCACCCCGCTCGAATGCCCGGTCAGCACGGGCGGCGCATCGCCCCCGCCCGGGTCGGCCAGGAACTCGAAGGCGAGGCCGCGCCTGGGGTCGTCGCCGCGGCTGACGATGGCAAGCCCGAGATGCATCAGGCTGTAGATCAGGCGCCGCTTTGCCGCTTCGAGCCTGTACCAGGCCGCCCTGGCGCCGTCCTGGTTGAGGTCGGGAATGACGCGCGTCAGCCGGCAGGAGCGGCACAGCGGATTGGGATCATCCGCGGGTATGGCCCAGTTGCAGATGTCCTGTTCCGCGTAGTTGCCGCACAAGCGGTAGGTCCGTCCCGCGGCCAGGCGCAGCGGGGATCGCCACAGGCCGTCGCCGGCGGGGTCGAGCGATCCCATGGCGCCAAGGTCCGGAAGGTAGGAGAGCGCGCGCTCGCACTTCACGCAGCGCGTATTCTCGAAGAAGACCAGGTGCTGGCAGTGATCGCAATGAAACACTCTCATCGGCGACGGGTCACTGGCCGTTGAGCGCCTATTTATCGAAGCGCACCAGGACGCTGGGAACAATCCGGACCCGCTTCAGGCACGCGCCTTCCTCGAAAGTAAACCGGTCGAGGTCGCCCATCGTGCACCGGTCGCCGCCGGAAACCTGCAGGCGGGCGACGTCCTGGCAGGAGATGCCCCGGAAGAGGATCTCCCGGCTCTGGCTGTCGCCCGGCTTGAGCGTTACGAATCCGGTGGTCACGCTGTCGTAAGCGACGTCGTTCGACCGTATCGCAGAAAATGTCGGCACGAAACTCTGGATGGGGTGGGGAAAGCTGTTCAGCAACCGCAGCCCGAAAATGCACCCTCCGCGGCCGTCTTCCCTGCGCTCGAGTAGCAGCACGGCCTCGCCGGCGACCTTGGGCTTTTCCTTCGCCGCTTCCCCGCCTTTGCCCTCGACGTACCGCCATGTCCCGTCGTCCTTGAGCAGGATCCGCCGGCCATCCGGGCCGGTGACCTCGAAGTCCGCGGCCACTGCGAGCGTGAGCGCCAGCGCGGCGGCGGCGGCGATGACGCATGCACGCGCCCGGCGGTGTATTTTCTTCATGCTGCGCATTCTACCAACAGCGGCGGAAAGCCCGTGACAGGCGACGATTTCCCGGTAGAATCCGCCCGTGCCCGCACGCACCGACTCCTCCCTCGAACGTGATCCCATCGCCATGTTCGCCACCTGGTTCGCCGACGCGCGCGCGTCCGTCAAGCCTCTTCCGCACGCCATGGCGCTCGCCACGGTGGGACCCGGCGGACGCACGTCCGTGCGCATGGTCCTGATGAAGGACTTCGATGCCGCCGGTTTCGTCTTCTATACCAACTACCGGAGCCGCAAGGCGGGCGATCTCGTGCGTAACGCCCGCGCGAGCCTGCTCTTCTGGTGGGGTTCCCTCGAGCGCCAGGTACGGATCGAGGGCAGGGTAACGAAAGTCACGCGGCGCGAGTCCGACGAGTACTTTGCCACGCGCCCTCGCGGCAGCCAGCTCGGCGCTTGGGCGTCGCCGCAGAGCGAGAAGATAGCGGACCGCGCGGCGCTCGATCGCCGTTACGCCGCCGCCCACGCCCGGTACGCGAGAGCGGTACCCCGTCCGTCGTACTGGGGAGGCTACCGGCTCGCGCCCGAAGCGATCGAGTTCTGGCAGGGACGCGAAGACCGGTTGCACGATCGCATCCTCTACCGCCGCGCGCGCAACGGAAGCTGGGTGACGGAACGGCTCGCGCCCTGACTGAATCCCGGATCCCGGGTCCTGAATTCCGCGATTGCTGATGGCTTATCCGTACACGTATATCACGCTCCAGGTGCTGTCGCGGCTCGCGCCACCCGTGGTGCTGCTGGCCCTGGCGTTTCTCCTGGTCTACGTCGGAGACACGGTGACGCTGGCGCGGCCGAGCGTTTGGGCCGCCTTCGTCCTGGCGGCCGGAGCGGCGATCGCGCTCTTCTTCCGCAGTGGCCGCGCGCTGTTCGCTCTCGTCACCTTGCTCATCGCCTACGCGTCTCAGCAATTCTGGCTGCAGCAGGGTCTCGTCACGCCGGGGGCGCGTTCGGTCTATTTCGCGCTTGCGGTTTTCGTGCCGCTGGACCTCGCCCTCCTCGCAGTGCTGCCCGAGCGGGGCACGATCAACCGGAGCGGGGCATTGCGACTCGCCGTAATCGTCCTCGAGGCGGCCGTCATCGCCCTGACCATCGCGGCCGGGGGCGGCTTCGGCTGGGCTTCGGGCAAGTTTCTGCCGTTCGGCGTCGGTGCCCTTCCCCACGCGGGCGTCCTGGTGATCGTCGCCTCCGTGATCGCCGCGCTCGTCGGTACATTCCGTTCGCGCTCTGCGGTGAGCGCGAGTTGCGCCGGCGCCATAGGGGCCTTCGTCGTGGCCGCGCACGTGCCCACGGCGTCCTACACCTGGTCGATCTTCAGCATGGCGGCCGGCCTCATGGTGACGATCGCGGTGCTGCACGACGCGTTCCGGGTGGCGTTTCGCGACAAGCAGACGGGATTGCCGAACCGCCACGCTCTCGACGAGCGGATGGATGCGCTGCCGCGCAAGTACGCGCTCGCCATGGTCGACATCGACCGGTTCGCAGATTTCAACAGCGCCCACGGTCCGGAGCTGGGCGATCAGGCGCTGAAAATGGTCGCTGCGCGCATTCAGCACGCCGTCGGCCGCGGCAATGCGTACCGCGTCGGCGGTGAGGAGTTCGCCGTGGTATTGCCGCGAGTGAGCGCAGCCCATGCGCTGCCCCGCCTGGAAGCGATGCGCGAGAACGTAGAATCCTACCTGCTCGCCCTGCGCACCCCCGAGCGCGCAAGGAACACCCGGCGCGCGCGGCGGCCCGGCGGCTGGAAAGGCAACGACACCGTATCGCTCACCGTCAGCGCGGGCGTCGCGGACAACAGTGACGGGCCGACAACGCCGCAAGCCGTGCTCGAGGAAGCGGGACGCGCGCTGCAGCGCGCCAAGGTGCTGGGGCACAACAAGGTCAGCCTGTAGGTATATGTCCGGCCGCGGGTTCGAGGCCCTGGGCGAGCGGCTCGCGGCACGCCAGTGGGCGGGCGTGGCGATCGGCCTCGCGGGCGTCGCGCTCATCGTCTGGCACAAGCTGGACGTGCGCGAAGCGACGGCTGCGAGCCTCGTTGCCATCACCGTCTCGCTCGCGGGCGTCACCGCGGGTACGCTCCATCGCCGGCATCGTGGTGACCTGTCTGGGCGTCGGCCTCACAACCTTTCGCACTTCTGCGTCCAAAGACCCCTGACACAGGGTTGGCCTTGGATCAGTCCTCGGGGCCGCGGAAACAAATCAAATGAAAAGAGACCTTGAGGAAACCTAGAGCCCGAATTTGCCAGCGATATCGGTGTTCCAGGAATTTCAACGCGCGAACGTGGTACTTGCGGTCATCGGGCCGTCATCCCGACAGCCATCACCCGTTACCGGACTGCTGCTGGAATCGTTCGACCCTGCATGACTCGGCAGTTGGGGCGGCAACCATCGCGATAACATCTCGGCGACTGAAAGTGCCACGTTAGCGCGTTGAATCTAGTGGAGTGCCGACAGCACCGATAGAAATAGCTTCCAATCCCCCCGAGGCCATATTTCATTGAATTTTGTCCGAGGCCGCGTCGTCTCGACAAATCCTCGACGTAGCTGGTAGATTGACAACCCGCCGTCATCAGTGACGGACAAACACAGCTCGACGTTTTCCCTTCCAACGCCCCTTTCTGATGCTCGACACCGCGCGGCGCGTCGCCACACCCGAAGGGATAGAGCTGACGCTGCGCCTTGCCGGTCCGGTGCCGCGCGCGCTCGCCTGGGCGGTCGATCTGGCCATACGATTGATAGCGCTCTGGGTGCTGGCGCTCATCTTCGGCTCGTTCGGCGGGTTCGGCGTGGGCATGATGTTTCTCGCCGCTTTCTTCCTGGAATGGCTCTTTCCGGCATGGTGCGAAGCGCGCTGGAACGGCGCCACCCCCGGCAAGCGCCTGCTCGGGCTCATGGTGCTGAACGACGACGGCTCGCCGGTGCGCTGGGCCGCGGCGCTGACGCGCAATCTCCTGCGCACCGTGGATTTCCTGCCCCTGCTCTACGCCACCGGCCTCGCGGCCATGCTCGTGAACCGCGACTTCAAGCGCCTGGGCGACCTCGCCGCGGGGACCGTCGTGGTCTACCGCGAGGGCGCACACCGCGCCGCGCTGATCCCGCCCGCATCGCCGCTCGCACCGCCGGCGCCGCTTTCGCTCGGCGAGCAGCGCACGTTGCTCGATCTCGCGGAGCGCGCCCCGGTGCTGTCGCCGGCCCGCGTCGAGGAGTTGGCCGAACTGGCGCGTCCCCTGGTCGGCGACACGCGCGGGGATCCCGCCGAACGCGTGCTCCGGGTAGCCAACCACCTGGTCGGGCGGCGATGACGCAAGCGGCCTTCGTCGAGCGCCACGGCCCCGAGTGGGAGGCGTTCGAGGCGTGGTTGAAGCGCCGGGACGAGTTGCGCCGCACCGATGAGAAGCACCTCCCGCAGGCGCCGATTGCCGACGCCGCCGTGCCGGAGCGCTACCGGCGCCTGTGCCAGCACCTCGCGCTCGCCCGCGACCGCCAGTACAGCCCGGATCTCGTGGACCGCCTGAATGCCCTGGTGCTCCGGGGCCATCACCTGCTGTACGGCGCGAGCGGCGGACGGCGGCAGCGCGGACTCGAATTCCTGCAGCGCGGTTTCCCGAGGCTCGTGCGCGAGGAGGCCCGGTTCGTCTGCGCCGCGGCGGTCCTGTTCTTCGGCCCGTTCCTGGCGATGCTCGCGGCGCTCCAGTATTTTCCGGACTTTGCGTACTACGTGCTCGCGCCGGAGCAGATCGCCCAAATTCACCAGATGTACGACCCCGCGAACAAGCGCCTGGGCACCCGCGACGCGGACAAGTACTTCGCGATGTTCGGCCTCTACGTGTGGAACAACGTGCAGATAGGCTTCCAGACCTTCGCCGGGGGGCTGCTGTTCGGCATCGGCACGGTCTACTACTTGGGGGCCAACGGCGTAGTGATAGGCGCCGTGGCGGGCTACCTCACGCAGATCGGTTTCGGGGAGTCGTTCTACTCCTTCACCTCGGGCCACAGCGCGCTGGAGCTGACGGCGATCGTGATCTCCGGCGCCGCGGGGCTCAAGGTCGGCTCCGCTCTTTATGCTCCCGGCGCCCGTTCCCGCAAGAACGCGTTGATCGTGACGGCCCGCACGGCGGTGCGGCTCATGTGGGGCGCGGCGGGGATGTTCTTCCTGGCCGCGCTCGTGGAAGGATTCTGGTCGCCGCTCACGGCGGTGCCGTTTCCGGTGAAAGTGGCAGTCGGGCTCGCCTTGTGGGTCATCGTGATCGGGTATCTGGCCCTCGCGGGACGCGGCCATGCAGATTGAGAGCACCGCCATCGCGCTGCGCCGGCGCGAGCCGTGGGAGGCGATAGACCTCGGGTTCGCGATGCTGCGGCAGTGGTGGCGCCCGGTATACGCGGCGTGGGCTGTGACCTTCCTTCCTGTCGCGGGCCTTCTCGCGTATGCGTTCCGGGACGAGCCGGTGTGGGCCGTCCTTTGCCTCTGGTGGCTGAAACCGGTGTTCGATCGCGTCGTGCTGCACGTGCTCTCGCGTGCGGTCTTCGGGGACGTGATGCCGGTGAAGCGCCTGGCGGGGGACTGGCGCGAGTACCTGCGGCCGGGCCTGGTTGCCGGCCAGTTGTGGGGGCGCGTCGATCTCGCCCGGTCGTTCGACCTGCCGGTGTGGCAGCTGGAGCGCGTGAGCGGTCGCGCCGCCGGCAGGCGCCGCGCGGTACTGCAGAGAAGGGCGCGTTACTACGCGGTCTGGCTGACCGTCATGTGCCTAATCTTCACAATCGTGCTGAGCTTGGGGGGCCTGCTCCTCGCCGATCTGGCGACCCCGGCAATGGCGAGCTCCGGATGGATGTTCGAGCGCCTTTTCGGCCCCGGCTCCGACGCCGGGGGCTGGAGAATGGAGCACACGCTCGCCGTAATACTGGCGACCACCGTGACCGAGCCCTTCTACGTTGCCGGGGGATTCTCCCTCTATCTCAACCGGCGCACGCTCCTCGAAGGCTGGGACATCGAGCTCGAGCTGCGGCGCTGCGCCGCGCGGCTTACGGTCGCCAGGACGCGGGCCGCGGCATTGACGGCAGCCGTGCTCGTGGCGGTCCTGTCGTGGGCCGCGTTGCCGCAACCCGCCGTCGCAGCGGAGCCCTCCCCCGCGAAAAGCGCCAAGCGCGAAATCGTGGAGGTACTGAAGGAGCCCGAGTTTCCCCACACGCGTGAAGCATGGACCTGGCGGGTGCGCTGGCCCGAGTGGGACTGGCCGGACTGGCTGCGCTGGCCGGAGTGGCTGCGCTTCAAGGGGGGCGGCGACAAGACCGAAGGCGGGGTACCGTGGGGCGAGATCCTGGCGAACCTGGCCAAGGTAGCGTTCTGGATTGCGGTAGCGGCGGCGCTCGTCTGGGCGCTCTACCAGCTCGCCCGCAGGCTGCCGTACCTCCTCGAGCCCGAGGGCGCGCGGACCGAGCCCCCGCCCGTGCTGTTCGGCCTGGATATCGCGCCGGAAACCCTGCCGCCGGATATCGCCGGGACCGCCGCGCGATTGCTCGGCGCGGGACAGGTGCGTGAGGCCTTGTCGCTCCTGTATCGCGGCGCGCTCTCATCGCTGGTGCACGCCAAAGGGGTGGACTTGCACGCGGGTGATACCGAGCGCGACTGCCTGCGGCGGGCACGCGCCGTCCTGCCCCGGGAGGGACAAACCTATTTCGTCGAGCTGATCGCGGCATGGGAAGCGACCGCCTATGCCGGACGGCTGCCCGATGCTTCCCGCGCACAGAGCCTGGTCTCGTCCTGGTCGGCCCATTTCGCGCCGGCGCCCGCATGAACCGGCGCGCCGTCCTCATAATGGCAGGAATCGCCGCAGCCCTGGCACTCGCCTGGCTCGCCTCGCGCATCGAGCACGTGCCGGAGATGGAGCAGGTCGGTTATACGGGTGAAGCCCGCCGCAATCCCTACCTCGCGGCGCTACGCCTCGCGCGGCGCATGGGTCTCGCAGCGAGCGAGTTGAAAGCGGCGCCCGACCTGGATCGCCTGCCGGCGGCCTCCGTGCTGCTTCTCCCCAATCGCCGGCAGGCGCTCACGCCGACGCAACGTGCGCGGTTGATGAGCTGGGTCCAGGGAGGGGGCCATCTCATCCTGGAGGCCGAGGACGTCCCGGTAAGCGACCCCTATGCCGACGCGGTCGGTGTGCGCCGCATCAGTACAGAGCGCGAGGCCACCAAGCGTGGGCCCGTCCAACTGCCGCACGCGGAGGCTCCCGTGCAATTGGCGAGCACTGCCCTGGGCATCCGGACGCGGCTCGTCGCGCCGGACACGGGCGTCCGCGTGCGCGTGGAAACTGCCTGGGGGCTGCAACTGGTGCAGATCGAGCGCGGCCGCGGTCTCGTCACCGTGGCGGCCGACCTCGCCTTTGCCGAGAACCGCCTGATCGGCTCCGCGGACCACGCGGAATTCCTGTGGCAGCTCGCGCGGTCGCTGCCCGAAACCCGCGAATTCCTCGTGTGGGGCCGCATCGATCGGCTTTCGCTGTGGCAATGGCTCACCGAGCACGCCCCGGCTGTACTCATTTCCAGCGCGGCGCTCCTCGTCCTCTGGTTGTGGCGCATCGGACCGCGCTTCGGGCCCGTGGCCGCCGACCTGCCGCCGGCCCGCCGGCGGCTGCTCGACCACCTGCGTGCGAGCGGGCGCTTCCATTGGAACAACCGGGGCCGCGACCGGCTCGCCGAGGCGGCGCGCGAGGCCTGCCTTGCCCGTCTCGCGCGCGCACACCCGGGATTTGCGTCGCTCCCGCCCGGAGAGCGGACGGCGCAACTCGCCGCCTACGCCGGAATAACCGAGGCCGAGGCGGCACACCTGATTGCGCCGGGAACGGTGGAGCGGGGCGCGGAGTTCATCGCGCTCATGCGCGCGCTGCAGCAGGTGCACGCGAGGCTCGACCACGGCGCTTGAGGACAAGAAATTTGAACGGGAGATCGCAGAGGAAACAGAGATAAGGCGCATTGCCCTTCTCCGTTGTCTCTGTTTCCTCCTGTTCGATAGTCAATAAAAAGGAAGCCAATGGACCAGAACAAACCCACGCCCGAGCAGCTCGAGCAGTCGACGAAGATCGTCGCGGCGATGCGCGCCGAGATCGCCAAAGCGGTCGTCGGCCAGACGGACGTAGTCGACCAGGTGATCGTGGCGCTGCTCGCCGCCGGCCATGTGCTGGTGGAGGGGGTGCCGGGCCTGGGCAAGACACTCCTCGTGCGCGCGCTGGCGAAGACTTTCGCCGGCACCTACTCGCGCATCCAGTTCACGCCCGATCTCATGCCGGCGGACGTCACGGGGCACACGCTCTACGACCAGGCGGCGCGCGAGTTCGTCACGCGGCGCGGGCCCGTGTTCGCCAACCTGCTCCTCGCCGACGAGATCAACCGCGCGCCGGCCAAAACCCAGGCGGCGCTCCTCGAGGTGATGCAGGAAGGCCAGGTGACGATAGAGGGCAGGAGCGAAACGCTGGCGCCCCCTTTCATGGTCCTCGCCACGCAAAACCCGATAGAGCAGGAAGGCACCTACGCGCTGCCCGAAGCGCAGCTCGACCGCTTCCTGCTCAAGGTGCGCATCGACTACCCGGGCGCCGAAGAGGAGGCGCGGATGGTGCGGCAGGTCACTCTGGGGCAAGTGGGCGACCGGTTGAACGTGGACGCGGTGGCCACCCTCGTCAACCCCGCCTCCGTGCTGGCGCTGCAGACGATCACCGCGTCGCTGGCGGTGGACGACCGGGTGCTCGACTACGCGGTGCGGCTCGCGCGCGGGACGCGCAACTGGGCGGGCGTCGCGGCCGGCGCCGGCCCGCGGGGTGGTATCGCGCTCACCCGCGCGGCGCGCGCGGCCGCCCTCCTCGCCGGGCGTGATTTCGTGACCCCCGACGACGTCAAGAGCATGGCGCTACC
>DASRJL010000018.1:0-11864 GCA_035649495.1 Burkholderiales bacterium | reverse complement strand
GATCGAATTGAACTGCGACGGGAACACGATCAGCAGCACGGCTAGCACCAGCAACGCGAAATCACGCAGCAGGGTTACCCAATCCTTGCCCACTTCCACGAATGTCGTCATCGGCCCTCCCGTTTGACGTTCATTTTGCGCCGCGCGCACTGGGCGGACAAATTGACTAGCGGCGCCCCTATCGTGGCCAGCGCCAGCGGTCGGGACTCACTCGAGCGCGACTTCGAAAGAGACGAGGCGCCCGCTCTCCATCGCGCCGCGGAACTGCGCGCGAGGACGGAGGCGAAGCACAAGAGACGTCGTGTAGGTACCCGCGGGCAGGTTGAACCGCGCGCGCAGCTCGTCCTCGCTCATGCCTTTGCGGATGCCCTCGACGGCGATGGTGGAGTTGACCAGCGGCGTTGGCCGGCAGCTCATGCCGGCTGGCGGGGAGGACAGGACGCGGAAGGTGGTGAGGACGTCCCAGTTGCCCGCCGCGCCGCTCGAGAGCACGACCCAGGTCTCTTCGAAGGGGACCTCGGCGCGGTAGCAGAGCGAGTCAACGCCTTCCCTGCCCTGCACGAGCGGCGTGTTGCCGACGCGCGCGAGCGCGTCCGAGAGGCGATGTTCGCCCAGGCGCAGGCCCATCAGCTCCTGGGCGCCGGCGGGTGGAGCGAGCGCCAGGATGAGGAGGAGAAGAAGAGACGTCAAATGGGGTCCCCGCCTTCGCGGGGACGACCGCATGCGCTGCAAGCTGAGCGGCATGCGCATCAAGCTGAGCCCTCGGCCTAGAGCAGCTTGTCCTTCTTCATCGCATCGAGAATTACTTCGATGTATTCCGGAGCGTACTCTGCGCCCGTCACCGACTGGGTGTTGGTCGTCCGAACCCGCGCGGACCAGATGAGCTTCTCGCCCTTCGCCGCGAAGATGGAGGCCTCCGAGATGGCGTTCTTTGCCACGCCGCCGGCTCCCCCCGAAACGATTGCACCCGGGTAGAAGGCGCGGGCATAGGCGCCCTGGACGCCAACTGCGTCTCCATAGGGCACGCCGCCGGGCCCGATGATCGTGCCGCCGCCTTCGTACGTCTTCGTGCTGGTCTCGGTGACACGCGCGAGCAGGATGTGATCGGCGTCCGAATCGGCGATGCTCTTCATGAAGCGATCGCGCTCGGCATCGGTGTAGCGGGTGAAGTAGCGTCGCGATGCCACGGCGTTGACGCCTCGCTTCTTCAGCTCCGCCGCCATCTGGTTCTGGAAGGCCTCCTGCACGAACTCGCTGGGCGCCACGGTGATGATCAGCAGCTTGTTGAATGACTTCGCCGGCGGCAGTTGCGGCGCCGCCCAGGTGACCTCGAGCGTCGTTTCGGGCCTCGAGGCGCAGCCTGCCGACAGGGCCGCGACGCCCAGCAGCGCGGCGGACAGGGCGGAACGAACGGTTCTTTTCATGGACCACCCCTCACTTGAGCTTGAGCGCATCGCCGGCTAGAGGACCTTGTCGCCGACCATGGCGTCGAAAACGACGTTGATGTACTGCGTCATGGACGCGTCGAGCTTGTCGTTCTGTTTCGTGTCCACCAGCCCGGTCCAGGCAAGCGCGCCGGTCTTCGCGTCGAACAGGCGCGTCTCGGAGACCGTCCACGTCTGGCCGGTGATGGTCTGCTCGCCAGTGGTGACCGTTTCCCACACGCCACCGTAGTAGCCGTAGAAGCCAGTGCTGACGGCAATCGTGGAACCGGGCACGGTGGTCGACGAACGGTCGATCCGGATGACCCGCGTGATGATCACACCTTCCGCGCCCGACTTGGCGATCGCTTCGCGCAGTTCCGCTTCCTGGACCTTGCCGCGTTTGCCGACCGCCGCATAACCCGGAATCCCCTTGATCCCGCGCTGGCCGAGCAGCGCGACGACGCGGTCCTCGAATGTGCGGCGCACGATCTCGTCCGCGGTCACCGCCACCACCATCACGCTCTTGAGGGGCTTGCCGACGTACTCCGGGTTGGCCTCCTGCCTGATCAGCTGGCTGGTGGCGCAGCCGGCGAGAAGCGCGAGCGCAGCAATGGCCAGGCAGCGATATGCGGCATGAATCACGGTGAGCCTCTCATGACGGCGGTGCGGATCCTCCCGGACATTGGACCGCATTGACCGAGATCGGTCGATACGACCAAGGTCCCATATCGGCTGGGTCCCCGCCTTCGCGGGGACGACGGCATTCAAGCTCTCTTCGGCGACCAGCGATATGCCTTGGCGCAGGCGCCGCCCATCAGCATCGCGCGTTCGCTCTCGCTCAGGCGGTCGGTCTTCTTGAAGGGCTCGACGGCCTGCTCGTAGTTGACGACGGCGAAAGCGCGGGTCCAGTCGGTGCCCCACAGGCAGCGCTCGAAGCCCCAGGCGTCGAACACGCGGCTGAGCGGATCCCAGATGTCCGGGAAGGGATACGGCTTCTGCGACAACGTGCAGGCGCCGCTTACCTTGATCACGACGTTCTTGCGCCGGGCGAGCTCGAGCACCTTCGGCAGGTCGACCCAGGGCTCCGGCGGAGCGGGCTTCGTGCGCGGCTGCTGGATGCCGAGGTGGTCGAGGATGAACCGCGTGTCCGGGTGGCGGTCGAACAGCGCCTGGCCTCGCTCGAGGTTGCCCCAGCACAGGATGTTGACCGGGAAGTCGTGGCGCACGGCTGCGCGCAGCACGCGGTCGAGGCCCTCGTCGCTGGGGTTGCGGCCGGGCTCCTTCGTGGTGATGACGCGGATGCCGACCGCGCCGGGCTGCTTCTTCCACTCGGCGATCGTATCGAGGACCGCCGGATCGTCGGGGTTCACCGGCTTGACCAGGGCGAACCGGCCGGGATACTTCCGCTGCACCTCGACCGCGTAGCTGGCGTCGTAGCCATAGATGGAGAAGGCGGAAATGAAGATCGCGCCGTCGATCCCGAGCTTGTCGAACGCCGCCACCTGCTCGTCGCCGTTGGCGCTCGGGGGCCAGTTCGGCACGGTGCGCCACGGACGCTTCGGCGTGTTCGCCTCGTAGGCGTGGATCTGGGAATCGATGATCATCGGAAGATCCTCTCTAGGTCAAAACGAGGTCCCCGCCTTCGCGGGGACGACGGGTCGGCTCGCAATGGTATAAATTTTGCGGCGTTCATTGATTGCTCGTCACGGTGGAGAAGCGACATGGCCAAGCCAGCAAAGAACACGATTTGCCTCTGGTACGACGGCGACGCCGAGGACGCCGCGCGATTCTATGCCAAGACCTTTCCCGATTCATCCGTTGGCGCGGTGATGCGCGCGCCGGGAGACTTCCCGGACGGGAAAAAGGGCGACGTGCTGACGGTCGAATTCACGGTCATGGGAATTCCCTGCCTCGGCCTGAATGGCGGACCTGCGTTCAAGCATAACGAAGCCTTCTCGTTCCAGGTCGCCACCGCCGACCAGGCCGAAACCGATCGTTACTGGAACGCCATCGTCGGAAACGGCGGCGAAGAGAGCGCGTGCGGGTGGTGCAAGGACAAGTGGGGCTTGTCCTGGCAGATTACGCCGATCGCCCTGACCCAGGCGATCAGCGATCCCGACCGCGCCGCCGCCAAGCGCGCGTTCGACGCGATGATGGAGATGAAAAAGATCGACATCGCCGCGATCGAGGCGGCGCGCCGCGGTTGAACTGGGTTTAAACACAAACCCCGCCGAGGCGGGGTCTGTGTCGTTCACGGAAGCGCTGCGGGCGCTTTTATCTGTCGCGATCTTCAGAGTCGTCGTCGCGGTCGCGCTTCAATTCGAAGCCGAACAGGCGGCTGCCTGCGAGGACGTTGACGTTGTCCCTGTTCGTGAACAAGCCTCCGCTCTCCGCGCCGGCGCCCCAGTAGACCATGTTGCCGGCGACCTGCGGTCCGCTTTCGATGCCGCCCGAGCGCACCGCCGAGCCGTCTGAGAGCTTGAGCTCGTTATGAAACTCGAACCGCTTCTTCCCGGAGTCGGCATCCAGCGCAACCATGGTTCCCTTGCCGTCCTGGTAGCCGATGAACACGACGCCGTTGCCGACGGTGAGCGTGCCGAAGGCCTGGCCGGTGCCGATCGTGCCCTTGATTCCGTCGAACGCAGGCCGCTGCCACAGGATCTCACCGGTGCCGGCGTCGACGGCATGCACCATGCCGTCGATGGTCTGGAGTCTGCCGTGATCGTTGAACACGCTGACGCCATCGGCGCTCACGTCCGAGGGCGGATTCACCAGCGTCCAGAGCTCGACCGGGCCGCTGGCGGGACCTTTCAGGAAGCTCGGCGGGCCGCCGATGCCATCGGGATCGGGGAAGACATTCGGGTATTCGTTGATGCCGTAGATGATGTTCGGGCCCGGGAACGGCAAATCGATATTCGACGGGGACGGGTACTCGGACGGCAGCGCCGCATCGCGCTTCACGAAGGGCCCGGTCTTCAGGCCGAGCGCCGTGAAGCCGTTGATATCGAGGAAGCGCGTGACCGGCACGTAGGGCGTCTTGATGTTCCTGCCATTGTTCCGCGAATTGGTCGTGCCGAAGAACACCTTGCCGTCGTCGGTCGCAAGCCCGAACTGCAAGCCGCCGTAAACGCCGCCGGGGTCGACGTTGGTCTCCCAGATCTTTTTCCCGGTGGCGGGATCGAGCCCGAACAGCCTGCCGTCCTTGTTGCCGCCGACCACCACATCGCTGCGTTTCCCGCCGGCGAGCTTGACGTTCTTCACGAGCTTCGGTTGCTGGCCGAATCCCATGTCCGGACCGATCGGAGTCTGCGTGCAGTTGGCTATTCCATTCGCGAGCGGCACCGGGAAGAGCGCCGGAACCACCGTCGACCAGCCGTACAGGTCCGGCGCGCCGCAGGCGTGATTCCAGGCGTCGTACTTGTGAGCGTAAAAAGCCCAGTTGACGCGCCCGGTATCCATGTCGACCGCGATCATCGCGTTCGCGTAGATATGCAGCTTCTCGTTCAGGTTGTTGCAGGTGACGCCCGCGGGCAAGCCCGGAATGTTCGCGTTGGGATCGCCGGTCCTGCGCCTGGCCTGCTCGCAGTCCTGGGCGACTTGCGGCGCCGTGGTGGTCTGCGCCATCGCGATATAGACCTGGCGCCGCGCCACATCGACGGTCGGGTTGTGGCCGTAGGTCGAAGTGCCGAAGGATCCCTTCGGCCCGAGCAGCGCTCTCAGCTCCGGCGCGAGCTCGTGGTCGGGGTCATTGCCGATGTTGGTGTGCCGCTTCCAGAGAATCTTCCCGGTGTTGACATCCATCGCCACCAGGCTGCCGCGCGCGGAGCAGCACGGATAGTGCGAGGCGGGGTCGATCGGCTCGACGAAGATGTTCGGATAAGCCCTCGCCCAGTCTTCTTCCCAGTTGCCGACCGGCACGAAGATCCGATCGCCATGCCCGCTGATCGATCCCGTGACCTTCGATGAAGGATGCGTCTCGGCTTTCGCTCTCCAGACGACCTGGCCGGTGTTCTTGTTGACCGCGAGCACGATGGCGCCGTCTCCCGAAGCGCAGCCGAGCGCGCTCGGCGTGGCCCCCGGGGTCAGCCGGCAAAGGCGGTCGGTCAGGCCCATGTTGCTGCCGACGATGACCAGGTCTCCCTTGATGTACGGCGTATTGCGCGAGCTCTTGACGACGAAGCCCGGCGCCGAGAGGTCGTTCACATAGTTCTTTCTCCAGACGGGCTTCCCGGTGAAGCGGTCGAGCTTCGTCAGGAAGCCGGACATGTCGTTGAAGTAGAGATGCCGGCCGTCGACGGCCGGAGTGGACGAAATGCTGCCCTGGGCAGCATTCACGGTTCCGGTGTCGGGGACTGTCTGGTAGACCCACTTGACCGTGAGCTGACCCACAGTCCCTTCGTTGATCGGCCCGCCCTGGAAACTCCGCGTGTTGACATCAATTCCCTGCGCGAACGCCGGAGCCTGCACCGTCAACAGCAGCAGCACGAAACCCTGCCGGAAACTGAACATGAGTGCCTCCTCCCCAGGAGATGTCGAAGAACGCTACGGGGAAATGCTCGCACCAAGGTCGGACGGTCCGCAAGCAAAAGCGAACGAGCGAACCTGACACGCGCGTCAGCAGCGCTTGTGAAGATTCCGGCGCACGTGCCTGTTACCGCTCATTGTTGACGCGCGCTGCGCCCCCGACTGAAGCATTCGAGGGGACGCTTCCCTAAGGCATTCGGGGGTGACGTTCCTTCGCTAGAAGCAGCCCCTGGGCGGCCTGCCTCACGTCGGGCGAGGAGAAGCGGAAGGCAGCGCGATCCAGCAGGTAGTGAATGAAGCCGGCCGCGAAGCCCAGGGCGAGCAGCACCGGCACGAAGGGCGAAGAGCGCAGCCACCGCGCCGCCTCGCCGAAGATCCGGTCGGCGTAGGCGTATTCGTCGCTCACCGCCTCCACCTCCATCACCGGCAGCAGCAGGGTGGAGACGACGGCGAGCACGAGCAGGACTGCCCAGCCGCGCTGATTGACGGGCGCCAAGAGCCGCTGCCAGTGCGCGCCAGAGGCCTGGACTGCGCCGGAAGCCGCGAGCGAGGTGAGCCCCATCGCGGCGCTCCAATGCTGCACGCTCCACAGCACGATGAAGAGGAACGGGTCGCGTGCGAGAAAAGCGAACAGCACCATGGCCGAGATGCCCAGGACGTAGCCCACGCGCGGCAGCGATGGGCGCTGGGAGCCCAGTTCGACGCCCAGCACCAGAGCGGTCAGAATCGCGACGAAGGCGATGCCGCCGTCGCGCAGCGCGCGTGCGAACATCCCCGACCCGCCCGCTCCCAGCAGCGGATCGATCCAGCGTTCCTGAAAAGCGATCGATCCTGCCAGGGCCTCCGCCAGCACGACGAAGCCGCCGCCCACGACGAGCGCGAACCACCGATCGAGCCGCCGCGCGATCGCGTCCGACGCTCGTCCCGCGCGTGCGCGGTACAGGCTGAGCAGCCCGAAGTGCTGCGCGGCGAAATGGTGGCTCACCAGCAGGTAGTCCAGGACGGCGAAGCAGACGACGCGCTCGGTCAGCGGCATCGGCAGCACGCTCTCCGGAGCGAGCAGCAGGCCGAAACAGGCCACGGCGATGGCCAAGGGAGCCACTACGAAGCGCAGCCGTTGCGTGGCGAGCAGGGGGCGGTAGGCCGGTGTCGCGTAGGCGAGCCAGGCCGACGAGACGCGGTGGCCAAACCAAAGAGGAACCGTGAGGGCGAAGAACAGAGCGTCCACCGGGCTCGCGCGCACATCGTCATGGCCCCAGGCCAGCAGAAGGACAAGGGGGGCGAGCCATACCGGGTTCAGGACCCAGACGAGGTCCCAGGCCGGGCTCTTGATCCAGCGCATGGAGGAGAAGGTAGCGCAACTCCGTCCGGTCTGACGCTTCTCGACCGATGCCAGAATGCCGGTTGGGCAATCCCGGCAAGCGGCTTGAGATGCAATCGAAAGCAGCATCCGTACTTCTGCTGATCGTCCTGCTCGGCGCTGCCGCCGGCGGCAACGCGGCGCAGCCCGGCGGAGACAACGCGTTCACGCTCTACGCGGGCTATCGCGACGGTGGCAGGTTTACCGATGTCACCACGGGGAGCAGGCTGCCCATCGAAGCTTCCGGTGTGGGCGCCGTCAGTCTCGATTTCGCGCTGGACCCCGGGGCCGGTACCCAGTTGCAGGTCTACGTTTCGCGGCAGCAATCGCGGGTGGACGCACGGCTGGCCACTCAACCGATCGCTCCGGCCGCGCCGATACCGGCGAAGTTCCCGATGGCGGTGACGTACGCGCACGTCGGGGGCACCATCTTCCCGGGCGGGAAGATCGGCCAGGGCGCCTACCTCGTCGGCGGAATGGGCGCCACGTTGTTCGAGCCGGACCTTCAGGGACTGGCGAACGAGCTGCGGCCATCCCTCAGCCTGGGCATCGGATACCAACTTCCGCTCGGCGAGCGCGTGGCACTGCGTTTCGAGGCGCGCGGCTACGCCACCCTGGTCAACAGCAGCAGCACGCTGTTCTGCTCCGGCGGCTGCGTCATCTCCATCAAGGGAGACACCGTCTCACAGGGCGACATCCTGCTCGGACTCGCTTTCACGTACTAGCAAAAAACCCGCTACTCGGGCGGAGCGCAGAACTTCAGGCGCGGTCCGGCCGGAACGATGCGCGTCGGGTTGATGTGCGCATGGCTCATGTAGTAATGCCGCTTGATGTGGTCGATGTCGACGGTGGCGGCGATGCCGGGCACGAGATACAGGCTGCGCAGGTACCGCGAGATGTTCGGCATGTCTTCCAGCCGGTTGCGGTTGCACTTGAAATGCCCGACGTACACGGCGTCGAAGCGGGCGAGCGTGGTGAACAGCCGCCAGTCCGCCTCGGTCGGCTGTTCGCCGGCCAGGTAGGGCCGCTTGCCCAGCTCCTCTTCCACCCAATCCAGCGCCGAGAACAGCCGCTCGAAGGCCTGCTGGTACGCAGCCTGCGTGGTCGCGAATCCGCAGCGGTACACGCCGTTGTTGATGTTGTCGTAGACGAAGGCGTTGACCCGATCGATCTCTTCGCGCAGCGCGGCGGGATAGAGGTCGACGTCGCCCCGGGCGAGCCTGCCGAAGGCGCTGTTGAACATGCGCATGATCTCGCTCGATTCGTTGCTGACGATCGTGCGCGCCTCCTTGTCCCACAGCGCCGGCACCAGCACGCGGCCGGTGTACTTCGGATCCGCGGCGGAATAGAGCTGGTGCAGGTACTGGAAGCCGTGCAGGTGATCGGGCAACGCGTCGCTGAAGCACCATCCCTGCGTCATCACCGGCTCGACCACCGACACGGAGATCGCGTCCTGCAGGCCCTTCAGCGTGCGCGCGATGAGCGTGCGGCAAGCCCAGGGGCACGCGAGCGAAACGTAGAGATGGTAGCGGCCCGCTTCCGCCTTGAATCCGCTCGATCCGTCGTCGGTGATCCACTCCCGAAACGCCGATGTCGTCCGTACGAATTCGCCCTTGGTGTCGCGCGTGTTGTACCAGCCCTCACGCCACCGGCCGTTCTCGAGGTATCCGCTCATGGGGGCTTTCGCTCTAAACGGGTTCCCCGCCTTCGCGGGGACGACGGCATTGCGGCCTATCGATCGGCGAAAAGCTGCTTCAGGCGGGCCACCGCGGAATGCATGGAGCGCCAATTCTACCCGGCATGACGCATCACGCGCGCGCCTTGCGGCAGGTGAGAAGGGTCGAGCAAACGCCGAGGATGCCGCTCTCGCGCTCGACTTCGAGCCCCGCGGCGCGCAGCATGGCGATGATGTCGGCGGCCTTGTACATGCGGCTGCGCCCGTTGGCGAGGCAGGTGAAGTAGAGCGAGATCGCCTGCAGCGAGTACCTCGAGGCTTCATGCTCCTGCCGGTCCCAGAAGGTCTCGAGGATGTAGAGGCGGCTTTCCGGCGCCATTGCCGCCGCCGCTCGCCGGAGGAGCCGCAGCACGTCTTCCTCGGCGAAGCAGACCAGGAACTGGCTCATCCAGATGGCATCGAAGCCGGCGGGCAGCGGCTGCGAGTGATCGAGCAGATCGGCCGCGCGGCATGTGATGCGGCTCTCGAGACCGAGCTGCTCTATGTCGCGCTGGGCGACGCTCACCTGGCCCGGATGGTCGAGGATGGTCACGGCGACATCGGGCGAATGGCGGGCGCACTGGACAGCCCACTTGCCGGTGTTGCCGCCAAGGTCGAGCAGCGTGCGCGGACCGCGCTGGAACACGAGGGGCAGCGCATCCGGGAAGGCCGCGTCGGAGTAATGGTGATCGAAGCGCATCCAGCTCTCGCGCGCGGCTGGGGGCAGCTGCGACAGCGCGGGATAGATCGTGTCCCACTCGCCGAAGACCTTGTGCAGGCCCACGGGCTTCTGCTGCCGGATCGACTCTTCGAGGTAATAGATCGGCTGGAAGCAGCAGTTCTGCACCACGTCCATGTTGACGCCGGTGAGCTCGTCGCTCAGCACGCAGGCGCCGGTCTTGGTGAGGAAGTAGCGCCCGCCCTTGCAGCGCACCACCCCGGCAGCGAGCCCGGCTTCCACCAGCACCAGCACGCCATAGCGCGACGTGTCCACCTTGTCGGCGATCTCGTCGAGCATCAGGCCGTCGCGGGCGGCGCGCAGCGCGCGGAGAATGCCCAGGTCACGCAACACGCGCGTCGCCTGGAAGAGCAGCGGCGCAAATATGAGCTTGTGCGCCTCCAGGCGCGCTTCGACGAGCGAAACGGCGTCGTTCTCCCTGAGGTTTTCGATCAGCATGGATGCGGCCCTCTTTTTTTGACTGATGCGCTATCTTCTCATTACCGCGAAGAAAAGTTTTGAGAGGTTCTATACAATCGCGGTCGAAAGCGACGTTACGCGCAAATAAGGAAACCCGTCCCCGATTGAATCGGCGGCCGGATACCGATTTAGCTTTGTGTCCGATATATGGCGCTCCGCATAGCAAGGCTCGCCGTCCTGCTCGGTCTCTTTTCCGGCTGCGCCTGGTCCGCCACGCTCCAGGAGGACACCGAGCGCTACATCGCGATCTTCAACGGTCCCATCGACCAGCATTCGGCCGCGGCCGACACGCTTCCATGGATGGGGCTCTCGGATCCGCGCCTGTTCGATATCCTCGAGCGCCGCATCCTCCAGGAGAAAGAGAGCGGCAACGGCTTCGGCCAGCGGGACGACCGCAACCGCGTGGCGCGGTACGTCCGCGGCCTCGGGTTCTCCGGGCAGCCCAAGTACGCGCCGACGCTGCGCCAGCTCGTCGCCGAGCGCGGGTTCGAGCGCTTCGCGAAGGCGGCGCTCGAGGATCTGCCGCACTACGAGAAATGGAACCCGATCATCTCGGATCGCGCGACCTTCGATCCCAAGTACGGCGATGATGTCAATCGGGTGCGCAACATGCTGCTGACCGACGACCTGCTCCTCGCGCGCCTCGCGGCGAAGCGCGTCTTCCTCGCGAGCCGCGAGGAGGAGCTCGTCGACCGGCTGGCCGACTCGCTCAGGAAGAACTACCGGCGCGACGACGGTGCCGAGACCGTCAACTCGCTCGGCTGGCTGATCAAGGGCGTCTCCAGCGCCAAGCTCCCGCGGCACCTGCCGCTGCTGCAGGAGGTCGCCCAGAACGCGCCGAACGGATCGGTGCGGCGCCACGCGGACGACGCGGCGCGGGCCTATTCGCGTTAGCGCGCCGGACCGCCCATGATCCATTTCCTCGCCGCGTCGGCCTGACCCGCGAGGAAATGCTTGATCGTCGCCGCCACGAAGTGCGACGCGAGCTTCTCGGCGAGCGCGCCGAGCCTGGCGTCGGTGACCACGGCGATCTTCTTCACCTGCTTGTGGTGGTCGCGCACGAACCGGAGATGCGCCGCCATCGCGCCGAGGCTGTCCCAGCCCGGGAAAGCGCTGAACTCGATGATGATCCCCGCCAGCGCGCCTTTCTTCTCGATCTGCGGGTCCACCGTCTTGGCGATCTGCGCGAAGTCCTCCTTCGTCAGCGCGCCGTTTGGCCGCAGATGAAGGATGGAGTTTGCAGCATCGAAGCTGTGGTCGATCATGGGTAACCCCCTGGCTTCAGCGGCGCACTGATTCTACTATCCATGGCCACGACCGAAGGAGTGACATGAGACCGCTCGGATTGCTCTGCACGCTGCTCGTCTTCGGCGCCGCCGGGATTCCGGCAGCGCGCGCCGAGCTCACTCGCCTCGACATCACCTCGCAGCAGCCCTTCGGTACATTCCGCGCCGGGAGCTATGTGATCTCGCAGGGGAGGCTCTACGGCGAGCTCTCGCCTCGGGAATCCATCCCCGGCATCGACAAGGCGAAGCGCAACGCCCGCGGCATGGTCGAATATTCGGCGCGCATCGTCATGATCACGCCGGAGGTGCCGAGCCGAGGCAACGGCACGCTGCTGCTCGACATTCCCAACCGCGGCAA
>DASRJL010000017.1:0-38484 GCA_035649495.1 Burkholderiales bacterium | reverse complement strand
TATGGCTGACAGCCCGATTCGCACGTCCCAGTGTTGAGTTTCTAGTTTTGAGTGTTGAGTTTTGAGTGGATGGGCCATGGCTGACAGCCCGATCCACCTTCAATGCTGAGTTTTGAGTTTTTAGTTTTGAGTGATGAGTTGCGAACGCTATGGCTGACAGCCCGATCCGGAGAAAGAGCTTTGCGTTCGCGCTCAAGATCATCCGGCTTTCGAATAGTCTGCGGCAACTGCGGGAGTACGTGATTTCGAATCAGCTCGTCAGGGCTGGGACGAGTATCGGATCCAATGTCGAAGAAGCACAGGCGGGACAGAGCAGAAGAGACTTTCTTTCCAAGATGGCGGTGGCATCGAAGGAGGCTCGCGAAACGAAATACTGGCTCCGCTTGATTGACGAAGGGCGGATAGGAGATCTGGACGTCGGTAGCGAGCTTGCTGACGTGGATGAGCTGATCCGGATTCTCACGTCGATCGTCAAGACGACCGGACGTTCGAAATGATCAACTCAAAACTCAAAACTTAAAACTCAACACTCGCCGCAGAGAACGCTCACTCGCGCAGAGAACACTCGCCGCAGACCTACCGGGCGTTCGAAGTGACCAACTCAACACTCAACACTCAACACTCAACACTTGCCGCGGACCTGCGCGACGGCCTTGCCGACCTCGAGGCGCGCGGCCTCAAGCGCCAGCGGCGCGTGCTGGAGTCGCCGCAGGGTGCGCGGGTCACGGTGGACGGCCGTGAATACGTCGCGTACTGCAGCAACGACTACCTGGGACTGGCAGCGCATCCCGCGCTCGTGGCGGCGGCCCGCGAGGGTGCGGAGCGCTACGGCGTTGGCGCCGGGGCATCGCACCTCGTCCTGGGGCACGGCGCAGCGCATCAGGCGCTCGAGGAGCGGCTGGCGGCTCTCGTAGAGCTGCCGCGCGCCCTCTCGTTCTCGACCGGCTACCTGGCCAATCTCGGCATCGTGACCGCCCTCGCGGGACGCGGCGACGCGGTATTCGCCGACCGGTTGAACCACGCGTCCCTGAACGACGCCGCATTGCTGTCGCGTGCGGAGCTCAAACGCTATCCGCATCTCGACCTCGCCGCGCTCGCGCGGCTGCTCGCCGCCTCGCGCGCGCGCCGCAAGCTGATCGTCACCGACGCGGTGTTCAGCATGGACGGCGACATCGCCCCGGTGCCGGAGCTTCTCGCGCTCGCCGAGCGCCACGACGCCTGGCTCGTGCTCGACGATGCGCACGGCTTCGGCGTGCTGGGGCGCTCGGGAAGGGGCGTGCTATCGCATTCCGGCGCGCGCTCGCCGCGTATCGTGTACATGGCGACGCTGGGCAAGGCCGCGGGCGTTTTCGGCGCCTTCGCGGCCGGCGCTGCGGACATGGTGGAAACGCTCGTCCAGCGCGCCCGGCCGTACGTCTATACCACCGCGTCGCCGCCGCTCCTCGCCGTGGCGCTGATAAAGAGCCTCGATCTCGTGGAGCGCGAGGAATGGCGCCGGGAACGCCTGTGGAGCCTGATTGCGCTCCTGCGGGAGCGACTGCGGCTCGCACGCTGGCGGCTCGCGCCCTCGGCGACCGCGATCCAGCCGGTCGTGATCGGAACCAGCGCGGAAGCGGTGGCGGTCTCGGAGGCGCTCGCGCGCGACGGGCTGCTCGTGCCCGCCATCCGGCCGCCGACGGTTCCGCAGGGCATGGCGCGGCTGCGTATCTCGCTGTCCGCGGCGCACGAGCCGGGCGACGTGGAGCGCCTCGCTGCTGCGCTCAACGCCATCGCCGCCCGAGACGCAGCATGAGCGCAGTGCGTGACGTGGTGCTGCTCCACGGCTGGGGCACGACCGCCGCGGTCTGGAAGGATTTCGGGATGCGGCTCGCGCCGCGCTTTCGGGTGCACACACCGCAGTTGCCTGGTTACGGCACGGGCTCCGCATGCGCGCCGTGCACGCCCGAGATCGTCGCCCGCGCGATCGCGGACGCGGCGCCGGCACGCTGCAGCGTCGTCGGCTGGTCGCTCGGCGCGCAAGCAGCCCTCGTATGGGCGCACGCCGCGCCGCGGCAGGTGGCGCGCCTGGCGCTGATCGCCGCAACGCCGTGCTTCACCCGGCGCGCAGACTGGCCGCACGGGGTCGAGCCGGAAGTACTGAGCGCATTTTCGCGGGCGCTCGTGATCGATCGCGCTGTCGCATTGCGGCGCTTCATCGCGCTCGAGGCGCGCGGCGACGAGCGCGCGACCCAGGTAACCCTCAAGCTGCGTGCGGCGCTCGCCGCCGATGGCGAGCCGGACCGGGGGCCGCTCAGGAACGGCCTCGCCATGCTCGCAGAGACCGATCTGCGCGGCGGGCTCTCCGCGATCGCGCAGGAGACGCTCGTCGTGCACGGAGATCGCGACGCCGTAGTGCCCTTTGCGGCGGGAGAGGCGCTGGCGCGGCTGCTGCCCGCCGCGCGGCTCGAGATCGTGCGCGGCGCGGCGCATGCGCCGTTCCTCTCCCGGCCGCGGCAGGTGGCGACGGCCCTGGAGAAGTTTCTTGGTGGATGACGCCTATGTCATGGACAAGCGCCGGGTGCGCCGCTCGTTCGATGCGGCGGCGGCCGGCTACGACGCTGCCGCAGTGGTGCAGGACGAGATCTGCCGGCGCATGCTCGCGCGCCTCGAGTACATCAAGCTCGAGCCGGTGACGGTCCTCGACGCGGGCAGCGGGACGGGCAACGCGATCCCCGGGCTCGCGGCGCGCTACCCGCGCGCGCGCATCCTCGCGCTCGACCTCGCGCCTGCGATGGCGCGGCGCGCGCGGGCGCGCCGGTCGTGGTGGCGTGGCGTGCTCGGGGGGGGCCGCCTGTCCGCCGTATGCGGCGACATCGAGCAGCTGCCGCTTGCCGCCGCGCAGACCGACCTCATCTGGTCGAACCTCGCGCTGCAGTGGGTCAACGAGCCCGCGCGCGTCTTCGCCGAGTTCCACCGCGTGCTCAGGCCCGCCGGGCTCGTCATGTTCAGCACCTTCGGCCCGGACACGTTGAAGGAGCTGCGCGCCGCGTACGGCGGCGCCGACCGCCGCGCCCACGTGCACCGCTTCATCGACATGCACGACGTGGGCGACATGCTGGTCAAGGCGGGCTTTGCCGATCCCGTGATGGACATGGAGTACCTGACGCTGACTTACGCCGCCGTGCGCGATCTGATGCGCGATCTCAAGGCCATAGGCGCGCACAACGCCGCGCGCGGCCGCCCGGCGGGTCTCACCGGCAAGGCGTTGCTCGCCGCGGTCGAGCGCAACTACGAAAGCGCGCGTCGCGACGGCAGGCTGCCGGCGACATTCGAGGTCGTCTACGGCCACGCCTGGAAGCCGCAGCCACGGAAGACTCAGGACGGAAGACCTATCATCCCCGTCAAATCGGTCGAGTAGGCACACAAAGGATGAACGTGGAACGTGGAAGGATGACCAAACGGCTCTGCCTGAAAGAGGAAGGCAGAAGGCGGAAGGATGCCCCGGGCTTGTTTTGCCCGGCAAAGGTCATCCCTCATCCCTCATCCCTCATCCCTTGCCGGTGGATGCACGGACGCATGCGTTGCGCAATCGGCAAATGACCCAGGGCTATTTCATCACCGGAACGGACACCGGCGTCGGCAAGACTCTCGTCGCCTGCGCGTTGCTGCACGCGTTCGCGGCGCGCGGACTCGAAGCCGCCGGTATGAAGCCGGTTGCGTCAGGCACTGAGCTCGTGGAAGGAGTGCTGCGAAACGAGGATGTCGAGCAACTGCTCGCCGCAGCCAGCGTCGGCGCGCCCAGGCCTATCGTGAATCCTTATTGCTTCGAGCCGCCGATCGCCCCGCACATCGCCGCCGACCGGGAAGGGGTGACGATAGATCTCGATCACGTCGGGCGGTGCTACGCCGGTTTGGCGGCGCTGTCGGATGTCGTGGTCGTCGAGGGTGTCGGCGGCTTCTGCGTGCCGCTCGGCCCCGGCGTCGACACGGCGGCGCTCGCCGCGCGGCTCGCGTTGCCCGTGGTGCTGGTCGTGGGCATGCGTCTCGGTTGCCTGAATCACGCGCTCCTCACGGCCGAAGCCATCGCCGCGCGCGGCCTCGCGCTCGCCGGATGGGTCGCGAATCACGTCGATCCCGAGATGGCGGCGGCGGACGAGAACGTGCGCGCGCTCGAAGAGCGTCTCGCCGCACCGCTGGTTGCCCGCATCGCGTACGCCGCGCACATCGAGCCGCGCTCGATCGCACCACAGTTCGATCCGCAGTCAGACCTCTTTCGGCTGCACCGTCCACGACGCGCAACCCGAGGGGAATGAAAGGTTTTTTTCCCGTATCTTCGTTGCCTGCGGCGGGGCCCTGTGATACATTTCACACGCTCGACGCGGATGCTGGCGCTGGCAAATCAATGACCGCAGTGACTGGACAGGGCGAGATCGCGCGGGGAAGCGGGTTCTCACTCGTTGCCAGGCGCAATAACTCGCTCGGTGCCGGCGGCCGGCTCGGCGTCTTTGCTTTCATCTTTGTCGTGTCGGTCGGTATCGCGACCGCTTTCGCGGTGCTGGGCGCGTGGCCGATCCTGCCGTTCGCCGGACTGGAAATGCTGGTGCTGTACCTGGCGTTTCGCTACGTCGATCGCCATGCCGCCGATTACGAGCGCATTGCGATCGACGGGGACAGGGTGGAGGTTGAGTCATTCGAGGGAGGACGGCGCCGGCACCACGAGTTCAACCGCCGGTGGGCGCGGCTCGTGGTGGTCGGGGAGGGCGATCGCGTTGCGTTGCGTTCCCACGGGCGCGAGCTGGAAATCGGGCGTTTCGTCGGAGCCGAGCGGCGGCTCGAGATCGCGCGAGAACTCGGGCGGCGGATGGCTGGCCGCTGAACCAGAACAACACCGGATCTCCGGGTGAGGGAAGCATGATCAGCAAGTGGGTTCGATGGCCTGTGTCCGCGGCGGCGTGGCTGGCGGCAGGGGTGGCGGCAGCCAACCAGTACAACCTGCAGGAGCCGCAGTCGGAGATCGCGCGCCAGATCTACGATCTGCACACGCTGATCATGTGGATCATCGTGGGCATCTTCGTCGTGGTCTTCGGCGCGATGACCTACGCGATCGTCATGCACCGCAAGTCGGTCGGCCACAAGGCGGAGCAATTCCACGAGAACACCACGGTCGAGATCATCTGGACCGTCGTCCCGTTCGTGATCCTGATCGGCATGGCGTACCCGGCGACCAGGACCATCATCTCGATGAAGGACACCACCCACGCCGACATCACCATCAAGGCGACCGGCTACCAGTGGAAGTGGGGCTACGACTACCTGCAGGAGGGCATCAGCTTCTACAGCACGCTCGCGACGCCCCGCGACCAGATCGAAGACTACGACCACAAGGGCACGAAAAAGGGTGAGCACTACCTGATCGAGGTGGACAACCCGGTCGTCGTGCCGACAGGCAAGAAGGTGCGCATCATCACCACCGCCAACGACGTGATCCACGCCTGGTGGGTGCCGGCGCTGGGCATCAAGCAGGACGCGATTCCCGGCTTCGTTCGCGACACCTGGTTCACGGCCGACAACCCCGGCACCTACCGCGGGCAGTGCGCCGAGCTGTGCGGCAAGGACCACGGATTCATGCCGATCGTGGTGGAAGCGGTGGCGCCCGAGAAGTACGCGGCGTGGGTCGCCGAGCAGAAGAAGACGATGGTTGCGCGCGTCGAAGACCCGGGCAAGGCCTGGACCCTGGACGAGCTGAAAGCGCGCGGGGAGAAGGTCTACGCCCAGCACTGCGTCGCCTGCCACCAGCCGACGGGCATGGGCCTCCCCGGGACGTTCCCGGCGCTCTCCGGCTCCAAGGTCGTCACGGGGTCGAAGGAAGGGCAGATCAACACCGTGCTGAACGGCGTGGTGAAGGACGGCAAGCCCACGGCGATGGTGGCCTTCGGCAAGCAGCTGTCGGACACGGAGCTCGCCGCGGTCATCACCTACACGCGCAACAGCTGGGCCAACAAGAGCGGCGACGTGGTCACGCCCGCCGACGTGAAGGCGCAGCGCAAGTAGCACGGCAGCAGAAGCTCAGGAGAACCCGCATGGAAGCAGCACACGGACATCACGCCCCCGGTCACGATAGCGCCCACGGTCACGGGCACGATGCGCATGGCCATCACCCCACGGGGATCATGCGCTGGATCACCACCACCAATCACAAGGACATCGGCACGCTCTACCTGCTGTTCAGCCTGACGATGTTCTTCGTCGGCGGGATGCTCGCCATGGGCATACGGCTGGAGCTGATGCAGCCGGGGCTGCAGTTCTGGAAGCCGGAGTTCTTCAACGAGTTGACCACCATGCACGGCCTCATCATGGTGTTCGGCGCGATCATGCCGGCGTTCGTGGGCTTCGCCAACTGGCAGGTGCCGATGATGATAGGCGCGCCGGACATGGCGTTCGCGCGCATGAACAACTGGTCGTTCTGGCTGCTGCCGCCGGCCGCGACGCTGCTGGTCGTCTCCTTCTTCGTGCCGGGCGGCGCGACCGCGGCGGGGTGGACGCTCTACGCGCCGCTGTCGACCCAGATGGGGCCGGGGATGGATCTCGCGATCTTCGCGCTGCACATCATGGGCGCCTCGTCGATCATGGGCTCGATCAACATCGTCACCACCATCCTCAACATGCGCGCCCCGGGGATGACGCTGATGAAGATGCCGCTGTTCGTCTGGACCTGGCTCATCACGGCCTACCTCCTCATCGCCGTGATGCCGGTGCTTGCCGGCGCGGTGACGATGGTGCTCACCGACCGGCATTTCGGGACCCATTTCTTCAATGCCGCGGGCGGCGGCGACCCGGTGATGTTCCAGCACATCTTCTGGTTCTTCGGGCACCCCGAGGTCTACATCATGATTCTTCCGGGCTTCGGCATCGTGTCCCAGATCGTGCCGACCTTCGCGCGCAAGCCCCTCTTCGGCTATTCCTCGATGGTCTACGCGACGGCGTCGATCGCGATCCTGTCGTTCGTCGTGTGGGCGCACCACATGTTCACCGTCGGGATGCCGGCGGCGGCGCAGCTCTTCTTCATGTACATGACGATGCTGATCGCCGTGCCCACCGGCGTGAAGGTCTTCAACTGGATCGCGACGATGTGGAAGGGCTCGATGACCTTCGAGACGCCGATGCTGTTCGCGTGCGGCTTCATCTTCGTGTTCTCGATGGGCGGGTTCACCGGGCTCGTGCTCGCGATCACGCCGGTGGACATCCAGCTGCAGGATACCTACTACGTCGTGGCGCACTTCCACTACGTGCTGGTCGCAGGCTCCCTTTTCGCGCTCTTCGGCGGGGTCTACTACTGGATACCGAAGTGGACCGGCCACATGTACAACGAGACCGTCGGCAAGTGGCATTTCTGGCTGTCGATGATCTTCTTCAACGTCACGTTCTTCCCGATGCACTTCACGGGACTTGCCGGCCTGCCGCGCCGCGTGCCGGACTACAACATGCAGTTCGCGGACTTCAACATGATCTCCTCGCTGGGGGCGTTCGGGTTCGGGCTGTCGCAGCTGCTCCTCGTGTACGTCGTCGTGACGTGCATCAAGGGCGGCGAGAAGGCGACCGACAAGGTCTGGGAAGGAGCGGAGGGGCTGGAATGGACGCTGCCCTCGCCGCCGCCGTACCACAGCTTCGAGACGCCGCCGGCGGTGCGTTAACCGGGTAAAGGTATGAGCAGCAACGCCAGAACCGCGCTGATACTCGCTTCGATCGCGCTCGCGTTCTTCGTCGGCGTAGTGCTCCGTCATTGGGTATGGTAGCCGGATCGCAGGCCAACCAGCGGATGCTGGTCAAGCTCCTCGTCGTCGCCGCGGCGATGTTCGGCTTCGGCTTCGCGATGGTGCCGTTCTATCGCGCGCTGTGCGAGGCGGTCGGGCTGAACCGCGTGGCGAAGTCCGACGTGGTGGGCAACACGCAGGTGGACTCGACGCGCACCCTGACGGTGGAGTTCGATACGAACCTGCGCAACGATCTGCCGTGGAGCTTTACGGCCGTGGAGAAGAGCGTGCAGATCCACCCCGGCGCGCTCACCCAGGTCACGTTCGAGATCCGCAACCATTCCGACCGCGCCGTGACCGGGCAGGCGATCCCCAGCTACGGGCCGCAGCTTGCGGCGCGCCACTTCAGGAAGCTCGATTGTTTCTGCTTCACGCAGCAGACGCTGGCGCCGGGCGAGGTGAGACGCATGCCGGTCGCGTTCGTGGTCGACGCCGCGCTGCCGCAGGACGTGAACACGGTGACGCTGTCGTATACGTTTTTCGAAGTGGAGGGCAGGAAGAGCGCGGGGGGAGACGGGAATGATCGTGGCAACGCCGGCTGAGCCGCAGCGGCAGCGGAAGGCGGGGCCGTTGCAGGTCGTGAAGGCGGTGCTGTCCGCCTTCATCGGCATCCGCAAGGGCGCGGCGCACGAAAACGACGCGGCAACGATCACGCCCGTGCAGGTGATCGTCACCGGCATCATCGCCGCGGCGATCCTGGTCGTGAGCATGGTGCTGTTCGTGCGCTTCGTCATGAGTTAGCACGGAGCGGATTGCGGGAGATACGAGGGGAACTGAAACATGATCAATCAATCGGCACGCTATTTCATACCGGACCCGTCGACCTGGCCCATCACCGGGTCGATCGCGCTCCTTTGCCTGGCGTCGGGCGCGGCGTCGTGGTTCAACGGCTGGTCGCCGGGCAGGTTCCTGGTGCTCGCCGGCTTCGCGATCCTCGCCTACATGATCGTCGGGTGGTTCCATACCGTCGCGCACGAGAGCGAGACCGGGAAGTACAACAAGCAGGTGGATCTCTCCTTCCGCTGGGGCATGAGCTGGTTCATCTTCTCGGAAGTGATGTTCTTCGCGGCCTTCTTCGGAGCCCTCTTCTACATGCGGGTGCTCTCGGTGCCCTGGCTGGGCGATCTCGAGCACAAGCTCATCTGGCCGGAATTCAACGCGGGCTGGCCCGTTTCCGGCCCGGGAATCAAGGAGCAGTTCTCGCCGATGGGGGCATGGGGCATCCCGGCGATCAATACGCTGCTGCTGCTCTCTTCCGGGGTGACCGTGACGCTGGCGCACTGGGCGCTCCTGCGGAACGATCGCCTGAAGCTGATCGTGTGGATGTTCGCGACGATAGGCCTGGGTATCACCTTCCTCGCCTTCCAGGCGTACGAATACGGCCACGCCTACAGCGAGCTCAACCTGAAGCTCACTACCGGCGCGTACGGAGCGTCATTTTTCATGCTGACGGGGTTCCACGGCTTCCACGTCACCGTCGGCTGCATCATGCTCATCACGATCCTGTTTCGCTGCGTGGCGGGCCACTTCACGCCCGAGCATCACTTTGGATTCGAAGGCGTCGCGTGGTACTGGCACTTCGTGGACGTGGTCTGGCTGGGACTGTTTATCTTCGTCTACTGGCTATAAGGCAGAAAAGTAACAAGAAACCGAAGAACAACAAGAGCGGCCGATCAACAACAAGGGGAGACACCCTGTCAGTAGGGAGCAGCGCCGCACCCAGCGTGCGGCGTTTTTTTTTCTCAGAGCTTCCCGGTGATGAAGCCGAAGTAGTATCCCAGCATGAGAAGAGCGAAGAGCACGACCGAAAGCACGACCCGAACCGTCAGCGCCCTGGCCATCCGCTCCGACCGGCCCCGGCCGGTGACGAGGAAGTAGAGCGCCGAGAGGAGACTCCCGACGATGAACACCAGAAACAGGATGACGAGGATTTTCACGGGCAGAGCTGCCGGTTGCAGCCAGTTCTAAGCATACACCTTGCCACTCCGCTTCCACTTTCAACCGCGCCTGGTCACCACGCTGGCAGCCACAGCCGGTATCGCCTTGACGCTCGCGCTTGCCCACTGGCAGGTCGGCCGCGCGCACGAGAAGGAGGCGCTGGCGGCGCGGCTCGAATTGCTCGCGAAGGACGCGCCGGTCACGCTGTCGTCCGCCGAGGTGAGGGTCGAGGACGTCGAGTGGCGGCGGGTGACGGCGCGCGGACGCTTCGATGCCCGCTACGGCGTATTGATCGATAACCGGATATCGCACGGCCTCGCGGGTTACCACGTGGTGATGCCGCTTGAATTGGCGAGCGACAGCGGCGGGGGCAGCCGTTACGTGCTGGTGAACCGCGGCTGGATCGCCGGCAATGCGGATCGCTCGCGTCTGCCTGAAGTCAGGACGCCGGAAGCGACGGTGGAGATCACCGGCCTCGCGATCACGCCGAGCCGGCGTTTCCTCGAGCTGTCGGACCGGGTCGCGGAGGGCAGGGTCTGGCAGAACCTGACGCTCGATCGCTACCGGCAGGCGGTGCCGATCGCGCTGCAGCCCGTGGTGATCCAGCAGGAAACCGCGCTCGACGACGGTCTCGTGCGCGAATGGGATCCGCCGAACCTCGGCGTCGACAAGCACTACGGCTATGCTTTCCAGTGGCTCGCGCTCGCCGCGACCGTGCTGGTGTTCTATCTCGTGACCCATGTCAAACGCCGCGCCTAGCGCTCCCCGGCGAAGCCGGACCACGTTGTGGCTCATCCTCGCGGTCGCGCTGGCGCCGGTGGCAGCGTCCTATCTTCTCTACTATTTCCGGCCGCCCGGGCAGACGGTGAATTACGGCGAGCTGATCGAGCCGCGACCCCTGCCCGATGCCGCGCTCACGCTCGCCGACGGCGCGTCGTTCCGGCTCTCGCAGCTGAAGGGCAAGTGGGTGCTGGTTTCCGTCGACACCGGCCGGTGCGAGGCCGATTGCGAGAAGAAGCTCCTCTACATGCGGCAGCTGCGGCTTACCCAGGGCAAGGATATGGACCGCGTCGAGCGGGCCTGGCTCATCAGCGACGCGGCGGCGCCGCGCGGCAATACGGTCGCGCGCTTCCCGGGGACCTGGGTGGTGAGGGCCGCTGGAACCGGCTTGATCGAGTCGTTCCCCGCGCCGCGCGCCCCCGCCGACCACATTTACCTGATAGACCCTCTCGGGAATCTCATGATGCGTTTTCCGCGGGATCCCGATACCCGGCGGCTGATCAAGGACCTCTCGCGCCTGCTCAAGGCGTCGCGCGTGGGGTGATTGCGATCATATGTTTCGCACTCTAGTAATCACATGTATCGCACTTTAGTGCTCTGTTCCGTCGCGCTCGCATTGCTGGTGATCGTGGTCGGCGCCTACGTCCGGCTGGAGGACGCCGGCCTCGGTTGTCCCGACTGGCCCGGCTGCTACGGGCAAATCCTCGGCGTGCCGGACGAGCCACACGAGGTCGCGCGTGCGCAGCAGGCATTTCCGGGCAAGGCAGTGGACGCCGGGCGCGCCCGCAAGGAGATGTTTCATCGCTACCTGGCGGGCACCCTGGGCTTCCTGATACTGGCCATTGCCGTGATGGCATGGCGCAATCGCGACAGGACCGGGCGCCCGCCCCGGCTGGCGTTTGCGCTGGTCGTGCTGGTGGCGGCGCAGGCCACGCTCGGCATGTGGACGGTCACGATGCTGTTGAAGCCCGCGATCGTGACGCTGCACCTCATGGGCGGGATGGCGACGCTGGCGCTTCTCTTGTGGCTCGCGTTGCGCGAGATAGATCCGCCTGCGCCGCCCGCCCGGGTCGCCGCGCGCCTGCGGCCGTGGGCCGCGGCGGGATTGGCGGTGCTCGTCTGCCAGATCGCGCTCGGCGGCTGGGTCAGCGCCAATTACGCGGCGCTTGCCTGCCCCGATTTCCCGGCGTGCCACGGGTGGTGGCTGCCGCCTATGGATTTCACGAATGGGTATCACGTGGTGCGCGATCTCGGCGTGACCTCTGCCGGCGCTCCGCTGACGCAGGAGGCGTTGAACGCCATCCAGTGGAGCCATCGCGCCGGCGCCCTCGTCACGCTCGTCTTCCTCGGCGGGCTCGGGCTCGCAGCCTTGCGTGCTCCGGCGCTGCGGCTCGCGGCGGCGGTGCTGATCGCCCTGCTGGCGGCGCAGGCCGCGCTCGGCGTCGCGAACGTGCTGCTCCGGCTGCCGCTCGTGCTGGCGGCTGCGCACAATGCCGGCGCCGCGCTTTTGCTGACGGCGCTCGTGGTGCTAAACTTCGCTCTCTTCCGCAAGGCCGGGTAGGTTCCAGGATGTCGACCAGTCTCGCCGGTCAGCCGCTCGCATCGCGGCTCGGCCAGTTCTTCCAGCTCACCAAACCGCGCGTCGTTTCGCTCATCGTTTTTACCGCGGTAATCGGCATGTTCCTCTCGACGCCCGGCATGGTGCCGCTGCAGGCGCTCGTCGCGGGCACCCTCGGCATCGCGCTCACGGCGGGCGCAGCGGCGGCGGTGAACTGCCTGGTCGAGCAGAGACTGGACGCGCTGATGGCGCGCACGCGCTACCGGCCGCTGCCGCGCGGGCAGGTGACCTCCCTGCAGACGCTGGTGTTTGCGGGCGTCGTGGGCGGGGCGGGCCTCATCGTTCTCCACCAGTGGGTGAATGCGCTGACGATGTGGCTCACACTGGCCACCTTCGTGGGCTACGCCATCATCTACACGCTGGTGCTGAAACCCCTGACGCCGCAGAACATCGTGATCGGCGGCGCCTCGGGGGCCATGCCGCCGGTGCTGGGCTGGACCGCCGTCACGGGAGAGATCGCCGCCGACGCGCTGATCCTGTTCCTCATCATCTTCGCATGGACGCCGCCGCACTTCTGGGCGCTGGCCCTCTATCGCAAGGGAGACTACGCCAGGGCGGGAGTGCCCATGCTGCCCGTGACGCACGGCGACAAGTTCACGCGCCTGCACGTGCTGCTCTACACGGTGATCCTGACCGCGGTGACGCTGATGCCGTTCGTAACGAGGATGAGCGGCGCCATCTACCTGGGCGCCGCGGTCGTGCTGGACGCCGTGTTCCTCTGCTACGCGGTTCGTATCTACGTCGCTTACACCGACCGCCTGGCGCAGCGCACGTTCCGCTATTCGATCATCTATCTGACGGCGCTGTTCGCGGCGCTCCTCGTGGATCATTACATCCACTTCCCTATTTAATGCCGCGACACCTTAGTTTCGGAATGCTCCTGCGCGCCGAATCCGGACGCGCATGAATCGGTGCGCGCTCGCTGCGTGCGGCCTCGTGCTGGCCGCGCTGCTCGGCGGGTGCGACCGTACTGTCCAGAAGCCTCAGTTCGAACTCGTAGACGTCACGGGAGCGGCGTTCGGAAAGGCGCTGGACCTCACGGATCACAACGGGAAACCGCGCACCCTGGCCGATTTCCGGGGCAAGGTTGTCACCGTCTTCTTCGGCTTTACGCATTGCCCGGACGCATGCCCCACGACGCTCGCGGAGATGTCCCAGGTCCTGCGCGAGCTGGGGCCCGACGCCGACAAGGTGCAGGTCCTGTTCGTGACGGTCGATCCGGAGCGCGATACGCCGCAGGTATTGAGCCAGTACGTGCCGGCTTTCCATCCGTCGTTTCTTGGCCTTTCCGGCGACGCGGATGCCACGGCGCGCACCGCGAAGGAGTTCAAGATCTTCTATCAGAAGCAGCCCCTCAAGACGGGCGGCTACAGCGTGGACCATTCGGCGGGGACGTATATCTTCGACCGGGAAGGGCGGCTCCGCCTCTTCGCGCCGTATGGCAAGGGCGCCGCGGCGATCCTGCACGATATCCGGCTGCTCCTCGCCGGGGCTTAAGGCGTTATCTGTCGGAGCGCCCTGCGGGGTACAACAAAAAGCCCCGGACGATGCCGGGGCTTTTGCTGGCGAAGAGTAAGGCTTACGCGGCTTCGCGGTCGATCACGCCCTTCATTTTCCCGAGCGCCTTGACCTCGATCTGCCGCACGCGCTCCGCCGATACGCCCAGTTCGGCGGCGAGATCGTGCAGGGTGGCCTGGTCCTTCTCGGCCAGCCAGCGTGCTTCGATGATTCGGCGGCTGCGCGGATCCAGCGACTCGAGGGCCTGCTTGAGGCCCGCGCTGCGCAGCTGCGAGGTTTCCTCTTCTTCCAGGACCTGGGCGGGTTCCGCGTCTTCCGCAGCAAGGTAGGCGATCGGCGCGTAGGCTTCCTCATCGTCGGCGGCCAACGGCTCGAGCGCAACGTCCTGGCCGCCCAGGCGCGTTTCCATCTCGACGACTTCCTCGGGCTTGACGTTAAGCTGTTTCGCGATGGCTTTCACTTCGTCAACGCCGAGGCCGCCCACTCCCCGCTTGAGGCTTCTCAGGTTGAAGAACAGCTTCCGCTGGGCCTTGGTGGTGGCGACCTTGACGATGCGCCAGTTGCGCAGGATGAACTCGTGCATTTCCGCGCGGATCCAGTGCACCGCGAAAGACACGAGCCGCACGCCGCGCTCGGGATCGAAGCGCTTGACCGCCTTCATCAAGCCGATATTGCCTTCCTGTATGAGATCGGCCTGCGGGAGGCCGTATCCGAGGTAGCCACGCGCGATGGCGACTACCACCCGGAGGTGCGACAGCACGAGCTGGCGTGCCGCTTCGACGTCCCCGGTTTGCTGCAGGCGGCGGGCCAGATCCGTCTCCTGCTGCTGGGTCAGGATCGGAAAGGCGTTGACGGTCTGGACGTAGGATTCCAGGCTGGCCGCAGCCGACGGGATGGGTAATGCGTATCCGGTCATCGTATTCCTCCTATCCAGGGCAATTTTAGCAGTCTCGACATGAGAGTGCCAGAACACGGCAAAAGTTCCATCAGGGTCGCAGCCATAAGAGAATTTAATTCAATGCCTTAGGGTGATATTCCAGCGTTACCCGAAGGCTCGGCGGGACGCCGGAAAGTTTGGACAATTACTGGCGGGCTTCGATCTGTCCCAGATGCCGGCTCACGGAAAGCCAGCTGCCCAGCCAGCCGAGGCCCGCCGAGACGGCAAGGAGGACCGCCGTGTCCCGCGGGGTCAGGTGAGCGAGCTCTATCCGGGCCGCGTAGAGCTTTGCCAGTTCGGCGAGACCGCCGTTAAGCACATGCACCCCCACCCACAGAATCGCCCATGCCGCTACGCCGCCCGCCAGTCCCTGCAGCGCGCCGAAATAGAGAAAAGGCCGTCGTATGAAAGACGCGGTTGCGCCTATCAGCCGCGCTACTTCGATCTCCTCGCGGCGCGTAAGCATCTGCAGCCGGATGGTATTGAAGGTGACGGCGATGAGAGCGAACGCAAACAAGGCGGCGAGAATCGCGGCTGCAAGCCGGCCGACCTTGAGTCCCGTTTCCAGCCGCTGCGCCCACGCCGAATCGAGCTGCGCGTGCGCGATTCCGGGCCAGCGGCTCGCTTCGGCGCGCAGCGCCTCGAGAGCCTGCGGGGCAGCGTCCCTTGGCTCGACGATGAACGCGTCCGGCAGCGGGTTCTGCCCCAGGCCGTCCACGACATCGGCAAGGCCGGTTCCGGCCTTCAGATCGGCCAGCGCCTTATCGCGCGGGACGTAGCGAAATGCCCGAACGCCGGCATGCTCCTTCAGGCGGGCCTCGATCCGATCGGCTTCTCCACGACCCGCATCGAGGGCGAGAAACAGGGAAAGCTGCGGTTCGGGGGCAAGGGCACGCGCCGCGTCCCGCAGGTTGGCGAGCGTGAGATGGAGTCCCGCCGGAAGGGCGAGCACGGTCCCGATCACGCCAATGTTGAACAGCGTCGCCACCGGGGCGCGTGCGAACCGCGCCAGAGTCGCGCGCAGGCTCTCCACGTGGTGCCAGAGCCAGGCTCTCATAGGCATCGAGCCCATTGCGCGTTGAAACTCATTCCAATTGCCCCTGTTTGAGGGCTATCACGCGCGGATTGAGGCGGGCAGCGAACGACTGATCGTGCGTGGCGATGACGACGGTCACTCCGACCTGGTTGAACGACTTGAACAGCTCTCCCAGGTCGGAGGCATAGGCGGCGTCGAGATTGCCGGTCGGCTCGTCGGCAAGGAGAATGGCGGGCCGGTGAACGATGGCGCGGGCGATCGCGAGGCGTTGCTGCTCGCCGCCGGAGAGTGCGACCGGATGCATCTTCTCCTTTCCGAGCAGCCCCACCTTGTCCAGTGCGGCGCGCACGCGGCGGGCGGCCTCGCGCGGGTCGTAGCCGTGGATGCTGAGCGGCAACACGACGTTGTCGTACGCGCTCCGGTCGAAAAGCAGCTTGTGGTCCTGGAAGATCAGTCCGAAGTTGCGGCGCAGGAAAGGCAACGCGCCGTCTCTCAGCGCTCCGACGTTCTGCCCGTTGACGATCACGGTGCCGCCGGTCGGACGCTCGATAGCCGCCGTCAGCTTGAGCAAGGTGCTCTTGCCCGCGCCGGAATGGCCGGTGACGAATACCATCTCGCCGGGCTGGATGGTAATGGATACGTCGCGGAGCGCCTCGTGGCCCCCAGGGTAACGCTTGGTCACGCGGCTGAAGGAGATCATTCCAGCAAAGCGTCGACGAACTCCTCCGCATCGAACGGCCGCAGGTCGTCAAGCCCTTCGCCGACGCCGATGAATCGCAACGGTATCGGCCGGTCCCGCGCCGCGCCCGAACGCAGGTGGGCAATGGCCGCGATAACGCCGCCCCGTGCGGTCCCGTCGAGCTTGGTGAGCACGATGCCGGTGACGCCCAGGGCGTCGTCGAAAGCCTTCACCTGCGCCACTGCGTTCTGTCCGGTATTGGCGTCGAGCACGAGCAGCACTTCGTGGGGCGCGCCCGGCATCGCCTTGGCGATCACCCGCTTCACCTTCCTGATCTCCTCCATCAGGTGCAGCTGGGTCGGCAGCCGGCCCGCGGTGTCGGCGAGCAGCACGTCGATGCCGCGCGCCTGCGCGGCGTTGATGGCGTCGTAAATGACAGCCGCCGCGTCGCCCGACTGCTGGGAGATGACGGTGACGTTGTTGCGCTGGCCCCATGCGGCGAGCTGCTCCCGGGCGGCAGCGCGGAAAGTGTCGCCGGCGGCGAGGAGCACCGACTTGCCGCGGCCCTGGTAATAGTGCGCGAGCTTGCCGATGGAAGTCGTCTTGCCGCCGCCGTTCACGCCTGCCAGCATGATCACGAACGGCCGGTGCGAGTCCACGGCGAGCGGGGCGGCGAGCGGCTTGAGCGCTTCGAGGAGCGCGCCGCGCAGTGCTTCGCGCAGCTGGCCGGCCTCGGTATAGCCTTCACGCCGCGCGCGCCCGCGCACGCCCTCGATGAGCGCCGCGGTGGCGCTGACCCCGACATCCGCCGTCAGCAGCGCCGCTTCCAGCTCTTCGTACAGGGATTCGTCGAGTGCGCGCCCGGGCCTGAAGAGGTGGGCGACGTCGGTGCCCAGCAGCTGGCGCGTCTTCTCGAGGCCCTGCTTGAGACGATCGAGCCAGCGCCCGCCGGGGGCGGTCTCTTTCTCCTTGTCCTTGGAGCCCTTGAGGAAACTTAGCACGCGGTGCGCAGTCTGAACGGTGGGTGTGCAGGATCGCAGGCCGACGGAAATTCCGGATATGGGACAGCCGGTCCGACGGTCGTTACAATTCTAATCCAAACATCGATGCCGGCGGATATCTCATGCAATCGCTGATCAACTGGCTTGCCGTTGCGTTCGTGCTGGTCGCTGCACAGCCGGCGCTGGGCGCCTCGGGCGCCACGACCGAGCACCGCCTGGCCAACGGCCTGCATGTGGTCGTGAAATCCGACCGCCGCGCGCCGGTCGTCGTGGTAATGGCCTGGTACAGGGTCGGCAGTATCGACGAGGTGAACGGAAGGACGGGCGTGGCGCACGTACTCGAGCACATGATGTTCAAAGGGACGAAGACGATGGCCGCGGGTGAATACTCGCGGACCATCGCCGCGGCCGGCGGCCGCGACAACGCTTTCACCTCCAATGACTACACCGGTTACTTCGCCATGCTCCAGAAGTCCCACCTCGAGCTCGCCATCAGGCTGGAGGCGGATCGCATGGTAAACCTCACCCTCTCCCCCGAGGAGTGGGCGAAGGAAATCAGGGTCGTGATGGAGGAGCGGCGTTACCGCACCGACGACCGGCCGCGTTCCCTGGTCTACGAGCAGACGATGGCGACGGCGCTGACGGCGCATCCTTACCGCAACCCGGTCATCGGCTGGATGAACGACTTGGAGAACATGACCGCGGAGGACGCGCGCGAGTTCTACCGCCGCTGGTATGCGCCGAACAACGCCGTGCTGGTCGTGGTCGGCGATGTGGAAGCGCGCGAGGTGATCGCGCTGGCGGAGAAGCACTTCGGCCGCATCAAGTCCCAGCCGCTTCCGGAGCGCAAGCCGCAGGACGAGCCGCCTCAGCTCGGGGTAAAGCGCGTGACCGTGAAGGCGCCGGCCGAGCTGCCCTACGTGATGATGGTATTTCGCGCGCCCCCGCTGCGCGACCCGGAAAAGGACTGGGAGCCCTACGCGCTCGATATGCTCGCGGCGGCGCTCTCCGGCAATGCGGCGGCGCGGCTGCCGCGCAACCTGGTGCGCACCGAGCGGCTTGCCAGCTCGGCCAGCGCGTCTTACGACGGGCTCGCGCGCGGCCCCGGGTTTTTCTACCTCTCCGCGACCCCGACACCCGGGAAAACCGCCGCCGAGGTCGAGGAGGGGTTGCGCCGGGAGATGGCGAAGATTCTCACCGAGGGGGTGACGCAGGACGAACTCGAGCGTGCGCGGGCCCAGGCCATAGCCGCGCAGGTCTATCAGCGCGATTCGATGATGGCCCAGGCTCGCGAAATCGGCGCCCTGGAGGTCACCGGCATCTCGCACAAGACGATAGACCTGCAGCTTCAGAAGCTGCGCGAGGTCACGCCCGAGCAGGTGCGCGAGGTCGCGCGCAAGTACTACGTCGAGGACGCCCTCACCATAGCCCACCTCGATCCGCAGCCGCTCGACGGCAAGCGTCCTGCCCCGCCGCCGGCGGGCGCACGCCATACGCAGTGAGGCCTTGGAGTAGTTGTGAGTTTTTAGTTTTGAGTTTTGAGTTGAAGCGGTCTGCTTGTTGAGAACTCAACACTCAAAACTCAACACTTAACTCAACACTCAAAACTCAACACTCAACACTTGTTTTGGAGAGGCCCTTGATGAAATGGCTTGCCGCGCTCGCGCTCGCCGTGGTGGCGCTGCCGGCGCAGGCGCTCCTGCCCATACAGTCCTGGCAGACTTCGAGCGGCGCGCGGGTGCTCTTCGTCGAGAGCCGCAGCCTGCCCATGCTCGATCTCTCCGTCGAGTTTCCCGCCGGCGCCGGCTACGACAGCCCGCAGACCTCCGGTGTCGCGAGCATGGCGAACCGGATGCTGCAGCTCGGAGCGGACGGCATGAGCGAGGACGAAATCGCCCGGCGCCTGGCCGACGTGGGCGCGCTGCTCGGCGGGCGGTTCAGCACCGACCATGCGGGGCTCGCGGTGCGCACGCTGGTGAGCGCCAGGGAGCGCACCCAGGCGCTCGATACCTTCACGCGCATCCTCTCCCGGCCGGAGTTCCCGCGGGAGGTGCTGGAGCGTGAAAAGGTGAGACTGGTCGGCGCGCTCAAGGAAGCCGATACCCGGCCCGATACCATCGCCGCGCTCAATTTCTATCGACTGGTTTACCGCGATCACCCGTACGCGCTGCGCTCCTCGGGGGAGGTGGCGACGGTCCAGAAGATCACGCGCGAGGATCTGGTGGAATTTCACAAGGCGCGCTACGTTGCGCAGCATGCCGTCGTCGCGCTGATCGGGGACCTCTCGCGGGCGGAAGCCGAGGCGATCGCGGAGCAGGTTACGCGGGATCTGCCGCGCGCGGCAGGCGAGGAGCCGCCGCTGCCGCCGGTCCTGGATCTTGCCGGCCCCGCCTCCCGCGTCATAGCGCATCCCGCCTCGCAGGCGCACATCATGATCGGGGCGCCGGGAATCAGCCGCCTGGATCCCGACTATTTCCCTCTCTTCGTCGGCAACTATGTGCTCGGCGGGGGCGGCTCGGTCTCGCGCATCAACGACGAGGTGCGGCAGAAACGCGGTCTCGCCTATTCCGCGTACAGCTATTTCTCTCCGCAGCGCCAGCCCGGGCCGTTTCTGATCGGCATGCAGACGCAGCGCGAGCAGGCGCAGGGCGCGCTCAAAGTGGTGCGCGAGGTGGTGCGCGACTTCATCGCGCGCGGACCCACGGAAGACGAGCTGAAGGCGGCAAAGCAGAACATCGTCGGCGGTTTCCCGTTGCGCATCGACAGCAATGCGAAGATCCACGAGTACCTGGCGCTGATCGGCACCTACCGCCTGCCCCTTACCTATCTCGACGACTTCGTGAAGAACGTCGAGCAGGTGACGGTGGCGCAGGTGAAGGATGCGTTCGCGCGGCGCATACACCCCGAACGCATGGTGACCGTGGTCGTGGCCGGCGAAGACGGGCCGTGAGCTTGAACCGCGTGCGCATCGTCGGCGGCGCCTGGAAGAGCCGCCTGATTGCGTTCCCGCCGAGGCAGGACCTGCGCCCCACGCCCGACCGCGTGCGCGAGACGCTCTTCAACTGGCTGGGGCAGGACCTGACGGGCGCCGCATGCCTGGATCTTTTCGCCGGCAGCGGCGCCCTCGGATTCGAGGCGGCTTCGCGCGGCGCGCGGCGGGTCGTTATGGTGGAGCGCGATCCCGCGATTTTCCGTGCGCTTACGGCGACGCGTGGCGAGCTCAAGGCGGACACCGTCGATCTGGTCAGGGCCGACGCGCTCGAGTTCCTGCGCACCGATGGCGGCGTCTACGACGTCGTGTTTCTGGATCCGCCGTTCGCCGCCGGCTACTGGCCCCGCCTCGCGCCGCTCCTGCCGCCGCGCCTCGCGCCGGAGGGAATGGTCTATCATGAGAGCGCGCATTGCCCCGGGACCTCGCCCGAATGGGAGATACGGAAGCGCGGCCGGGCGGGCAAGGTCTCCTACCAACTGCTGGGACGAGCTCAACCATGAACAACAAGGCGGTCTATCCGGGCACCTTCGACCCGATCACGCTCGGCCACGAGGATCTGGTGCGGCGCGCCGCGCGGCTTTTCGACTCCGTCATCATCGCGGTCGCCGACAGCAGCGCCAAGCGGCCGTTTTTCACGCGCGACGAGCGCGTGGCGATGATCCGGGAGGTCGTAAAGGACCTGAAGAACGTCGAGGTGGTCGGGTTTTCCGGCCTGCTGATGAAATTCGCGCAGGAGCACAACGCGAACGTAGTGATCCGCGGGCTGCGGGCGGTGTCCGACTTCGACTACGAGTTTCAGCTGGCCGGCATGAACCGCGGCATGTACCCGGACGTCGAAACGCTGTTCCTGACGCCGGGCGAGCAGTACATGTTCGTCTCCGCCACGATCGTGCGGGAGATTTCGACGATGGGCGGTGACGTGAGCAAGTTCGTGCCGCCGTACGTGACGGCGCGGCTCAGGGAGAAAATCAAGCAACTCGGTGGAAAGTAATGAGTCGTCATTTGTGGTTGATCTGACCAGATGGCCTTGATGATCACCGACGCATGCATCAACTGCGATGTGTGCGAGCCGGAGTGCCCGAACGACGCGATCTCCCAGGGCGAGGATTACTACGTCATCGATCCCGTGCGCTGCACGGAGTGCGTCGGCCATTTCCCGGACCCGCAGTGCGTGAGGGTGTGCCCGGTGAACTGCATACCGCTCGATCCGGACCATGTCGAGACGAAGGAGCAGCTCCACACCAAGTATCTCAGGCTCGCCGGCAAGACCTGATTGCGATGTGCTGAAAAAAGAAAACCCCGCCGCAGCGGGATTTTCCATCGAGAGTCGGTGGACTTCAGCGCATCTTGCGCCGGCTGATCGCCAGCCCCACCAGGCCTAGCCCCAGCAGTGCCAGAGACGCAGGCTCCGGTACGCGCAGGATCTGGCCGCGGATCTCTCCACCGGCGTGGTCGCTCGTGTGGAAATTGATGTACAGCCCCCCGGCAAGCAGATTCGCTAGTTCCGTACCGAGATTACTTTGAACGCCGGGCGAGATTCCATTGGGATTACCCTCGTTCAGATCCCAGGCGCCGGTAATGTGTAGAGTGGCCTTGTCGACGGTAAGGTCGTTCTGGTCATTCAGCAGGTTCACGCTGCCATCGATGAACCCGAAAACGATCCCGCCGTTGAGACCCACGATCGCCCGGTGAATGTGCCCGCGCAGCACGTCGTCGTTCGGATCCGCCGTGTCACCCACGCCAACCGGAGTCAGTCCTTTGTTGGGTGCGTCAGGCTTGACCAGCCCCAGATCGAGGCCCTGAAGCGTCACGTCATAGGTGAGCCGGGTCTGGGCGTCATTGAGGAAGAACACCGCGAAGCCGCTCGACCCCTCGTCCGGAATCGGGGGATTTATCACCTCCTGATCGTGCGTCAGACGTGCCTCGAAGCGGATGATCTCCGCCCCGGCGCTGGCACTGAGGACCAGCAGGGGCAGACACAGGGGAATGAAGTTACGCAGTCGTATCACGGGCGCCCTCCTGTTTAGAGAACTCCCTCCCGTGGAAAAAACACGCATAACCTGTGCCAGAAATCAAAAACCTCTCGATTTCAATACCATGGAGGATGACGCTCGAGGAAGGAACATGAGGCTGTAAAAAATTCCGACAAGTTTTTCACACTTCGCTGTCGCGGATGAACTTGTGTCCATGTAGGTACTCGATGTCGGACGAGTTACGAAGCTCAGCAAATCAGCGGGTTGTACGAGAGCAATTCGGACGACGAGCAGGATCGCGCTGTAAAAATTTCCGACAAAGTCTTTGTCGGTGCGGCACATTTATTACAGGCACTTTATTCCGTCGGCATCGTAATTTTTTTAGCCGTGCTCTGGCACTGCGGGCAGTAGAACGTCGAGCGCTGGCCCTGCCGTATGGCTCTGATGACCGTGCCGCAGCGGGAACAAGCCTCGCCGGCGCGGTCGTAAACCATGAAGTGGTTCTGGAAATAACCGGCCTGCCCGTCGCTCGCCACGTAATCGCGAAGGGTGCTGCCGCCCGCGCCTATCGCCAGCTCCAGCGTTTCCCGGATTCTGCCGACGAGCGCGGCGCAGCGCGCGAGGCTCACGCGATTGGCGGGCGTGCGGGGATGGATGCCGGCGCGGAACAAGGCTTCGTTGGCGTAAATGTTGCCGACGCCTGCCACGACGTGGCTGTCCATCAGCACGAGCTTGATCGCCGCGCTGCGATTGCGGGTAGCGCGATGCAGCGTCGGGCCGTCGAATGCGTCGGAAAAAGGCTCGGGACCGATGTCCTTCAGCAGGCGATGCGCGAGCGGATCGCCGCGCTGCCACAAAACCAGGCCGAAGCGGCGCGGATCGCGCAGTCGCACGACGGTGCCGTTTTCCAGGTTGAGATCGAAGTGATCGTGCGCTGTCGGCGGCGCTCCGTCGCCGACCACCCACAGCCGGCCGGACATGCCGAGATGCAGGATCAGTGTTCCCGCGCCGCAATCGAAGAGCAGGTATTTCGCGCGCCGCGCGAGTCCCCGGATGGTGGCTCCGGCCATGATGCGGGGCAGATCCCGGGGCACCGGCTGGCGCAGCGCGCGGTTGCGAACCACCACGCTCTCCACGCGCCGGCCGATTACCAGCGGCGCGAGTCCGCGGCGCGTAGTTTCGACCTCCGGTAGCTCAGGCATATTCAGCCACGCAGGTCACAGAGCGAACCGAGCGACGAGGGAAGGGGTTCCATCCCGGATTTTCCTGGCGGCCTTGGGCGCCATGGCGGTTCATTTTCTTGCCTCAACAGGCGGAGCGAGCAGTCGCTTTGCTGCCGCCCGCGACAGATAGTAGACCAGCTTCTCGTCCGGGCGCAGCAGAGCCACCTCCGGCTCGCGGGAGAGCACGCCCAGGGAAAGCACCTTGCCGTCCCGAAAACGCATTTTCACTTCCGCGACGGGCGCGCCCTTGCCGTAGGGCTCGACGCGCAAGGCGCTCGCATGGCGCCAGTCGTCCGCCCAGCGCTGGAGATCGTCCTGGGAGAGATCGCCGCCCGGGGGCTTAGCCACCCATTTCCCTTCTTCCCTCGAGACGGTGAACCCGTTCAATTCGATATGTTCCGGTATTTCACCTTTGGCCAGCAACTGCCTGTCCACGAGGTCGCCGGGACCGGCGGGCAGCGCCGCGCCATAGCGCGGGCTTACGGCATAGACCGTTTCGCCGGCGCGCACGTACTGCTCGCGCGAGACCTCGTTCACGATTCCGAAGTCGAAGCGCTCGCCGTCTATCGTCACGCGCACTGCCGGCCGCTCCAGGTCGAAGCGCGCAAGATCGGTTGCCGCCAGCCGCACGGCGGACTTCGCCCCTGCGATGGCGAGCAGGCGCTCGACCTGCGGCGGGCTGGCGCGAGCGGCCAGGGGCGACGTGAGAAACCACTCCTCGCCCCGTTTTTCCAGCACGAGGGGCGTCGCTCCGGAACGCTCTACGCGGACGACGCGCGCCGCGTCGGGTTTGGCAGCGGACAGCGCATGCTCGATCGGGGTGTGGGCGGGCTTCAGGTAGACGAACAGCCCCAACGCGGCAACCGCTGCAGCGAGGATCGCGTTCAGCCACCCCACGCGCTTCATGCGCGGTTCATGCGCTGCGTCGGCGCCACCAGATCACGATGCCGGTCACCAGGAACGCGAGCGGCAGCCCCAGCACCAAGGTAAACGCGATGAGATAGAGCATGCCGGGCTGCAGGTCGAGGTTGCTGTCGGGAGCGGGCCGCGGTTGTATCGTGATCAGCTGGTCGTCGCCGGAAAGCCAGTTGATCATGTTCATGCCGAGGTCGAGATTGCCGCCGTTACCGAGAAACGTATTGGAAAGAAATCCGGCGTTGCCGACCACCACGACGCGCTGCTGCCGGTCGCCGACCATGCGCTCGAACGCGGTGGCAATATTGACCGGGCCCGGAAAATCGCGGTTCTTGTCGAAGCTGACGTTGCCCTCCAGCTTCCCGACCTCGACCCAGCCGCGCTGCGCGACCTGCACGAGGGGAACGCTCCGCCACGTGTCGCTCTCGACCGCGCCGACCTGCCGCGCGAACGGAAACAGCGTATTCAGGTTGAGGGTGGCCGTGATGGGATGGCGTCCGTAGCCCGCGGCCGCTCCCAGCGCGTACACCGGCGGGCCGCTCTTCGGCGCGAGCGCCGGATCGATGACGGTGCCCGGCGTCAGGACCAGCCCCAGGAGTTCCGCGACCGGCTGCAATCCCTTGAGCGGCTCCGGATCGATCAGCCACAGGAGGTTGCCGCCGCCCGCCAGGTAGCGGCTGACTTTCTCCACTTCCGCCGGCAGCAGGTCTACCTGGGGGCTTGCGATGACCAGCAGGGCTGCGTTGGCCGGTACCTCCTGCGCTACCCCCAGGTTGAGGCTGCCCGTCCGGAAGCCTTTTTGCTGCAGCTGCCGGCCGAACTCGCCGAGATCGTGGTTGGCGGCCCCCGTGAGCCGCCGCTCGCCGTGCCCGTCCAGCCACATCACGAGGCGCTCCGAGCCACGCGCGAGCCGCATCAGCGCGTTGGCGAAAGCGTGCTCGTTGAACTCGGTGAGTCGCTCGGTGCGGCCCTTGTAGTCGACGATCATTTCCACGGGGGAGCGCACTCCGGCAGCGGACGCCGCCTTCGGCTGCTCCCGGGGATCGACGAGCGTCAGCGCAATGTCGGGCTTGGCGCGCTGGTAGGGGCGCAGGAACTGCTGGATCTGGCGGTGCACGTTGTCGCCGCGCGCGTCGTTCGCCATGGCGTAGGCGGTCACCGTGACCGGCCCGTCCAGCTGCTTCAGCACTTCGAGCGTGGGGGCCGAGACGGTGTTGCGGTGCGTGCGGGTGAGATCATGCTCGATGCGGTACTCGTGGGCGACCCAGGCGAGGAGCGCGGCCAGGGCGATGACCAGGACGGCGAACAGGCCATCGTGCGCCGCGAGCTGCCAGCGCCGCTTCGGGGTGATTTCCATCAGCCTCGCAGCCTCCGCGCATCGAGCTGGCGGATCGCCAGCGCCAGAAACGCGAGCGTCAGGAGCAGCGAACAGGCTATCGCGTAGGTATCGAGTATTCCTCTTCCGAAGGGCTCGAAATTCCTGATCGGCGAGAGCACCTGGGCGAGGCTCGCCGCTATGCCCCAGCCGCGTGCCTTCAGGCCTTCTCCCGCGATGTCACCCGTCAGCAGCATGCCGAGCAGGGCGGCGAAGGCGCCGATCGCGGCCACCACCGGGTGCACCGTAAGGCACGATACGAACAGGCTTACTGCGGCGAAGGACGCGCAGAGAAGGAGGAGCCCGGCAACGATGCTCGCCAGCAATCCATAGTCGAGCTGCGTGGCGGGGGCGAGGGAGAGCGGCATCAAGGCCACCAGGGCGACGATCACCGCGAGAAAGGCGAGGAGCCCGAGGAACTTTCCCAGCACGATCTCGCTCATGGAAACCGGCGCGGATACGAGGAGCACCAGCGTCTGATTGCGCCGCTCCTCCGCGATCAATCGCATCGCGAGCAGCGGTACGGCGAACAGGAATACCGCGGCTGCCGTTGCAAATGCCGGCGCTGCGACGAGTTCGGTTGCGCCCGGCGGGTTGGCCATCTGGATCAACTGGGGCTGGAGTTGAAGAAAGTCGTCGAGCCGGCGCAGGAACGCGTAGGCGATGATGATCTGGACCACAGTCAACACGACCCATGCGAGCGGAGAAGCGAACAGCGCTTTGAGTTCCTTGCCTGCGATCGTCAGGATCATGATCGAGTGATGAGTTTTGAGTGTTTAGTGTTGAGTTCCATGCGCATTGTCCGGTTTGGATAACTAAAAACTGAAACTAAAAAACTCAAAATTCAAAATTCAACACTTCAGTTGCTGTCTTCGCGCCGAGTGAGATTCACGAATACATCTTCGAGGCTCGTCTGCGCCGGCTGGAGGCGATACAGGCCCCAGTTCTCCGCCACCGCCCGCCTGACGAGCGCATCGCACGCGTCGCCGTCCCCGGAGAACTGCACGCGGAAAAGCGTAGGCTCCGCGCTGTCCGCGGAAGCGATGCCCGGCAGCGCGGCCAGCTCCGCGACTGGCGGCGGCCGCTTGAGCCCGACGAGGACCGCGGCGCCGCTCTGGAACTGCTGCAACGCGGCTATCGTGTCGCGGTAGACGATGCTCCCGTGATGCATGATCTGCACCCGGTCGCACACGGCCTCCACCTCGGGAAGAATGTGGGTCGACAGGAGCACGCTGTGCGCGCCGGCGAGCTCGCGTATCAACGCGCGGATCTCCCGGATCTGGTTCGGATCGAGACCGATGGTAGGCTCGTCGAGGATGACCACGTCGGGCCGATGAAGGATCGCCTGCGCGATGCCGACCCGCTGCTGGTAGCCTTTCGACAGCGTGCCGATCAGCTTGCGCCCGGTTTCCGCGAGGCCGCAGCGCCGTTTCGCCTCGTCGACCGCGTCGCGACGCCGCCCCCGCGCTAGACGATGCAGCTTCGCCGCCAGGGTGAGGTACTCGTCCACGGTCAGCTCCCGGTACAGCGGGGGAACTTCGGGGAGATAGCCGATGCGGGCCTTGGCGGCGCGCGGCTCGTCGAAGAGGTCGATGCCGCAGATGCTGATTGCGCCGGCGGTGGGCGCGAGATTGCCCGTCAACATCTGCATGGTGGTCGTCTTGCCGGCGCCATTGGGCCCCAGGAAGCCGAGCACCTCGCCGCGCTTCAACTCCAGCGAGATGTTGTTGACTGCTACGCGGTTGCCGAACCGGCGGGTAAGCCCATTGGCGGAAATCGTCGCGGCGGTTTCCGGTTCCGGCATCTTGGTTGGGGTGTGGATGAAGGGGCAACTTGTGGAGTGGCCCAAATATACCTAATATGTAACGTCTTATGAAGCATCCCGCGCTGCAACAACCCCGTTTCCCGCGCATTTCCCCGGGCGCATGTCCGGCGAGATTCTAGGCGCGGCGTTTTCCCTCGCGCGATGACGCTGCGCCGCTTCCTGGCCTCGATCGCCGTGTGCGTGCTTGCCGCCTGCGCGCAGCAGCCTGTGAACGAGGATCAGGCTGCCGAATCCGCGCCCACGGCACAGGCCAAGCCCAAGCCGCGCGTGGTAGTAGCGAAGCCCGCGCTGCCCGTGGCGCCCCTGCCCACGGTCGAGCTGACCGAGCAATTGCTGTTCAAGATGATGGTGGCGGAGGTCGCGCTACAGCGCGGCCAGCCGCAAGTCGCGGTGCCGGCATACCTCGAGCTCGCGCGCGACACGCGCGACCCGCGTATCGCGCAGCGCGCCACCGAGGTCGCATGGAACGCGCGCTTCGTGTCGGCGGCATTGGAGGCGGCCGGCATCTGGCTGCAGGCCGACCCCGGGTCGACCCAGGCGCGGCAGATCGTCGCCACGCTGCTCGTCAATCAATCGCAGCTCTCGGACGCGCTGCCGCACCTGGAGCGCTGGCTCGCCGCCGACAAGGACAACGTCGGGCAGAGCTTTCTGCAGTTGAACACATTGCTGGCGCGCCACGCGGACAAGCAGGCCGTGCTCAAGGTCGTGCGGGCGCTCGCCCAGTCCTACCCGACGGTGCCGGAAGCCCGGTTGAGCGTCGCCCAGGCGGCCTGGAACGCGGACGACAAGGAACTGTCGCTCGCCGAGGCGCGCGCGGCGTTGAAGCTCCGGCCCGATTGGGAGCTTGCCGCCCTGTTCGTCGCCCAGGTGCTCCAGAGCCGCTCGAACGAGGAGGCGGCCCGCTATCTCGCCGACTACCTGGAGCACTACCCGAAGGCGCGAGACGCCCGCTTGAACTACGCGCGGCTGCTGGTCAACGACCGCAAGTATGCCGAAGCGCGCAAGCAGTTCGAGGCGTTGCTCCGCGAATTTCCCCAGAATGCCGACGTCAGCATGGCGGTGGCTCTGCTTGCGATGCAGGCCAACGACCTCGACGCGGCCGACACCCAGCTGAAGCGCGTCCTGGAGCTGAACTACAAGGAGCCCGACACCGCGCGTTTCTACCTCGGGCAGGTCAACGAGGAGCGCAAGCATTACGACGAGGCGCTCAAGTGGTACGCGAGCGTGGGCGCGGGCGGGCAGTACATCAACGCGCAGTCGCGGTACGCGGCCGTGCTCGCGAAGCAGGGCAAGCTGCCCGAGGCGCGCAAGCATCTGCAGGACGCCGCGGTGGAGAACAACGAGGAGCGCGTTCAGCTTACCCAGGCCGAGGCACAGCTCCTGCGCGACGCGAGCGACTATCAAGCCGCGTTCGAAACGCTCGGCCGGGCGCTCGACAAGCTCCCGAACTATCCCGATCTGCTCTACGACTACGCGATGGCCGCCGAGAAGGTCAACCGGATCGACGTCATGGAAGGGAATCTGCGCAAGCTGATCGAGATCCGTCCCGATCATGCCCACGCCTACAACGCGCTCGGCTACTCCCTCGCGGACCGCAACCAGCGCATCGACGAGGCGCATCGCCTGATCGAGACCGCGTTGAAGCTCTCTCCCGATGACCCGTTCATTCTCGACAGCATGGGCTGGGTCCTTTACCGTATGGGCCGGGGCAAGGAAGGCCTCACCTTCCTGCAGCGCGCGTTCAAGATGCGGCCCGATCCCGAGATCGCCGCGCACGTCGGGGAGCTGTTGTGGGCGACCGGACAGCAGGGCGAGGCGCTCAAGGTGTGGCGCGAGGCGCTGAAAGAGCACCCGACGAACGAGGTCCTGCAGTCCACCATCAAGCGCTTCAACCCCAAGTGATCTTCCGGAGCGGCGCACTCGGCGCGGTTCTGTTTCTTGCCGGCTGCGCCGCGCTGGCGCCGCCGCCTCCCGGCTCGGATGCGCCCTTCGATATCGTCGGGCGCGTGGCCGTGAATTTCGACGGGCGGGCATTCACCTCGAACCTGCGCTGGCGGCACGCCGCCGGGCGCGAGGAGGTGTGGTTGTCCACACCGCTTGGCCAGACGCTCGCGCACATACAAAGCGACGCCACGGATGCGACGTTGACGACGGCCGACCAGCAGCAGTACCGCGCAGCCAGCGTCGAGGCCCTCACGCGGCGGGCGCTGGGGTGGGATCTGCCGCTCTCCCGCCTGACGTGGTGGGTACGCGGCGAGGCGGTTCCCGGCGGCGGCGCGCCGGCCGGCCTGCAGCGCGACCAGCGCTCGCGCCTTACGCAGCTCGACCAGGACGGCTGGCGCATCGCGTTCGAGAACTATCCGCCGGACGAGCACGGCGGATTGCCGCGCAGGCTCGATCTCAGGAGCGGCGGCCAGGAAATCCGGCTCCTGATCGACGGCTGGCGCGAGGTCGAAGCTGCGCGATGAGCGTGGTGGATTCGAGCGTCGCCAGTTTTCCCGCGCCCGGCAAGCTGAACCTGATGCTGCGCGTCGTCGGCCGCCGCACCGACGGCTATCACCTGCTCCAGACGGTCATCCGCTTCATCGACTACGGCGACACCATCGGCGTGCGCGTGCGTGGGGATGGAGCGGTCGAAAGGACGAATGACGTGCCGGGTGTTCCGCGGGAGGACGACTTGACCCTGCGGGCGGCGCGTCTTCTGCAGCGGGCGACCGGGACTCGCCTGGGCGCCTCCATCACGCTCGAGAAGCGGCTGCCCCTTGGCGGCGGACTGGGCGGAGGCAGCTCCGATGCCGCGACGGTGCTGCTCGCGCTCAATCACCTGTGGGAAACGCGGCTTTCCCGCGATCGGCTCCTCGCGCTGGCGCTCGAACTGGGCGCCGACGTTCCGGTTTTCGTGTTCGGAGAGAACGCCTTTGCCGAAGGCATCGGCGAGCGCCTGACGCGCCTCGAGCTGGGCGCTGCGTGGTATCTCGTGCTGGCGCCTGCCGTGGTCGTGTCCACCGCGCGGATTTTTGGCGATAACCAATTGAAACGAGACTCAAAACCGATTACAATGCGTGCCTTTTCCGTCGAGCGGGCAGGCAACGATCTGGAGCCGGTCGTGTGCCGTGAATTTCCCGAGGTCGCGCGGCATCTGGCATGGCTGCGCAGCGAGGCGCCGGCAGGGGTGACGGGCTCGGGCGCGTGCGTGTTTGCTGCCTTCCCGGACGAGGGATCGGCGCAGGCGGCGTGGGCGAGAGCGCCCGCCGGCATGCGAGGATTCGTGGCGCGGGGCCTGGCGCGGCATCCCCTGCGCGACCTGGCGCAATGAGTGCACGATGAGTTGGAGTTCACTCCACTGGGGAGTCGCCAAGTTGGTTAAGGCACCGGATTTTGATTCCGGCATTCGTGGGTTCGAATCCTACCTCCCCAGCCCATTTGAGGGATGACTATGCGCATCGGCGAAAGTGAAACGTTCGACCGCCTGATGGTGTTCGCGGGCAACGCGAACCCGAAGCTCGCTGGGGACGTGGTGCGGCATCTCAACATCCAGCTGGGCCGCGCGAAGGTCGGCCGCTTCAGCGACGGCGAGGTGATGGTGGAGATACTCGAAAACGTCCGCGGCCGGGACGTGTTCGTGGTGCAGTCGATCTGCTCGCCGACCAATGACAACCTGATGGAGCTCCTGGTGATGGTGGACGCCCTGAAGCGCGCTTCCGCCGGGCGCGTGACGGCCGCGATTCCCTACATGGGCTATGCACGGCAGGACCGTCGCCCCAGCTCCGCGCGGGTGCCGATCAGCGCCAAGGTGGTGGCGAACATGATGGCGAGCGTGGGCGTGGATCGACTGCTCACGATGGACCTGCATTCGGAGCAGATCCAGGGTTTCTTCAACATACCGGTGGACAATATCTATTCCAGCCCGATCATGCTGGGCGACGTGTGGAAGCACGGCTTCAACGACCTCGCGGTGGTTTCGCCGGACGTCGGGGGCGTGCTGCGCGCGCGCGCCATGGCCAAACGGCTCGAAGCCGATCTGGCGATCATAGACAAGCGGCGGCCGCGGCCCAACGTCGCCACGGTGATGAACATCATCGGCGAGGTCTCGGGCCGGCCTTGCGTGATCGTGGACGACATGGTGGATACGGCCAACACGCTGTGCGAAGCTGCGGCGGCGTTGAAGGAGCGCGGCGCGGAGCGCGTTCTTGCCTATTGCACCCACCCCGTGCTGTCCGGCAAGGCCGTCGAACGCATCGCCGCCTCGGCCCTGGACGAAGTGGTGGTGAGCGACACTATACCGCTCTCGGATGCCGCGAAGGCCTGCAAAAAGATCCGCGTGCTGACCGTCGCGGGCCTGTTTGCGGAAACGATGCGCAGGATCAACAACGAAGACTCGGTGAGCTCGCTATTCGTTGAGTAGTTGTGAGTTTTTAGTTTTGAGTTTTAAGTTGAAGCGGACCGCTTGTTGGGAACTCAACACTCAAAACTCAACATTTAATACTGGCTTTTGGAGCATTCCATGAAGATCGAAGTCACCGCGTTCCCCCGCGCAAACCAGGGATCGAGTGCGAACCGCCGCCTGCGCCTCACCGGGCGCGTTCCGGGCATCATCTATGGCGCGGACAAGTCGGCGCAGAACGTCGAAATCGACCATCGGACGCTGCTGCAGCAGCTGAAACGCGAGCCGTTCCATGCGTCGATACTCGACCTCAAGCTGAACGGCGAGACGATGCAGGTCCTCCTGCGCGACTACCAGATGCATCCGTGGAAGCAGGAGGTGCTCCACGTGGATTTCCAGCGGGTAGACAAGAACCGCAAGATCCGCATGGAGATTCCGCTGCACTTCGTGAACGCCGACATCTGTCCGGGAGTGAAGACCGGCGGCGGCACGGTGCAGCACATACGAAACGAGCTCGAGATCATGTGCCTTCCGGACGATCTGCCGCAGTTCATCGAGGTCGATCTCGTCGGCATGGAGCTGAACGACACCCTGCACGTCAACGATCTCACCCTGCCCAGGGGCGTGGAGCCGGTTTCCAAGCTGAAGCACGAGAATCCGGCCGTGGTTTCGGTCCACGTGCCGAAGGAGATCGTAATCGAGGAAGAGGCAGCCGCGCCCGTGACCGAGATCATCGGCGAGGTTCCTGCGGAAGGCGAAGCGGTCGCCGAAGCCGGCGCCGAAGGCGAGAAGAAGGAAGCCCCCGCCGCCGAGAAGAAGGAACCCGCGAAAAAGGAATAGCCGCTGGCAGCGACGTCCGGCCCGCCAGGCGCATCGCCCGGCGGGCTTTTTTCTTCCAACAGCGTCAGGCGTCAGGCGTGAGGCGTCAGGTGGGTCACAAGCAAAATGAAGCTGATCGTCGGCCTCGGCAATCCGGGTGACAAGTACGCCGCCACCCGGCACAACGCGGGCTTCTGGTTCGTCGAGCGCCTGGCGGTGCAAAGCGGGACGATTCTGCGCAAGGACGGGAAATTCCAGGCGCTGGTCGGCCGCCACGAGGCGAGCGGCGCGTGGCTCGTGCTGCCGCAGAGCTTCATGAACTCGAGCGGCCGGCCGGTGCAGATGATGGCGAGCTTCTTCAGGATCCAACCCGCCGAGGTGCTGGTGATCCACGATGAGCTCGACCTCCCGCCGGGCACTGCGCGCCTGAAGCAGAGCGGGGGCGTCGCCGGCCACAACGGCCTGAAGGACATCTCGGCCCGGCTGGCGTCGCACGATTACTGGCGCCTGCGCCTGGGCATCGGCCGCCCCCCGGAACGCGGCGCCACGATCGATTACGTGCTGCACAAGCCATCGCAGGACGAGCGCGCCGCGATCGACGAGGCGATTGCGCGTTCGCTCGAAGTGCTGCCGCTCATGCTGTCCGGAGACACACAGGGCGCGATGCTGAAGCTCCACACGCGTGACGCGGAAGAGAAGGAAAAGCCCGCGACAGCCTCGAAGGCCGATCGGCCGCCGGAGCCGGCGCGAACGGCACGGCGGACAGCGCCCGAGACGCCGCTACCGGGAAAACCGGGAGAGGCCATCCAGGCGCCTGAAGCGGTGGAAAAATCCGCTGCTATCGCGGCGGCTCCCCCAGCGCAGCAGGCCGCGCCGGTTCAGAAGGAAGAGAGCAGCAAGGCCGGGGAAACCGCAGGGACCGGGAAGAAGGGCGCGCTCAACTCGCTTCTGCAGAAATTCATTCCCGGCAGCGGCTCCGACCGGAAGAAACAATGACGGCGCGTGGACGCTGCGCGCCGCGCCGTCTGCGCCGGATGGTACGGACGCCAGTGCGGACTCGCACTCGTGCTCGGGCCGCTCGTCCGGCGCCGCATTCGTAGTACGAAATGTGCGCGTCCCAATTGTCGCATCTGTACGGCTATACTTTTGAGCTGAACCGGGGAGGGGAGGGACCATGAAAAAATTTGCCGCGCGGCTGAGAGCCGTGCTTGCCGCCACGTTCGTTGCGGCTATGGTTGCCGGCTGCGGCACGATGGGTTTCGGTCCCACGTCGCTCGATCCGGTGCGCCTGGGCAACGCCATCGCAACCGATGACGTCCATTACGTCCGCGGGGCGGTGGAAGCGAAGGTGGTGAGCGTCAACCAGCTCATCCCCGCGTCCGCGTACATGGAGGGCACCCCGCTCATCACGATCGCGGCCCGCGCCGGCGCGGTGGAGGTGCTGCGCTACCTGATATCGGCCGGCGCCAATGTGAATGCCCTGACTCCCGCCGGCGAAACGGCGCTCATGCTGGCTGCGTACTTCGGGGGGGACGACGGCGCCCCGAGCCCGCGGCACGAGGCCGCCATGCAGATGCTGGTCAAGGCGGGGGCGTCGCTCGAAAGCGAGTATTACAGCTACACGCCGCTCTCCTACGCCGCCTACAAGGGGCGCCTCCGGACCGTCCGGTTCCTTCTCGATCTCGGAGCGCGCGTGGACACCGACGTGGATCACGGGGTGAGCTACGTCCCCACCCCGCTCATGATGGCCGCGATGATGGGGCATTTAGATATGGCAGTGACGCTGCTGAACGCCGGCGCTGACGCGCGCGTCAGGGTAAAGGGCGGCCATACCGCGCGGGAACTTGCCCTGAAGTACCGGCACGAGCGGCTGGCGCGGGTCCTCGCCTGCGCGGAAAATCTCGCTCCGGGGGAAAGGGCTACCGGCAGGTGCTTCTGATTCGCGTGGTGTCGCACGCGAATCCCAGGCAACCGGCTAGCGGGATGCCTTCCCGGGAAAGAGGGGCTTTTCCTCCTCCCAGATCACGTCGCAGTTCTTCTTCACGCAGCGCTCGAGCAGCTCGACCAGCGGAAATGCGCGCTGCTTGAGTGATACCTTCGGCCCGTCATCGCGCTCCGGCTCCGGGCCGGGAGCCGCGGTCGCGGGCGCCACCGCGGCGCCGCGCTTCAGCCGCTCGAGCGCGGCGGGCACGTCCTTCGCCAGGAGCGCGCCGGGCAGCGCGCCGGTCTGTCCCATCATCTTGAGCAAGGTCACGCCCACGTCGCCGAACATGGTCATGTCTCCGGCATCGCTCTTGAATTTGACGAGCATGGTGTTCCCTTCTAAAAAGGTTTGGACGTGCCCCGTGGGATAAAATTCCACGATCATTCACCCCGGAGCAAGCCATGGCAATCCTCAAGCTGCCTGCCCTCGACCCTGCCGGCGTCAAGGCCGCAGAGGGCTCATCGTACCCCGCACAATACCAGTCGGCTGTCGCCGGACGCGCAAAGCGCCGACTGGGCGATGCGCTGGGGTTAAAGAACTTCGGCGTCAACCTGACGACCATCAAGCCGGGCGCGGGCTCCGCATTGCGCCACTGGCATTCCCACGAGGACGAGTTCATCTACATGGTGAGCGGCGAGCTCGTGCTCTTGACGGACGGCGCGGAGCAGGTGCTGACGGCGGGCACGTGCGCCGGCTTTCCGGCGGGCAAGGCGGACGGCCACTGCCTGGTGAACCGCTCCAACCGCGATGCCGTCTACCTGGAAATCGGTGACCGCAACCCGCAGGACGACGTCGTGTATCCGGACAACAATCTCGTCGCTCGCGCCACGCCGCAGGGCCGACGGTTCACGAAGAAGGATGGAACGCCTTACTGAGGAACGGCGTGACCAGTGACCGGTAGTTTCAATCCTTTACGCGAGTGCGCCGGTCAATAGCCAGCAGCCGGCGAGCGCGATCGACGCGCCGGCGAGACGGAGCGCAAGAATCCCGGACCGCATCCCCACGCCTAGTCCGATTCCCGTCGCATGCAGGACCGCGGTGGCCGCCGCGAATCCGGCTGCGTAGGCGAGCGCGCCGGCGCCGGATGGCAGCGCGGCCGCATGCGCGAGTCCGTGAAACAGCGCGAAGCCGGCAGCGAGTAACAGTCCCGCCCACTGCAAACGTACCCGCCGGGCGATCAATAGTCCGAGGATCAGCACCGACGTCGCGACCAGCGGCTCGGTGAGCGGCAGCGCGATACCGGAGAACCCCAACGCACCGCCTACGAGCATTGCGGCCACGAAGGCAAGAGGAATACCCCATAACCAGCGCCCGCCGAGCTGCGCCGCCCACAGACCCACAGCGAGCATCGCCAGCAGGTGGTCGAGGCCGAGAAACGGATGCGCCAGGCCGGCAGCGAATCCTTCGCCGGGAACGTGATATGGATGGGCGCCCGCGAACCCGCTTGCGCCGAGCAGCGCGCATACGCCCAGCAGTCGAAGGGGAGTGCCATTCATTGTTTTCATGATCATGCCTTTGCCATTTTAGGATTGTTCGATCCGGTCAGCAGGCCTTCGCGCTCGACGAACGAGAGTACGGAAGGCAGGCCTTCTCCGGTCTTGAGGTTGGTGAAAACGAACGGTCGCTCCCCGCGCATTTTCCGCGCGTCGCGGTCCATCACATCGAGGGATGCCCCGACGAGCGGCGCGAGGTCGATCTTGTTGATGACGAGGAGGTCGGACCGGGTGATGCCCGGCCCGCCCTTGCGTGGAATCTTGTCCCCGGCGGCGACGTCGATCACGTACAGCGTCAGGTCCGAAAGCTCCGGGCTGAAGGTCGCGGCGAGGTTGTCGCCGCCCGATTCGATGATGACTAGATCGAGATCCGGAAAGCGCCGCGTCAACCGGGCGACCGCTTCCAGGTTGATGGAGGCGTCCTCGCGTATCGCCGTGTGGGGACAGCCGCCGGTCTCCACGCCGATGATGCGCTCGGGCGCGAGCGCCTCGTGCCGCACCAGAAACTGCGCGTCCTCCTCGGTGTAGATGTCGTTGGTGACGACCGCCACGTCGTAGCGGTCGCGCAGCGCGCGGCACAGCGCGAGTGTCAGCGCCGTCTTGCCCGAACCCACCGGCCCGCCTATGCCTATACGCAGCGGCCCGCCGTCACGCTGTTTCTGGTCACTGGTCACCGGTCACCGGTCACTTCAGGATCGAAAGATCCGCGAATACTGCGTCTCATGCCGCGCCGACAGGAGCGCCAGGCCCGGAGCATAGTTGCCCAGCGAGTCGTCATCGAGCGCTGCCGCGCCTGCCGCAACGACGGGGATGCTCTCCCCGAGCGCAAGCAGCATTCTTTGTCCTGCGGTCTGCCCGAGCGGGACTGCCTTTATCGCCGCCATGACCTGATTCTCGCACCATGTCCAGAGATACGCGATCAGCGCATCGTGCGCATCGAGCTTCCAGCATGCGACGGCGTACGTGAAGGCGGCGGGAAACGAGACTTCCTCCCACGCTGCGGGACCGCCATCCGCGCCCAGCTCGCGGACCAACCGCGCGAGGGAATAACCCATCTGCACGCTCTCCGCCCGCAGCTCGGCGCTTTCGCGGCTCGCCAGAAACCGGGCATTCCAGCGGCCGGCGGCCGCGGCGTCACCCGCGCGCCACGCCTCGCACAGGCGCAGAAACACCGGCGCTTCCATGCGCGCCATCGAAAACTCCAGCACGTCCGCGATCCAGCGCTCCGCGCTCGCGGCATCGCGCACGATACCGGCCTCGACGGCTGACTCCAGCCCCTGCGAGTAGCTGTACGCGCCGACGGGCAGCGCGGGGCTTGCCAGCTGCAAAAGGCGCGCCAGGGCGATGCCATCGGAAGAGGGCTTCATGTTCATTCTCATTCGTCGTGGTGATGGCGGTGCCGGCCGTACTCATGGATCCGGGCGCCGTGACCTTTCCCGCCCTCGTGCGTGTGATAGCTCGTGCCGCCGTGGGTGTGGCCGCCGTATGCGCCGGCTTCGGGTTCGAAGGGCGCTTCGACCGGGGATATGCGCGCGCCCAGCCCCTTCAGCATCTGCTCGAGGACGTGGTCGGCCGCGAGGCGCAGCCAGTCGTCACCCACCTGCACCGGGACGTGCCGGTTGCCCAGGTGGTAGGCGGCGCGCGCGAGCGCCTGGGGCGAGTCGCACTGCACGTGCAGCAGGCGCTCGGGCCGCGCGATCACCTCGACCACGCGTCCATCGGAGGCGAGGAGCAGGTCCCCGCCGCGGAGCACTTCGCCGCGCGGCAGCGACAGCGCTACTTCCTCGCCCGAGGCGAGCTGCGCGCGCAGGCGGCTCTTCTGCCGCAGTTCGAAAGGCAGCTGCAGCCGGTCCCCGGCCACGACGTGGCGGCCGGGAGGCGAGGCTTCGAGCCTGGCGCGAATCTCGATCATCAGAAAAGGAAGTAGCGCTGCGCCATCGGCAGCACCGTCGCCGGCTCGCATACGAGGAGCTCGCCGTCGGCGCGCACCTCGTAGGTTTCGGGGTCCACCTGGATCGCCGGCCGGTAGTCGTTGTGCACCATGTTCTTCTTGCCGATCCCGCGCGTCCCCTTGACCGCGACCATGGGGCGGGTGAGACCAAGCGTCTTGACCGCCGGATTGTCGAGGGCCGCCTGGGAAACGAAAGTCACGGAGGTGCGCAGCGCGCGGCCGAAGGAGCCGAACATTGGGCGGTAGTGCACGG
>DASRJL010000016.1:0-3815 GCA_035649495.1 Burkholderiales bacterium | reverse complement strand
ATGAAGTCCCAGCCGGCCTGCGACAGCTGGTCCTGGCCCTTCTCGTCCCAGAACAGGTTCTTGCCTTTGCGCGCCACGGAGACGTTGGTGTGCATGCCGTTGCCGTTGACGCCCGTCACCGGCTTGGGCAGGAAGCAGGCGGTCATGTCCATGCGGGCCGCCACCTGCCGTGACAACAGCTTGTACAACTGCACCTGATCGGCGGCGGTGACTGCCTCGGCATAGTGGTAGTTCATCTCGAACTGCGACGGCGCCACTTCAGGATGATCCTTCTCGTTGGCGAAGCCCATCGCGCGCTGCACTTCGGCCGCCGTATCGATGAACAGGCGCAGCGCATCGCCCGGCAGCGAGTGGTAGTAACCGCCGGTCGAGATGAACTCGAATTTCCCGGTCTCGTGATAGCGCCGCTCGGCATCGCGGCCCTTGAAGAGGAACCCCTCGATCTCGTTGGCCGCGAAGCACGTCGTGCCGTCCTTGGCGAACAGCTTCTCGGTGTACTGCTTCAGCAGGCCGCGGGAGTCGGCCCCGTAGGGCGCGCCATCGCGCTCCAAAACTTCGGCCATGGCGAGGACTTTCCCGGGACCGAACACGTCCGCGGGGAGCCAGTAGAACGCCGGCCAGTCCACTCGCAAACGCAGATCGGATTCCTGCTGCCGCGAGAAGCCGCGGATCGAGGAGCCGTCGAACGTGAGATTATCGACCGAGGCGAGCAAGAACTTCTTGTCGTAGTCCAGCATGTGGAACCGGCCTTCGAGATCCGTAAAGCAGACCGTGACGGCCTTGATGCGCTTCTCGTCCGTGAGGTACTTGAGGCGCTCCTCCTGGATCTTGTCGGGTGCAACGCGGTCGAGGCGTTGTTTCTTCGCAGCGAGATTCCGGTCCTCGAGCTCGTCGTAGGGGATCTCGAGGAAATCACGTAGTTCGGTAGTCATGCCCACTTTGGAAATAGGGGTGAGACAGCATCAGTGAAACTGGGAGGCAGAAAGCTAGGCGTCGAAGCGAGGCTTGTCATCCTGAGCGCTACTTCGGAGACCAGAACGGTTCGGCCGCCGGGACGAAGCTGATCGGGACCTCTTTCAGGAACGTGCCGAGCCAGCGGGCAAACTCCTCCATCCCGACCTGTTCGGACGGAATGTGTCCAATAATGATCAGCGCCTTCTTCTGTCCTGCAGTGATCGCGTCCACGACGTACTCGACCGTCTCCCACTCGCGGGCCTCGCCGATCACGAGTACCTCGACGTCGCCCATCCGCAGCGCCTGCCGGTGCATGGGGAAGCCGGCCGCGCCGGGCACCATCGCGATGTTCGTGACGCGCAGACTGGGCGAGCCGACGACGCGCAGCGTGGGCGCGCGCAGGCGCTGCCGAATCGTTGCGCCGAGCTCCGCAACGGTGGTTTCCGGGATCCGAAAGAGGATCTCGGCTTCGGGTCGCCAGTACCGCTCCCACCCGAGCGCGCGTGACAGGCTCTGCACGGTGGGCTCGGGGCGCCGGCGGTGCCAGTGATCGTGCATCCGCAGCACGACCATGTGGTGCTCGCGGATGAACGCCCGCTTCGCGGCGGTCACCGCGTCTTTCTCCCCCTCGAGCACGTCGAGCTTGTCGAAATGGTCGTAGAACGTCGGCTCGTGGGTGATCACGAGATTCGCGCCCTGAGCCGCCGTGCGTTGCACGACGTCGAATGTCGCCATCATCGTGACGGCGACGCCGGTTACCGGCGTCGTGGGGTCGCCGTCCTTGAAGGTGTCGACCGTCTCGTCGGCCCACGGAACGCCGATGTTCTGTTTGATGCGCTCGAGGACGTCTTGCGCGGTCAACGTGTGAGCGCGAACCCGCAGTGTGCCGCCGGCGACGGCACCGAGGGCGGTGTATGTCAGGAACTCGCGGCGGCTGAGGTCGGGTGAGTGGGTCACGAGGCGAGAATATGCAGGCTTTGACGCCGGGTCGCATGCGCGGTAGCGTTGCCACGCGACTTCATCGGAGAATGTTGTGAGCGCGACGCGGGCAACGACGTGGTATCGCTGGGACCAGCTCCCGATCGAGGAGCTGAACGAGAAGCTCTCGCGTCGCCTGATCACCGGCGACCAGATGATGCTGGCGCACGTCTATCTCAAGCAGGGCTGCATCGTTCCGAAGCACTCGCATTACAACGAGCAGCTCACCTACGTGCTGGACGGCGCGCTCAAGTTTTTCATCGGAGACGACCCCCGCGAGGAAGTCGTCGTGCACGCCGGGGAGGTGCTGCATCTGCCCGGCAACGTGCCGCACGAAGCCCACGCGCTCGAGGATACGCTCGATGTCGACATTTTCTCTCCGCCGCGCGAGGACTGGCTCAAAAAGACCGACGCCTATCTGAGGAAGTAGGCAGCAGGTCCTCAAAGCAAACGGCGCCCTCCGAAGAGGGCGCCGTTCCTTCTCATGTACCGCGGTGGTTAGAGCTTGACGACGTTCTGCGCCGCCGGGCCCTTTTGGCCCTGCACGACGTCGAACTCGACGCGCTGGCCTTCGGCCAGGGACTTGTAGCCCTCCGCCTGAATCGCGGTGTGATGCACGAAGCAGTCCTTCTCGCCGTTCTCGGGCGTGATGAAACCGAACCCCTTCGCGTCGTTGAACCACTTCACGGTACCGGTCATGCGTGCCATCTGATGAAACTCCTGTTCACTCATGTTCCCTGCGCCGCGCGGCCTTGGAATAAGGACGCGAACATTGTAGCCGGCGCCGGTCGAGCGCTGCCAGTCTCCGAAAACACAACGAGGACCGGAGACGTTGCCCCAGGTCCTCGATCGGTCACTGGCTACTGCGCTCGCGGGGAACTATCGGTACACGGCCCCCGAATGTCAAGCGGGGCCCGGATACCGCCATCAGCCCATCGGCCTCCCAAACGGCACGCCCCGCCGCTCCGGCCCCGCCAGCGCCACCGCGGCGCCGGCGATGAACACCAGCCCCGCCGAGAGCGCCATCGTCCGCGCGTACGTCGTGCTCGCGGCGAACAGCGCCTGTACGTGGGGGATTTGACTTGCCACTGCCACTCCGCATTGGTACGCAAAGCCAGGCAAGAAACCGCGCACCCCGTCCGGCGCGAGCTCGTTGATGTGCGCCGGGATCACGCCCCACGCGCCCTGGACGAAGAACTGCATCATGAATGCGCCGAGCCAGAGCAGGGGTGTTGCGGGCGCAAAGGCCCACAGTGGGATCATGAGCAGGGCGCCCGCGAGCGCGAGGCCGATCGTGCGCCGGCGCCCCAGCCGGTCGGAAAAGAGTCCCAGCAGCACCCCACCCACGAGCGCGCCCACCTGGGAGAACGCGGTCAGGGCGGCGCGCGTCCGCGGCCCGAACGCCCAGTCGCGCTCGAGAAACGTGGGATACATGTCCTGGGTGCCGTGCGAGACCATGTTCATCATCGCCATCAGCGCCGTGATATAGAGGAAGAGCTTCCAGTGCGACACGATCGCCCGGCCGAGGTGCGACCAGGTTTCGTGCCGCGTCGCGCGCCACACGTCCGACTCCTGCACGCCGGCGCGCACGAATAGCGCGAGCAGGGCGGGGAGCCCGCCGATGAAGAACAGCGGCCGCCAGCCCCAGTGGGGGAAAACGATCAGGTAGCACAATGCCGCGAGCAGGTAGCCGGCCGCGTAGCCCTGCTGCAGGAAGCCCGACACCATGCCGCGGAGGCGCGGCGGCACTTTTTCCATGACGAGCGAGGCGCCCACGCCCCATTCCGCGCCCATCCCGATTCCGAACAACGCGCGCAGAACGAGAAAGGTGGTGTAGTTCTGCGCCAGGCCGGTGAGCACTTCGACGATCGAAAAGAACACCA
>DASRJL010000015.1:0-6089 GCA_035649495.1 Burkholderiales bacterium | reverse complement strand
AACTGCTCCTTAGTCCCTAATCCCCAGTCCCCAGTCCCCAGTCCCCAGTCCCCAGTCCCCAGTCCCCAGTCCCTAGTCCCCAGTCCCTAGTCCCCAGTCCCTAGTCCCTAGTCCCTCAGTTTGCCTTCGCACCCGACTGCGCGATGATCCGCGTGGACATCTCGGCGTCCTTCTTGAGGAACTGGGCAAAAGCCGCGGGCGTGTTGCCGATCATCTCGTAGTCGGGCAGGGCGTCCATGAACGCTTTCGTCTTCGTCGCGGCGGCAACTTCCTTCGCCAGCCTGGCCACGATGTCGTTCGGTGTTTTCGCCGGCGCCAGCACCCCGTACCAGCTCGAGATATCGTAGCCCGCGAATCCGCTCTCGGCGATAGTGGGAACGTCGGGTAACTGCGGAATGCGCTTCGAGGTGGAGGCACCGAGCGCCTTGAACGCACCGGTGCGGATATGCGGAATTGCCGTGGGCGCGGAGCCGAACACCATCTGCACGTGATTCCCGAGCACCGCAGCCGTGTATTCGGCTGCGCCCTTGTACGGCACCGGCACGATGTTGATGCCGGCCATGGAGGCAAACAGCGCGCCGGCAAGGTGCACCGGCGTGCCGACCCCCGGCGTGGCGTAGTTCAGCTTGCCCGGTGCGGCCTTGGCGAGCGCCACCAGCTCCCTCACGCTCGCCGCGGGGACCTGGCGGTTGACTACGAGCACGTGGGGCAGTGAAGCAACGAGGCTGACGGGGGAGAACTGGTCGAGCGAGATCGTGCCGAGGCCATCCTTTGCCATCGCGGGCAGTGCGGTGAGACTGTTGATCTGCATGATGAGCGTGTAGCCGTCCGGTCGCGCCCGGGCGACAATTTCCGAAGCGACCACCGTGTTGCCGCCCGGCCGGTTGTCGATGATGATGTTCTGGCCCCAGACACTGGACAGGTGCTGCCCGAGCGCGCGCGAAATGATATCCGTGCCGCCGCCCGGCGTGAAGGGTACGACGATACGGATCGGGCGCTCGGGATACTCGCTGCCGATTGCCGCTGTCGGTACCGCCGCCAGCGGTACCAGAAATGCGGCAAACAACAATTTCGAGCGCGTTGCAGCCATAGCCGTCCTCCTCCGGGAACGCCGGTATTCTAACCGCACTGCGAAACCCATTGGCCACGGAAACACACGGAAACACACGGAAAGAATCAAGAACAGGACAGAAGGCCCTGCGTGACGCGGAAAAACAGGTGAAAGCGTCCGTGCCCTTCCGTGTGATTCCGTGGCTAAAGGTTCTCGCGCTATTCACGCGCTATGATTGCGGCTGATCTCAACCCATTGCACAAAGGAACTTCGCTATGGCTGCAGCCCCGCTTCATCTGCTCGATGTCCAGGACGGAATCGCCGTCGTGACGTTGAACCGCCCCGAGGCGCTCAATTCGATCAACAAGGCAATGCGCATGGAGCTGCTGGAGCTGTTCCCGGCGCTCGACCTGCGCAAGGACGTAAGAGTGATCGTCATCACCGGCGCCGGCGACAAGGCTTTCTGCACCGGCGCGGATCTCAAGGAGCGGTCTGCCAAGACCACCGAGGAGATGGTGTTCGAGCGTCACTACATGACGAGCAGATCGAGCAGCGCCCTCGCCGCCGTCAGCAAGCCGGTGATCGCAGCCATCAAGGGCTATTGCATGGCGGGCGGCTACGAGATGGTGCTCCAGTGCGACATCGCGATCGCCTCCGACAACGCGATCTTCTCGCTGCCGGAAGTGACGCACGGCTTTTTCCCCGGAGGCGGCGCATGCCAGCGCCTGCCGCGGCTCGTCGGCTATCAGGTGGCGAAGGAGCTCATCCTGACCGGCCGGCGCTGGGACGCCAGGGAGGCGAAGGAGCTCGGGCTCATCAACAAGATCGTGCCGCTCGACAAGGTGATGGACGAGGCCATGGCCATGGCGCGAAAGATTGCCTCGCATCCCGCGGTCGGGGTGATGCAGGCGAAGCGCGCGCTCAACCAGTCGATGGAGACCGGGCTCTCCGCGGGCCTGCGCTACGACATGGAAGCCTGGGTCGGCTGCATGCACTCGGACGAGTGGAAGGAGAAGCTGGGTGGATTCGTGCGCAAGGAACGCAAATCCTGACGTGAGGTGACTTACAGCCAATTGCCCATAAGTATGAACGGCGCCCAGAAGAAAGGATGGCTGTAGCGCTTCGTTGAATCTCCTGCAGCGCTGCGGATGAGGGCAAGCTGCGCCTGCCGCAGCGCCTCCGCCTTGGTGAGATTCCCTTCCTCGCGGCCGCGATAGAAGTGCTGCATGAGGAGCCCGGTGCTTTCATCGGCGACGGGCCACAATGTCGCGATCACGCCTTTCGCTCCCAGTTTCTGCGCCAGCGCCCCGAACCCTTCGATCTCCTCACCTTGCGCGTTGCGTCCGCCGCCGAGACCGGTCTCGCAAGCCGACAACGTAATGAGATCGAGCTGCCTGAAGTCGAGCTTCTCGGCCTTGATCCGCGAGAGCGTGAGTCGGTCGCCGTCTCCGAGCAGAAGAAACGAGTTCGCTTCCGTGCCCGGGCTGAACACGAAATGGCTGGCGATGTGCAGCAGCGGATAGCCCTTCGCAAGCGCGCGGCGGATGTGCTGCATGTCGAATTCCTCGTCGAAGCGCAACTCGCCGGGGATGACGCCGCTTTCGCCCTGCTTCACGATCGCTTCGAGCTCGGCTTTCACCGCAGGCAGCGCATCGAAATCGCCGATCGCGTGTGTCAGACCGAGCCCCGCGATGCTGCGGCGCGGACTCGGCCGCGCCGCGAGATTCTCACGCGCGACTTCGGTATATATCACAAGGCCATAACGCTCGACGAGATACCGCTCGCCGTCGTAGAGCGCAGCAAAGGGGATATAACGCAGTGTGCCGTCCAGAGACAGCATGAGCGTTCGTGCGTTCGCCCGTGCAAGGTCCGCCGCAATCGGCGCGATGAGCATTTCATAAAGCTCCTGTCCCAGGACTTGCGGGCGCAGACCGGGATTGCGCAGCGCGCGGCGGAAAACCTCGATCTTCCGGTTGAGCTCGAGCGCTGCCGCGGGCGCTTGCCGCGCAGTCTGCCCGGATGCGCTCGTCAGCAGGATGTTAACCCTCGATTCGGCCTGGACGTACTGCACCACCACCGACCCGGGACCGAGGGCCGCCAGCGTATCCTGCAGCGCCTTCACACTCGCGATGGCTTCCGGTCCGCCGGTTGTCTCGATCCGGGAGCGGCGCGGATCCTCCGCGTCGTTTCTGCGAATGAAATCGAAGAACTCTTCCTCCTTAAGCATGGCCAGCACCTGCTGCGCCTCGGCGAGCCGTCCTTGCCCGACCAGAAGATCGGCGAGGCCCCGGTACGCGTCGATCTTGTTGTCGAGAAAGGAGCGCTGCGTCTGGCGTTCGAAGCCGGCCAGCTGGCCGCGCAGGCCTTGTATCGTGTTGACCGCCTGCGTTCCGAAGACAATCGCAAGCTCCGGCTCTCTCATGCGCGCGAAGACGATCCGCATTCCAGCTTGCACGCGCCAGACTGTCTCGGGCACGCCGGCAGCGGTTGCGATCGGCAGCGCCCGCTGGTAGAGCTGCAAAGCCTTGCGGTAGTCGCCCATGTTCTCGTAGAGCGCCGCGAGGTTGTTCAAGCTCACCGCGATGTCGGGATGCCGGGGTCCGAGCGTATTCTCGCGCAGGGCCAGGTTGCGCTCGTACAGGGGCAGCGCCCGCGCGTACTGGCCCATCGCCCGGTACAGGGCCGCGAGGTTGTTCGTGCCGATTGCTGTAGCGGGATGCTCCGGCCCGAGGCTCTGCTCCCAGACCGCAAGCGCGCGTTGATACAGCGGCAACGCTCTCTGGTACTCGGCCATGTCGCGGTAAACCAGCGCCAGATTGTTGAGCGCGATGCCGGTGTTCGGATGCTGCGGCCCGAGCACCTGTTCGACAATCTTGAGACTCCGCTCGTAGAGCGGCAGCGCCTTCGCCGGCTCGCCGAGGCTTTCATACGCGGCGGCAAGATTGTTGAGACCCATCGCCGTGTCGGCGTGCGCAGGACCGAGCAGCGTCTCGGCGAGCGCAAGAGCGCGCCGATACAGCGGCAGCGCCTGCGCATACTCGCCCATCGCGCGGTAGAGGCTCGCGAGATTATTCAAGCTCAGCGCAACGTCGGCATGCTCCGGTCCATAAGTTTTCTCTCGGATTGCGAGCGCGCGCCGATAGAGAGGCAGGGCTTCCGCGTAGTCGCCCATCGCCTGGTAAAGCGCGGCGAGGTTGTTCAAAGCGGTCGCTACACTCGGATCGTCCGGTCCTGCTCCCTGCTCTCGAATGTAAAGGCTGCGCTGATAGAGCGGGAGCGCTTTGCCATGCTCGCCCATGTCCCGATACAGCACGCCGAGATTGTTGAGAGCGACCGCAACGGCCGGATGCTCAGGACCGAACAGTTGCTCGATGATGGAAAGGCTGCGCTGATAAAGCGGCAGAGCCTGCGCGTACTCGCCCCTGTCGCGATGCAAGCCGGCTGCGTTGCTCAGCTCGATAGCTTCATCCAGCGTGTCCGCCCGCGCGGGACTCGCGCAGCCCATGCTGCAGAGCGTGAAGCCCGCGAGCACGGCGATCAGCAGCGCGGCCCGTATGGTCATAATCGGTGTGTATCATATCCTTTGACCACTTCCGCCGGTGTTTGCTGGAGGCGCTCGCTCGACGGAAAAACGGATTCAACACGGTCGTTTATTTGTTATCCTTACTGCCTCGACTCAGATGAAACCGCACACGCTTTTCCACCTCATCCTCATCAAGCCGTCGCACTACGACGATGACGGCTATGTGCTGCAGTGGGCGCACGCCTCGACGCCGTCGAATACGCTCGCCGTGCTCTACGGGCTCGCGCTCGACTGCATAGAGCGCAAGGTGCTGGGTGAAGACGTCGAGATCCGACTGCACGTGCTCGACGAGACGATTAACCGTGTCCGCGTCGACCGCCTGATCCGAACAGTACAGGCCGACGGCGGCAACGGGCTGGTCGGGCTGTGCGGCGTGCAAACGAATCAGTTCCCACGCGCGGTGGACATCTGCACCCGGTTCCGCGCGGCTGGCATCCAGACCTGCATCGGTGGCTTCCACGTCAGCGGATCGGTGGCTATGCTGCCCGGCGCGATGAAGGAACTGCAGCTGCAGCAGGCGATGGACTCGGGCATCTCGCTGTTCGCCGGGGAAGCCGAAGGCCGCTTCGATGAATTGCTGCGCGACGCAATGAAGCGCGAGATGCAACCGCTGTACAACTACATTGCCGAAACTCCAGCGCTCGAGGGCGTGCCGCAACCCTTTCTGCCGGCCGAGTCGGCCAAACGCACCGGCGGCGGCAAGGCCACGTTTGACGCCGGACGAGGCTGCCCGTTCCTGTGCAGCTTCTGCACCATAATCAACGTGCACGGGCGCACGTCGCGCTATCGAAACCCCGACGACATCGAGCGCATCGTCCGGCGCAACCTGGCGCAAGGCATCAAGAGCTTCCTCATCACCGACGACAACTTTGCGCGCAATCGGAACTGGGAGCCGATTCTCGACCGTCTGATCACACTGCGCGAGGGCCAAGGGCTGCCCATCAGCTTCTCGATTCAGGTCGATACCGTTTCCCACAAGATCAAGGGGTTCATCGGGAAATGCGGGCGCGCCGGGGTCAATCGGGTCTTCCTCGGGCTCGAGAGCATCAATCCGGACACGCTCAAGGAAGCGCGCAAGGGGCAGAACAACATCACGGAGTACCGCGCGGTTGCACAGGCCTGGCACAGCATCGGCGCGGTCACCAACGCCGGATACATTCTGGGCTTTTCGGGCGACACGCCCGAGACCATCGCGCGCGACATCGAAATCATCAAACGCGAGCTACCGCTCGACGTGCTCGATTTCTTCATCCTGACGCCGCTGCCGGGCTCACAGGATCACAAGGAATCGTTCGAGAAAGGTATTCCGCTCGAGCAGGATCTGAACCGCTACGACACGTTTCACGTTACCGCGGGACACGCCAGGATGTCCAAGCACGAATGGCTGGACATTTATCGCCGGGCCTGGGGGCTGTATTACACCCCGGAGCATGTCGCCACGGTGTTGCGCCGCGC
>DASRJL010000014.1:0-67574 GCA_035649495.1 Burkholderiales bacterium | reverse complement strand
TTGTGATACGCGCCGAGCGCACGGAGCGCGGATACCCGGAGCGGCATGGTCGCGATGAAGTGATTCACCACGCGCGTGTTGCCAAAACGGTAGAGCGGTATCGCGTTGCGGTCGCCGCCGCCCGTCGGCTGTGGCGCCGGCTTGGGCGCGGGCTTCGCGAACGGGGCCGCCAGGTGCCAGGCGGGAGCAAGCTGCCCGGCCGGCCCGGGACGCTCGTTGTGCGAGTTGCTCCACACGTCGTACTGCCAATCGCTGATCTGGCCGTTGCCGCCGAGCCGCGCCCGCACCGTGGACACCATCATCGAGCCGTAAGGCTCCCACGCGTGCTCCTCTTCGCGCATCCACTGCACGCGCACCGGCCGCCCGGGGAGGGCCATCGCGAGGAGCGCCGCGTCGGCGCCCGCGTCGTCGGCGCCGTTGTGACCGTAGCAGCCCGAACCCTCCATATGTACGCAGCGCACGCTCTCGGCCGGGAGCTTCGTCAACTCCGCGATCGCGTCGCGCAGCGGATAAACGCCCTGGCTATGCGTCCAGATGGTCAGCACGTTGTCCTGGTAGCGGCCTACGGCGCACGACGGGCCGATCGAGCCGTGGATCTGGTAGGGACGGCGATAGGTCGCTTCGACTGCGCCGGCCCCGGCGGACGTGGGCGGGCCCTCCGCGATGACGATATCCTGCGACGGCAGACGCTGGAACCAGTTGTAGGAATCATCCGGAGACGGCAGGGCAGGCGCCTCGTCCCAGACCGCCAACCGGGCAAGCGCGCGCGCCGCGGTTACCGCCTGGTACTCGTGCTGGGCAATCACCGCGAGATAGCGCCCGTCCTGGACGATCTTGAGCACCCCCCGCATCTTCTGTACGCTGGTCGTGTTGACGCTGTTCAACCGCGCGCCGTAGCTCGGCGGCCGTACCACGCGCGCGTGCACCATGCCCGGCAGGCGGAGGTCGTGCACGTAGATGGAAACGCCAACCAGCTTGGGCGGGATGTCGACCCGCTGCAGTGACTTGCCGATGACGGCGTAGGTGGCCGGATCGCGCAGCGGGGATTCGGACTGCGCCGTAACGTGAAGATTCGTCTGCGCCACCAGCTCGCCATACGTGGCGCGGCGACCGTCCGGCGCGCGCACTGCGCCGCTTCCGACGGTCAGGCTTTCCGCGGCAACGCCGAGCTTTCCGGCCGCCAGCCCCACGAGCAGCGCGCGCACCTGGGCCGCGGCGTGGCGTATCGCCGTTGCGCTGTCCTGCATCGATTGGCTGCCGGCGGTGTACCGCTCATCGGGCGTGGCTCCGGTATCGGCCGTAACGAGCGTGAGCGCGCGCGGATCGACCACCAGCTCCTCCGCTGCCACCTGCATGAGCGCGGTCTTGATGCCCTGGCCGAGCTCGGCTTTCCCCGTGAACACGGTGATGCTGCCATCCCCGGCTATGCGTATCCACGAGTCGAGCATGGGGGCGGTCTTGAGGCTGCCGGGCAGCGCCGGCGCAGCTTCGGGCTTGGTCTGCGCTGCAGCCGTGAGCGCGCGGGAGCACAGGGAAAAGCTCACGACGAGGGCGCCGCCCGCGGCGAGAAAGTCGCGCCTGGTGACACCGGCGGGTGCGGCCCCGTTCACGTCTCGGCCTCGGTCTTGGCCCTTGCCGTAATCAGGCGCGCCGCTCTCTCCACGGCGGCGACGATGCGCATGTGGGTGCCGCACCGGCACAGGTTCGGACTCATGTGGCGCAGGATCTCTCGCCGGCTTGGCGAGGGATTACGCTCGAGCAGCGCCTGCGCGCGCATGATCATGCCGGGTATGCAATAGCCGCACTGGGCGGCCTGCTCCTCCAGGAACGCGCGCTGAACGGGTCCCGGCTTGTCCGCGGTGCCGAGCGATTCCAGGGTCCTCACCCGCCGCGCTCCCAAGGTCGAGATCGGAATGAGGCAGGAGAAGACCGGCTGGTTCTCGAGCAGCACCGTGCACGAGCCGCATTGTCCCAGCCCGCAGCCGAACTTCGCGCCGTTCAGCTCCAGGTGGTCGCGCAGCACGTAGAGGAGCGGCGTATCGGGCTCGGCGTCGACCTGCACCGTGCGGCCGTTGACGTTGATCGAAATCATCTCTTCGCCTCGCTCCTCAGAACCGTAATATCAGCCACAGAGATCACAGAGCACACAGAGGAACCCGACGACACTTCATACGTGATGCACTCTCTGTGGCCTCTGTGTCCGCTGTGGCGGAATTGGGTTTGCAGTCTTACTTTGCTTCGGCCACCGCCAGTTTCCGCTCACTTTCACGGCGCGCCTTCCGTACTTCGCCTTCCACGTCGCGCCACGGCGGCGCCTTCGCGACTTCAGATCTCAGGAATCGAACCAGCCCGACGACCTGATCGTCGGTCAGAGCGCCGGCATATCCCGGCATCCACGGCCCGGGCTCCCCGTCCGGCGGGACGATGCCGTCGACGATGATGTGTATGAGATTGCGCGGCGTCGGGAAATACAACGCGCTGCCCAGGGCGAGGTGCAGCGCGGTGCCGGCCGACGCACTGAGCCGGCCGCTGCCGTGGCAGCTCGCGCAGGCATCGGCATATACGCCGCGGCCGGCCCGCACCACGGGATCGCCGCCGTCCGCTGCCGTCGCTGCCGGGGCGCCCGCAGCCTGCGCCGCTGCATCGTTTCTGGCGCGCGCCACACTTCGTTCCGCGTGCTGCCGGCGCTCGGCCGTCTCCTCGCCGCCAAGCGATGCGATGTAGACCGAGATCGCGCGCACATCTTCTTCGGGTGCGGTGGAGAGGTTGCGCACCACCTCCACCATGGGGCCGGCCGGGACCGCGTGCTGTTCGACGTAGCCGTGACGCAGGTACTGGTACAGCGTTTCCGCGGTCCACGGCACGGGAGACGGCGATCCGGCGTCGAGCGCGGGCGCGTGCCAGCCTTCGGCTTCACCGCCCGCGACGTGCTGTTTCGTCTTCTCCGCACCCAGGAGATTGCGTGGCGTATGACACGAGCCGCAGTGTGCCGGCCCCTGCACCAGGTAGGCGCCGCGGTTCCATTGAGCGCTTTGCGCCGGATCGGGCGCGAACGCCGCAGGACGGAAGTAGAGCGCTTTCCAGGCCCCGATCAGCGAGCGGATATTGAACGGAAAGCGCAGATCGTTGGCCGGAGCCTCGGCCGCGACCGGGTCACGCGTCATGATGAACGCGTAGAGGGCCCGCAAATCCTCGTCCGGCATCAGGGTGTAATGGTCGTAGGGAAATACGGGATACAGATGGCGTCCATCCTTGTCGATGCCCTCCCGCATCGCCCTGATGAACGCCGCTTCCGGCCATTCCCCGATGCCGTGCCGCGGATCCGGGGTTATGTTGGTGCCGTAGATGGTTCCGAACGGTGTTGCGAGCGCCCGGCCGCCGGCATAAGGGATGCCGCCCTCCGCCGTGTGACAGGTGGCGCAATTGGCGATCTTTGCCAGCGCGGCGCCCTTTGCCACGAGCGCGGCATCGAAGACGGGGGTCGATGCGGGTGCCCCCGGCGGGAGGGCCGAGCTCGCGGCGTAGGCGATGAATGCTGCGACCGGCGCGAGCGCCAGTAAGGTTCCCGGGATGACCAGGCCTGCCTTCACGGTATTCAGCCTCCGGCACCCTCCCGCAGGTTGGGCTGCGGCCAGTGCCGCGAGTTCCTGAACTGCCGGCGTGCGGCGCCTGCTCCGGCATTACATGGATCTATCTCTCCCGCAGCACGGGTTGCTTGGTGACCGCTCCGGACGGGTCCAGAATGGCGCCCTCCGCCGGGCCCGCGCCGGTCCGATCCATCCCCGGCGGAGTATTGCCGCGCTTGTCCTTGTCTTTTGCCGCCTGATCGCGCAGCGGTACTGGCGCAGAAGTCGCCGAGCGCGACTCGGATTGCGACTCGCCAGAGCGAGCCGTGTCGGACTGGTTGTCGGCCGCCACGCAACCCCCTGCCAGGAACAGAGCGACCAGAATAGTGAAAACTTTCACGGATGGGTTGCGCATATCGCTTGCCGCCGCATCCCAGGTAAAGAAACGGCGTCCTCGGTTTGTTATCTTTTACTTAGGCACCGGATACGCGGGTGCAGTTCCGCGCGGGCCAAGACGCATGCCGCACTGCAGCGAGAGTATCCCCTTGATCACCGACCTGAACGGCCAGGTGAACATCATCGGCGACGGCATCAACGTCGCGCAGCGGGTGATGAGCTTCTGTCCCGCGGGCGAGCTGCTGGTGTCGCGCTCCTTTTACGAGATCGCGGCTACCTGTCGGAGGCGCACGCCGCGATGTTCAAGCAAGCGGGGGAGCACAAGGACAAGCGCGCGCGTGCGCGTGAGATCTGCTCCGTCGTGCGCAACGCGCCCGCGAAGGCAGGCGCGGCGGCGCCTGTCGTAGCCGACAAGCTGAAGAAGCTGCTTGATGACGGCGCGACCGTCGTGTCCGAAGCTGAAAGCATCAACGGCGTGCGGACCGCCGTGTGCGCGTCGACTGGAGCCGCTTTCAGCGTGGAAAATAGCTTGAAAATGCTGCGCCGCAGCGGGTATTTACTAGGGTTTACCCTAGGATTATTACAAAGAGTTAAGACATGATGCGGACGACGTACGCCAGTGGCAGGAAAGTATGAGAAAATCAATGCCTTCTTTTATTTTGGCAGAGACGCCCAGGAGCGATATGAGCAAGCTGATTTCCGCGGTTCCCCTGTTCCTCATGACCTGCTGTGCGCTGGCTGCCAGCATGGAGGATGCTGCAAACGCACCACTGCAGGAAGGTGTCCCGGTGGTGTACGTCGCATTGTTCCTCATATTGTTCGTTGGGTCGATCGTCGGATTCTTCATCTACATGTGGTACCTCGAGAACAAGAAGAAGGCGAAACGCGACGAAAAGGCGTGACCGTCGGAACGTAGAACGATTTCAGAAAAAACCCCGCCGCTGGCGGGGTTTTTTGTTGTTGGGCCGTACGCTGTGAGCCGTGCGCTGTGAGCTTGAACAGCATAGTCGTAGCCCATAGCCTATGGCTCATAGCTCATAGCTGATAGCTCACAGCGAGGAACTCCCGATGGACTTCACGCTCACCGAAGAGCAGCAGCACTGGCGCGCCGTCGCGCGCGACTTCGCCGCGAAGGTGATCAAGCCGGACGTGCTGCGGCGCGACCGGTTGCCGACGGCCGCTGAGCGCATTCCATGGGACTGGATCCGGCAGGCCGACGCGGCAGGACTGCGCACGCTCGCCGTGGCCAGGGCATGGGGCGGCGCCGGGGCGGACATCCAGTCGTTGTGCCTTGCCGGGGAGGAGCTTGCCGCCGGGGACCTCGGGTTCGCCGTCATCATGGACCAGTGCTGGAAGATGGCGCACATCCTCGGCGAGGCGATGACGCCCGGGCAGCAGAAGCGGTTCATCCCTCCCTTCGTCGCCGACCCTGAAGCCACGCTGGCGATCGGTTTTACCGAGGAGGGCGCGGGCTCGGACCACCAGGGGTATTACGACTCTCCGGACATCGACTTCCGCACGACCGCGGTGCGCGAGGGTGACGGCTACGTCATCAACGGGACCAAGCGCTACGTCTCGAACGGCGGCATGGCGAAGCTCTATTTCATCATCGCGCGCACCGATACGTCGCGCTCGCTGCGTGAAGGCGGAAGCGTCTTCGCCGTGCCGTCCGACACGCCGGGCTTCCGCGCCGGATTTTTCCACGAGAAGGGCAGCCAGCGCCTCGCCACGAACGGCACGTTCCACCTCGAGAACTGCCGCGTGCCCGCCGAAAACCTGCTGGGCGGGGAAGGCCTCATGGCGCGGTTGCGCGCGGACTTCATGTGGGGGAGCAAGGCCGAGGCCGCGGCAACGGCGCTGGGCGTGGGCCGCGCCGCCTACGAGTATGCGCTGGCCTACGCGAAACGCCGCGTGCAGGGCGGCAAGCCCATCGCCGAGCAGCAGGCGGTGGCCATGCTGCTTGCGCAGATGGCGATGAAGCTCGACGCGGCCCGCACGCAGATCTGGAAGGCGGCCTGGCTCGCGGACCGCAGGCGGCCCGAGGCGCGCGTGCTGGGGCTGCTCGCCAAGGTCAACGCGTCGGAGACGGCGTTCGAGGCGTGCAGGCTGGCGGGAGAGGTGCTGGGCGGCGCCTCGATCATGCACGAGCACCCCGTCGAGAAGTACCTGCGCGACGCGTCGAGCTTCCTGCACTCGGACGGGACGAACCAGTTGTGCCTGCTGCGCGCCGCGCAGGGGCTCGCGAGGGCCGAAGACGCAAGCCTGTTCGGGTTCTAGAAGAAATAGCGGAAAGATACTCAGAGAGTCGGATGCGAAAACAGAGACTGCCCTCGTTCCTGCGAGCAACTGGCCGGGTCCTGTCGGCATGTCCGGCCTCTGGATCCGATTCACGATGATTTGATTCAATCTTGACGTCGATCGAGCGCATCATTAGCGTGATAGGTCGAATTTCGTCGACCCATTAACTGTTCGGCGCCATAGAATGAAGACTCAATACGGAAATGTGTTCACAAGACTTTTATGGGGTGGGGTCTCTTTAAATCCGTTCGAGCTGGCGATCGTTGCCAAACTATTGGAAAACCTGCCAACGACTCTGCGCTTTCCGCTTCTCGGTCAAATGGATCAATACAACCTCGTGCAGCGCGAGCACGACGGCCGGGCGCTGAATTTTTACAAGAAGGTTCGAGGTAAGGTCACCCGTGATGGGTTGCCGCCGCTACCAATCAAGTCGGGAGAGGTTACCCTCGTTAAAGTTGCATTCAATTTGAATAAAGAGCAAACGCCCTTTCATGCCACTATGACCGCTGTAAATCAGCGGTTCTTCTGCTGTAGCTTTAGCCAAGATACTCGCCCTCTTGCGCGGATGGGCATTTCGTCGATTGGCCGCGTTACTGAATCCTGGCGTTCCAATGTACTTTCAGTTGCCGAACAACGCGCTCAAGAAGGACGCGCGGAAGAACCGCGCGCCTCTTGGCGCCGGCGTTAGGCCCCAACAATGACCATTCGCGGCAACCTCTCCGGCGTCAATCGAGCGGTCGCTTTTGCGCTTGCCATAGTGTGGTTGGGCGGGGGTGCCGCGGGTCTCGTTGTCGGTCTCGGCCATGCGCAAGTTGTCATGGTCATCGTGGCAATGGGTGCGATCGTGTATGGTTGCCTTTGGTTACGCGTCGCCGCTCGGTCACGTTTGCTTACCTGGCGCGAGTTGATTGCACCATGGCGTACGTGACTCGCGCTGCATGTTGAGGCTTAACCACTGCGTCGAAGACGACGCGAATCCAGCGTGAGTGGTTCTCCCGACAGGCTCCCGATGGATCCGTCGGACAAAGTCTGACAAGGATGGCCGGATTCACGCTGTGCTGAAACATGTTCCCGGGATGCCGGTCTGACGCCATGTGAAATCCGTTTTGCGGCGATTCAAGTCGGCGGTCGACCTCTGGAGCGACCACCAGGCGCCAAGGCTGGGGGCGGCGGTCGCTTTCTACGCCATCTTCTCCATTACCCCTCTCGTGTTGATGGTGGTCATGGTCGCCGGCATGTTCGTGGACGCGGGCTTTGCCCGCAGGGAGTTTCTGGACCAGCTGGAAGAGCTCCTGGGCAGCGGCGCGGCAAGCTCGGTGGAAACCATGATCGACGCGGCGGCAAAGGCTTCCGACAAGGGACCGTGGGCGGGCATCACGAGCGCTGTCGCGCTTTTCGTGGGCGCCAGCGGCGTGTTCGTCGAGCTGCGCTACGCCCTTGACGCGATCCACGGCACCACGCGCGGACGCGACAGCTTCGTGTCGTGGTTCGTCCGCGGACGGCTCTGGTCCCTGGCGCTCGTGCTAGCCGTCGGCTTTCTTCTCCTGGTTTCGCTCATCGCAAGCGCGGTCATCTCGGCGATGGGAGGCTGGCTGACGGCAATGTTTCCGGTGCTCGGCTTGCTGGCGATCGCCCTCAACCTGCTGCTATCGCTCGCTATCCTCAGCGCGCTCTTCGGCATGCTGATGAGATGGCTGCCGTCGCAGCGCGAGGCGTGGCGGCGCGTTTGGGGCGGCGCGGTGCTCGCTGCGGTTCTGCTGGAGGTGGGCAAGGAACTCCTCGGGCTGTACCTGGGGCGCGCCGCTTTCGCCGATGCCTACGGCGCCGCCGGCGGTCTCGTGGTGCTGGTGATGTGGATTTACTTTGCCGTGCAGGTGTTCCTGTTCGGAGCGGCGTTCAACGAGGTCGGGAAATCGCAATAGAATAGGATTTACGGCCAAGACACGGAGAAAGAAGGGAGGAGAGGGGCAATTATGAAACGTCGCGCAGCTGGAATCGCATTGGCATTCGGTGTCGTCGGAGGTCTCGCCGCGAGCGGCATGCACGCGCAGCAGGCGCCGGCCGGGAGAAACTTCGAGGCGGAGATCCGGGCCGCGCTGCAATCGGCCAAGGACGCCGCCGGGTTCGACTTCACCGGGACCCTGGCGCGCATCTGTCTGCTGCCCCAGAGCGGCGGGGTAGACACCAGCGACACCGTGCCGCCCTATATCGCGAACCCGGCGCTGGTCCCGCCGCGCGAGTTCTGGTACGCCGAGCCTGCCAAAGTGTTCGACAACTTCTACTTCGTCGGCGGCAAGGTGCACTCGGCCTGGGCCTTGACGACGAAGGAAGGAATCATCCTCTTCGACACGATCTACCCTTACAACTCCGAGGAGCTGATCATCGGCGGGATGCAGAAACTCGGTCTCGACCCGAAGAACATCAAGTACATGCTGATCTCCCACGCGCACGGCGACCACATCGGCGGCGCCGAGATGATGCAGAAGCGCTACGGCATGCGGGTCGTTATGGGCGTGGCCGACTGGGACCTCGTCGAAAAGTATCCCAACCGCTACAAGACGATGGCGCCGAAGCGCGACATGGTGGCGACCGACGGAATGGAAATCACGCTGGGCGAGGCGAGCGTGAGGACCTGGCTGACGCCCGGCCATACGCCGGGCACGCTGTCCTACACCTTCACGGTACTGGACCGTGGCCGGCCGGTCAGCGTGGCGTATTCGGGCGGCACGGCGTTCAATTTCGTGAACAACACGCCGGACCCGGGCATCCGGAATTTCCAGACCTATATCGACTCGCAGCGGCACTTCGCCGCGCAGGCAGCCGCCGCCAAGGCGACGGTCATCATCTCGAATCATTCCGAGTTCGACAATGCCGTCGCGAAGAACCGAATGCTGGCCAGCCGCGGCAAGGGGCCGCATCCGTACGAGCTGGGAAGCGAGGCAGTGCAGCGCTACCTGCTCGCCATGCAGGGCTGCGCGCGCGCGGCGCAGTTGAGGTTGGAGCAGCAGGCGGCGCAAGCGGCAGCGAAGTAGCGCCAGGTTCTACTGCGGCGCGCTGGCCGCTTTCGAGGCGACGCGGGCGAAGGTCTCGTACTGCGTCCAGTCGAGCGGGTGCTCCTCCAGCGTCTCGGGGTTCCACATGCGGCGCGGCAGCTCGAGGATGTCGCCGCCGTAGACATGCAGGCCGATCGCGGGCGCGCTGCCTATGCATTCGGCGACGTGCGCGGTCTCCGCCCGCATCGGCAGGATCGTCCCGCGCGTGAGCGTTACCTCGCTCGCCTTGCGCAGCGCGCCGTTGTCGCGCCGGTAGAGCGTGTTCTTTTCCTCTCCCGAAAGGACCAGGATCTGCGCCCAGGTGCCATGGTCGTGCGGCGGGGTGCGCCGGCCGCTTGGGAAGCACACCTTGAGCAGCGTGAGGCTGGTCGAGCGGTAGAAGACCTGTCGCGCATTACCGCCGACGCCCGAGATATAAGCCAGAGTGCTCTCGATCGTGCCGAGGTCATCCTTCAGACTTTCCAGCACCTGCCGCGCCGAACCCATGGGATCCGCGCTTTCCGCCGCGGCTGCGAAACGCGCCACGAGTTCATGAACTTTCATTGTTGCCTCCGTGATAAAGCCGTCAGGGGTCAGGCGTAAAGCATTGACGTAAGGTGACGCGAATCACCTGCACGCACGATCCATAATGCATGACCCCATCAAATGACGGCGACGTCATCGCCGACCCGTATCTCCCCGCCCGCGCCGCTCGTCACCATCCCAACCGCGAGTGTCGGTTGCTCCTGTGTGAAAGCGCTCTTGAGGATCGTCATCAAAGGCAGGTCGCGCTCGCCGGTGCGCGGGTTCGCGTGCGTGGCGAGGCAGCGCGTCTTGTGCCTCACCACGTCGAATTCCACCTTGCCGATCCGTATCCTGCGTCCGAACCAGTCGTGCTCCTCCCACGCTTTCACGCCTTCGATGGCGATGTTCGAGCGAAAGCGCGCTTCGGCGAGCGCGGAATCGCCGGCAGCCGCCGCGACGGCTGCCAGGCTCTCGCGGCTGTGCAGCGTGATCTGTCCCGACTCGCTGTCCTGGTAGCGGGGCGAGGCGCCATCGCCGACCAGGCGCAGCGGCAGCCGCTCGGGACGGCCGGAAAGGGGGTTTTCTTCGAGCTTCAGCACGAACTCCGCAAGGGCCGCCGTCAGGCGATCGCGGCCTTGCGGATCGAGCCCGGCTTCGACGAGCATCGCGCCGTCCCGACGGATGCGGAGCCGCCGCGCATTGTGATCGTAGCTCAGCTGCAGCCGGGCGAGGCCGGGCGTGTTCACCAGCGCGACGAATTCGTGTTTCCTGCTCCACGCCGCGTCCGGCGCCGGCGAGTCTGCGAAGCGGAATCCCAGCGCGCGGTCGCCGGCGATACGCCCCTCGGGCAACGCCGTCAGGGCCTCGCACGCTTCAGGCGTGAAGCCCTTGACCGGGTAGCGATAGAGCGCGACGACGCGGGGCATGCGCGGATAATACCAGTGAAAAGAGAGGAGAGATGGGAGCGGAGGGAGGAGAGAGGAGCCACGCCGGAACGTGCTTGCCATGTAGAATTCCTCCGATCTCCCCGCCGACCGCACAGTCAGGAGGCAGTACATGACGAGTTATGTCGAAGGCGCACTGATCAAGGACGAGCGCGTGGTTCATGTCGGCCACATCAGCCTGTGGTCGCTATGGGGATACATCGCGCTCGGCATCATTCTGCTGCCCGCGTTCGGCATAGGCTTGATCTTTCTCATCATCGCGTACATCAAGTACAAGACCACGGAGCTTGCGATCACGACACGGCGCGTTATCGCCAAGTTCGGCTTCATCAGCCGACGGACCGTGGAGCTCAACATCAACAAGGTGGAGAGCATCCAGGTCGACCAGAGCGTGATGGGGCGCATCCTGGGTTACGGCACGCTTGTCATCTCGGGAACCGGCACATCGCATGCGCCCATCCCGGGCATCTCGAATCCCATCGCTTTTCGCAAGGCCTTCATCGAAGCCCAGGACGCGCCGAGAATCATTCCTGGGGTCTGACCCCGGTAAGCGTTTGATATGTGAGCGCTATGTTCCCGAAACTGAGGTAATTTGATGTTTGAAGCCCCGTTTTCTGCGGCAATAACGGGTTTCCAAGAACGATGACGTCGAAAACCGCACTGATCGCCGGCGCCACGGGCGCAGCCTCCAAGAGGCTGGTCGACGTGCTGCTCGAGGACGGCTGGCAGGTCATCGGGCTGTCGCGCCATCCGCCCGGAACGTCGAACGACCCGCGGCTCTCGTACGTGCGCGCCGACCTGCTGGACCGGGAAGGCTGCACGCGCGCCCTCGCGAGCGCGAAGGGCGTCACCCATCTCTTCTACACGGCCCGCGCGGAGTTCGGCGAGGGAGGCGTGGAGGACGTGGAACGCAACGTGGCGATGCTGCGGAACGTGGTCGATGCGGCGGAGGCCGCCGCGCCGGGGCTCGAGCACGTCCACCTGGTCGAGGGCCAGAAGTGGTACGACGTCCGGTTGAGGCCGCCGCGAACGCCCACGCGCGAGGACGATCCCCGGCACATGCCGCCCAACTTCTATTATGACCAGGAAGATCTTCTGCGCGAGCGATGCGAAACCCGGGGCTGGACCTGGTCCGCGTCGCGCCCTCACTTCGTCTACGACTTCGCGCCGGAACGCCCGCGTAACATCGTTTCGACGGTCGGGGCGTGGGCGGCGATGTGCGCTGAGTACGGATTGCCGCTCGATTTCCCCGGCGCTCCCGGCTGCTACGCCGCGTTGATCGAGATCACCGACGCCACGCACCTCGCGCGCGCCATCGCGTGGATGGCTACGAGTCCGCAGGCGCGGAACCATGCGTACAACGTCACCGATGGCTGCCAGTTTCGCTGGCAGTGGCTATGGCCGCGGATTGCGGCCCATTTCAACCTCCCGGTGGGAGAGGTGCGGCCGCTCCGGCTGGCGGAGTGGATGAAGGACAAGCATCCGGCATGGGAGCGAATCGTCCGGCGGCACGACCTCAAGCGCAACGCGCTTCACGACGTCGCATCGTGGCCGTTCGCCGACTTTTTCTGGGGACTGGATTACGACAACATCGCGGACACGACGAAAATCCGCCTTCACGGATTTCACGGCGTGGTCGATACGGTGGAGCAGATCCTCGCCTACCTGCGTCGCTATCGCGAGGCGCGGCTGCTGCCGTGAGAGTAATAAGCCTCACCGCCAAGCACGCCAAGGCCGCCAGGGAAGGCGCGGCAGAAAAGCCTCACGTTTGGATACCGAAGACCGTATGTACGGTAACGGACGGACACCCCACCCCCCGCCTCCCAGCATCCAGTTCTTCGGCGCACCTCGGTGCGCCTATTTCGAAAGGCGGCGGATATGGGCACGACAGTCAAAGCTTCACTTGCATTTTTCATTCTGGTGGGCAGCATTATTACTGCTGGGCTGCCACTTGTCGCCGAAGCACAGGCACCGACCAAAGCTGCTCGAGTCGGCTGGATGTCGCGTGCAGGGCCGACTGCCAAGGACGCGAACCTGGGTGCATTCCACCAGGGGATGCGCGAGCTAGGCCATGTGGAAGGGCAGACCTACGTGATAGAGCCGCGCTATGCGGGCGGCAAAATTGAACTGATGCCGGAACAGGCGGCGGAGCTCGAGCGCTCAGGCGTGGCCGCAATCATTGCGGGACCGTTCGAGGCGTTGATCGCCGCCAAGCAAAGCACCAGTCGCGTTCCCATCATCATGACACCCAGCGCCGATCCCGTGGCGATGGGAGTCCTCAAGAACCCGAATCGCCCCGAAGGAAACATTACTGGTATCACAGAGATGATGCCGGAGCTGACGCCGCAGAGGCTCCAACTACTCAAACAGATCGCGCCGACCCTGAGCCGCGTGGCCATCCTGTGGAGTCCGGGCACGCTCACCGAAGACACGTTCAAGAAGATGTTGAAAGAGACACAAGCCACTGCCCGTTCGATTGGCGTAGAAATTCAGGTTGTTGAGGCAGCAAAGGTTGACGACTTTGACGCTGCCTTTTCAGCCATGGCCAAGGAGCGCGCCGATGGACTCATCGTGCTGGTTAATCCGATGTTCAACGTCCAGCGACAACGCATTATCGAGCGCGCGGCGAAGAACGGGCTGCCCGCCATCTACGAGTGGAAACCATTCGTCCAGGATGGGGGGCTCATCTCCTATGGGGCGGATGTCCCCGATATCTATCGCCGGACTGCCGGATTCGTCGATAAGATCGTCAAGGGCGCTAAAACCGCTGACCTCCCGGTAGAGGGGCCGAAACTGTTCGACATGTCGGTAAATCTCAAGGCTGCGAAAGCCCTCGGCGTGACGATTCCAGAGTCTATCGTCAAGCAGGCCGTCCTGGTGATCGAATGAAACTGGCCGCTTTCGGGAATCCCGGGCTTCCGGAGTCGACCCCAAGGAGACATAGCCGTCAGGCCAGCGTCACCTCGAGCGTGCCGCACTTCTCGACCTCGGTCACGACCTTGTCCCCGCGCTTCAGCCACACCTGCTTCTCCGGCGGGTAGCCCAGGATGACCCCCTGCGGCGTGCCGGTATAGATGATGTCGCCGGGCAGGAGCGTCAGGTGGCGCGAGCAGTAGCTGACGATCTGCGCGCAGCTGAAGATCATGTCGGAGGTGTTCGAGTTCTGGCGCTCCTCGCCGTTCACGTAGGTGGCGATCTTGAGGTTCTGCGGATCCGGAATCTGGTCCGCGGTGACGACCCAAGGCCCGAGCGGCGCGAAACCGTCGCAGGTCTTGCCGATCATGATCTGGCTGCTCGAACGCATGATGTCGCGCGCGGAAAAATCGTTCCCGTTGGCGTAGCCGAAGATGTAGGACAGCGCCTTCTCCTCGGGCACGTCGTGCGCCTTCCGACCCATCACCACGACGAGTTCCACTTCGTAGTCGAACTTCGTGCCGACCTTGACCGGCAGCGGGATCCTGCCCCGATGGCCGAGGAGCGTGTTGTTGAACTTGTTGAACAGCATCGGCACCGGTGGAATCGCGTTGCCGGTCTCAACCGCGTGCTGCCGGTAGTTGAGTCCGACGCAGATGATCTTGCCGGGACGCGGAACGGCCGGCGCGAACCGGGCGCGCGCTTCGGGAATCAGCACGCTCCGGCCGCGCTTGTCGTCGAGCGCCTTCCCGGCGAGTCGCGCGAGCGGCGCGCAATCCGCGCCTTCGATCACCGCGTGAATGTCCGTGGGTGCCGCGATCCGGTAGAGCCTGGACGCCGCTGCCGCATCCAGGATACCCCGCTCGGTCCTGAGCCCCAGCGTGCCGCCGCCGCTCCCGGCCAGCGTGCAGAACGTCATCCCGCGCGCGCGCATCGGTTTCGCTGCCGTCCGCTTCTTTGCCATGGTTTTCATCGCTCCCTGTCCGTCACGTCAAACGGGCGAGTCAATCACACCCCTCGGGGCACGTCAACGAGTGCAGGAAGGCGGAACGCGCAGACAACGCTCGGTGGCCCGGTATTTCGCCACCCTTTGGCGTTGTGTTGACTGCAGGCTTACACTTGCGGCCGGTGCCGACGAACTTCGTCTTTATCCTCGCCGACGACCTGGGTTACGCGGACCTCGGATGCTACGGCGGCCGCGCGCCGGTGTCGCCCCACCTCGACCGCCTGGCCGCGCGCGGGCTGCGCTTCACGCAGGGCTACGCCAACGCGCCGGTGTGCTCGCCGACCCGGTTCGCTCTGATTACCGGGCGCTACCAGTACCGGCTGCGCGGCGCTGCCGAGGAGCCGATGTCCGGACGGGCACGCGGCCACCCGGAGATCGGGTTACCGCCCGCGCATCCGACGCTGCCATCGCTGCTGCGCGACGCGGGCTACCGCACGGCGCTCGTTGGCAAGTGGCACCTCGGCTTTCCGCCGCACTTCGGTCCGCTGAAGAGCGGCTACGAGGAGCACTTCGGGCCGGTGTCGGGCGGCGTCGACTACTTCACCCACACCGACCGCGAGGGCCGGGGCGATCTCTACGAGAACGGCGAGCCCGCACGCGCCGAGGGCTACCTCACGGACCTGCTGTCGCAGCGAGCCGTGGACTTCGTGCGGCGGCGCGCCGCGGACCGCCGGCCGTTCCTGCTTAGCCTGCACTACACCGCGCCGCACTGGCCGTGGGAGACGCGCGACGACGCCGGGGTCGCCGCCGGGCTCAAGGGGAACATCGCCCATCTCGACGGTGGCTCGATCCGCGTCTACCAGCGGATGATCCATCACATGGACGAGGGGATCGGCGGGGTCGCCGCGGCGCTGGAGGCGGGGGGGCTGCTCGAGGACACGCTGATCGTGTTCACCAGCGACAACGGCGGCGAGCGCTTCTCGGACAACTGGCCGCTCGTCGGCGGCAAGATGGACCTGACCGAGGGCGGCATCCGCGTGCCGTACATCGCGCACTGGCCGCGCGTGGTCGGGGCGGGCGGCGTCACGTCGCAACTCGCGATCACGATGGACTGGGTCGCGACGTTCCTCGCCGCGGCGAGCGTGCCCGCGCACGCGGACCATCCCCTTGACGGAATGTCCCTCGTTCCGGTGCTGCGCGATCCGGTCGCGTGCAGCGACCGGGCCCTCTTCTGGCGCATGAAGCACCGCGATCAGCGCGCGCTGCGCGAAGGTCGCTGGAAATACCTCGCGATCGGCGCGAACGAGTATCTCTTCGATCTCGAGGCGGACGAGCGCGAGCGCGCCAACCTCGCGCGGCGCCACCCCGACCGGCTCGCCGCGCTGCGTGCCCGGTATGCCGAGTGGAGCACGACGATGCCGCCCGTGCCGGAGGAAGCGCGGGTGTCGTTGGTCTACACCGACAAGGACATGCCCTGACAATCACTTCCCGGGGTCTGACCCCAGGAAGTGCCTGATTAATTGATGTTTAGTTCTGTAAAACGCTCTGTTTTTACGCCTAGAGCTCGATTTTCTGCGGCAAAACCGCGCACCGAGGGCATGAGGCTTTACTGGATGGCACGGGTAACGGCTCGCGAGTTGCCGAAGCACGGCACGTAAACCGAGTGCGTCCCCGGCCCGCCGGCCACCAGCAGCCAGATGTCCTCGGGCGTTTCGGAAATCGCGAGCAGGTCGTCGGGCTTCAACTGCCCCGGCTTCAATCCGTGCGAATCGTGCACCCGCAGCAAGTCCTTCGCCGTCATCCTGCGCGCGGGCATCTTCGAGGCCTCCCACAGCCGGCGCTTCACTTCGCTCTTCCCCCATCCGGCGCGGTGAAAGATGTCGGCGTGCTCCGGGCTCAGGATGAGCCATGGCTCGCCGCCGTGCGTGTACTCGTTGCTCGGCGGATGCTGCATCGTCTCGGCGAACGCGCGGATCAGCTCCGGCGCCTCCTTGGTGTGCGTGTTCATGTTCATGGTGCCCTCGGCGCCCACCACCGTGACGGTGCTCGCGCCGCGCGCGTGGCCGCGCTCCACGTTGAGCGGGTCCCACGGGCTCGCCTCCTCGTTCTCGCCGCAGCAGAACGAGTACTTCCCCGGCTGGCCGTGGGTCGCGCGGTCCATCTCGCCCGGCAGCGCGCCGCCGACGTTCTGCAGTATCAGCCGCAGCCCGCGCCCTATGGTGCCGTTCGCCCACCAGCCCTGGCCGAGGCAGTTGAAAGCGGCGTTGACCTCCAATGTCTTCGCCAGCGGCCCGCTGACGATCACCCACACGGCGACCGAATTGGTCGTCGCCTGTATTCCCTGGAGGTTGAACTCGGGCGACGCGACCGCCCCGGTGGCGGCGATCAGGACGGGCAGGTACTCCGGGTCGCAGCCCGCCATGACGGCGTTGATCGCGATGCGCTCTACCGTCGCCTCCCCGAAGCCGGGCGCGACCCGCGCGACGACTTCGTGGCGGTCGCGCTGCGTGTGCCGCAGCATGCGCTCGACGCGCTCCACGGTAGGCGGCACGATCGGCAGCCCGTCACCCCACTTGCGCTCGCGGTAGAGGCGGTTGATTTCCTCGAGATCGTCGGGCGCTTCGAACGTCGCCGCGGCTGGTACAGGGTTCATGTCAAAGTCCATTTCAGCCACGGACACACACGGAATTACACGGACGAAAATAGCACCATAGAGACGACATCGACAGAACGTACATGCAAGCGTCCTGCCATCATGAAAAGCGCCCCAGAGCAAATCACTTCCGTGTGTCCGTGTGATTCCGTGGCTAGGGTTCCTGGTATGCAACGAGCTTCGCGATGTCGTCCACGCACTTCTCCGCCATCTGCCGCACTTCCTCGCGCGAGCGCACGCCGAACGGATGCGGGATAACCGCGATCGGCAGGTCGGGATTGCCCAGTGCCCGCGCCTGCGCGCGGCCGAGCGTGAGAAAGGCGGTCGAGCAGATTGCCACGGCGGCGCGTCCCTGCTTCGCAGCTTCTACACTGTCGTGGACACTCCACGACGAGCAGGATCCTCAGTCGCCCGAGCCGGTGATCACCAGGTCGCACTGACTGGCGACTTCCCGGAGCATCTCCTCGGGCGCCGGCACCGACGCGGAACGCTTGCGGCGCTTCACGACCGCGCGCACGCCGTAGCGGCTTTCGAGCAATTCGGCGAGATCGTCCACCAGGTGGTTGAAATTGGGCTTGGCGTTGTCGATGAACCCGACCACCGCGCCTTTCAGCCCAGCGAGCGTCTTGCGCTCTCCCGTGTCGCCGCCCTCGCGCCGCGGCGCCGTCGGGTCGTACAGCATTACCATTGCTGACTCCTCAGTCGATCTGACTGCAACTATACCTCAGGCAGCAGCAGGGAAAAATGGTGATGAAAGATGGTGATGAGAAATAGTGATGAAAAATGGTGATGTACGAGTAGCGCGCCTTTTCATCACCAGTTGCCATCACCAGTATTCATCACCAGTACTCATCACTCGTTTGGGTTGGGCGGAAGCTCAACCGCGACATCAATGAACACCTGATACTGCTGGCTCCTGGGCTTCGCGACGTCCTCGGCGTTGACGTAAGCGATGGACGATTTCCCGAGCAAAGAGCGCGGCAGGATCATGACCCGGGCGAAAGCGGTCGGCTCGGTCTTCGAGGCGGCGGCGTAAACGGGATCGGGTCCGGCCTCGAACCAGGACGCGAGCGGCCCGTACGGGGTGCGCTTGCCTTTCGTCTCGATTTCGATGGCGCCGAAGAGCAGGCAGCGTATGCCGCCGCCTGCATGCGTGTGCAGGAGCGCCTCGCCGCCGGGCGGAAAATCCACGCGATCGCAGCGCAACAGGTACGGTTGAGCGGGATCGAGCGCCAGCCTCGCCGAGAGCAGGCGCGTGCTCGTCACGCCATCTCCCGCGAGGGGAGCATCCGGCTCCCCGGGGCCAGCAAGCTCCCAGCGCAACGCGAGGGTCGTGAGATGTCCGGCCCCGGCGCGCACGGCGCCGCGGTTGTGCCAGGCGCTGTTGGCGCCGAGCGTAGCCGTGGCCCCGCCGGAGCCCAGCCGTAGGCCGCCGGAAATCACGTAGATCGCCCGCACCGGAGCGGAGTGCAGCGGCATCTGCACGACTGCCTGCGGCGCCAGCTGGTCCATGTACAGCCTGATTTCATAGTCCATTTCCACTATGATATCCCGCAGCGGCCGGGGCAGCTTGAGCGCCGGCGGATTTCGCATGGAGGAGCCGTGAAACTCACCGCTCAGCAGCTCGATCAGTTCGAACGGGAAGGCTACCTGTTCTTCCCGGGCATGTTCCGGCCGGAGGAGACCAGGGTCCTGCTCGACGAGGTGCCCCGCCTCTACGCGCAACAGCGGCCGGAGAACGTGCGAGAGAAGGGGAGCGACGCGGTGCGCACTAACTTCGCCGCGCATCTCTACAGCTATCCGTTCGCGAGGCTCGCGCGCCACCCGCGCATGGTGGACCCCGTCGTGCAGATCCTCGGCGAGGCCGTCTACATGCACCAGTTCAAGATCAACGGCAAGATGGCTTTCGACGGCGACGTCTGGCAGTGGCACCAGGACTACGGCACCTGGAAGAACGACGACCTCATGCCCGAGGCGCGCGCCATGAACATCGCGATCTTCCTCGACGAGGTGAACGAATTCAATGGCCCGCTCATGTTCATCCCCGGGAGCCACAAGCTGGGGGTGCTCGACGCCGGGCACGACCTCACCACGACCAGCTATCCGTTGTGGACGATCGATCACGAGACGATCGCGAGGCTCGTGGCGCGGGGCGGAATCGTGGCGCCAAAAGGACCGGGCGGCTCCATGATCCTCTTCCATTCGTGTCTGGTGCACGCCTCGACGTCCAACCTCTCGCCCTGGAACCGCGTGGCCGTGTACCTGAGCCTGTGCGCCGTGTCGAATCACATCCGGCGGTTCAAGCGGCCCGAGTACATCGCGCATCGCGACTTCACGCCGCTCGAATGCCTGCCCGATGACTGCCTGCTCAAGGACTACGACGTTCCGCTGCCGTGGAAGGACGGAACGCCCGAATCCGCGCTGCAGCCTCAACTGGCGGCGTAGCTGGAGCCGCATGCTTCGGATCACGGATCACGGTTCACGAAGGGACCTCGCTCGCCGTGCGCTGCAGCTGTTGCTGGCCGCCGGCGTGCTGGCGTTGCCGGGAGGGGCGTTCCAGGCGGCGCCGGTCGATGTCTCCCCCCAGCGCCCTGCCGCGCGTTGCCCTCGTGATCGGCAACAGCCGCTACAAGGAAGCGCCCTTGAAGAATCCCGGCAACGACGCAGCCGCGATCGCCGAGCAGTTGAAGCGCATGGGCTTCACCGTGGACTTGCAACTCGACGCCGGCCGCAAGCAGATGACCGACGCGTTCCATTCCTTCGGGGCGAGCCTGGCGAAGTCGAAGGGGGTGGGGCTGTTCTATTTCGCGGGACATGGAGCGCAACTCGGCTGGCGCAACTATCTCGTGCCGGTGGATGCCGCCATCGGGACCGTCGCCGAGATGCAGACGCAGGCGGTCGACGTCTATCAGCTGCTGGAAGACCTCATACGCGCGCGCAACGCGATGAACATCATCATTCTGGACGCGTGCCGGGACAATCCGTTTGGGACGCAGGTGGCTTTGGAGCAGAAGGGCTTGAGCCAGCTCGATGCGCCTCCGGGCACATTGCTCGCCTATGCGACCGCGCCGGGGAACGTGGCAGCGGACGGAACGGGAGCGAACGGCCTCTACACGGGATTCCTGCTCAAGGAAATCCAGGTGAAGCAGGCGAAGATCGAGGATGTGTTCAAGCGCGTGCGCTTGAACGTGCGCCTCGCGTCGAAAGGGCAGCAGATCCCGTGGGAAAGCACCTCGCTCGAAGGGGACTTCTATTTCCAGCCGCCGGCCGCGGGCACCCAGCTCGCGCGCGAAGAGATCGAGCGGCAGTTCGAGGATGAGCTCTCGCTGTGGATGAAGATAGGCGCGGACAAGGATATCGCGGCGCTGGAGAACTACCTGCGGCGTTACCCCAGCGGCAAGTTTTCCGAGGTTGCGCAGTTCAGGCTGGATCGGCTGCTCGCGCAGCAGGGGGAGAAACCGGTGCAGGTCGCGGCGGTCGTCGCCTCCCCGCAGCGCCCCTACACCCTGGGCACGCAGCGTGCCGACACCGCGTTCAGCGTCGGTGACCGCTATGTCTACAGCAGGGCGGACCTGCTGAATCGGGATCCTGCCGGGGAATTCACGGAAACCGTCACGGAGATCACGGACACGGAGGTGATCTACAACAGGGGCCGCAGGATTACCGACCTGCTGGGCAACGACGTGCTCGCCCGGGACGGCACGCAATTGTCGCCGTCGCAGATCTTCATTCCGGAATACAGCATCGGCAAGAAGTGGACCACCCGCTTTCACATCATCCGCGGCGACAAACAGCTCGAAAAGAACGACTCCAGGACTCACAAGCGGCGCGCGGCGTGGCCGCGGGAACGCGAGGACGATGTGGAGATAACTCTCAAGGTAACGGGCAAGGAAACCATCAAGGTGCCGGCGGGAACGTTCGAAGCCTACCGTGTGGAAGGGCGCGGTGCGGTCGCGGGGACAGGCGGCACATGGGAATACGTCTACTGGATCGCGCCGGAACGGGCGCGGCGGGTGCTCGCCATGGAGTTCACCAAGAGGAATGCGCGCAACGCGATCAACTCCGCCAGCCGCGTCGAACTGATCTCGTACCGCCAGCACCGGGGCCGATCCTGAACGCAGCGCGGCCATGGCCGGTCCGCCCCTTTTCCTGCACCGCAGTGAGGAATAAACTGTCCGCAGGCGCACCCTCCCGCGGATAGAGGCTCGAAGAAGTCGTTGCCCCGGAGCGATCGCCGCAAGTTTCGAGAGATCGTTGCGAGGAGGAACGCATGAGATCGGTATTGCTGCTTGCTGCCGGCATCGCTGTACTTGCCGCGCCGCCCGTAGCGGCAGCCGAAAAGTATCCGACCAGGCCGGTTCGCATGATCGCGCCGTTCCCGCCCGGCGGCGGCACGGACATTCTGTCGCGGGTGATCGCGGTGCCGATCGGCGAGAGGCTGGGGCAGCCGGTGATCGTGGACAACCGGCCCGGCGCCGGCGGCGTCGTGGGCGCGGAGATCGTCGCGCATTCGGCGCCCGACGGCTACACGCTCTGCATCGTATCGAGCAGCTATGCGGCGACCTCCGCCTACGGGAATCCCACGTACGACCCGGTGGACGGCATACAGCCCATCATCCTCATCGGCACCACCGGGCTCGTCATGTCGGTACATCCCTCGATCCCGGTGAAGAGCGTGAAGGAGCTGATCGCATACGCGAAGACGGTGCCGGGCAAGCTCAACTACTCCTCGGTCGGTCCGGGCAGCATCGTGCACCTCATGCTCGAGATGTTCAAGCTGGAGACGGGCACCAATATCGTCCACGTCCCCTACAAGGGCGGCGGCCCGGCATTGACGGCGGTTATCACGAACGAGGTGCAGATGACCGCCATAAGCCAGGTCCCGAGCATGCCTCACATCAAGGCGGGGCGGCTGCGTCCCCTGGCGATTTCGACGCCGAAGCGTTCGAGCCTGCTGCCTGATCTCCCGACCATCAGCGAATCGGTGCCAGGCTTCGAAGTCACGCACTGGTACGGCATCTGGGGGCCCAAGGGCATGCCCAAGGCCATCGTCACGCTCTGGAACAAGGAAGTGGCGCGGGAGCTGAATTCCGAGCAGATGATAAAGCAGATGGGAACCGAGGGACTCGAAGCCGGCGGCGGTCCCCCGCAGCAGCTGTACGACGTGATCAAGCCCGCTGTGGAGAAGTTGCGGCGCGTGATCCGCGACGCGAAGATTCCGCGGACAGGCTAGAGCGGACGCAAGTAATGAGAAGGCTGCTGATTGCCGCGGGACTCTGCGTGCTGGGGGCCGCGGCGGGGTTGCCGGCGCCGGCGGCGCAACAGTATCCGGTCAGGCCGGTGCGGCTGGTGGCGCCGTTTCCGCCGGGCGGCGGCACCGACATTCTGTCGCGCGTGATTGCCGTGCCCATGACCGAAGTCCTGCGGCAGCCGGTGATCGTGGACAACCGCCCCGGCGCCGGCGGCCTGCTGGGCGCGGAGCTCGTTGCCCACGCGGAGCGCGATGGCTACACGGTCACCCTGGTTTCGGCGAGTTACGCAGCGTCCTGCGCGTACGGAAAACCGACTTTCGACCCGATAGACGGGATCGATCCCATCATCCTGATCGGCACGACGGGTATCGTCCTCGCCGTGCATCCCTCGGTCCCGGCGAAGACCACGAGCGAGTTCATTGCCCACGCCCGGGCCAATGCGGGCAAGTTGAACTACGGATCGGTAGGCCCCGGCAGCCAGGGACACTTGCTGATGGAGCTCTTCAAGCTCGACAGCAAGACGCACATCGTTCACGTGCCGTACAAGGGGGCAGGTCCGGCGCTGGCGGCCACCATTGCCGGTGAGGTGCAGGTCACCGCCATCGCTGCCGTGCCGATCGTGCCTCACCTCAAGGCCGGTCGCCTGCGGGCGCTGGGTGTTACCACGGCCAAACGCTTTTCCATGCTGCCGGACGTGCCGCCCATTGCCGACGTGTTGCCGGGGTTCGACGTGCTGCACTGGTACGGCATGTGGGCCCCGAAGGGGACCCCCGCGGCCATCGTCGCGCTCTGGAACAGGGAAGTCGCCAGGATAATGCGCTCGCCGGAAATGGTGCGCCAGATGGGAGCGGAAGGGCTCGACGCGGGCGGCGGCCCGCCGCGGCAGTTCTACGACGTCAACAAGGCCGCGGTCCAGAAGTGGCGGCGCGTGATAGGCGAAGCGAACATCCCGCGCGGGGGCTGACAGACAGAGTAGTAAGGAAATCCCCTCCTTCATATAGGAGGGGTGCCCGCAACGCGGGCGGGGTGGTCGAGTAACCTGTCAGCAAAACGTGTGTCTTCCGACTTGACCACCCCGGCGAGCTTCGCCGCGCCACCCCTCCTCGTCGTAGGAGGGGAAGGTTTGCTTCAGGACAGCAGCGCGACCAGTGGACGCACGTCGTCCAGTTTCTCCAGCGCGGCAAGCTGCTCGAACGCCTGCCGTCCTTGCGCCGGCGGAATTTTCGTTAGCTCCGCGCAGTCGGTGAACTTGGCGCGCAGGTCGTCCCAGGACAGCTCGCGGCGCGGATGGCCAGGCGGAATATCGATGCGCGTCTTCGCGCTCCGTCCATCCTTGAGGAAGACTTCCACCTCGACGAATCCGCGGCTCCCCGAGCTCTTCTTCTCGAAGTTGGGATCGTCTCCCCGGCAGGTGGGGTCTTCAACCGCCGTTACACGAGGATAGAGCGCCGCGATTTCCGGGCGGCGCACGGCATCGTCAGTGAAGGTCGCGAGCCCGTACTTCCCGTCGAGCACGCCCGCCGCGATGCAGTACTCCATGCTGAATTTTCCCTCCAGGCCCGTCACCGGCCGCGGGTAGGTGAGCACCAGCATGCCGCCGGGGGGCATGCGGCAGATCGCTTTCTCTACGGAGCCCGCGTCGAACCCGAGCTGTTTGCGCAATTCGAGCAATCCGTCCATGCCGCGGTGACAGGCATAGCAGCAGGGAAATTTCTTGAGCGCGAGTCCCGGATCCGCGACAACGAACGGCCGGCCCAGGCCCTTGACCGTGACGGCAGGGTCGGAGGCCGCGGTTCCGTACGCCGCAAAGAATCCCGCCTTCGACTCGAATATGTCGGGCGCGGCCGTGAAGCCGGAAGTGGCAAGGCGGAATGCGGTGAGGGCGCTGCGGGCGGCGAGCCCGGTGTGGAGGGGCTTGGTCATCGTCCCGAAGTTGCGGCGCAGGCCGCTCGCCATCGACCCGGCGATGCCGAACGCCTGCTGCGCGGTAGCGAGGTCGAGCCCGTGCAGCTTGATGAGCGCCGCGAGCGCGGAGAAGAGGGCCAGCGAGCCGGTGGCGTGGAAACCGCGCTGGTAATGCTCGTTCGTCATCCCGACACCGAGTTTCCCGCCGACTTCGACGCCCACGGCATAGGCTTCGAGCAGCGCTCGTCCGCTTATCGGCTTGCCGTTCAGGCTCGACAGCACCGCGGCAATGATCACCGCGCTGGGGTGCGCCGGCATCATGGAGAGCACGTCGTCGAAATCGAGAGCGTGACCGAAGGTGCCGTTGACGAGCGCCGCCATCTCCGCGCCCGCGGTCATGCCGGTGCCGAGTATGGGGCTCGCGCCGGACTCGCCGGCCGCCTTCACGTACTTGTGCAGCGGTTCTGCCACCTCGCTGCCGGCGCCCGCCAGGATCACGGCGAACGTGTCGGCGATGGCCTTCTTCGACTTGTCCACCGCGCCCGGCGGCAGATCGGAGAGTGACGTCGACACGGTGAACGACGCAATTGCTTCGGTTGCTCCAGTCACGGGCGTCTCCTGCTGTCGGTTGATGCGAATATTCGTAGAATACACGGTGGAAGGTATCGTTACACATCCAGCTTCGCGAGGAGCTTCCCTTGAAGGAGACGGCATGAAGGAAACGAATCGCTATTCGGCCGCGGAAGCGGCGACCCTCATCGCGTCAAAGAAGCTCACCGCGGTGCAGCTCGCTGAGGATTGTCTTGCGCGGGTCGAAGCACGCGAGAAAGCCGTGCAGGCGTGGGCGTACATCGACCCGCGGCAGGTGCTGGCGGAGGCGCGCGCCCGGGACGCGGAGCCGCCGCGGAGCCCCCTGCACGGCATCCCGGTCGCGATCAAGGACATCATCGACACCGGCGACATGCCGACGGAGTACGGCTCGCCCATCTACGCCGGGCATCGCCCGCGCGCCGATGCCGCGTGCGTGGCACTGCTCAGGAACGCGGGCGCGGTCATCATGGGCAAAACGGTCACCGCCGAGTTCGCGATGTCGCATCCCGGGAAGACGCGCAACCCGCTCAACACGTCCCATACGCCGGGCGGCTCCTCGAGCGGGTCCGCAGCGGCGGTCGCGGACTGGATGTCGCCGCTCGCGCTCGGGACGCAAACCGGCGGATCGGTGCTGCGGCCGGCGGCGTTCTGCGGCATCGTGGGCTTCAAGCCGACGTTCGATGCGATCAACCCCGCTGGCGTGAAGCCCAATTCGGCGTCCTACGATACCGTCGGCCTCATGGCGCGCACCGTTGCCGACGTTGCGCTGGGCCTCGCCGTCATGACGAGTCCGGACGCGGCGGGCTTCGCGCTCCCGGCGATCGACAAGCCGCGTATCGGCTTTTACCGCACGCCGCACTGGTCGAAGGCCGAGGCGTCCACGGCTGCAGCGCTCGAAGACGCGGCAGCGCGGCTGGCGAAGGCGGGCGCGCGCGTTCGCGAGGTCACCATGCCGGAGAAGCTCGACGAGCTCTCCGGCGCCAGGGCCCGGATCGGCGACTTCGAGGTGAGCCGCGCGCTCGCATGGGAGCGTCGCAACTTCGAGGAGAAGATCAGCGAGAAGGCGAGAAGCAGGCTGCCCAAGGGCGATTCGTGCACGCTCGATGAGTTCGTCGCCGCGCAGAAAGTGCTTGCCGAATGCCGCCGGCTGCTGGAAGTCACGTTCGTCGATTTCGACGTGCTGCTCGTGCCGAGCGCGCCCGGCGAGGCGCCGCAGGGGCTCGCGACGACGGGCGACGCGGTCTTCAATCAAATGTGGACCGCCCTGCACACGCCCGCGGTGACGGTGCCGCTGTTCAAGGGGCCGGCGGGGTTGCCGATGGGGGCGCAGTTCGTCGGGCCGTACGGCGCGGATTACCGAACGCTCGCCTGCGCGGAGTGGGCATACCGGGCGTTGCGCTAGCTTGGGTTCTAGAACCCCGAGACCTTCCATTTCCCGTTTGCTTCTTCCAGCATCACCATCCAGGAATTGGCTTTCGTCTCGAACGTGACCACGCCACGATTCTTGTGGATCTGAACGCTCTTGATCCTGCTGCGCAGCTCCGTTGAGTCGGCGGGCAGATCGGCAAGCATCATCGCCTTCATGTTCTGGAAGTCCGGGGTGGGCGTCGTTGCCTCCTGCTGAATCCGCGTTGCCTGCTCGCCCGTGGTGAGCTCCGTCATTGCCTTCACGTCGGAGGCGCGGAGCGCCGAAAGGAAGTCCAGTGCGAGCCTGGCTTGCGGACTGCTTTGCGCGGACTGGCCGGTCAACGAAGTGTCTCCGCCCTTCAGGATCAGATCGCCGATTGCGTCTCTCTTGATTACTGCAAAGGCGACAACGGCCAGCACCACCACCCCCAGAACAAGCAGGACGAGGCTGCGCTTACTCAGTGTGCTCATGGTGAATCGCTCTCCTGGCCTCTAGGACTCTCCAACTATCTCACGATCTCATGGCTGCCAGAAATCGCGGAAGCGAGCAGCGACTACCTGCTCGTAGGACACCGGTTCCGCGAGCAAGCCGACCGATTGAGCGAAACGGTTCAGCCCATTTACGGTCTCTTCAGATATGGCAGCATCGTAGAAGGGCAAGTCCCGTTCAATGATTGCGGCAATCAGTTCTGCAGCGTCGGGGGGAAACCGCCGCTTTCCCACTTCAGCGGCTCGTGCTGGATCCGCCCGAAGTGCTTTGTGGGTCCTGACAATAGCCCGCACAGTGGCTGCGATTCGTTCCGGGTCTCGATCGATCAATGCGTCGGTGGTCACGAGACCACTGAAGGTGAAATTCCGGGCGGCAGGCGGACCATCGCCGCGTCGCACATCTAGCAAAACTTTTCCTACGCCACGCCGTATTGCAATCTCAGTTGCCATGCCATTAGCCCAGAAGGCATCAATTTGTCCTGCCTCAAGTGCCTTGGCTGCGGCCACACCAAAGGAAACACCGGGTTCCCCGGCACCTGGAACCGGCACGATCTGCACTTTGTCACGCCCAGCGTGAAGTCCGGACGCGATCAACAATTGCTTGAGCGCCGCATCTGGTCCGTGGTCTGCACCAATCCGCAGCCCCTTCAGGGCATTCATGTCTCCGCGCTCTGCGCGGAGGTCGGCACGCATCACTAAAAGCCAGGGAAGCCCTTGAGAGAGTGCAGCAATAAGCTTAACCCCTTTCCAGCAGGGAAAAGACCTGAGGACAGAATGGACAGAACCACCCGCATACGCGTCGGTGGCGCCTTCACGTAACGCGGAAATGGCTTTAGTCGCAGGGGTAATCAATTCGACCTGCGCATCCAGACCTTCGGCCTTGAAAAATCCCAACTCCTCTGCAGCGAGCAGGGGAAAGCATGTGTTGGTCACGAAGTCGGCGACTGCAATTCGCATTCGCATAACATCCCCTAATGTTTCGCTAACGGGCCACGAGTCACGTCACTCGACTTTCATCCCCGTCTTCCTGATCACCTCCGCCCACTTGTCCATGTCGCCGCGGACTAATTGAGCCGCCTGCTCGGGCGTGTTGCCGATGATGTCGGCGCCCTCCTGCTCGAGGCGGCTCTTCACGTCGGGCGATTGCAGCACCCGCATCAACTCCTTGTGCAGCCGCGCGACGATGTCCCCCGGCACGCCCGCGGGCGCCATGATCATGTGGCCGCCGTATTCCTCGAAGCCCGCGACCCCGGCTTCCGTGAAGCTCGGCGTATCGGGCAGGCGAGCGGAGCGCTTCGGGCCCGTCACCGCGATGGCCTTCAGCTTTCCCGACTGCACTGCGGGCAGCGACGCGATCATGTTGAAGAGCGCCACCTGCACGTGGCCGGCGATGAGATCGGGCATCGCCTGGCCCGTTCCCTTGTACGGGACGTGCGTAACGCTCATGCCGGTCCGGAGTTTGAGGAGCTCCATGTACATCTGCGGTCCGGTGCCGCTGCCGCCGGAGCCGTAATTGAGATCCTTGGGCCGAGCCCTGGCGAGCGCGATCAGCTCCTTCATGGACTTGACCGGCAGCGCGGGATGCACGGTGAGTATCAACGGCGCGCCAGCGAGCACCGACACTGGCAGGAGATCCTTGCGCGGGTCGAAAGGCAGCTTTTTGTAGAGGTTGGCGTTGATCGTGTAGGTCGCCACCGCGATCAGCAATATGGTGTAACCGTCGGCGGGAGATTTCGCGGCGATGTCCGTGCCGATGGTGCCCCCGGCGCCGGTGCGGTTGTCCACGAGCACGGTCTGCATGAACCCCTCGGTCATCTTCTGGGCCATGGTGCGCGCCAGTATGTCGCTGGGCCCGCCCGGCGCGAGCGGGACGATCAGGCGCACGAGCTTCACCGGATAGTTCTGCGCGTACCCGGGCCAGGACACCATGGCGAGGCAGGCGGCGACCACAGCTCCGAAGGCGTGAGCAGTGACCGGTGACCAGTGACCGGCGTCCGTGCTATTGGTTTTCATTCGGCCGTTTCTCCGGCAGGACGGCTGTATGATATACCCCGACATAACTGCGTGATTGGTGATTGGAGATTAGTGAATGGTGTTCAGGCTCAGCAGCGCGCTGCGCGACAAGCCGGTCGGCTGTACCGGGACCAATCACCAATCACGAATCACCAATCACGCTGTACTTGGGGAGGAGAGGAGGCATGTCGAACACACGGCGCAGATTTCTCAAGGGCACGCTCGGAGCGGGCGCGTTGACACTAACCGGCATTGAAGCGAGTCCGGCGATGGCACAGGCATCTGCGACACAGCTCGAGCGCAACAAGGCGGTGGCGCTGCGCTTCAAGAAGGCGCAGGGCACGAAGGAGGAAGAGGTCGTGATGCGCGAGGTCCTGTCGCCGAACTACAAGCGGACGCGCGGCGGGATGCATCATCTCGCCGCCAACGCGGAGGGCCAGGGATTTCCCGGCAATGGCGCGTTCCTGCGCGGCTCGTTCCCGGATCGCGTCGACGTGATCGAAGAAGTCATCGCGGAAGGCGACCAGGTCGGGCTGCTGTTCCGGTTGACCGGGACGCACAAGGGCAGCTTCTTCGGCATTCCGCCCACCGGGAGAAAGGTGGACGCCCACGAGATCGCGATATTGCGGGTGGCGGACGGCAGGATCGTCGAGGGCTGGTTCATGGCGGACGAGGCCGCCGTACTGAAGCAGATCGGCGCCAGGATGCCCGAGCGCAAGGACGGCAAGCTGATCGTGCCGCCGGTGACCAATACCGGCGAGGACCCCGACGCGGTGCTGAAGCGCCTGCAATCAGGGCCCGTCGCGACGCAGGAAGACCGCTACCGGTTGATCGTCGCGCGTTCGAAGGGCGAGGGTCCGCCCAAGGACCTGCGCGCGCCGGACTTCAAGCAGCTGCGCAACGGGTTTCCGCATCTTCGGGATTACGGGATTGCCAAAGGCGCCCGCGAGGAAACCGTCACCCGCGCGTTCCCGGACCGGCGCGACCGCATCGACGGGTTCATCGCGGAGAAGGACAGCGTGTGGATGAGGTTCAAGGTGGCAGGCACGCAGACGGTCAGCATGTACGGCATACCGCCGACGGGCAAGGTCGTGGAAGTCGCCGAGATCGGAACGGCGCGGTTCGTGGACGGCAAGTGGAGCCGGAGCTGGTACTTCGGCGACGAGCTCGGCATGATCCTGCAACTGGGGCTGTCTCCAAACATCCTGGTGTCCTGAGGAAGATGAAGGAAAATCCCCTCCTTCATACAGGAGGGGTGCCCGCAGCGCGGGCGGGGGTGGTCCGAGTGCACTGTGCAACCTTCTGACTTGACCACCCCGGCGGGACTTCGCCGCGCCACCCCTCCTCGTGGGAGGAGGGGAAGTTTCATCCTACGGCTATCACGTCTCGCCGTGCGTGCGAGATGGCTCTCCGCGTTCTTGCTCGCCATCGTGGCGAGCGTTGCGTCCGCGCAGCAGCCGATACGCGTGACCATCGCCGCCATCAACGACCTTCACGGCAACCTCGAGCCTCCCAGCGAGAGCGTAACGATCGGCGGCGCCAGCGTGCGCGCAGGGGGAATCGCCCGGGTCGCCACGCTGGTCGGCCGCCTGCGCGCCCGCAGCCCCAATTTCGCGTTCGTTTCGGCCGGCGACCTGTTCGGAGCTTCGCCGCTCCTGGCGGCTTCGTTCGACGAAGAGCCCGTGATAGAGGCCATGAACCTGGCCGGCCTGGATTTCAACGGGGTCGGAAACCACGAATTCGACCGCGGGGCAGAGCACCTTGGCCGCATGCAGCAGGGCGGGTGCCCGGCGGCCGGGTGCAAGTCGGGCGCGTCGTTTGCCGGGGCCCGTTTTGGCATGCTCGCTGCGAACGTCATCGCGCGCGACACGGGCAAGCCGCTCCTGCCCCCATACGGGGTCAGGGAGTACGCCGGCGTGAAAGTGGCATTCATCGGCGTGACGCTCAAGGAGACTCCGATCATGCTCTCACCGGCCGCTCGCGCAGGACTCGAATTCCGCGACGAAGTGGAAACGGTCAACGCGCTCGTGCCGGTGGTGCGGCAGCAGGGAATAGAGGCGATTGTCGTGCTGCTGCACCAGGGCGGCATGACAGCGGGCGGGGCGAACGAGTGCGTCGATCCGGTCGGGCCGATAGTCGATATCGCGCGCCGCCTGGATCCCGCCGTGGATGTCGTGGTGAGCGCGCACACGCATCGCGCCTACGTCTGCAGGCTCGGCGGCAAGCTCGTTACGAGCGCGGGATCGTACGGCAGGTTTCTGACCGAGATCGACCTCGCCATCGACCCGGTGTCGCGCGATGTCATTTCCGCGGCGGCCGTGAATCATCTCGTCGCCCCGGAGATTCCGCCGGACGGCGCGCAGGCGGTGCTTCTTGCGCGGTACGCGGCCCTGGCGGAAGGACTGCAGCGCGTCGTGGGACGGTTGGGCGCCCCGATCACCCGCCGGGTCAATCCCGATGGAGAATCGCCGCTCGGCCAGTTCATCGCGGACGCCCACCTCGCGGCCACGGCGGCCGCCGGCGCCGTAGTCGCGTTCATGAATCCGGGCGGCGTACGGATGTCTCTGGAAGCAAGAGACGGCGGTGGTATTTCGTATGCCGACGTCTATTCCGTGTATCCGTTCGGCAATACGCTGGTCACGATGACTCTGACCGGCGCGCAGATATTGAGCCTGCTCGAGCGGCAATGGCAGGGACCCGAGCAGTCCGTGCTGCAGGTGTCGAGGGGATTCAGCTATGCCTGGAATCCCGCGCTGCCTCCCGGCGGCCGGGTGGTGCCGGATAGCATCACGATCAGCGGACAGCCGATGAGACTCGATCAATCCTACCGGGTCACGGTAAACAGCTTCCTGGCCGCCGGCGGAGACGGGATCGGTGTCCTGCGCGAAGGGCGGGACCGCTCAGGTGGCCCCGACGCCCGGGAGGCGCTCGCCCGCTACATCGGGGAGCGCTCTCCCGTCGCGCCAAGCGGCGAGAGGCGCATACGCAACGTGGCGCGCAGAGAGTGAAAGCGCCACCCCGGCGGGCGTACGCGCGCCACCCCTCCTCATCGGAGGAGGGGAGAACAACCGCTGCTCACGTCGTGCAGGAAAATCCCCTCCTTCATATAGGAGGGGTGTCACGTAGTGACGGGGTGGTCGGGTCCATTCGCGGATACAATCCGGCGTAAGTTGAATCGATGAGGAGGAATGCATTGAGAACAATGCTGGCTGTGGCCGCCTGCGCGGCTGCAATGTCGGCGCCGGGAGCCGGACAGGCGCAGACCGACAACTATCCCGTGAAGACGGTGCGTATCATCGCGCCGTTTCCGCCCGGTGGAACCGTCGATTTCTTCTCGCGCGTGCTGGCCCCCAGGCTGACCGAGAGCCTCGGCCAGCAGTTCATCGTCGACAATCGCACCGGCGCCGCCGGCACCATAGGCACCGAGCTGGTGGCGCGCTCTGCTCCCGACGGCTATACCCTGCTCGTGAACACCATCCCGCTCGTGACCAACACGCTTCTCTTCAACCGCGTTCCCTACGACGGGATTAACGACTTCGCGCCGATCATGCTGCTCGCCTCCTCGGCGTCCGCCGTGGCCGTCCATCCCTCGCTGCCGGCGCGCTCCGTGGGCGACCTCCTGCAGCTCGCGAAGTCGAAGCCGGGCACGCTGAACTACGGGTCGGCGGGCCCCGGCACCAATCCCCATATCGCCGGCGAGCTCTTCAACTATCTCGGCAAGGTCAACCTCGTCGTGGTCCACTTCAAGGGCGGTGGCCCTGCGCTCATCGCCACGATCAGTGGCGAGGTGAGCATATCGTTCTCCGGCATCGCGGAGACTTCTCGCTACGCGAAGGCGGGTCGGCTGCGTGCGCTGGGGGTTACCAGTACAAAGCGCTCGGAGGCGTTGCCGGACGTGCCGACCATCGCGGAATCGGGCGTCCCGGGCTACGAGTTCGTGACCTGGAACGCCATCGTGGCGCCGAAGAACACGCCGCGCGCGATCGTCATGCTGTTGAACGACCGCATTGCCAAGGCCATGCACGCTCCGGATCTGCAGCAACGTTTCCGTGAACTGGGCTACGACGTCATCGCCAGCTCGCCCGAAGAGCTGGGTGCCCACCTGAAGAAGGAAGCGGCGAAGTGGGGCAAGGTAATCAAGGAGCGCGGGATGAAGGTGGAATGATGAATGACGAGTAATGTCCAAACCCCTGGCCACGGAATCACACGGAAACACACGGACAGAATTGCGATTTGGAGCGAAACGGGATGATCCGATCGGACGGTGGTATGTCCCGATCCGGTGCTTCGCTCTGCTTTTTTCCGTGTACGTCCGTGTGTTTCCGTGGCTGAATGGTTTTGACGGAGAGATAGAGCAATGCTGAAACTAACGCCCAGCGGGCAAAGCCTCGGCGCGACGATCGAGGGACTCGACCTCGCGCAGCCGTTGCCGGACGTGGAGCACGCCGCCGTGGTGGCCGCGCTCGGCCGCTACGGCGTCCTGCGCTTCCCCCGCCAGAGCCTCACCGGACGCCAGCTCGCCGACTTCAGCGCGCGCTTCGGAACGCTGGAAGTGAACGTCGCCGGCAGCCACCAGGAGCCGGGCGTTCCGGAGGTGATGATCCTTTCCAACATCGTGGAGAACGGCAAGCCGATCGGCTTCGCGGACGCCGGGCAGGGCTGGCACACGGACATGTCGTACAGCCGGAGGTTCGCCTTCGCGAACGTGCTCTACGGCATCCGGATCCCGCTGCGCGACGGCAGTCCGCTCGGGGCGACCGAGTTCAGCAACATGCACGCTGCGTACGAGGGGTTGCCCGCCGACCTCAAGCGGCGCCTGGAAGGCATGACCGTGCTGCACGATTTCGAAAAGTTCTGGGAGATGATGCGGCGCGAAAAGGGCAGCAAGCGCCCGCCGCTCAGCGACGCGCAGAGAAAGGCGAAGCCGCCTGTCTCGCACCCGGCGGTCCTTACTCATCCACTCACCGGCCGCAAGGTGCTCTACGCCAATCCCGGCTACGCTGTGCGGATCAATGAATTGCCGGAGAAGGAAAGCGCGGAGCTGCTCGAGTTCCTGTTTGCGCACCAGCTCGCGCCCGAGTACCGCTACGCCTTTCACTGGCAGGAGCGCGACGTTCTCGTGTGGGAGGATATCGGCACGATCCACAACGCCGTGGCCGACTACGGCCCGGGCGAGCATCGCCTCATCAAGCGCTGCCAGGTGATGGCGGACCGGTACTTCTGTGACCAGTGACCAGTGACCAGTCCAGTGAGCCGTGACCTGCTGGTTGCGCGATGAGCGACAACGCGCCGCAGACTCCGCCGAGCAGAAGGTTCGGGCCGCTGCGGCTGCCCTCGCGGCTTGCGCTCGTCTCGTGGCGCGACCTGGCGCTCACGCTGGGTCCCGTCATCCTCTTGAGCGCTGCGGCGATCTGGGCGGCGTTCTGGTTCGTCCGCCCGGCTCCGCCCGATACGATCGTCATCACCGCGGGTCCCGAAGGCAGCACCTTCCAGCTGCATGCCGAGCGCTACCGCAAGATACTGGCGCGTAACGGCGTCAAGCTCGAGATCCTTCCTTCGCTCGGCTCGCTGGAGAATCTCAAGCGGCTCGCGGATCCCGCGTTCACGGTCGACGTCGGGTTCGTGCAGGCCGGCGTCGCCGAGGGCGTGACTATCAAGGGCCTCGTATCGCTGGGGAGCATGTTCCATCAGCCCCTCGCGGTCTTCTATACGGGGCGCCGGATTACCCGACTCTCCGAGCTCAAGGGAAAGCGGGTGGCGATCGGCGCGGAGGGGAGCGGCGCGCACGTGCTGTCGCTCGCACTGCTCAAGGCGAACGGCATCGAGCCCGGGGGCGCCACCGTGCTGCTGGATCTTTCCGGAAGCGCGGCCGTGGAGGCGCTGCTCGAGGGCAGGACCGACGCGGCCTTTCTCATGGGGGATTCCGCGGCGGGGCAGGTCATGCGCAAGCTCATGGAGACGAAGGGCGTTCGCCTCTTCGACTTCCCGCAGGCGGATGGCTACACGCGGCGCTTCCGCTACCTGAACAAGCTGGAAGTTCCCATGGGGACCATTGACCTGGGGCGCAACATCCCGGCGCGCAACCTGCAACTGGTCGGACCTACCGTCGAGCTGATCGCGCGGGAGGACCTGCACCCGGCGCTGTCCGACCTGCTGATCGAGGCGGCGACCGAGGTCCATGGCAAGGCCGGCACGCTGCAGAAAGCGGGCGAGTTTCCCGCGCCGGTCGAGCGGGAATTCCCGATCAGCGGCAATGCCACCCGCTATTACAAGTCGGGTAAGGGATTCCTCTACCGCTACCTGCCGTTCTGGGTCGCGAGCCTCGTCGATCGCATGGCGGTGCTGCTCGTGCCGGTTCTCGTGATCCTGCTGCCGGGAATGCGGATTGCGCCCGCCCTGTACCGCTGGCGCGTGGGTTCGCGCATTTACCGCTGGTACGGCGCGTTGCTCGCGCTGGAGAGGGAAGTCCGCGAGAATCCGGGGCCCGCGGAGCGCGAAGAGCTGCTGAAGCGGCTCGCCGATGTCGAGCGGGGCGTCGGCGGGATCAAGGTACCGCTGTCCTTCGCCGGCGAGCTGTACGTGCTGCGGGAGCACGTCATTTTTGTACGTCAGCGCCTTTCCGGGGCTGATTAGATGAACCCGACCTATGGGGGGGGTGTTCCTACGAATCCGTAACAGTCGGAATTCTTTACCGGCAGAATGATGTCGGTATTTTTTACAAACTCTACTCCTCACCAGCTCGGACTATCGCCGTCAAAACAACACCATAGCGGCAGCCCTTTGAAAAAACGGACATAAGGCCGCGCTCCCCGCGGCAATTTCTGTCGGGTTTCTTTTACAAAGCGGCAATTCCGGCTTTGTCGACCTTTCGACGTTAGTGCCGAAAGTCAGTCATTAAATCAGTAATTTAGCGAGAAAAATAGCGGGATTCCGCCACGCGCGCACGGTTATTGCAGTGACCTAGGCCAAAAGGTTTAGCCGCATTCAATCAGCGGCTGCAGGTGCAAATTTCGAGGTATACGGTGTCGGGCAGAACGAAGTGGTTCGCAGCGTTTGCGTTTGCGGCGTATTCGATAACTTTCGTTGCGCGTCCTACAGACTCGCCCTCGATGCACTACACGAATCCCACCTACACCTCCAACCATCAGCTCATCCCAACTCCCGTTATGGGCATACGCGGCTAAAGGCCGTGACGGGATACGGCGTGACGGATAAGGCGCATCATCCGTCACGCCCCCCAAGCTACTTGGGCTGCGGCACGATCCGCAGGTAGGGCTTCGGCGACTTCCAGCCCGCGGGATACTGTTTCTTCGCATCGTCGTCGCTGACCGAGCCCGCGATGATCACGTCCTGTCCCTGTTTCCAGTTCGCGGGGGTCGCCACCTTGTGCTTCGCGGTGAGCTGCAGCGAATCGAGCACGCGCACCACTTCCTCGAAGTTGCGGCCGGTGGTCATCGGGTAGAACAGCATCAGCTTGATTTTCTTGTCCGGGCCGACCAGGAACACGGTGCGCACCGTGGCGTTGTCCGCGGCAGTGCGCTTGCCCGGGGTCGCCTCCGCCGGCAGCATGTCGTAGAGCTTCGCCACCTGGAGCTCCGGATCGCCGATCATCGGGTAGTTCGGTGCGGTGCCCTGCGTTTCCTCGATGTCCTTCGACCACTTCTTGTGATCGTCCACGGGGTCGGCGGAGAGGCCGATGATCTTCGTGTTGCGCTTGTCGAACTCGCCCTTGATGCGCGCCATGTAGCCCAGCTCGGTGGTGCAGACCGGGGTGAAATCCTTCGGATGCGAGAACAGGATCGCCCATCCGTTGCCGATCCAGTCGTGGAACCTGATCGTCCCTTCGGTCGTTTGCGCGGTGAAATCCGGTGCTTCGTCGCCTATGCGGAGTGCCATGTGTATCTCCTGGGTTGCGGTTGATGAAACGGCAGGCGCCGGCGCGTCGATCGCGGCGTCGCAGGGAGTCGCTTCGTGCTCCCGGTCAGCGGATTTTGCGAGCGTTGTCCCCGGCGAGTCAACCTCGCGCTGCAACTTGCGACACGAGTCAACCATGACGCCGATTCTCGGCGTTCCCCGGGGCGCGCGCATGAGGCGGCGGTCCCGATTCGCGGCATTCGCGCACACCGTCACCCCCGGAGAGACGGGACTGGAGCCCTAGCGCGCGGCCTGGTCGCCGCGGCGGCCGAACCCGGCATCGCGGGCGAGCACGATCGCCTGCGAGCGGTTCTCGACTTCGAGCTTCGCGAAAATACTGGTGATGTGATTGCGCACCGTCTTCTCGCTCAGCGTCAGCCGCGCGGCGATCTGGGCGTTGTCGAGTCCCTGGGCGATCAAGTCCACGAGCTCGATCTCGCGCGGCGTCAGTGACGGGAACGCCTTGCGCGAAGCCGCCGCCGGGGCGGGCAGGAAGGCGCGCATCTCGTCCAGCCAGCGCTGCCACGCCGGCTCGTGCGCGAGCAGCAGGTGGTTGCGGCTCTCGAGCGGGACGAAGCGCGCGCCGGGAATGAGCGTGGCGAGCAGCCGACCCTCCTCGAAGGGCACGCGCGCGTCGCCGGTGGGGTGCATCACCAGCGTCGGAGATGTGACGGCGGGCGCGAGCGCAGTCACGTCGATCTGATCGAAGATCGTCATGAAGCGGACCGCGTTGACCGGGGATACCGATACCCGCTCCAGCTCGTTGAACCAGCGATGCTGCTCGGGAGTCCCGTCCGGGATGAACTGCGTCGTGAAGAACTGCCGAAACGCCGGGTTCTCCTTGCCCCAGCCGAGCCCCGCCAGCTCTCTCATCGTTTCGGCCTCCTTGACCTGCTGGGGCCCCAGGTCGCGCTTGAGCCGTCCGCGCGCATAGCCGCCATGCAGGATCAGGTGGCTCACCCGTTCCGGGTGGCGCAACGCGTAGGCGACCGCGATCGGGGCGCCCTGCGAGATGCCGAGGAGCGGGAAGCGCTCCAGGCCGACCGCATCCACCACGGTTTCGAGGTCGCTCACCCACGCCTCGAACGAGAGCTCGCGGGGCTCCCAATCCGAGAGCCCGCAGCCGCGCTCGTCGTAGCGCAGGAGCGAGTGGCTGCGCGAAAGCTCGGTCAGCCAGTGACGCCACACGGGACTGTCCCAGTCGAACTCGAGGTGCGACATCCAGTTCGACACCTTGACGAACGGCGGGCCCTCGCCCGTCGTGGCATACGCAATTCGCGTGCCGTCGCGGGTCGTGCAGAAGCGGATCTGCTGTTTCATCCGGTCCCGGCTCGTTGTCGTGGCCGACCGATGATGCCAGCATCGAGCCGTTACCGCCACCCGGGATCATTCAGAACCTGTTTCATAGCCAGGCGCGTGATGCGTTGTGGCCAGGACGGACCGGATGCGAGGCGCCCGACGAAGGGCATATGTCGATATGGTCTAGGAGGGCAACGATGCAGCCGACCGTCCTGGCCGCAACCCCGGAGGGGACGGGGCGATCCGGGCGCATCTCTTTGTCGGGAGCCCTCGCAATATCGACATATTGCTTCGGGCTCTCCTCCTCGACCTGCATCCCGCCTCGCCTCCGTCGCACACGTGCCTGACTATGAAACAGGTTCTAGGACCACGGTCCCGGCTGTTCCCGGCCCGGGACGGGCGCAAGCGGCCCTGTCCCGGGACTCCTGTCTCATGTTCCCGGCTCCGGCGCTCGTCACAATGGCGACCGCTTCATCGCTCAACAACCACACCGGGAGATACGCATGCAAGCCACACAACAGCAGAAGACCCACAACCGCTACGCGAAGTGCATCGAGGTATCGAAGCGCATACGCTGGGACATAGACCGCGACGTGATTCGCGGCCGCAAGTTCGATTTCTCGAAGAAGTTCCTGCCCGACGGGCTCTCGCTCGCCGACCAGCTCGATTTCCTCGACGTGGGCGAGCGGCGGCTGCTCTCCCAGGTCCAGGGCCGGACCTATTCAAACATGTTCGCCCTGGTCGAGCGCTTCATCGGCGCCAAGATGCTCGACGTGAGCCGGGAGCACTGGCTCGGCGATCAGTCGGCACTCGAGGCACTGGTACGCTTCACCGACGAGGAGATCAAGCACCAGGAGCTCTTCCGGCGGCTCGAGCGCCTGACGGCAGAGGAAATGGCGCCGGGATACAAGTTCCTGCCGCAACCCAACGAGGTCGCCTCCGCGGTGCTCGGCAAGTCCACCTGGGCGGTGCTCGCGCTCACCTGCCATATCGAGTTGTTCGTTCTCGCGCACTATCGCGAGAGCGTGGAGCCGGATTCGGGCCTGTCCGACCTCTTCAAGGACGTGCTGCTCTTTCACTGGAAGGAGGAATCCCAGCACGCCATCATCGACGAGCTCGAATGGACCCGCGAAAACGCGAAGCTGAACCCTGCGGAGCGCGACCGCGCCGTGAACGACCTGATCGAGCTGGTCGCCGCGGTGGACGGGATAGTGCAGATCCAGGCTGCGGCGGACGTCGATTACTTTCTCTCGGTTTGTGGGCGCGCGTTCATCCCGTCTCAAGTGGACCGCCTGCGCGCCGGCGTCCTCAAGGCCTATCGCTGGCAGTACATCGTCTCTGGCGTGCGTGAGCCGCGCTTCGGCGAACTGCTGGGCGGCATGATCACGCCGGAGCACTCCCAGCGCATCGGGGCGGCGCTGGCGCCCATTGTAGGAACGGCGTGACCAGTGACCGGTGACCAGTGACCGGTGATTGATGACCGGCGGTGACGGCTCGCAGGCGCGGGTCGCCGCCGCTCGCCTGGGGTCTGACTCCGGCAACCGATTGATTCATTGCAGGATTTATTCCGCCACCCCTCCCGCAGGCCCGGACTGCCATGCGCGCGGCGTCTCAAGGAAACCGCTCCTCAGACGTAATGAAAGGGTCGGGGTGGAGGCTGAGGCGGGGGTCCAGATGCAGCAGGTTGCGCCGGTCAAGCGCATCGCGCGCTTCGAGGTGACGAAAGTGCTGGGCGCGGGCGCCCAGGGCGCGGTCTATCTCGCCCACGACCCGCGCCTCGACCGCGACGTCGCGATCAAGACCATTACCGTTGCGCCCAGCGCGGAGCGCGACGTGCTGGTGCGCACGCTGCTCGATGAGGCGCGCACCGTCTCCCGGCTCGTCCATCCGAACATCGTTCCGCTCTATGACGCCGACGAGGACGCGGGCACGCCGTTCCTCGTGTTTGAATACGTCGAGGGCGCCTCGCTCGCCGAGCGCATCCGCGGCGAAGGGCGGCTGCCCGTCGTCCGCGCGGTGGAGATCGCCATCGCGGTATTGATGGGCGTGGGCTACGCGCACCAGCGCGGCATCGTTCACCGCGACCTGAAGCCCGCCAACGTCCTGCTCGACGGCGCCAACGTGCCCCGCGTGACCGATTTCGGCATCGCCTGCACGCTGAAGGGCGCGCACGCGATAGAGGAGGGGTTCCAGGGCACGCCCCGCTACATGGCGCCGGAATACGTGGAGCAGCAGCTCGTCTCGCCGCAGCTCGACGTCTACGCCATCGGCGTGATGCTCTACGAGATGCTGACCGGCGGCCACATGTTCGAGACGGTGGCGCTCGCGCACCTCATGCACGACATCGTGCACAAGGCTCCCCCGCCGCCGTCCGCGCGCAATTCCGAAGTGGACGGGCGGCTCGATCAGATCGTGCTGCGTGCGCTCGCCAAGGACCGCAAAGAGCGCTATCCCGACGCGGCTTCCATGGCCCAGGCCCTCTCGCGCTTTCTCGATCCCGAGCCGATCGAGGTTTCCGGCGCGCCGGAGGGGAAGGCCGGCACCGTCGAGTTTCTGCTCCGCCGGATGCGCTACAAGAGCGACTTCCCCGCGCTGTCGGAAACGATAAAGACCGTCAACAAGACGGTGGAATCGGACAGCGAGCGGGTGAGCGTGCTGTGCAACGGCATATTGCGCGACCCTGCGCTCACCAGCAAGCTGATCAAGCTCGTGAACAGCCCCGCCTACGCACGCTGCGGCGGGACGGTCAGCACGATCTCGCGCGCCGTCGCCATTCTGGGTTACGACGGCGTGCGCGGCGCGGCGTTGTCCCTGATGCTGCTCGAGCATCTCGGCAACAAGGCGCAGGCGGTGGCGCTGCGCGGAGAGATAGTGGGCTCGTACTTCAGCGGCATCGTGGCGCGCGAGCTGGCGGCCGCGGCGGGCGTGCGCAGCATCGAGGAAGCCGCGGTGTGCGCCATGTTTCACGCCCTGGGGCGCATGCTCGCAGTGTTCTATCTGCCCGAAGAAGCCGCCGAGATCCGGCTTCGGACCCAATCTCGCGGGGAGGCCGAATCCGCCGCCTCGACCGAGGTGCTGGGCGTGAGCTACGCCGAACTGGGCATCGCGGTGGCCCGCTACTGGAATTTCCCCGACTGCATCGTCGGCAGCATGAAGCCGGTCTCGGAGCCGCCTTCGGAGAAGCCCGCGCAGGAACCGGAGCGGCAGCGGCTTCTCGCCGCCTTCGCGACCGAGTTGAGCGCCGGTTTGAACGCCGATCCGCAGAACCTGCCGCACACGCTGGCCGCGCTGGCCGCGCGCTACGAAGGAGCCCTCGGGGTCGGGCGCGAGCAGTTGACCCACCTCGTGCAGGGCGCGGCCGAGAAATTCATGAAGGAGTCCCGCGTCCTCAATTTGCCTCCGCTCGGCGGTCCGCTGCTGGGATCGCTGCAGGCGCTGCAGGTGGTGCAGGCCGGGCAAGCGCGCGAGCCGGCGGCCGATAGCCCGTCCAACCTGAATGCGACCCTCCCGGCGCCGGTGATCGAGCAGACGGTGATCGAAGCGGCGTGCCCGGTGGCTGCAGCCGCACCGGCCGCCGCCGGCCAGACGGTGAATCGTAACGCCGTGTTGACCGCCGGCGTGCAGGACATCACCCAGACCCTCTCCGGCGAATACAACCTCAACGACGTCCTGCGCATCATCCTGGAAACGATGTACCGCGCCATGGGTTTCCAGCACGTCCTGCTGCTGGTGCGCGAGCCCCGCGAGCCGGTCATGAGAAGCCGCTCCGGCATCGGCGAGGGCATGGAAAAGCTCGTCGCCCGCGGCTACTCGATCGCCATCGAGAAGAGCCCGGACGTGTTCTACGCGGCCGTCGGCCACGCTGCCGATATCCTGGTCGACGACATCGACGCCCCGTCCATCAAGGCGCACGTTCCCGCGTGGTACCGCAAGGCGTTCAACGCGCGAGGGTTCCTGCTGTTTCCGATCAACGTCAACGGCAAGGTGGTCGCGCTGATCTACGCCGATGCCATGGATTCCGATAAACTACGGTTCGCGCCGGAAGAACTGGCTTTGTTGAAGACCCTGCGCAGCCAGGCGGTGCTGGCGATACGACTGAGGAAGCCATGAGCCCCGTCCGAAGCTTCAGCGCGCACATCGCAAAACCGCAGCGCCAGACCGTGATTCCCGTCTGCATGGCGCCGACCCCGGGGACGCAACCCACGCCTGCGGCTCACGCTCAGAATCCCCCCAAGCGCTGATTTCTGGATCCTGATTTCTTACGGCGCTCCGGGGCATCCACGAGCTCCGGAATGGGTTCCATCTTCGATGCATCGCTGGGCTCTCATGTTGCCCGCAGGCGCCGGCATACCGGTTCCCTGATGATCACAAAACATTGCCAAAGCATTCCACCGGAGTATCCTCAACGGCGGTCATGCTGATACTTTCCAACGAGGACGCCGGGGAGCTGCTGACGATGCCGGACTGCATCGCCGCGCTCGAAGAGGCCTACCGCGAGCAGGCGAACGACGAGGCGGTGAACGCCGCGCGCTCCGACGCCGTCACGCAGGCCGGGCGGCCCGACACGGTCTACGCGCTGAAGCTGATGGGCGCCGTTGTCCGCAGTCTCGGGGTGGGCGTGGTGCGCCTGAATTCCGACATCATCTCGTTCGCCAACCAGCGCCAGAAGAAACTGCCCCTCGCCCCGGGCGGGCGCTACACGGGACTGGTGCTGCTGTTCAGCACGGAAACGGGCGAGCCGCTGGCGATCTTTCCCGACGGCGTGCTGCAGCTGATGCGAGTCGGCGCCACTTCCGCGATCGCCGCCCGCTACCTCGCACGCGAGGACGCGCGCACGGTCGCGGTGCTGGGCGCGGGCGCGCAGGCCGCCGGCCACGTGCGGGCGATCGCGGCGATGCGCAAGCTCGACGCCATCCGCTGCTACAGCCCGACGGCGGACAAACGCGAAGCGTTCTGCCGGGAGATGCAGGACCGGACCGGTGTCGCGATGCGCGGGGTATCTTCCCCCGAGGAAGCGGTGCGCGGCGCGGACATTGTATTGTGCGCGACCAACGCAGTGCGGCACGTCTTCATGCCGGAGTGGCTCGCGCCGGGCATGCACGTCTGCACCATACGTGGTCCGGAGCTCGATCCGGGCGTGGTGAGCGCGGCCGACGTGGTCGCGGTCCACGACCGTGGGGTGCCGGCGAATGCCGCGGCCACCCGCGGCGCCGCCGTGCCGAAAGACCGTCATGTCATCGCGGGACTGGATGTCTCCCGCGTTCCCAGCCTGGCGCAACTCGTCGCGGGCAGCGCGCGCGGCCGCAGCGCCGCGGGGCAGAGGACCTGCTTCGTCAATCTTCCGGGCACCGGCCTGCAGTTCGCCGCGGCCGGCGCTGCGTTCTACCGCAAGGCGCTCGCAGCCGGCCGCGGAAGGGAGGTACCGACGGAATGGTTTACAGAGGATGTGGTTCCCTAAACGACAATCCATTTCAATAATGAAGTGAGTCCGCTGATCCGATTCCTTACCATGCCTTCGAGCATCGACGAGTCCCAGAATGGCCTCCAGTTTCGGTGGCGCAACATATCAGTGCCATCAATTTCAGGTCATCGGATGGTAACGATACGCACGGTCGCCAATCGTTGCCGGAGAACGCGTCGGACCTGGGATCCGTGATTCACAACACTTGATGCGTTGAATCAGGGCCCGGGATGACCGTAGCAGCAGAGCGGTCCCGTGTGTGCTCGCACTATAGTGCTGCAGTCATTACCGACTATTAATAGGTAGAATGTCGCGACTGAAGTGAATCCGGTGGAGCGTTCATGAAATTTGGTCTGTTCGGTGGCGCCCGGCTCGGGCCCAACAACCCCCTGGGCGACAGCTACAACTACAAGGATTTCGTTGCCTACGTCAGGGACGCGGAGGAGCTGGGTTACGAGAGCATATTCCTGGTCGAGCACCATTTCACGGGCGCCGGCCAGCTCTCGGCGTCACTCAATCTGCTCTCGTATCTCGCGGCGTGCACCACGCGAATCCGGTTGGGTACGGCGGTGGTTGTCCTGCCCTGGCACAACCCCGTCCTTCTGGCCGAACAGGTAGCGACGCTCGATGTGCTCTCCGGCGGGCGGGTGGACCTCGGCGTAGGCCGCGGTTACCGCAAGATCGAGTTCGAGCAGTTCTGCATCCCGATGGAGGAGGCTCAGGAGCGCTACAGCGAGTGCCTCGAAGTCATGTTGAAGGCCTGGTCTACGCAGGGGCGTTTCTCGCACCACGGCAAGCGCTGGCACTTCAAGGACATCGTGGTCGAGCCCGCGCCGCGCCAGCAGCCCCATCCGCCGATCTGGATGGCCGCGGGAACTCCGGGCGGTATCGCCTACGTCTCGAGCCAGAACTACGGACTGCTGCTCGATCAGCTCGCAACCCTGGACCAGGTGCAAGAGCGCGTACGCCTCTATCTGGATGGGCTCTCCGCGAAGGGATATCCGCGGGACGCGGCGCGCGTGGGCGTGACGCGCGCCCTGAACATGGTCACGACCGAGGAGGAGCGCAGGAAAGCGCTCGAGCGGCGGCGGGAGACCTTCAAGAGCATCGGCGACATCGCGCGCCGGGCCGGCGGCGACGGCCCGACGAGCTACGACGACATGATCGCGGCGGACGATGCCGGGTTGATCGGCACGCCCGAGGAGATCGTCGAAAAGCTGCAGGAGCTCGGCGCGCGCGGAGTCGAGTACGTACTGCTGACGAATGCCGTAGCGAATCGCAAGACGCTCGAGCTCTTTGCCCGGGAAATCGCGCCTCACGTCGCGCACGTGCCCGCACGCGTCACGCAGGGCAAGACCGTCGCCGCTGGTTGAATTGAGAATCCGAACACAGATTCCTTACAGGAGGTAACAGAGTTAACAGAGGGCTGCTCTGTTTTCTCCGTTTCCTCCTGTTCAACTGCCCTGATATGAGCGAGAAAAGAGTCGCCCTCGTCACCGGCGCGTCGTACGGCATCGGCCAGGCCTGCGCCGTGGGGCTCGCCCGCGACGGCTGCGACGTGGCGGTCACGGATTTGCGCGCGGAAACGCTCGCCGGGACGGAAGGGAAAATCAAGGCTGCGGGCAGCCGCAGCCTGGCATTGGCGCTGGATGTGCGTTCCCAGCCCGACGTGGAGCGGGCCGTGGCAGCCGTCGTCGACACCCTCGGCCGCGTGGACGTGCTGGTCAACAACGCGGGCGTCCCGCTCCGGCGCATGGCGCTCGACATGACGCGCGAGGAGTGGGACGGCGTAATGTCCGTCAACCTGACGGGCGCGTTCTTCATGAGCCAGCAGGTGGCGCGGCACCTGGTGAGCGCGAAGCGGCCGGGCTCGATCGTCAACATCGCCTCCACTTTCGGCGTGGTCGGAATAGCGGAGCGCGCCGCCTATGGCATCTCGAAGGCCGCGGTCGCCCACATGGCGAGGATGCTGGCGGTGGAGTGGGCGGAGCATGGCATACGTGTGAACGCCGTGGCACCGGGCACGGTGGAAACGGCGAGCCGCGCCGCCGGGCTGGCGGATCCCGTGCGGCGCAAGCTGGTGACGAGCAAGATACCGCTGGGGCGCTTCGGCACCGCGGAGGAAATCGCCGCGGCGGTCTGCTATCTGGCGAGCCCCGGCGCCGCTTTCGTGACCGGGCACACGCTGGTGGTGGATGGCGGAACCACGGTGGATTGAACTGAGCGGTGACGAGCTTCTGGATCGTGAGGCGTTAAGCCTCGCGGCGGCAACGGTGAAAACAGTGGTTTCAAATTCCTATCCCATCTCCTTTACTCATATTCTGAATCCTTTTCGTGCCAAGGTCGACTCTGGGCATTGGATTGCAAGCCGAGTGACATGGCAAACCCTGAGAATAGCTCACGCGCGCGCGCGCGCGCATGGCCTCGATGTGGATTGCTGCGCAGTGATACTGCCCGGAGACGAGAGTGCCGTTGAAGAACCGGTAGGAAGGATCGCCTACCTGAATCGCACCATTCAGGATATCAAGCGACTAAAGCCTCCGCGCCTGTTTCCATTGATAGAGGATGTGCTCACCGCAGGCGCTTCAGGCTCCCTTGGGTCGCACGTCATTTTCAGCAACATGGACATTTCGGTTAAACCCGATTTCTATTTGGCGCTTGCCGATTTGGTGACCGGAAAACTCGGAACTGACGTCCCGTTCACTGTGCACCGCAGCAATATTGACCCATCGCTTGCACTAGGCTCATTGGAGCAAATGTATGAGGCTTCCGGCCCTCTTGGGATTGGATACGATTGCTTTGTAATACCCAAAAACTTGGTCCAAGACCTTGACCTGGGCACCTGCTGCATCGGGGCGCCTCATTTCGACTATCTGCTGTTCATGGCACTTGATGCAAGGAGTGGGCATCGTGCGAAGAGCATGACCCAGGAGCGCCTCACATTCCATCTTGGCAACGATATTGCCTGGGTGGCCATGATCGACTACGTCGAGCACAATTTGTCCGAGTCGCTGGAGGCAATTGCACGTATGAGGAAGCGCTATGACATCGTCCCCCACAGCGCGTTCGAACGAATGGATGGCCGACATTTTCAGCGCAATGCATTGTTATCAAGCAGGATCTTGCGAAAAATCCGGAGGATTCCGAGTCTCTCGTGGCTCCTGCTTCGCATAAGGCGAGCAATGGGTCGTCAGTTTTGAGGCCCAGGAGGACGACGCTTGGTTTTGCGGTTGACAGCGAGAGTCGCAGACCGTGATTGACAAGAACCGACTGCTTCATATCGGTTGGAAGCTGGTCAGCTATCTGCGGAAGGAGGAGTGGCAGATCGAACCAAATGGGATGGCGAAGTCAATATCGCTGCAAAAGAGTGAGGGGTGGATGCGCCCGTCGGCGAACGTGGAGTCTGAAAAAGGAGGTCATTTTGCAGCGTTTTACGACCCTACGCCCTTTGATAGCATCGCGAATCCTTGTCGTGCTTATAGTCTGATTAATAGTGTCGCGTTTCATCCTCATGAATTAATGTTTTGCGCGACATTCACGACGGCCCATAAAGTGGCTATTTTTAGAATAGACCCTGCAGGAAAAATCCGGACTGTTCAAGTGCTTAAGAATCCAAGAGCGCGGCTTAGGGGGCCTCAGCATGCCGTTTTCTCTGGTGATGGTAATAAGATCATCGTTTCAAACTGGAATAATGCGACGCTTACAATCTATCGGCGTACGGAAAACGGGTTGTATTCACGGGATCCTGTCGCTTGCATTGATTTTCCAGAAGTGCTGGCTGCTTACAAGCCTCACGGAATGGATATGTCCCCATCCGGCAAATTTATGGCTATTGCATTTGGTGCCGCAGCGCGACAAAAAAAGGGGGTCGCCCTCTTTAGTTTTAATTCAGAAGAAACGATACTCGAACACCTAAGTCTTATCGACGAAGAAGAACTGCCGGGCATACCCAAGGGAATTACTTTTTCCCCGGACGAGAGTTGTCTGCTGGTGACATTCTCGGATGTGAACAGCATTCAAATTTACAATTTGGATCTGGAAATGGGAAGTATACAATCGACACCGAGACAAATAGTTAAAGGAGAAATAACAGGGTTGTTCAGGCCGGAAGACATTAAAATGTCTCGTGAAGGAGATTTCTTGATCGTGTCAAATAGCGAGGCGGACAGAGTAACGGTTTATCCCTTTGATAAGGTTGCTAATAGAATCACTCAGGCGGCTCCTTGCCGTATTCTTGAAAATCCGGTTTCGCATCTTCGCTTTCCTCACGGAATTGCCGTTTCCCCGGATGGTTCTATATTGGCAATCACACAATTCGGTCCGCTGCAAACAACGCGCGATGAAGATATTGTGTTTGATATCAGGACGCCCCGTAAGCAATCCAGTATCACCATATACAGGCGGGAACGACCAGGTTCCCATGTTAATTCTTAATAAGGTGAGTCCAATCGCAAATCACCAATCGCTGATCACGCCGTTCAGTCCGGAGATGCCTCGTTCTCCAGCGGCCGTGCCGCGAGGTAGTTCTCGAGATTGCGCAGAAAGATCTCCACGCCGCGGCCGTAGGTGCCCGTCGAAGCGCCCGCGTTGTGCGGCGAGATGAGCACGTTGGGCAGCCGCCAGAACGGAGATTCCGGGGGCAGCGGCTCGACCGTGAACACGTCGAGGTAGGCGCAGCGCAGGCGTCCTGCCGCGAGCGCCTCCGCCAGCGCCGGCTCGTCGATCAGTTCACCGCGCGCGACGTTCGCCAATCCGGCGGTCGGGGGCAGGAGCGCGAGGCGCCGCTTGTCCATCAGGTCGCGCGTTTCCGGGACGAGCGGGGCGGCGAGCACGAGCCAGTCGCAGGCGGGCAGCACCGTATCCAGCTCGGAGAGAGGCAGCACCCGGTCGAAATGCGCCATGGGCGCCCGGCTGCGCCGGATCCCGATCGTCTTCATACCCATCGCGTGGAGCACGCGCGCCACGACCTTGCCGATGTGGCCGGTGCCTACGATGACCGCAGTCTGTCCCGGCATGTCGGGCGGAATGTCCTTGCCGCGCAGCGGCGCCCACGCCGCCGCATGCTGGGAGGACAGCCAGTGCGGCAGCCTGCGGCCCAGCGCCAGTATTCCTGCTATGGCGGCAAGTCCTACCGACTCCGCCTGCGCTCCGGCACTCGTAGTGAGACGGATGCCGCGCTTCATGGCGTCCTGGTAGCGCTGCTGATCGGTGCCGGCGGAATAGACGGCAAGCCACTTCAGGTTGGGCGCGCGATCCGCGATGTCCCAGAACGCCCGGGCTGCCGGGGTCAGGTCGTTCTTTACCGTGCCTTCCCAGATGTCGCGCGAGTAGTACGCGGCCTCTATGGCCGGCAGGTCCCCGGGAGCGACGCCGAGATCCTTCGTGAACGGTAGAATCTCGACCGGGCGCGGTGCAGCGGCCAGAATTCCATGGAGGCGCGGCGCAAACTCGGTGACGATCCGCTGCGAGATTAGAACCTGTTTCATAACCAGGCGCGTGATGCGTTGCGGCCAGGACGGACCGTATGCAAGGCGCCCGACGAAGGCCATATGTCGATATGGTCAAGGAGGGCAACGATGCAGACGACCGTCCTGGCCGCAACCCCGGAGGGGACGGGGCGATCTGGGCGCATCTCTTTGTCGGGAGCCCTCGCAATATCGACATATTGCTTCGGGCTCTCCTCCTCGACCTGCATCCCACCTCGCCTCCGTCGCACACGTGCCTGGTTATGAAACAGGTTCTGGCAGTCTGGCGTTCACGACGCGACTTTATCGCGAGTCCCCGGCTACTTTTTCGTCTTCAACAGACTGTCCAGGTATCTGTCGTTGGTATCCATGATGCCCGCCACCGAACACTCGGGCTTGGCCGCTCCACGCTTGACGGTCATGGTGCCGTTGATCTCTCCAGGCATCCCGCAAAATTTCTGGCGTCGCACGTTCTCGAACTCGAACACGTAAGCATCGGCCCTCGTGCGAATGAGAAATCGGCCTTCGGGGGTATGCACGCGAACAGCGCCATCCGGGGTCATGCGCCATTTGGTACCGGCGGCATTGCGGTTGACCTCCAGCGAACAGGTCCGGGGCTTCCATCTGCTGTAATAGGCAAAGCCGAGTACCTGCCCGCCTTGCGCTTCAAACGCGATTCTCGCGTGCAAATCGGGTTTGCCGCTCATGCAATCGATCCGTTCGATCTCGCCCAACTGCACTGCCGGAAGGGGCTTGTCCCCAGGCGCATTGGCCATCGGGTCAGCCTTCGGCGCGGGCAGCGGCTCTGCTACCGCGGGTGGGTCCGTGCGTGGCTGCGGTTGAGTTGCCTGCTCGATCGATTTGAGCACGGTGCACGCACCCAACAGCACCGTGGAGACTGCAAGCGCCGCCGTCGACTTGAAGTAGGTCTTTTGCATCTGTCTCTGGAGTTATTTCGCCTCGGACATTATCCCGCAAATCGGGATCGTCAGGCAGGTTGGACATCGAATTCATGGCAGCCTGACGAACTCGATCCAGTTCGGCCCATCTCCCGTCGGGTAATCCGCGAGCTTGGTCAGCGCGCCGGTTTCCGCATCGATCCGGTACGAGCTCAAGCTGTTCGTGAGCAGTCCCGCCGCGAGGAGGTACCGTCCGAACGGATCGATGTTGAATCCGCGCGGCTCCTTGGCCACGGGGATATGACCGGCCGGCGTCAGGCGACCCGTCACGGTATCGACCCGGAATATGGCGAGCGTCATCGGAGCCCGCCCCGACGCGTACAACCACTTGCCGTCCGGCGTGAGGTGCAGGTCGGCGGCGCGTACGATGCGCTCCTTGTCGAAATCCGGCGGCACGGTGCTCGAGACCTGGATTTCGGACAAGGCGCCGTTGCGCGCGTCGTAGCCGTAGCTGTAGAGGGAACCGTCGTACTCGTTAAGCAGGTACATGAACCGATAGTTCGGATGGAACACGAAGTGGCGCGGCCCCGCCCTGGGCTGCACGTGCACCGGCGGCAGCGGATCCGGATCGAAGAGCCCCGTCGCGGCGTCGAACGCATAGCGCACCATTGCGTCGCCATCGCAACTCGCCACGAACGCGAAACGGTTGGAGGGATCCGGCAGGATAGAATGCGTCTTGGGCGGGGTGCGTATTACCTGATGCGGCGCCTGCACGTACCCGTGCTGACTGATCGCACTGACACTGATCCAGCCGGTGCGGCGGGGAGCCTCCTCCGCCTCCGGGTTATAAGCGCCGAGCAGGAACCTGCCCGTGCGGTCGGTTGAGATGTAGGGCGCGCTGTTCGGCGCCGGCGCGTTCCCGAGATGGGTCAGCATCCCGTTCGCGCCGTCGATCGCGAAGCTCGCGATCGAGTACGGCTCCGTGCGCAACGCGGCAAACAGGAAGCGGCGATCCGGGCTCACCGCCATCGGCATCACTTTGCCGGTGACGGAAGCGTCCTGAATCTTGCTCAGCTCTCCGCTGGGCGACATCCGGTAAACGGATATCTGCTTCGCTCCCTGCTGCGACACGTAAACGTACATTCCGCTTTCAGCCATTTCGACTCCCTAATCTTCAGAATTGCTTACGATCACCGCCGCCCGCCTCGCTGCTAATGTGCCGAGAAGTCATCAAAAATGGTCCCTCGCCCCGTGTTACAGGGAGAGGGGATCTTGTTTTCTCTGTGAGCTCTGTGTCCGCTGTGGCGAAAAAGCTCTTGAGACCGCTTTCAGCAAGTGGGCGTGGCGCTACGCGGACGGTGGACCGAAGACCGGCAGATTGTATTCGCCGAACTTGTCCTGGCCATCCGTCCAGCGCAGCGACAGTACCATGCCTTCACTGAGCTTGGCGACCTCGACGTCCACCGGGTAGGAGACGAAGAGCGGTCCTTCGTCCAGCTCGAGCACGATCGTCGTGTGGGGCGCCGGGTATTCCTCGAAATACTTCCGGCGGAAGGTCGTCCAGGACAGAACCTTGCCCCGGCCGGCGACCGCGGTCCACTCGGCCTCGTCGGACAGGCACTTGTCGCACGTGGGCCCCGGCGGCCAGCGGAACTTGCCGCAGTCCGAGCATTTCTGGAGGCGAAATTCTTTTTTCTGCGTGTATGCCCAGAACTGCTCGGCATACGGGTCCATCGAGCGGATCGGACGCGGCGTGGCCATCATTCAGCTCCCCTTCGAGTACTAACAAATGAGGGGAGAGCGTAACGAGGGGCGATCCCCCCATACTCCCCTACATCAGGGCGCCTGACACTCATTTCGTTAGGCGCTCTTGGTGTAAATGATGCTCTTGCACTTGCCTGCTACGTCATGGACGTACTGCGCGACCTCCGCGCCCTCGACCTGGCGTGGTCCCAGGCCGCCGCGCAACTGGCGGACGAGCTCGGGCTGGTGGTTCCAGCTCTGCATGTAGCTCTCGGACAGCATGCCGCCGCTGGTGTTGCAGGGGAGCTGGCCGCCGACCTCGATGCGCCCGTTCTGGACGAAGGGGCCGCCTTCCCCCTCCTTGCAGAAGCCGAAGCCCTCCAGCGAGGCGAGCAGGTGCACGCTGAAGCTGTCGTAGGTGGCGAACACGTCCACGTCCGCGGGCGTGACGCCTGCCATGGGATAGACCTGGGCAGCCACGCCGCGGTGTGCCGTATGGTAGAAATCCTTGAGGCGCGGCCGCAGCTGTGTGGCGTCGACGTTTTCCTCGGACCACCCGATGGCGCTCACCATCACGGGTTTCTGCTTGAGATCCTTCGCCATGTCGGCACGGCGCACGATGATGGCGACCCCGCCGTCGTTGATGAGGCAGTAATCGAAGAGGCGCAGCGGCTCGGCCACATACGGCGCCTTCATGTAGTCCTCGATGGTCAGCGGCTTCTGCATCACCGCGTTGGGATTCATGCAGGCGTGCTTGCGGAAGGCCACGGCGATGGCGCCCAGTTGCTCGTCGGTGGTGCCGTAGAGAAGCTTGTGGCGCTGGAAGAAGAGCGCGTATAAGGCGCCCTGCGACGTCAGACCCCAGGGCGCGTAGTAGAAGTAGGAAGTGATGCCGCCGCCCGTCACCCGCGCTCCGCCATAGGCGGTGTCCATCGAGCGCTGGGCGTTGCCGTAGACCAGGGCTACCGTCGTGCACAGGCCGCAGTTGATGGCCATGGTGGCTTCAATGATGCACTGGGCGGCATCGCCGCTGCCGCTCCACCGGGGATTCAGGCCCCAGAGCTCGCTCGCCCGCTCGCCCGAAAGCGTGGGCCCCGTGCAGAGCCCGTCGATGTCGTCCTTCCTGAGTCCCGAATCATCGAGCGCGCGCTTCAACGCGCGCGAGGCGAGCGTGTAGTGGTCGACGCGCGCCTCGCCCTTGCCGACGGCCTTGCCGCCCGCGCCTCGGTAGTCGGCGCCGTAATCGGTCTCCCCGACGCCGACGATGGCCACCGTATCCTTCAGCGGCGCGAGCCGCTTCCGGTCAAAGCTGTCCGCCATAGCCCGATCCTCTCTAGTCTAGAAGTCATCTCGAAAAAACCCTTTTCTGTCGAGTCAGAAGGTTGATTGCACCAATGGTATGCCGCCGCTTGCGGGAACCACCGAGTTGTGTGATTCATCATACGCCCTGATCCAACGCATCAAGTGTTGTGAACTCTGGATTCCAAGGCCCGCGCGTTCTCCGGCAAGTGCTGGCGACTGCTCGTGCCGTCACGATCCGATGTCCTAAAGTTGATGGCACCGATTTCGTGCGACACCGAAGATGGAAGTCGTCCCGGGACTCGTGGATGTTCGGGTGACGTCATCGATGAGTCGTTTCACCCTTCGACTGCGGGCGTTCGCTCTACACTCCAGCCCGTTAAATCACTCCGCGTTCACGGTACGAGGCGATTTCCGCCTCGCTCATGCCCAGGAGCTCGCCGTAGACGTACCCGTTGTGCTCGGCCAGCACCGGCGCGCGCCCGTGCACGAAGGCCGGCGTGCGCGACATCTTCACCGGATACCCTTCGTAGGGAACGTCGCCGATTTCCGGGTGGTTGATGATCGGGTGCATTTCACGGTGGTGAAGCTGGGGATCGTACTCGACCCGGTCCTCCGCACTCTGCACCACCGCGGCGATGATGCTGGCCGCCTGGCACCTCTGCATGATGCCGTAGCGCCGCCGCGCCCGCGTCCAGCTCCCGATGATCGCATCGAGCTCGTCCTGGTTCGCGACGCGCGCTTCGTTGGTGGCGAACTTCGGATCGAGCGCGAGACCCGGCTGGCCCATGACCTCGCACAGCGCCTCGAACTGCGGCTGCGTCTCGCACGCGATGAAGACCCACCAGTTCTGCCCGTTGCGGTCCCTGCCCGCCGTGCGGTACGTGTTGTGAGGCGCTACGGCGGGAAAGATCGACCGGTTGCCGGGCGGAAAATCCGGGCGGCGCGTGCGCCGGCCGTTCACCTGGAAATCGAGCATATAGGTGCCGACCATGGTCATTGCGCCTTCGGTGACCGAGTAGTCGATGTAGAAACCCTTGCCGGTCTTCTTCGCCTTGAGCAGACCCTGGATCAGCGCGAGGCCGCCCATCCACCCGCCCATCACGTCGAGGTAGGAAAATCCCCAGCCGGCCGGCGGCTTGCCGGGCAGCCCTGACGCTAGCGACAAGCCGGACTGGGCCTGCGCGGTGGGTCCGAAGCTGCGATAGCCTTTCCATTCCCCGGTGTGCCCGAAGCCCGACAAGCTCATGTACACGAGCCGCGGGTTCAACTCGTGTATGCGCTCCCAGGTGAGGCCCCAGCTCGACAGCACCTCGCCGCTGAAATTTTCGACGAGCGCGTCGCAAACACCGATCAGCCGCTCGACGAGCTTCAGGCCTTCGGGGTTCTTGGTGTTGAGGCTGATCGCGAGCTTGCCGTGATGCAGCGTGTTGAAGTACGGCGCGGCGTAGAGCTTCTTCTCTCCCGGGCCCTGCCCGGCGGCTGCCGACTCTTCGCGAACCGTGTTGAATTGAGGGTCCGCGTAAACCTTCTTCATGCCCGGGAGCTGGGCGGCCCGCGGTTCGTCGCTGACTATGCTCGGCGCCGCGTTGTAACGATGGTCGTCCCAGCCGCCGGCACGCTCGACGTGGATGACCTCCGCGCCGTAGTGCGTGAGAAGCCGCGGCGCCCACGGGCCCACGGTTTTCCAGGTGAAGTCGAGTACGCGAATGCCGGAGAGGACGCCCGGGCGCGCCGGGGATTTCGCGCTCATTTTCGTACTCTGAGGGATATTCGCATTCATCGTATGGCTCCCGACGCGGCGAGCGCCGTGATCTCTTTTTCGTTCATGCCGAGGTCCCCCTGGAGGATTTGCCGGGTGTGCTCGCCGAGATGCGGCGCACGGCGCCTGGGTTCGATTCCAATCTCATCGCACGCGACCGGCCCGCGCGGATAGGGAATGGCGCGGCCGATCTCCGGGTGCTCGATCGAGCGCCAGTATTTGCGCTGCTGATAATGCGGGATGTCGTAATTCTCTTCGCAAGCGTGAACGAGGCCCCACGAGATGCCGTACGACTGCGCGCGATGGAAGCATTCTTCACCGTTGCTGGCTGCGATCAGGCGCGCGATGGCGTCACGGACGACATTGCCCGTACGGTACTCGGACATGCGAAACGCCTCGTCGTTGTACTTGGGATCGTGCAGCTCGCCCGTTACGCCTTTCTCGTCCATCCATTTGATCAGCCTCTCCCATACCCGCGGACCGAAGTTCTGCATCACGGCGATCATGTGCTTGCCGTCGGCAGTCGGTAGCTGCAGGGGCGGCTGCCGCTTGGCATTCGCGTGCATGCCGGTCTGACGGTACATCGTCGAGCCGTAGTACATCCACTGCGGCACCGCGGCCTCGGTGCCGATAGCGCAGGCGTCGTGGATCGAGACGTCGATGTACTGGCCTTCACCCGAGGTCATCCGGTCGAACAGAGCCACGGTGATGCCGTGCAGGACGAACGCGCAGCCCATGTGCCACGCCTGGTGGCCCTGTCCGCCGATCGGCGTGGCGGCGGGATCCGAGTAGCCCGAGCTCGACATCTGGCCGCCGAGGGCGAGATGAGCGGCGTCGTTCATCTGCAGATCGCGCCACGGCCCGTCCTGGCCGAAGTCGGTGAGCGAGGCGTAGATCAACGCCTTGCTGGCGCCGACGGCGCCGTAGTCCAGGTCGAGCTTCGCCAGTGTGCCCGGCCGCGTGCTCTCGAGGAACACGTCGGCGCCGGCAAGGAGTTTCCTCAGGAGATCCCGGGCAGGGTCGCGCCCGATATCCATTGCCACGCTCTGCTTGCCCGTGTTGTTCCACCAGTAGTCGAGGCAGCGGTCGGGATCGACCTTGTCGTCGACGAAGGGGCCGCACCACCGGCCGGGGCTTCCCTGGATGGGCTCGATCTGGATCACGCGGGCGCCCCCGTCCGACAGCAGCTTGCCTGCCCACTGGTTGCGGCGATCGGCAAGCTCGACCACCGTGAGGCCCTCGTAAACCCCGCTCATCGCTCACCCTGTCTTCGAGATGATTCGCGGATAATAAAGGTTGCGGAGAGGAAACGGACAGAATTCACAAGATGGACAGGATATCTCGCGGCCGGCGCCGTTCCCTCCCGCGTCGTGCCGGCGCTGAACGGCGTGACAGGCGACAAGTGATTGGTGATATCTTCAGGGCGCCTGTCCTGCAAGGTGACAGGCGCTTTTAGAGGAAACCGATGTCAGCAGCGCTGCCGCTCGAGGGAGTCAGGGTCCTAACGCTGGAGCAGGTCCATGCTCTTCCCTGGGGTACCGCCTTCCTGGCGGACCTGGGCGCCCAGGTGATCCGCATCGAAAGCCTGGATCACCTCCAGGACCGCAAGTCCGGGCCGTTCCCCAATGGCAAGGCCGGCGCGGAGTGGTGGAACGAGGGCGGAAATCTGGCGTACTTCGGCGTCCGCAACAAGCAGAGCCTGTGCCTGGAGGTAACCCGTCCCGCCGGGAAGGAGGTTTTCCTCAAGCTCGTGAAGAACTGCGACATCGTGACCGACAATTTCAGGCCAGGCACGATGAAGCGGTTCGGCTTCGACCACGAAAGCCTCGCGCAGATCAATCCCCGCATCATCACGCTCTCCAGCACGGCTTACGGCTACACCGGACCGTGGCGCAGCGCCGGGTCTCGTGCCCGCACCGTGGATGCGTCGAGCGGCATGTCCTACCTCACCGGCTACGAGGGCGGCCCGTCGGTGAGAGCGAGCAACAACTACATGGATCACTCCACTGGCAACAACGTGGCCTTCGCGCTCCTCCTCGCGCTGTATCGCCGGAAGCGGACCGGCAAGGGGATGCGCATCGACCTCACCATGCAGGAGACCGGGATTTCCTGCATAGGCCCAGCGATCCTGGAGGCTCAGCGGGGCATAACGCGGCCGCGGCTGGGCTGCGGGCATCTCCGGAAAGCGCCGCACAACGTGTATCCGTGCGCGGGCCGCGATCGCTGGATCGCCATCGCGGTTTCCGATGACGCCGAGTGGGCCGCCTTGAAGAAAGCCATGGGCGCCCCGCCCTGGGCGCAGGAGGCACGCTACGACTCGATGGAAGGCCGCTGGCAGAATCGCCACGAGCTCGACCGGAAAATAGCAGACTGGACCGCAACGCAGGACGATCGGGAACTGGCACGGTCGCTGCAGGCGCAAGGCGTTTGCGCCGGCGCCGTTTTGACCGGGGCCGACCTGGTCAACGATCCGCATCTCAGGGAGAGAGGATCGATTCAGGAGATCGAGCGCGCCGGGGGTCTGCGCGCCTTTGCCGGCAGACCCTTCCGCACGCCCGGGTTGAACATGGCAATCCGGCAGGTGCCCACGCTGGGAGAACACAACGAGACGGTGCTGCGCGAGGTCGCGGGACTCTCCCCGGACGAAATCCGCGCGCTGGCGGAGGAGGGCGTCATCTCGACCAGGCCGCGACCCGAAGAAAAGGCGCCGTGAAGAACAAGGATGAAGGCGGAAGGATGAAGGATGACCCTACGCTTTGCGCGTGCTCAAGCGCCCCTCTCTTTCGCTCCGCCCGGTCGGGAAGCTACCGGCCGAGGGTACCGAAAGGCCGGGACAAGCAACTATCACTGAAGGTGAGGGTCATCTTTCCACGTTCATCCTTCATCCTTGATGCGCAACACGCACAGTCTCATATTCATCGTTGATCGGTTATGGACGCGATACTCTCAGAGGTGAAAGTGCTGGAGCTTGCCCACGCGCCCTCCGGGGCGTTCTGCGCCAAGCTGCTCGCGGACCAGGGCGCCGACACCATCAAGGTGGAACCGCCGGGCTCGGGGGACCAGGGCCGTCACGAACCCCCGTTTGTCGGCGGCGAGGCGCACCCTGACCGGAGCACCACGTTCCTGGCGCTCAACACCAACAAGCGCGGAATCACTCTGGACCTGGGACAGGCGGCGGGCCGTTCGCTTTTCTTGAAGCTTGCAAGCGCCGCTGACGTCATTATCGAAAGCTTCGAGCCGGGCCACCTGGCCGACCTCGGGCTCGGCTACCAGGCATTGCGCGCCGGGAATCCCGGAACGATTTTGCTCTCCATCTCGTACTTCGGGCAGCACGGCCCGTACGCCAACTACAAGGGAAACGACCTGATCGCCCAGGCGATGGGGGGCTTCCTCTACGCGGTCACCGGCAAGGCGGACGGGCCGCCGATGGGCACGGCTCTGCAGCAGATGGAGCTCACCGCCGGCCGTAACGGCGTCATCGCCTTCATGGCTGCGCTCCTGCGCCGGGAGCAGACGGGTGAGGGCGGCCACATCGACGTTTCCGTGATGGAGGCGGCGATCGCCACACCGCAGGGACTCATACACCCTTACAGCTATACGGGCCGCAATGTCCGACGGGGAAACATGGATCTCAACGTCGTGGACGGCATGCACCTGCCGACAAAAGACGGCGAGGTGACGCTCACCACGGCCGGCACCGGCGGCAAGCCCATGCAGGTCTGGGCGGAATTCCTGGGCGAGCCGCGGCTGCTGGATCCCAAATTCGCGACGCGCCAGTCGCGGACGGACAACTGGCAGGAGCTGCGGGATCTGATCGCGCCGAAGCTCGAGGAGTGGAACAACCTGGACCTGATGCGCGAAACCATGGCCCGCGGCCTGGTGGTCGGGCTGGTGCAGAGTCCGGAGCAGGTGGTGAATTCACCACACCTGGCCGAGCGGGGTTTCTTCGTGGAGCTCGACCATCCGGAGACGGGCACGCTCAAGTATCCCGGGCCGGGGTTCTTCTTCGACGGCGAGAACGTCATGCAGACGACGCGCGCGGCGCCGCGGCTGGGCGAGCACAACGACGAGATCTACTGCGGCCGGCTTGGTCTGTCGAGCGAGGAACTCGGCAGGCTGCAAGCGGCGAGGGTGGTGTAGCCCTCGAATGACTGGCGCGCCGGGCAGGATGAATCCAGGCATTCCTCGGATGCGATCTCCATGTCAGTGAACCGCGGGCGTTAGAGCAAAGCATGTTTGCCCGCCTATTCGGTGGTTCAAAGGCAGAACCGATCGCACCTATCAAGCACGGTGAGTTTGGAGAACTGAAATGGGACGGCGAAAACAGGCATTGGCGGACCGAAGTGCCGTACGGGGAGCGTCGAATCCCGATTTATATCCCTGGGAAGCCGCCGAACTATGTCGCCGATCAAGCGTGTCAGAAGCTCCTACAAGTCGTTCGGGACCCAAAAGTAACCCTTGATACGGCCACCGAGTATCTGATTGCCCGGTTGTCCGAAGAGGCGCGCCGCGCAGTCACTGCGAACGAATTACTTCTGGAGGACGTAATAGTCTTTGCCGAATCGGAAGAGGGCTTCCATGTTTGCTTTCAGTGGCGCGAACAACCTGATTGGCTGGTGAGGGTGTTCTTCAAGGATGGCAGTCCTGCAAACTGGGCCTTTGATGACTGAGCAAGCTACGCTTCGACCCTCCATGGTGCGACGACCTTCCCGATCGGTATTCGCGGTACTTGCTATGGGCATGGCGGGTTGCACTGTTGGACCGTACTACCCGCTTCAGACCGACTATCCAGGTACGGGCGTGGGAAGAATCGAAGATCGATCAGTGGTTGAATCTGCTCCCGCGTTCTATGGGCCGGATGGCGAACCCGCGAGAATTCCGGTGCAGGTCGGCGCGACTCCGACGACGATAGATTCGAGATTCCTCTATCGCACTCCCGGTCGAGTGGTCTACCAGATTCGCACTGGCGATGGGACATTACACGTCGTTTCAACGGATCGCGATTTCGCAGTCGGCGCTTGTGTCCACTGGACCGGCTATGCCGATGGTCCAAGCCGTACACACTGGTCAGCGGGACGAGTGCAGGTGGAGAAAAGCGATGAGTGCGCCGACAGCAGTCGTTTGAGGGAGCGCTCCAACCACCGCATCGATACCGACCGCTTCGCGGGGATCATGCGGGACGTTATGCGTCCGAGTTACCCACGAAAAGTGGACACCGATTTGTAGCAAAGTAGGGGCGTTACTCCCACAACCGCTCGGGCAGCGGCAGCCCCGCGAGATCCTCGGCTGTCAACGGCCGATCGGGCTCTATCCCCATCCGCTCCAGCACCGCCACCAGTTGCCTGCAGTGCTGCGCGGAATGCCACGTGACGCGCTCGAAAACCTTGTGAGCGACGGTATCGCCGTAGTAGGTCTTGAGCACCCTGGAAAGCTTGCGGTCATCGAGTCCTGCCCACCACGCTTCGTACCGCCGCCAGACGTCGCCGCCGTAGTTGGCGATGTCCTCTCCGCTCCTCATGGCCGCGGGCGGCTCGCCATCGGCGATCTTCGCCGCGTACTCCGCACCGTCCCACGTCTCCAGGAACGATTCGCCGATGCGGAACACGTGGTAGCACAGCGTCCTGATCGCGCGCTCGCGGTGCGGGATGACGCGTTCCAGAATTCGGTCCGCCGGAAACTGCCGCGCGAAACGCTGGCCGGCGGCGAAGACCATTTCGTATTTTCCGTAGAGCTGTTCCGGTGACAGCCCGCCGGGAGCCGCGAGCGGGATGCCGGCGAGCTTCGCGAACGGCTCGAGCATCTGGCCCATGGCGTAGCGATCACCCTTCGCGAGGACGGGCACCTTGCGCAGGCCGTACTTTTCGAACAGCAGCTCACGGCCACCGGCGTCGTTCAGGACGTCGATGACGACCATGTCCAATCCGTTTTTCGAAAGAAACTCTTTCGTTCGGAGGCAGCTGCTTCACCCGGGCTGGGTGAAGTACATCCATTTATCAGCGGTGATTTCCATAGGCGTACTCAAGAAAAAGTGACCCGTGACGCGTGACTCGTGAAGAAAAACCTATCTTATCAGTTCGATCTGCAATTGGCCGCTCAGAAGCGTGACTTTCCGGAAAACTGGCGTTCTAAGCGATCTGGCTTTCAATTGGGCGGAACTCAAGACGGCCAATTCTGGCCCCAAAACTGGCGCTCTGAGGCCAAAAATTGCGTCGTTTCAGACGAGAAATTTCGCAGCGTCCGATACTTAGTGGGGTCAGACCCGGACTTCGATCGCGCGCCCTGACTCGATGGCACGCCTGCGTCTGCCGGCGGCCAACGCTGCGACGCCGAGGAAACCGAGTGCGAGCGTGCCGGGCTCGGGAACCGCAGAACCCTTCAAGTCCCACCCGATCACGTCGAACGCCTGTACATCGCGCGCGGTGATGGCCAGGAGTTCTCCCTGTGCCGCCGTCGGATCCATGATGCCGATACCCTGGCCGTCTTTCCAGTGGCCGGCCTCGTTGCCATCGCCGAAGAAGCTCCTGGTCGAGAAGAGGTAGAGGTTGGTCACTCCGCCGTCGAGGGAAAAGTACTTCGCCCGGGTGTCGGCAGTCCAATCGACCACTCCGAGCGCGAAACTCTCGGCAGAGTACCGGTAGAGGTCGAGAATACTGTTGTCCGCGAACGCGTTGACGTCGTATGGGCCGTCGTTCACCGGCTGGCTGAAGAAGTCGAGCGCATCGTCCCCGCTGATGAAGCCGAGCAGGTGACCGATCTCGTGAGTTGCAACGCCGACGAAATCGTGGGCCCCGGCGGTGATCCCATCCAGGGGGTTGAAGTCAAAGGTGAAAGCGGTGCTGAACTCGATCGATCCATCCAGGGCGGCGTTCGTGGCCGGCAGCAGCCCCAGAGCCTTCGCGTTGGCGTTAGTTATGAACAGGCTCGTGTTGTTGGCGTCTGCGCCGCTGTCCACGTAGGGGATCGCGCTGCCCGAGCCGTTGGGACTGCTCGAGCTCCGGTTGGTCAGAAGCTTGATTGCCGGCGCCGCCTGAAGGCCGCCAATTGCGGTGGCATCGTCAGTTGACTTGGCATCGCCAACCAGCGCAGCCCTGACATCTGTGTAATCGTAATTGGCCTTTTCGGTCGTCGTGAAGCCGAGGAAACCGGGATCCAGCAGTTTATATCCTATGGCAACGTTCACCGTGACGTTGTCGGTCAGCAGGTTCGACCAGCGCTGCGCCGCGGCGGCGAAAGCGGCATCAGCCTGCGCGTCGCCCGTCGAGGTTGTGAAGTTGAAAATCAGTGCGGCATGTGTGTTTCCTGCTCCCAGCAAGGCGACGAGTGCCCAGATACGGAGCCGATGACAAGCTTGCATGAAGGGTCCCTCCCGAGGACTTCAACACAGCGGCGGACGAGGCCGGCAAGGCTCTGTCACGACGCCCGATTGATACCACCACAGGGTCTAGGATGCAATCTCGAAGAACACCTCGATCGCCTCGCGGTAGCGCTCGCGCGATTCGTCGATGGGCATGCTATCGATTCTCGTAGCGTGCCTTGTGCATGCTTTCGAGAACGGGAAAAAAGCACTCCGGGTCCTTGGTCGTCCGGAGGCTCTCGAGGATCTGCCGGGCCAGAGCCAGCTGCTCGTCGTCCGAAGTCCCGACAACTGTAATCTGCGCAACCGCGTCCGGACTCAGGTCGACGACGAGCTTTGCGGGGAAGTTGATTCGCGATTCGCCCTTGGTGATCGGCGCGGCGCGCCACTGCCAGATGCCGGAGCGGGAAGACTCGAACGGCACGAACTCGACCCCCGCCAGCGCGTCTCCGTATTGCTTCCGGTGCGCCTTGGTGATGCGGCTCCCGGCCCGCTCGACCAGCGTCGCGCCATCCTCCCCCTCGAGGTTCCTGGCCAGCCAGAACAATACCCCGGCGAATCTCCGGCCGTCCTTCGAGTAATAGGCGCGCTCTCTGGGTCTCGGAACCCATTCTCCGGGAATCATGTACGTATAGCAGAACGGGCGCGGGTCGTTGTAGAAGACGTACACGCCGCTTCGCGCGCTCTCGGGTCCCGGGAAAGTAAGAATGGTTATATCCTCGTTTCCCGCGGCTGCACTGCGCCGCGCCTGGTCCATCTCTTTTTGCCAGGGGGGCTGCTGTGCGTCCGCAGGAAGCGCTGCAGCGCCGAGCACGAGGGCGAGCAGTACTACAACTCCCATCACGGGTCACAGTTTTGATTTGAAGAAGGCTACGACCGTTTCTGCAAAAAGCTGCGGCGTCTCCAGGTTCATGAAGTGCCCGGTATCGGCCAGCAGGTACTTCGCGCCGGAGATGGCCTTGGCTACGCGTTCTGCTTTCTCCGGCGGACGCAGCCCATCGTGCTTCGCGCCTATGACCAGCGTCGGCGCCTTGATCTTCGGGTATTCGGGCGTGAGGTCCACCGCGAGCATCATGCGGGCCGCGGCGGTGAACGAGGCCGGCGTGTTGCAGACCCAGCGCGACTGGTAGCGCCGGAAGCGCTCCGGATCCTGCGCGCGGAAGTGCTCGGGATAGGAACGGTCGTGGCTGGATTGCATGACGGCGCGTATCCCCTCGCGCTCGGCCACCGCGGCGCGCTCGATGCTTTGCTGCCCGCGTCCGGCATTGCTGTCGATGTTGGGGCTCGCCAGGACGAGCTTCGCCAACCGGCCGGGGTGACGCGCGGCGAATCCGACCGAAAAATCGGCGCCCATCGCGCACCCTGCCACGTGCACCGGCGCGGTGATCTTCAGCGCATCGAGGAGTCCGGCCAGGTCCGCTACTACGCCGTCGAAGGTGAGCTCCCGCACCTTCTCCGAAAATCCGAAGCCGCGCTGGTCGTAGCGCAGCACGCGGAAATCTTTCTCCAGTCCGGGCAGCGCGTCCTCGTAGCTTTCGAGGCACCCGCCGGCCTCGTGCATCAGCACCAAGGTTTCTTTTCCCGATCCGGACAGCTCGTACCGCAGGCTGGCGCCGTTTGCTTCGATCCAGGGCATTGCGTTCTCCCAAGAAGTGACACGTGACTCGTGACCAGTGACCCGTCAATGCACCGAAATCTTACACTCAGCCCGACTGCCTTGCTTTCGGCCCCGGATTTGCTGCTAGGATCGTTGAGAAACGTGTCACGAGTCACGGGTCACTCCTTCGAGGAGAGCACATGAACAAGGAATTGAGAGCCGTCGTAGCGAACGTTCTGGAAAGCAACCTGGCGATGATGAGCGCGTTCATCTCCCTCGCATCCTCGCTCACCGAGGAACAGCAGGTCCAGGTCCTGGCGCCGCTCGGGAAGGCGAAGGAAGCGAACCAGGCGTTGTTCGAGATGATCCACGGGGCCGGCAGGAAGGACGGGTGACGGAAGGCGAAAGGCGGAAGCACGCCATTCGTATCACGTATCACGTGTCACTTCTTCCGGCTACGCCGGCACGAGCCGCAGATAGGTAATCTCCGACGGCGCGCCCAGCCGCTGCGGCGGCCCCCAGTAGCCGGTGCCGCGGCTGACATAGATCCACAGCCCTCCCACGCGATGGAGCCCGGCGGTGAACGGGTGGAAGAGCCGCACGACGAAATTCCACGGGAACAACTGCCCGCCGTGGGTGTGGCCGGAAAGCTGCAGGTCGAACCCGGCGGGCGCAGCGGCGAACGCCGATCGGGGCTGGTGCGCGAGCAGCAGCCTGAAGCCCGCGTCGATCGGAGCGCCGGTGATGGCCCGAGCAGGGTCGCTGTGTTGCGCGGGATCGAAGTAGCCCGCGCTGTAATCGGTGACGCCCGCCACGACCACCGACGCGCCTTCATGGCTGAGCACGACGTGCTCGTTCATGAGCACGGCGAGCCCGAGGCGGCGCAGCTCCATCACCCAGGCGTCGACCCCTGAGTAGTACTCGTGGTTCCCGGTGACGAAGAAAGCGCCGTGCCGGGCCGTAAGCTTCGCTAACGGCTCCGTGTGGCGGGCAAGGTCCCGCACGCTGCCGTCCACGAGGTCGCCGGTGACGGCGATCATGTCCGCGCCGAGACCGTTCACCGCATCCACGACCCGGTCGAGGTAGTCGCGCTTGATCGTCGGCCCGACGTGAAGGTCGCTGATCTGGGCGATGCTGAAGCCGTTCAGCGCCGCCGGCAGCCCGGCGATCGGAATGTCGACGCGGCGTATCCCCGCCCGCCGGCGGGCGTTCACGAATGCCACGATCGCGGCGAGCGCGGCGAGAGCCGGCACGGCGAGCGCGCCCTGGTGGCGCACGGTTGCTTCCACTGAGACGGCGCCGATCACGGCGGTCGCGAGGAGCGCCACGTCGCGGAACAAGGTGAGCACGAACAGCGACGAGAACGAGCCGATCGCGAGCATGCTGGCCCACATGAGCCTGTCCCTGAGCGGCTGGCGGCTGACCTGCCGCGCAATGGGCCAGAGCGGCGTCGCGATGAAGGAGGCAGCCAGCCACGACGCCGTCGCGGCGAACGCAAATGGGGCGGGCGCCAATTGAGGCAGCAGCCGCCATCCCACGTAGAGGTGAAGGAGGAGGATGATGATGGGGAGTTTTCGGAATATCGAGAAAGGCACTGCTCTATCCTGCCGGTAGGTGGGGGCGGGTGTGGGCAAAGCAAGATCTTAATGCGTGTCCGTGACTCGTGACTCGTTCAAGGGCGATACGTGATACGTTTCCCGAAGGAGGTGGCAGGTATGGACAGTTTCGCCCAAGGGTTACGCATTTTCTCGATCCTCGTTGCCGCGGCCCTTGCAGTGATAGCGGGCGTTGCGCAGGCGCAGCAGAAATTCCCCACCAAGCCGATACGCATCGTCGTACCGTTCTCGGCGGGCGGCAGCACCGATTCGCTCGCGCGCATCATCGCGCAGAAGATGGGCGAGGGCTGGGGGCAGCCTATGGTGATCGAAAACCGCTCCGGGGCGGGCGGCGCGATCGGCACGGCCATCGTCGCCAAGGCCGTTCCCGACGGCCACACGCTCCTCATGAGCTCCTCCGCTTTCGCGATCAACGCGGCGCTGCACCCCAACCTTCCCTACGACCCCGTGAAGGACTTTGCCGGCGTCACCCGGATCGGATTCTCCAAGACCATGATCGTCCTGACGCCGACGCTCGGCGTCAGGACGCTCAAGGACTTCATCGAGCTGGCCCGGGCGCGCCCCGGCAAGATCTTCTTCAGCTCCGCCGGGGCCGGCACCTCGACGCACATCAACGCCGAGAGGTTCAGGCTTGCCGCGGGCTTCAAGCCCGTGCACGTCGCGTTCAAGGGCTCGGCGGACGCCATGCTCGAGGTCGTGGCGGGACGTGTCCATTTCGTCGTTTCCGGCTTGCTCACCACGCTGCCCTACATCAAGGACGGGAGGCTGGTCGCACTGGCGCTGATCACGCCGACGCGCTCGCCGCTCCTGCCGGACGTCCCGACCGTCGCGGAGACGCTGCCCGGCTACAAGCGGGACGGATCCCACGTCATGCTGGCGCCGGCGGGGACGCCGCGCGCCGTCCTCAACCAAATCAGCAACGAGGTCCGGCGCATCTTCGAGATCCCCGACGTCAAGGAGCGCCTCGGCAACTTCGACTATCTCCTGGCGCCGACTACGCCGGAGGAGCTCGACAAGATCCTGCGCGCCGACATCGAGACCTTTTCCGAGGTGGTCAGGCAGGCCGGGCTGAGGCCAAAGTAAGCTTCGGCATTACCTCTCTGGAAAAGAGCTCCAGGGAGCGCAGCGCCGCCTGCGGCGCCAGGCTGCCGAAAGAGAAGATGCAGAGCAGGTAGTTGGCGCCGGTCACGCGCAGCATCTCCTGCACCTTTTCCAGTACGGTGGCCGGCGAGCCGGTTATGAGCCGCTGATACGAGTCCTCGTCGTAGGGCGTGCTCTTGTGCACGTCGGGCAGCCCCATCTTGCGCGTCAGGTGATGGATGTGGAGGCGCCAGGTCGCGTGGGCCGCGAGCCCCAGCCTCTCGGCCTCGGCATCGGTATCGGCGATCACGAGGTGCTGCGTCTTGGCGAGAAACGGCGCGTCGACGTGCGCGTTGTGCCGCCCCGGGTCGTCACGGTGGCGCTGCCATACCTCGCGGTAGCGCTCGAAGTGCGGCTTGCAGTCGGCGGGCTTGCCGAGGAACGCGGTGTGGTAGCCGTGGCGCGCGGTGAACTCGATCGACTCGCGGTTGCTGCTCGGAAACCAGAGCGGCGGATAGGGCTTCTGCAGCGGCCGGACGTGAAGCTCCGCGTCGCGGTAGTGGAATATCTTTCCGTCAAAGTCCAGCGCCCGGCTGACGCATGCCTTGAAGAACACCTCGAGCGTCTCGCGGTAGCGGTCGCGCGACTCCTCGATGTTCGTCATGCCGTAAATCGCCGACTCTATCGGCGACACGCCGCGCCCGACGCCGAGCTCCAGGCGGCCGCCCGAGAGCTGATCGAGCATGCAGACCTCGTGGTAGAAGCGGTAGGGGTTGTACCAGGGCAGGCAGAACGTGAGCGCGCCGGCGCGCAGCCGCCGCGTGCGCTGGAAGATCGCCGAGACGAGCACGCTCGGAGAGCCGTTGATCGAGAGCGGCGTGCCCGTGTGCTCGGCGAGGAACATGCCGTGGAAGCCCGCGGCATCGGCCGCGGCGGCGAGGTCCAGCTTGTGCGCATAGACCTCGCCCGGCTTGAGCGTCGCCGAGGTCTCCACCCAGTCGAAGATGCCGAAGTTCAGCTGTTCCATGGATTTGGACCTTCTAGCCGTGCACGCACTCCGCCGCCAGCCTTAACGCCGCGACATCCGCCTTCGTCAGAATCATCGTGCCGACGCTCCCGCGCCGCGCCGCGGCTTTCCATGCTTCGATCCGGTCG
>DASRJL010000013.1:0-5760 GCA_035649495.1 Burkholderiales bacterium | reverse complement strand
TCGGCTCGTGGCAGCGGCTTCGGTATCAGCGGCTCGAGAATCAACCATTGTTCGTCTGTCAGTTCTTCTCGTCTGGCCATCCACAAAAACGTACCAACGGCCCCTCGAAAAGTACAGAACTATTTATGAAATGAGCTCTAGTGTAGCGACGGGAAATCCAAGGAATTCGCATTATGCCTGCATCACTCTTTGGAATAACGCAGGCGGCCCGAGGCCGAATTTCGCACGCGTCACTGGTCACCGGTCACTGGTCACGATCTTAGGCCTGGCGCCGGTCCAGCGACACTGCCTTGATCAGCGCGTAAACCGGGAGTCCCGGCGCGAGCGCCAGTTGATCGACCGCGCGCCTGGTCACGCGCGAGCGCAGCACGACGCTCCCGATCGAGATCGACACATCCACGACACCACCGCGCTCCGGGCTGATGCCGGTGATGTTGCCGTGAAGCACGTTCTGTATGCTGATCCGCTCCGGCGGCACGAGCGCGATCGATACGTCGCGCGCCCGCACGCGCACGCGTACCGGCTCGCCGACGAGAGCGTCCAGGTTGGTGACTGCGAGCGTCCCTCCATCGAATGCGAGCGTCGCGAGATCGTATTGCATGTCGTGCGCGGCAACGCGGGCATCGATAACCGCCCCGCCCTCGAACACGCCCGCCGCCGGCCGCAAGTCGGGCCGGCCCATCACGTCTTCGACGTCCCCTACCGCCACCACGCTGCCTGCCGCCATCAGCACGACCGTGTCCGCCAGGCGCACGACCTCCTCCACCGCGTGGCTGACGTAAACGACGGGAATCTGCACTTCGTCGCGCAACAGCTCGAGGTAGCGCAGGATCTCCTCCCTGCGGCGCGCATCGAGCGATGCGAGCGGCTCGTCGAGGAGCAGCAGCCGGGGACTCGAAAGCAGCGCGCGGCCTATCGCCACCCGCTGCTTTTCGCCGCCGGACAGGTCGCCCGGGCGGCGTTCCAGGAGGCCTTCCAGGCCCAGCAGGGGCACGATCCGGTCGAGCTCGATGTAGCGCTCCGCAGCAGGAGCCAGCGCCTGGCCGTACAGCAGGTTGCGGCGCACAGTCAGGTGCGGAAACAGCCTGCCTTCCTGGAACACGTAGCCGACGCGGCGCTTTTCTGCCGGAATGTCTATGCCACCGGCGCTGTCGAACAGCACCTGGCCCTCGATCTCGATATGCCCGCGGTCCGGGCGCAGCAACCCCGCGACCATGTTCACGACCGAGGTCTTGCCGGCCCCCGAGCGTCCAAAGAGCGCGGTGACGTGTGCTTCCGCCTCGAAGCTCGCGGCGAGGTCCAGACTGCCTACCCGGCGCTGAACGTCAACCCGCAGCATCAATGCCCTTTGCGGCCTGCGTCGCCCGCCGCGCGAGAATTTCCGACAGCAGCAGCGCTGCCAGCGATACCACTACTGCGATCAGGGAGAGCCGCATCGCCTGCGGATCACCGCCGGGAACCTGCGTGTAGGTGTAGATGGCGAGCGGCAGCGTGCGGGTCTCTCCCGGAATGTTGGACACGAACGTGATGGTGGCCCCGAACTCGCCGAGGCTCCGCGCGAACGAGAGCAGCATGCCGGTGATGACCCCAGGCAGGGCAAGCGGCAGCGTAATAGTGGTCAGCACGCGAAGGCGGCTGGCACCGAGGGTTCGAGCGGCGGCCTCGAGCTTCTCGTCCACCGCTTCCAGGGACAAGCGGATCGCGCGCACCATCAGCGGAAATCCCATCACCGCGCATGCGACCGCCGCTCCAGTCCAGCGGAACGACAGCACGATGCCGAAAGACTGGTCGAGGAACGCTCCTATAGGTCCACGCCGGCCCAGGAGCAGCAGCAGGAAATAGCCGATCACGACCGGCGGCAGCACCAGCGGCAGGTGGACGAAGGCGTCAACGACGCTCTTTCCGTGGAATTCGTATCGAGCGAGCAGGTGAGCCACCACGAGCGCAACCGGAAGGCTGCCCGCCACGCTCCACAACGCGACCTTGATGCTCAGCCGGAGAATCTCCCACTCGTCACTCGTCATGTCCTAATATGGCACGAATCCGTGCCGCCTGAAGACAGCCTTTGCTTCGGTGGACGCGAGGAACTGGAAATATTTCTCCGCAGCCGGGCTCTTCCCCCCAACGAGCATTCCGGCGGGATAGACGATCGGGGGATAGCTCCCGGCCGGGAACGCGCCCACGACGCGCACCTTGTTGTCCACCATTGCATCCGTGCGGTAGACGATGCCGAACGAGGCCTCCCCGCGGGATACGAAGTTCAAGGCGGCTCTCACGTTCTCGGCCCGTGCGATACGATCCGCCACCGACGACCACACCTCCAGTGACTCCAGCGCGGCCTTGCCATACCTGCCTGCAGGCACGCTATCGGGATCCGCCATGGCGAGCCGCCCGCCCTTCAGCAGCTTTGCCAGCGGAAACCTGGGGCCGATAGTGACGGATGCATTGCTGTCCGCCGGCGCGACGAGCACGATCTCGTTGTGCAGAAGGTTGATCCGGGTTCCGGCCTTGACCAGCTTGCGCTTTTCGACATGGTCCATCCAGTCGAGGTCGGCGGAGATGAAGATATCGGCGGGCGCGCCGCTTTCGATCTGCCTGGCAAGCGCCGGACTGGCCGCGTAGGAAATGGCGGCCTTCACGCCGCCATGCGTCTGGTAGCGCGCATCGACCTCGTCCAGGGCGTTCTTGAGGCTCGCAGCGGCGAAGACGACGGGGTTCTGGGCCTGCACGAGCGTCGCGCCCACGACCGACAGAACGGCAGCCGCGATGGGCGGCAAGACACGGGGCCAGATTCGCATGAAAATCAATATGATTGCCTTGGAGACGCGTTATATCCGTGAGGCTATAACGATGGCGCGTGAAGCGCAAGCAGCACGCATTGCCGGGTCAGCGCGTGGCCGCAGGCTTGCGGAGAAGGCGCGAAAACTCCTTGAGGTCGCGCGTGATGGCGGAGGACGCCTTGTCCTCCATGCGCTGGTAGCTGGCGAGGATCTCCCGCCCGAACGCGGTCACTTTGGCTCCGCCGCCGCGCTTGCCGCCCACCGCCGTGGTCACGACCGGGCGGTTGAAACTGCTGTTGATCGCTTCAACCAGTTGCCATGCGCGCCGGTACGACATCCCCATCGCCCGCGCCGCAGCGGAGATGGACCCCGTCGAGTCGATGAGAGCGATGAGACGCGCCCTCCCCGGCCCGATCGCGGGCGAATCCGCAGTAAGCACGCGCAGAGTGAGTCCCGGATAGCGGGCCATATTCCATTCTAGTCCCGGCCGAAGCGCCCCGGCATTCTCCCGCTGCCGCGCAGCCGTAAAGCGGTGGGTCCGGATCCTCAATGAAGCCCGGCTACCGGCCTCTTCGGTTCCACCGCGGGAATGCAAACGCGCCGCGCGACGCCATCGGCCGATGGGACAAGCGCGACCTCCACGTCTACGCCGTAGATTGCTTTCAGGCTTTCGGCGGTGACGACCTCTTCCGGGGTCCCGATCCGCGCCAGACGTCCCTCGTGGAGCATGGCGACGCGATCGGCGCATGCGAACGCCTGGTCGGGGTCGTGCGTGGACAGGAGCACGCCGATGCCGGAGCGCGCGAGATCCTGAACGTGCCGCAGCACCCGCACCTGATTGCCGAAATCGAGGTTGGCCGTGGGCTCGTCCATCACGACTACGCTCGCCTCCTGCGCGAGTGCGCGGGCAATGAGCGCAAGCTGCCGCTCGCCGCCGGAAACCCGCGTGTAGACCGAATCCGCGAGAGCGGCGAGGCGCATGCGCTCGATGGCTGCATCGGCGATCTCCCGATCGTGCTTCGATGGTGAAGAGAACAGGCCAAGATGCGCCGTGCGCCCCATCAGCACCACCTCCCGCACCGAGTACGGAAAGAAAGCGGCATGCGCCTGCGGCACGTAGCTCACCTTGCGGGCGACTTCATCCCGCTTGCGGGCGGCGAGATCCGCGCCGTCCATCAGGATCGCCCCGCCCTGGACGGGCAGCAATCCCAGCAGCGTCTTGAAGAGCGTCGTCTTCCCGCTGCCGTTGGGCCCGAGGAGGCACAGCACTTCCCCCGCCTCCAGTGCCAGCGAGACGTCGGTGCCCACGCGCTTGCCGCGGTAGCCGAAATCGAGATGCTTCGCTTCCAGTTTCACTGCCAGCCCCGTCGTGCCGTCGCCAGCTGCCACAGGAAGAGCGGCGTGCCCACGAACGCCGTCAGCACGCCCAGCGGGATTTCGATGCGAGCCACGGTGCGCGCGAGCGTATCTACACCCAGCAGAAACCCCGCGCCCAGCAGGACAGAAGTCGGCAGGAGCCGCGAGAAGTCCGGCCCCACCAGCATGCGCGCGAAATGCGGAATCACCAGCCCGATCCAGCCGATGACACCGGAGATCGCGACTGCCGCCGAGGTCATCAGCGTTGCCGCCGCGATCACCGTGAACCGGATGCGCCCGGTCTCCACGCCGAGGGCGCGCGCCTCCTCGTCGTCGAGCGACAGCAGATTGATGCGCCAGCGCAGAAGCCACATCGGCAGCAGTCCGAGGATCATCAACGGAAGCGCCGACCACACGTCGGTGGGGCTGGCTGACGCGATGCTGCCCAGCAGCCAGAACGTGATGGCGGGCAGCTGGTTGTAGGGGTCGGCAAGATACTTCATCAGCGCCACACATGCGCCCAGCAGAGACCCGACGACGACGCCGGCCAGCACCAGCACCAGCAGCGGGTCGTGGCCGCGCACGGCGTTGGCGGTGACGTAGACGAGGCCGACCGCTGCAAGGCCGAAAGCGAATGCGAAGCTCTGTATGAGGATCACGTTGAGCGACAGGAAGATACCCAGCACCGCGCCCACCGCCGCGCCTGCGGAGACGCCCAGGATGTCCGGCGACACCAGCGGATTGCGGAACATGTTCTGATACGCCGCGCCTGCCGCCGCGAGCGCTGCGCCGATCACGAGCGCCGCGACGACGCGCGGTCCCCGTATCTTCAGCACGACGGTCTGCACCGTCGGATCGAGGCCGGACTCCCCGCCGGTCAACTGCGTCCACAGCAGGCTCGCGAGATCGCCCGGCGCCACCGGGAAACGCCCCACGGAGAACGCGACCGCGACCAGGGCGAGCATAGCGGCGGCCGCCCCCAGCAGCGCTAACGCGGAACGTCCGGGCATGCTTGACTAGAACCTATCTCGAAAACAGCAATCAGCCACAGAGGTCACAGAGAACAGACAGACGAAGTGCGTTTCCGATATGTCGCCATCGAACTCTGTGTCCTCTGTCGTTAAGAACGAGGTACAGCTAGAAGCACCTCAGAAGGAGTTGCAAAGACCTCGAGCACACAGAGGCGAGTCGGCGCATCTTCCGTGAACTCTGTGTGCTCTGTGGCGAAAATACGGGTTTGAGATCACTTCTACGTGCCTGCTGGCAGGGCGACCCGCAGCAACTGGTCGAGCTGCGCCTCGGTGGGCGTCTGGTGATAGCAGCGCGTGTAGAAATCGCGCACGATGGGCCTCAGGTCCTCGGGAAACGCCTGAGGATACAGGATGCGCGCGAGCCAGCGCAGCCCGATCAACCGGTTGATCGACGGCGGGAAATCGATCCAGCCGTAGGGCAGGCTGGGCGACAGGTAGATGCGCCCTGCCTTGACCGCCGGGACGCTGCCCCACACGGCGTGGCCGCGCGCCGCGGCGTAGAAATTGGGATCTATCGTGATCACGACTTCGGGGTTCCAGCGCAGCACCTGCTCGATCGAGACCTGCACCAGCCCGCCCTTGCCCATCTCGGC
>DASRJL010000012.1:0-3975 GCA_035649495.1 Burkholderiales bacterium | reverse complement strand
TATCTCGAAACGATCAGCCGGTTTCTGTCCGGCGCGACGCTGGCCGACCTCACGCCACAGGCAAGAGATCGCGCCCGCTGGATCATCGCCGATTGTATTGCGGTGATTGCTGCCGGCATGCAGCAGCCGGAGATGAAAGCGTTCGTCGCAAAGCAGCTGGCGAGCGCCGGTCCGGGCAACGCCTGGGTGATCGGCGCGGGCCGGCGCGCGGGCGCGCTCGATGCCGCGCTGTTGAATGGCACGGCCGGCACCTGGCTCGAGCTCGACGAGGGCAATCTGTTTGCCAAGGGTCATCCCGGCATCCAGGTGGTGCCCGCAGCTATCGCGCTGGCACAGGAACGAAGGGCTTCCGGGGCCGATCTGCTGCTCGCCGCCGCGCTCGGCTACGAGGCATCGGCGCGCATCAGTCGCGCGGCGCAGATCAGGCTCTCGATTCATCCGCACGGCACCTACGGCGTGATCGGAGCGGCCATCGCCGCGGCGCGGCTGAAAGGCTTCGATGCCGGGCAGATGCGCGAGCTCGTCAACGTTGCGGCGACCATGGGCATGGCCACGAGCCGCCAGACGCTCCTCGACGGCGCAACCGTTCGCAACATCTTCACCGGGCATTCCGGATACATGGGGCTTACGGCGGCGCACCTCGTCGAGTGCGGCTTCACCGGCGAGATCGACGGGGTGAGCAACGTCTACGGCAAAGTGTTGTCCGACCACTTCAGGCCCGAGGAAGTGACGGCAGGGCTGGGCACTGATTGGCTGATCACGCAAAACTACTTCAAGCTGCACCCGACCGGCCGCTACGTGCATTCGGCGATCGACGCGCTCGAAGACCTGCTCGGGAAAGTCCCGGGCGCCCGCCTCGACGTGGATCTCATCAGGGAGATCAGGGTACGGACCTACATGCTCGCGGCCATGCTCGCCGAAAAGAACGTGGTGTCGAGCTTCGGAGCACGTTTTTCAGTGCCCTTCGCTCTCGCGAGCATCCTCTACCATGGCCGCTCGGGACTGGCGAGTTTTGACGAAGCGGCGGTCGCCAATCCGAAGATACAGGCGCTGGCCTCCCTCGTCGTGCTGGAAGAGGATACGCAGCACACGGCGCGGTATCCGGTCGAGCAGCCCTGCGATCTCGCGATCACGCTCACCGACGGCACGACGTGGGAGGGCCATTGCACCGTGATGAAGGGTGAGCCGGCGAATCCGCACAGGCAGGAAGAGCTGGAGCGGAAGTTTTTCGATCTCGGCACGCCGGTGTGGGGCAAGGACGTCGCGGCGAAATTGTTCGACGGACTGAAGAAGCTGGAGAGCGTTCCCGACTTCGGCGCGTTTGCCGATCAATTCGCGCTCTGACATGCTGATGAAACTCACTGAATCAAGGCAACCTACCCGATGAAATTTGGCCTTGGGAAGAGTTAGAAACCCATTTCTATAGGCGATATCAGTGTTCCGGGAGATTCAGCGCGCGAACGTGGCAGCAACAGTCGCCGAGACTTCATCGCGGCAGTCGATCCTCTGCATGGTCCTGGCCCTTTTTGGCGTATTTCCGGCTTGTGCCGCCCAACCCGACTACCCGTCCCGGCCGATCCGCGTGATCGTGGGATTTGCACCCGGCGGCTCCGCCGACATCACGGCGCGCATCGTCGGGCAGAAACTCACCGAGCTTCTCGGACAAACAGTCGTCGTGGATAACCGCAGCGGCGCCTCGGGCATCATCGGCACGGACCTGGCGGCGCGCGCCGCTCCCGACGGCTATACCCTTCTCGAAGCGACGATGACGACCCACGGCATCGGGCCGAACCTGTACCAGAAGCTGCCCTACGACCCGATCAAGAGCTTCGAGCCTGTCGTGTTGATGGTCCGCATCCCGCTCGTGATGTTCGCCCATGCGTCGGTTTCCGGACGGGACCTCAAGGAGGTCGTTGCGTTGCTGAAGGCAAACCCGGGCAAGTACCGCTACGCCAGCGCCGGCAGCGGCAGTCCTCCGCAACTGGCGGCGGAGCTTTTCAAGCTGAAGGCGGGCGTGGACCTGCTGCACGTGTCGTACAAAGGTACTGGCGCAGCCGTGCCGGACCTGGTGGCCGGGCAGGTCCACTTCATGATCGACGGCCCGCCGCCCTTTCTCGGACACGTGAAGTCGGGCAGGCTGCGCGCGCTGGCCGCTGCCAACGAAAAGCGGCTGGAGCAGTTGCCCGACGTGCCCACTTTCGCCGAACAGGGCTACAAGGGCATGGAAGCGGGCCTGTGGTACGGCATGCTCGCTCCCAAGGGCACATCGCGGGAAGTGATCAACCGCCTGAACGCGGCGATCAACAAGGCGCTCGGGCAGCCGGATGTGCGCCAGCGCTTCGCGGCGTCCTCGGTCGAGGTCATCGGCGGAACATCAAAGGAATTCGGCGTCTACCTGGCGGCTGAGATCAAGCGCTGGGGCGAGGTTGCCCGCGCGGCCAGCATCCGCATCGAGTGAACAGAGCGCGGGTCAGCTCACACGCCCGCCGCCGCCGATTCGACGCCCCGCAGCTTGATGATCTGCGTGTGGAAGACCTCCGCGCAGACTTCTTCCCCGCTGCGGACGGCGCAATAGATGGTGAGCCAGTGATTCTGCTTCTTCTCCCACTTCGCGAGCGGCACGGTGAGAACGTGCACCGGGTCTCCGATACGCAGCATTCTGCGTATCACCGCCCGGCTGGAGCTGTGCACCGCGCTCTCGCCGATGAACTGATTGTTGTAGCCCAGCTGGATCAGCCGCAGCACGTGCGCGGGATGGAGGGGAGCGCGCTCGCCTTGCCGGTATAACGGCAGGTCGTCGTCCAGGGCATTCGCCCAGAACTCGTTGTCCGCCATCGCGAGCGTGAGGCGGAGCGAGCGGTAAGCCTTGCCGGTGACGACCGAGTCCCATGTCCGGCGCCGGGTAACGGGGCCATCCCATTCGTTGGGTTTCTCGTTCGCCGTGGCATCTACTGCGGGGAACGGATCCGGCACCGAGCTTCGCAGCTTCGCCGAAACCTCGTTGCCGTTGGTCTCGTTGTACATCGTAACGTCGAAGGTCTGACTGCTCTCTTCTACGGCCGTAGTCTCCATGCGTATGCGGTCACCCGGACACACGGCCCGCAGGAATTTCACTTCGATCACGGCGCGGTTGAGCCAGGCTTCGCCGAGACTCGCCACCAGCGCGCGGGTCATGTAGCCATAGAGGGCGACGCCGAGCACGAAGGCGCCGCGAAAGCCGAGCTTCTGCGGCAGGCCGTCCTCGTGCATCTTGTTGTAAGGCTTGTCCTCGGGATGTCGCGCTAGAGCGTGATACGGCGCGCCGATTCGATATTGAGTGTTGGACATTGAAAAACCCTCAGCCACAGAGGACACCGAGGTCACAGCGAGAGCCCGGATACAAGACTGCTTTTACTCTCTGTGATCTCTGTGATCTTGTGGCTCAATAATACGGTCGCCGGACTCGCAGTGACAACCCGACAGCAGGTTTGAAGCTACAATGCCGCGACCTCCACCCGCAGCCAAGGAGCTACGCGCATGGCCCTCAAGGACAAGATTCCCTTCGGAATATCCCTCCCGCACCGCTCGCCCGAGGCTATCGATATATCGGTGGTGCGCGCGGTCGCCCAGCGCGCGGACGCACTCGGGTTCCGCGACCTGTGGGTAACCGAGAACACGCTCGACCACGTCTTCTGCTTCGACCCGATCGTGATCCTGACCTACGCGGCCGCCGTCACCACGAAAATCCGGCTCGGCACCGCCGTCGTCGTGCTGCCCATCCACCACCCCGCAATGGTTGCGCACAAGGTCGCGACGCTCGACTACGCCAGCAACGGCCGCGTGATCCTCGGGCTGGGCCTGGGCCGCGACCACCACTACGCGCAGTTCCAGATCCCGCGCGAGCACCGCGTGCAGCGCTTTCTCGAGGGCGTAGAGCTCATCAAGATGCTCTGGACCCAGCCGCAGGTGAACTACCGCGGCAGCATCTTCCAGCTC
>DASRJL010000011.1:0-33775 GCA_035649495.1 Burkholderiales bacterium | reverse complement strand
GGCGGACGAACCGGCGGCGATGGTAAGAGGAGCACCGGCGCCTACGGAGGTGGTATCCGTCACTAACTGCATGAGCAACTCCTTGAGTTATCTATTTTTTGACCCAAGGGGACGGCCAGACCGCTAAAAACCGCCTCCCCCCGCCCGGATTTAGCCTAAAAGCCAGCTAACAAAGAACGACTGGAACCACTATATCTTACGGAAACCACAACATCTAGTGGTGTGCCGCTTATTTTCCACAAATAATAGTAGTGGCATGCCGGAAACGCAACACTTTTTTAACTTTTTCTTAAATCCTCGAAGACATTGAGGAATATCCCGGGAGGCTGCTGAAAAAATGAGCAAAACTGCCCACGAATTAGGCAGTTGCGGAATCCAGCGCGATCCGGACGCGACGGGCGGGAGCGTGAAAGTCCTGCGCGGAGCGCGCCGGACCCGGAAACGACATCGCAGCAAGTGCCGTTCAGAAACAAAAAAGGCAGCCTCGCGGCTGCCTTTTTTGGAGGGGAGGTGATTCGAGCGTATCGATCACGGAGAAACAAAAGATCCGCACACTCTACGAACCCTTTCCTCCCCGCGGAGAGTATTAGCAGGATGCGTGCCAAAACCTCAACGCCATGATAGCACTCGGCATTTTAAATTAGGATGAAATGCTGTTCTGCAAAAACGCGCTCAATCGGTGCGTGAGAAAGCACACTGATTGGGCGGCCGCCTCAGAAAACGGGCCTGAAATTGCGGCAGGAATTTCTGTGTTGCCGAGCAGCACGGCTGGCGCAGAAAAGCCGCGCGGTAACGTGGAATTCCCGACGCCGAAGCTGAATTCAAGACGTACCGGGGCTCACCGGAAATGCGAGAAGGTGGTAGGCCCGGCCGGCATGCTCGAACTGCGCCGCGTCGTCCATGCCGAGGCCCTCCACGTGGACGCGAAGAGAGTAGGGGTTGGCTGCGGCGACGAGCGTGATTCCGTACTCGTATCGTCCGGCCACCGCGGCCCGCAACGCGTCAAAGAGCTTCCGCGCGAGGCCGCGGCCGCGATGCGAGCGCGCTACGCACACCGGGCCATAGACGAAGAGCCGCGTCGCGGCGAGCGGGCGCCCCCGGTGCACCGCCGTGCGCGCGCAGCGCAGCATGGCTTCCACCACCGGCGGCAGCGGACCCAGGTCCGCCCGGTGCGCGCACAGGTAGCCGACGACGCGCTCGTCCTCGCGCGCCACGACGACGCCCAGGTCTTCCGCCATCGCCGCAAGCTGTGCCCGGGTGAGCTCCGCGGACAGGAACCCGCTCTCCCGCTCCTTCGCGGTGAGATTTCCAATGTAGTTTGCCGACTGCAGCGCCAGTATTCCCGCGTAGTCGCCCGGACCGGCGCGGCTGATTTCCATGACGCTCGCTTTCACGAGCGCGCGGTAGCGCTCCCAGTCGAAGTACGGCCCAGGATCCGTCTTGCGTCCGGGAGCGATATCGCTGTGACCGGCGATATCCGTGGCCGGGTAGCTTGCCTCGATCGCCCGCGTGAGATCGGCAAGCACGATGTACTGGGCGTCTTCAAACGGCGCATGATCCGTGCCTTCCAGCTCGATGCCGATCGAGAAATCGTTGCACCGGGTTCTTCCCCTCCAACTCGACTCTCCCGCATGCCAGGCCCGGCGGACGGAGGGAACGAACTGAAGCAGATTCCCGTCACGGCGGATCAGGAAGTGGGCGGAGACCTTCAGGTCCGAAACGGTCGCGTAGTAAGGATGTGCGGCCGGGTCGAGACGGTTGGTGAACAGATCGATGATGCCATCGCCGCCGAACTCCCCGGGCGGCAGGCTGATCGCGTGGACGACGATGAGCTCGACGGCGCAACCGGCGGGACGCTCGTCGCAGTTGGGCGACGCGATATAGCGCGCGCCCTCGATCAGCCCATCCTCATTCAGCAGGAGCGGTGAACCGGTAGAGCGCCGTTTCGGGTCACCAGTCACAGGTCACGGGTCACGCCGTCAGCTCTTGGAGTCAAGTTCCTCCTTGATCCCGAGACGGTCCATGCGGTAGCGCAGGGCGCGGAAGGTAATGCCGAGGAGCCTCGCGGCGGCGGTCCGGTTGTAGCGCGTTTTCTCCAGCGCCTCGAGGATCGCCCCTTTCTCGATACGCTCGAGGTACTCGGGCAGCGGCGTGGAGGACCGCAATCCCACGAGGTCCTGCCGCGTGATCGTCTGCGCGTCCTTGTGCGCGCCCAGCTGCAGGTCCTCGACGCGGATCTCGTCTCCCGAGGCAAGAGCCAGGGCGCGCTCGAGTATGTTCTCGAGCTCCCGGACGTTCCCGGGGAAGGCGTATCCCTGCAGCGCCTTGACGGCGGGGGTGCCGAGCCGCGGCGGGGCGACCTTGAGGGGCGCCGTCAGCCGGCCCAGTATGTCCGCCGCCATGAGCGGTATGTCCTCCGGCAGCTCGCGCAACGGCGGCATCGTCAGCTCGATGACGGCAAGCCGGTAGAAGAGGTCCTGGCGGAAGTCCCCCGCCGCGACCAGCTGGTGCAGGTCCTGGTGGGTCGCGGAGAGGATGCGCGCGTCCACCGGAGTCTCCTCGGTCGAGCCTACCTGGCGCACCGCCTTCTCCTGTATCACCCGCAGCAGCTTCACCTGCATCGCGAGCGGCAGCTCGGCGACCTCGTCGAGAAAGAGGGTGCCGCCGTGCGCCGCCTGGAAAAAGCCCTGCTTGTCCTGCGTCGCCCCCGTGAAGGCACCCTTCCTGTAGCCGAAGAACTCGCTCTCCATCAGGTTCTCCGGTATCGCGCCGCAATTCACCGGGAAGAACGGGCCGTCGCTTCTCACGCTTTGCTGATGGATCAGGCGCGCCGCAAGCTCCTTGCCGCTCCCGGACTCGCCCGAGATGTAGACGGGCGCCTGGCTCCGCGCGACCTTCTCTATCATCTTCTTGACGTGCTGGATGGCGGCGCCCGTCCCGAGAAGCTCGCGCAGCGACTGCACCTGGGATTTCGAGGTCTTCCTGGGCACGTCCGCGGTGGAAAGCTTCAGCGCCTGCTGGACCAGGGTCCGCAGCTGCCGCAGCTGCACCGGCTTGGAGACGTAGTCGAACGCGCCCGCCTTGAGCGCCGCCACCGCGTTCTCGGCGCTCCCGTGGGCCGTGATCACCGCGACGGGCAGGTCGGGGTGATGCTTCGCCACGTACTCGAGCACCGCCAGTCCGTCGCCGTCGGAAAGCCGCATGTCGGTCAGGCACAGGTCGTAGTGGTTGCTGGCGAGCAGCGCGAAAGCCTCGGTCGTGCTCGCGGCGCACTGCGCCTCCAGGCCCATCCGCGACAGCGTCATCCCGAGGAGCTCGCGGATGTCGGCCTCGTCGTCGACGACCAGGACGTGGTTCTTGGCGCTCATTTACCCCTCAGGCGGCGCGGCACAGCACCGTGAATTGTGCGCCGGCCGCGGTCTCCACGAAATCGAGCGTCGCGCCGTTGGCGTCGCACACTTCGCGCGCAATGTAGAGGCCCAGCCCGGTACCGCCCACGGCCGTCGTGAAGAACGGCTCGAACAGCTGGCTGCGCGCCCCCGGCGCGACCCCCGGACCGTCGTCTATCACCTCCAATTTTACAACAGGGATCGCGCGCTCCACCGAAACGCGGATGCGTATGCTCGCGCGCTCGCGCCGGCAGTGGCGCAGCGCGTTGCGGCACAGATTCCACATCACCTGGTTCAGGTGGCTGCGGTCGAACAGGACTTCGGGGTCGGCGGCGAGCTCTATTGCGAAAATCCCGGCGTCCACCTTCTCGATCTGGGCAAACTGCTCGACGAAGGTCCTGAGGAAATCGACCAGCTTGAAACGCTCGCGGTGCGCGCGCTCGCCGCGATTCAGGCGCAGCACGTCGTTTACCATGCGGTCCAGGCGCTGGCTGTTCTCGTGGATGATGGTGAGGAGCCGCCGCGTGGTGTCGTTGATCGCGGGCTCTTCCTGCATCAGCTCCGCCGCGTGGCTGATCGCGCCGAGCGGGTTCCTGACCTCGTGCGCGATGTTGGCGGTCAGGCGGCCGATCGCCGCCAGCTTCAGCTGCCGCGCTTGCGCCTGCACGCGCGACTGGTCCTCCAGGAAGATCACCGCGCCCAGGCGCCGCTCCCGTCCGACCGGGACGAAGCGCACGCTCACGTTCTGGTTGAACGGCACCCCGGTGTCCGCATCCGTCCCGGACTGCCCGCGCCACATCTCGAATCTGTGGGCAAGCGCCGGGGCGCACTCGGCGAGCGACGGGTTGCGGCGCTCGTACGGTATCGGCCCCAGCAGCCGCTCGGCACGGGCGTTGAACTGGCGGATAACGCCGTCCTCGTCCACCACCAGCACGCCGTCCTGCATGTCGCGGATGACCAGCTGGTTGACCTGAGCCATGTTGGCGAGGTCTATCTCGCGCTGCGCCGCGAGGCGCTCGCTTGCCTGCGCGTACTTGGCGAGTGTGTGCGCCAGCCACGCCGTGGCGAAATAGCCCCCGGAGAGCAGGCCCGCCTGCACGTACTGGGCCACGGGCGCGTCGAACCTCAACACCTGGTAGGTATGCTCGAGCAGCACCGCGAGGGCGGCGAGCGCGGCGTAGAAGAGCGCCAGCCGGCCGCGGCTGATCAGGCCCGCGCCGGCGAGTGCGGTGAGCAGAAGCAGGCCCAGGCCGCTCGAGATGCCGCCGCTCGCGTACATCAGCACGACGATGAAGCCGATGTCGGCCACCACCTGCAGCAGCAGCAGGAAGTTGAAATGCCAGCGCGCGCTGATGAGACCGAAGCAGCCAACGCTGAAGAGAACGTAGGCGACGTCGGTCACGACGAACAGCGTCATGTCGTAGGAGCCGAGCCACAGCCTATTGCCCCAGATCGTGACGATCAGGAGGAGGAGCAGCCCGATAGTGAGCCGGTAGGCGTTGAAGAAAAAGAGCGGGCGGCCGTACTGCTCGGGAAAGCTCGTGACGGCCGCGGCGGGAGCCGCCGCCGGCGCCAGTGCTCGCTCACCCGTGCTCATCGTGGAACCTGGTGCTCCCGCTGGTGTTCGGGAGTGCAGAAAAACCGGCCCTGGGTCGTCACGCTCTCGCTGCGCGGCAGATGCACCCCGCAGCGCTCGCACCGCACCATGTCCTCACTGCCCTTCGCCGACGGGGGCGCGCCGCGGCGCTCGACGCCGCGGCGATAGCTTTTCAGGATCCAGTAGACGAGGGCAAGGGCGAGAACGAACAGGATGATCTTCAGCGCCGTCTCCCTCCGGAATTTGGCATGCGTCAGCTTCGTAGTGTGCCGCAAGCCCGACGGAGCGTCGAGCCCCGGCAGAAAACCGGGAAATGGAGAAAAGGGAATGGTCGGGGTGAGAGGATTTGAACCTCCGACACCTGCGTCCCGAACGCAGTACTCTACCAGGCTGAGCTACACCCCGACGTAAGAACCCGTGACCGAGAATGGCTGACGGAGCAAGCGCCGGTAAAAAAAGCGCGGCCATGCCGCGCCAGTTACCGTTCACTGTTTACTGTTCCCCGCTTACCGGTCCTAGTAAGTTCGCGTGACCGCGAAGTCGGCCAATTGTAGCAAGAAATCACGGTACTTTGAATCCGGGAGCGGCGCGAGCGCGCGACACGCGGTGCGCGATTCGGCGCGCGCCTGCTCGCTCGCGTAGTCGAGCGCGCCGGTGGCCCGGATGGCGTCGATCACGTCGGCCAACCCGTCCCGGCCCCCGACCTCGATGGCGCGCCGCACCCGCTCGGCCTGCGCGGAGGTCCCGTGCTTGATCGCGTAGATGAGCGGCAGCGTCGGCTTGCCCTCCGCCAGATCGTCGCCGACGTTTTTCCCGATGACGGCCTGCTCGCCGGAGTAGTCGAGAACATCGTCGACCAGCTGGAACGCCGTGCCCAGGTGGGATCCATACTCGGCGACGGCGTCCTCCTGCGACCGCGACACGTCTCCCAGTATCGCGCCCAGTCGCGTCGCCGCCTCGAACAGCTTGGCCGTCTTGCAGCGTATGACCTCGAGGTAATCGGCCTCGCTAACGTCGGGATTGTGGCAGTTCATGAGCTGCATCACTTCGCCCTCGGCGATGACGTTGGTCGCATCGGCCAGCACCTGCAGCACGCGCATGTTGTCCACGCCCACCATCATCTGGAACGCCCGCGAGTACACGAAATCCCCCACCAGCACGGCCGCGGTATTGCCGAAGAGCGCGTTCGCCGTGGGCCGGCCGCGCCGCAGATTCGAGGCGTCCACGACGTCGTCGTGCAGCAGCGTCGCGGTGTGTATGAACTCGACCACCGCCGCAAGCTCGTGGTGGTTCGTGCCGCGATAGCCGAAGGCGCCCGCTGACAGTATGACGAGGGCCGGGCGCAGGCGCTTGCCACCGCTGCCGACGATGTATTCGGCCACCTGGCGGATCAGCACGACCTCGGAAGTGAGCCGGCCCCGGATGACGGTGTCCACCGCGTTGAGATCCGCGGCTATGAAATTACGTATCGCTTCCAGTGTCACCGGGTCACCCGCAAAGAGGGGGGGATCATACCGCAACCATCAGGGCCGGTCTCGCCGCGCGGGCTAGCGGTAACCGCTTGATGCGAAACAGGGACCGGGACGCGAGCCGGGGCCCATTCCTTTGACTAATGGGCATCATGCTTGTAGAATTCGCGGCCTTCTCAATGAGCTGATTCGAGAGCGGACCATGTATGCGGTAGTGAAGACCGGCGGCAAGCAGTATCGCGTCAGCGCCGGGGAAAAACTCAAGATAGAACAGATACCTGCCGAGGTAGGGACTGAAATAGTCCTGGATCAGGTGCTGCTCGTCGCGGACGGAGAAGCGGTCACGATGGGTACACCGCTCGTGGCGGGCGCGCAGATCAAGGCCCGTGTGGTGAGCCACGGGCGCGGCGAGAAGGTGCACATATTCAAGATGCGGCGCCGCAAGCACTACCGCAAGTCCCAGGGCCACCGGCAAAACTACACCGAGATCGAGATCCTCGGCATCGCCGCGTGACATAGCGGCTCCAACCCATTTCAGCACAGGCTAGTCATGGCACATAAAAAAGCAGGCGGCAGCTCTCGCAACGGGCGCGATTCCCAGTCGAAGCGCCTGGGCGTCAAGCGTTACGGCGGCGAGCTCGTGTCCGCCGGTTCCATCATCGTGCGCCAGCGTGGCACCCAGGTGCACCCCGGCGACAACGTCGGCATGGGCCGCGATCACACGCTCTTCGCCAAGGTGGAGGGCCGGGTCCAGTTCACGCACAGAGGACCGGGCTCCCCCAAGACGGTGGACGTCGTTCCGGCCTGAACGGACCCGCGCCCGCCGGGAAGCCCTGTTCAAGGACAGGGCTTTTTTGTTTAGTGTTGAGTTTTGAGTGTTGAGTCTTGAGTTTTGAGTTTGAAATTTGCCGCTGTGCCAGGCTCGTCCACTCAACACTAAAAACTCAAAACTGTCTTCCATGAAGTTCGTCGACGAAGCTCTGATCGAGATCCACGCCGGCAACGGCGGGGACGGCTGCGCGAGCTTCAGGCGCGAGAAGTTCATACCCCGCGGTGGGCCCAATGGCGGCGATGGCGGCCGCGGCGGGAGCATTTACGCCGTCGCGGACGGCAACCTCAACACGTTGATCGACTATCGCTACGCGCGCATACATCGCGCCCGCGACGGCGAGAACGGTCAGGGCTCGGATTGCTACGGCAAGTCCGCGTCGGACGTCGTGCTGCGCGTTCCGGTCGGCACGGTGGTGAGCGACGCGGAATCCGGCGCCCTGGTCGCCGACCTCGCGCACGACGGCGTGCGCGCGCTGCTCGCGGCGGGTGGCCCGGGGGGCCTTGGGAACCTGCATTTCAAGTCGAGCATCAACCGCGCTCCCCGCCAGTTCACGCACGGCACGCCCGGCGAGACGCGCCGTCTCAAGCTGGAGCTGAAAGTGCTGGCCGACGTGGGGCTCCTGGGCATGCCAAACGCCGGTAAGTCCACCCTGATACGGGCGGTCTCCGCGGCGCGTCCCAAGGTGGCGGACTATCCGTTCACGACGCTCCATCCCCAGCTCGGCGTGGTGCGCGCGGACGTCAACCGCAGCTTCGTCATCGCCGACATCCCCGGACTGATAGAGGGCGCGGCCGAAGGCGCCGGTCTCGGGCACCAGTTCCTGCGTCATCTCGCGCGCACGCGGCTCCTGCTGCACCTCGTAGACCTGGCGCCGTTCGACCCGGACGCGGAGCCCGCGCGCGAAGCGAAAGCCATCGTGAATGAATTGAGGAAGTTCGACGAAGGGCTGTACCGCAAGCCGCGCTGGGTCGTGCTCAACAAGGCCGACCTGGTCGAACCGCCGGAGCGCGCCCGTGCGGTCAAGCGATTTCTCACGCGCTTCGGGTGGAAGGGCAGGAGCTTCGTCGTCTCGGCGCTCACCGGCGAGGGCTGCCGGGAACTGGTCTTCGCGATCGCCGAATACCTGCAGGATGCAGGATCCAGGAGCCAAGAGCAGGATTCAGGATCCGGGAATCAGGATTCGGAAAAACCGCGACGAAAGCGCAGTGTCGCAAAGGCCGCGTCCTGAATCCCGAATCCTAGATCCCTCAAGCAATGGCCTCCGTCCTGGAAAACGCCAAACGCCTGGTCGTCAAGATCGGCTCCAGCCTGCTCGCCAGCGGCGGCGACGGGCTGGACGAGAGCGCTCTCTCGCGCTGGGCCGGGCAGATCGCCGAGCTGCGCGCCATGGAGCGGGAGGTCGTGCTCGTGTCGAGCGGAGCGATCGCCTCCGGCATGCAGCGGCTGGGCTGGAAGAAGCGCCCGCACGCGCTGCACCAGCTGCAGGCCGCCGCCGCGGTCGGCCAGATGGGACTCATACAGGCCTACGAGTCGTGCTTTCGCCGCCACCAGCTCACGACCTCACAGATACTGCTCACGCACGAGGACCTCGCCGACCGCAAGCGCTACCTCAATGCCCGCTCGACCCTGCGGACGCTGCTCGGGCTCAAGGTGATCCCCATCATCAACGAGAACGACACCGTTGCGATCGACGAGATCCGCTTCGGCGACAACGATACGCTGGCAGCGCTCGTCACCAACCTGATCGAGGCCGACGCCCTCATCATACTCACCGATCAGGCCGGCCTCTATCGCAGGGATCCGCGCCAGGATCCGGCCGCGGAGTTCGTGTCCGAAGCCAGGGCGGACGATCCGGCGCTCGAAGCGATGGCGGGCGGCGTCGGCAACCCGTACGCCCGGGGCGGGATGCTGACGAAGGTGCTGGCCGCCCGGCGCGCCGCGCGCAGCGGCGCCCATACCGTCATCGCCTCGGGCCAGGTCGAGCACGTTCTCACGCGGCTCGCGCGTGGCGAGGAAATCGGCACGCGGTTGACCGCCGACCGCCCGATGCTCGCCGCCCGCAAGCAATGGCTCGCCGACCACCTGCAGGTGCGGGGAACGCTCCTGCTCGATGCCGGCGCCGTGAGGGCGCTCCGTACGCAGGGCAAGAGCCTGCTGCCGATCGGCGTGCACGAGACGAGCGGCGAGTTCGAGCGCGGCGAAGTAGTGAGCTGCATCGACGAGTCGCGGCGCGAGATCGCGCGGGGACTCGTCAACTACAGCGCCGCGGAGACCCGCCGCATCCTCCGCACGCCCTCGGGCGAGATCGAGGCCCGGCTGGGTTATGTGGATGAGCCGGAGCTCATACATCGCGACAACCTGGTCCTGCTCTGAGAACTAAGTCCTGCGTGCGAACTCACGCGCGGGCCTAGTATCGGGCAGTCCTTATTAGACAGACAGGAGACCGTCATGCGTTTCACCGCTGCCTCGCTGCTTGCCGCCGTGGTCCTCTCTCAAAGCGCACTGGCGGCCGCGCCGAACATGAGAGAAGGCATGTGGGAAATCACCATGAAGATGGAGATGGCGGGCATGCCCGGCGGCATGCCGCCGCAGGTCGTGAAGCAATGCGTGACGAAGACGGACACCGAAAATCCCCAGAAATTGGCGCAGGGCGGCCCGGGGGCCGAACGCTGCCAGGTAAGCAACTATCAACTGAAGGGCAATACCGCGTCGTGGGACATGGCCTGCAAGGGCGCCGAAGAAATGACCGGCACCGGCACGATGACCTTCAGCGGCGACTCCTACACCGGCACGAACCGGATGTCGATGAAGAGCGGCGGGCAGACCCACAACATGACCATGCAGTACTCGGGGAAACGCATCGGCGACTGTAAATAACGGTCAGGGGTCAGGGGTCAGCGGCTGCAAACTGCGCAAACTGACAGCTTCTCAGCGCAGCCTCTGGCTCTCGCGCGTCAACGCTTCGAGAATTCCCTTCAAGGTCAAAGGCACTGGCTCGCGGCGATCCACGCAGTAGAATTCCTTGAACAGGTTCCACTGGGGGCGATTCAGCTCCCGGTACGCGATGCCGCGCCACGCCGGATCGCGTGCGCGCGTCCATTTGCCGTCGCTGCGCCCCACCGCGTAGAGTTTCTGCTCGCCGGTCGCGCAGCGTATTCCCTCGAACGAGACGTTGGTTACGTTGCCGGCCCTGACCATCATCGTGTACCGGACGACGCCATCCTCACCCACCGATAGTGACGGTGCGTCGATGTAGAAGCGGTTGCCGCTCGCCACGCCGCCCTCGAACCGGAGCAGGTTCTCGGTCCGGGGATAGGCGGGGAGCCGGGCCTCGATTTCGGACCACGGCTTCTTCTCCTCGTCGAATTCCGAGTCGAACGAGCCCCATTGCGCCGCGGCGGGAACCACCATTCCCACGAAAAGCAGCGCGCCCGCCGTGAGAGCGCCAGGCCGCGTTGGAGCGCAGAGTCCGGGCACGGCCGGCTCTCAGCCCGCCAGGTCGCCCGCGAGCGACGCCCGCGTCTCGGGATCCACGCCCGCAATGGTCGCGCCGTAGAGCGGGTGATCCACTCCAATTGCAAGTGCCGCGCCTCCTTTCAGCGCCCGCGCGGCGGATGCCTCGAGCTCGAAGCGCAGGAAATGGACCGCGGAGGTCTTGGCCTCGTTCTCGCGCTCCATATCCTCGTCGGCGACCGCGTACACGCGCGCATGCCCGGCGACCTGCACCCATACGCGGCCCTCGATCCCGATCAGCCGGGCGAGCATCTCCCGGCGCTCCTTCTCATCGGGATACTCGATCAACATCGTGGCTTTCCAGTTGGTGCCGTCGGGGACGAGCGGGTTGTAGGCGTCCAGCTCGCTCTGAATTCCGTCGTCCTCGAAGATGCGCTCGGCGCGCAACATCTCCTGGATCTGGTAGCGGATGGTGAGCTCGTCCTCGAAGATGAGCGTCACGTGCTCCCCCAGGGCGACGGTGCGGTGCTTCTTGTGCGCCATGACGCGCGCGCGGAACTCGGGGCGCGCCCGGGCGTAGGCTTCGAGCGTCAGGAGACTGTCGCGGGTGATCTGTGCCATTGATTAGAGACTAGGGACTGGGGACTAGGGACTAGGGACTGGTGTGCTCCCACTGGTCTCTAGTCTCGAGTCTCTGGTCTCACCGTTTACAAGCCATAGGCAATGCGCAGCAGCGTGATCGGGTGCCGCTTCTCGGCTTTCGTTTCGCCGCCGATCCCCTGCCCGATGTGGCGGATCGCTATGGGACAGTCTGACGTCAGGTAGCGAGGATCGCCTTCCGCCATCTGGCGGAATACCGGCCGGCCGATCTTCATCGAGTTCTCGAAGTACTCGGACTTCACGCCCCAGGTGCCGTCATGCCCGGAGCAGCGCTCGACCGTATGGACCGTCGTGCCGGGGACGAGCTCGAGCATCTCGCGCGTCTTCTGCCCCATGTTCTGCACCCGCAGGTGGCAGGGCACGTGATAGGAAACCGCGCCCAGGCCGGCCTTGAATTCCGTCTTCAGCAATCCGTCGCGGTGGCGCAGGACGAGGTACTCGAAAGGGTCGAACATCGCTTCCGCGACCGCACCCACGTCGGAGTCGCCGGGAAACATGAGGGGCAGCTCCTGCTTGAACATCAGCGTACACGACGGCACGGGCGTGAGTAGCGCGTAGCCCTCCCGGGCGAGCGCCGCCAGCCGCGGCACGTTGGCGTCCTTCAGCCGCGCGACCGATTCGAGATCGCCCAGCTCGAGCTTGGGCATGCCGCAGCACGCCTCCTGCCCGACGAGGACGGCCGGAATGTCGTTGTGCGCAAGCACTTTCAGCAGGTCGTGGCCGATGTCCGGCTCGTTGTAGTTCACGTAGCAGGTGCCGAACAGGGCGACCTTGCCCGGTGTGTTCTTACCCTCCTTCGGGGCAAACGCCGCCGCGGGCCGCGCGCCGGAGCGAAACGTGCCGCTCTGCGCGTACTCGGGCAACACGCGGTCCCGGTGGACTCCGATCGCTCCCTCCATCGCGCGGCGCGCGAGGCCGTTCTTGTTGGCCGCGTTCACGAACTGCACCACCACGGGGATCGTCGCGAGCTTGCCCAGGGCGTCGGTGCTGGACAGCAGGCGGTCGCGGAACCTCGCGCCGGTTTTCCTGAACTTCGCCGACTTTGCGCGCAGCATCAGGTGCGGGAAGTCCACGTTCCACGGATGCGGCGGCACGTACGGACACTTGGTCATGTAGCACATGTCGCACAGGTAGCACTGGTCGACGACCTTGCTGAAGTCGGTTTTGCTGACTCCGTCGACCTCGAGCGTCGGGCTTGCGTCCACCAGATCGAACAGCGTGGGGAACGCCGTGCAGAGATTCACGCAGCGGCGGCAGCCATGGCAGATCTCGAAGACGCGCTCCAGTTCCTTCTCGATCCTGGCTTCGTCGTAGAACTCCGGCGACTGCCAGTCGATAGGATGCCGCGTCGGAGCCTCGAGGCTCCCCTCACGTGTGGTCATACTTGTCTCAAGGGCCGGGAATCAAAAAAAGCGGAAAGCAGGGTTCTGCCTTCCGCTTTCATCCTTCCGCCTTGCCGATCAGTCGGCCAGTACGTCGAGAGCCTTCTGGAAGCGGTTGGCGTGCGAGCGCTCGGCTTTCGCCAGCGTTTCGAACCAGTCGGCGATCTCTCCGAAACCCTCCGTGCGCGCGGCTTTCGCCATGCCCGGATACATGTCGGTGTACTCGTGCGTCTCTCCCGCGATGGCCGCCTTCAGATTCTCGCGGGTCTTGCCGATCGGCAGATCCGTGGCCGGGTCGCCGCAGGCTTCCAGGTATTCGAGATGGCCATGGGCGTGGCCCGTCTCGCCCTCCGCGGTCGAGCGAAACACGGCGGCGACGTCGTTCTGTCCCTCGACGTCGGCCTTCGCGGCGAAATAGAGATAGCGACGGTTGGCTTGGGATTCTCCGGCAAATGCCGCCTTGAGGTTGTCGTGAGTCTTGGTTCCTTTGAGCTGCGCCATATTGTTTCTCCTTCCGGTCAAAGCATTACGCACAGGGTCGCGCAGCCCCTCGTAGTTCGCCGGCCGGGGGCTGCCGTCGGGTGACTCCCTCGCCGGGAGTGGATTAGACTAAGTCTAATACCTGAACCCACTATAAGCACGGCCCGAAACGCTGTCAACCGGGGAATGCTTACCGAGCGAGCGTAGCCTCGATTTCGGAGAAAGTGCGGGCCACCTCGGTCATCTGCATGCTCACGCCGAGCTGCCGTGCAATCTGGGTCGCGGAAAAAAGCCCCCGCACGATTTGCCCGCCATATCGGTCGCGCTCCACCACCACCGCGTGCTGCCGGCCCGCCTTGGAGAGCGTGGCAACGACGTGTCCCACCTTGGCGCCGCGCACCGCCGCCATGTCCAGCACCTCGATGTGCTCCCGGGGCGTCATGATGTCGCGCACCTGTATCTCGCCGCGTACGGAGCCCCGCTCCACCGCCACCTGAACCGGTTTTTCACCCAGTATATCGGTGGCGGTGATGACCCCCAGCACGCTGCGGTTCTCGTCCACCACCAGCAGCAATCGCACTGCGCGCTGGATCATCCTGCTGTGCGCCTCGTCCACCGTGTCGGCGGGCAGGATGATGATCGCCGTCGTCGACTCGAAATCGGTCATGACCTCGAGCGCGGCGGCGTCCAGCGTGACTTTTTCAGGCAGGGTCTGCGTGGGCCGCGCGTACGGGACGCCCGGCTGCAGCATGACGAAATCGAGCGGTGGGTAGTCGCGGAACACCGGTTCAGCCGCGCTCTACGGGACCGGCGGGTAGCAGCCGCGCGCCCGGCCCGTGCCGCGTCTTGCGCTCCGCACGGCCGTTCAAGTACGGTGCAAGCTCTTCCAGCGCCTTCTGGTACACGTCCCGCTTGAATTCGATCACCGATTCCATCGGTATCCAGTACTCGCTCCAGCGCCACGCGTCGAATTCCGGCTTGCGCGACGAGCGCAGGCTCACGTCGCAGTCGCGGCCTACGAGCCGCAGCAGAAACCAGATCTGCTTCTGCCCCCGGTAGTTGCCGCGCCATTCGCGGCGCAGCCACTGGTCCGGCACGTCGTAGCGCAGCCAGTCGCGCGTGCGGCCCAGGATGCGCACGTGCTGGGGATTCAAGCCCGTTTCCTCCTTGAGCTCGCGGTACATGGCCGTCTGCGGCCGCTCGCCGGGCTTGATGCCCCCCTGCGGAAACTGCCAGGAATGCTCTCGGACGCGCTTGCCCCAGAAAACCTCGTTCTTACAGTTACATAAGACGATGCCGACGTTCGGGCGATATCCATCGCGATCTATCATTGGACCCCGGCGCGCTGTCCCATCTCGGGCTGGATTTTTTCACACTTCCGCATCGAACAAAAGCCTGCACAGCCCACGAGTCCCGCCAACCTGCCGGCAGGCCTCGCCATCTGTCGTCAGGCGTTTTCCCTGCCCTCGACGGTGGCGGGCCCCATAAAGAGGCATTCCTTGCTGCTGCGATTCATCCTGTTCAACCCGCGCACGAAGCGGCCGAATTCCAGCCCGTAGCGCGTCTCGAGATCGCCCGCCTTCTGCGAGAGCGGCTCCCACTGCGCGGACCCCGGCGAATCCCGGAAGCCGAACACGATCACGTTGCCGGGCTTTTCCGCAGGCAGGCACAGCGTGGCGGCGGGAAACGCGGACTCGATGCGCCGCAGAAACTCGTCGAACCTCCGGTCGTTGCCCCACAGGTTCACGACGAGCATGCCGCCCGCGGCGAGCCGCGCCCGGCAGGCCTGGTAGAACAGCGGCGTCGACAGCTCAGCCACCTGCGATGCACCGTCGTAGCCGTCCACGACGATGGCGTCGGCCGCCGGCCCGGGGCGCGCGACCCAATCGGCGCCGTCGCCCAGCCGGACCGTGAAGCGCTCGTCGTCCGGGGGGACGAAGAACGAACTGCGCGCGATGGCCAGCACGCGCGGATTCACCTCGATTACTTCGAGCCGCGCCTCCGGCATGCGGTGATAGATGAACTTGGCGAGCGATCCCCCACCCAGCCCTATCATCAGGATTTGCCTGGGACTCTCGTTGAACAGCAGGAATGCCATCATGCTGCGGGTATAGGCGAGCTCGAGATCGTTCGGGCGCAGGAGCCGCATCGAGCTCTGTATCGTGTCGCTTCCGATGTGGAGCGAGCGCACGCCGAAGCGCTCGGTGATGTACACCTCGTCGTCGCCCCCGGTCGTCTTGCGCCACAGCCACCGCGCGAAATTCATCGCGGTAGAATAAACTATTTGGAGAGACTGACAATCATGCGCGTCTCGCAGTTCTTCATCACGACCTCGCGGGAGGATCCGGCCGACGCGGAGGTGGTCAGCCACAAGCTGATGCTGCGCGCGGGGCTCATACGACGCCTGACGAGCGGCGTCTACACTTGGATGCCGCTGGGACTCAAAGTGGTGCGCAAGGTCGAGGCGGTGGTGCGCGAGGAGATGAACCGCAGCGGGGCCATAGAGCTCACGATGCCGGCGGTCCAGCCGGCCGAGCTGTGGCAGGAATCGGGCCGCTGGGCGGAATACGGGCCCGAGCTCCTGCGTTTCAAGGACCGGCACCAGCGCGACTTCTGCTTCGGCCCGACGCACGAGGAGGTGGTGAGCGACCTCGTGCGGCGCGAGGTGAAGAGCTACCGCCAGCTGCCGCTCAATCTCTACCAGATCCAGGTGAAGTTCCGCGACGAGATCCGTCCGCGGTTCGGCGTCATGCGCGGGCGCGAGTTCACGATGAAGGACGCCTATTCGTTTCACCCGAACAAGGCGAGCCTCGACGCCACCTACGCCGAGATGTACGACTGCTACTCGCGCATCTTCACGCGGCTGGGGCTCAGGTTCCGAGCGGTGGCCGCGGATACCGGCGCGATCGGGGGGACAGGCTCGCACGAGTTTCACGTGCTCGCCGATTCCGGCGAGGACGCCATCGCCTATTGCCCCGGCTCCGACTACGCAGCCAACGTCGAGCTGGCGGAGGCGCTCGCCCCCAACGGTACGAGGCCGGAGCCGCGCGCGCCGCTCGCCAAAGTCGCCACCCCGGGCGTGAAGACCATCGCCGATCTGTGCGCTTTCCTCAAGATCGCTCCCGGGACGACGGTGAAGGCCGTGGTCGTGGACGGAGCCGACGACCGGCCGCTGCTGCTCCTCCTGCGCGGCGACCACGAGCTGAACGCGGTCAAGACGGCCAAGCTACCGCAAGTGAAAACACCCCTCGCCTTCGCCTCGCCGGAGGCGATCCGGGCTGCGTTCGGCGCCGGACCCGGCTCGCTCGGGCCGGTCGGCTACAAGGGCGCCATCGTCGCCGACCGCGCGCTCGCCGGAATGGCCGATTTCGTGACCGGGGCGAACGAGGACGGCCAGCACTGCACCGGCGTCAACATCGGGCGCGATTTTCCGGAGCCGCCGTTCGCCGACATCCGCAACGTTGTCGTGGGCGACTCGAGCCCCGACGGCAAGGGGCCGCTCGATATTCAGCGCGGCATAGAGGTCGGCCACATCTTCCAGCTGCGCACGAAATATTCCGACAAGATGAAGCTCACCTTCCTGAACGAGGCCGGCAAGCCGCAGGTCATGGAAATGGGCTGCTACGGGATCGGCGTGACGCGCATCGTCGCCGCGGCGATCGAGCAGAACTTCGACGAGCGCGGGATCATCTTCCCGCGCGCGATGGCGCCGTTCGAGCTCGCGGTGGTGCCGCTCGGAGCCGGCCGCAGCGCGACGGTGCGGGAAACGGCGGAGCGGCTCTACCGTGAGTTCGCGGCCGCGGGCATCGACGTGCTGCTCGACGACCGCGACGAGCGCCCGGGCGTCATGCTCTCGGACTGCGAATTGATCGGCATACCGCACCGCGTGGTGATCGGGGACCGCGGCCTGAAGAGCGGCACCGTGGAATACCAGGCGCGCCGCGCCGCGCAGGCCGAGCCGCTGCCCGTGGGCGAAGCGGTCGATCTCGTGAGAGCGAGGATGTGATCAGGTCGTGAAGAGGTCTGCTCGCGCTACCTCCAGCCTGCTGTGGGCTCTCGCGGCCGCGGTGCCCGGCAACGTCTTCGGCGGCGCGCAGATCTACGAGCCGCTCGCGGCCAGCGTGCAGGCGGCGTTGTACGCGGCGATCTCCGACCAGGCGGCACCCTACCTGGCTTTCACTACGGAAGCCGAAGCGCAGGCGTGGCTCGCTGCCATGTCCCTGAAGCTCGCGGGACGCATACCCGAGCGCACGAGCCGCGACGAATTCCTGGTCACGGTCCACTACGAGGCGAAGCGCGCCGGGCTCGACCCGCAGCTCGTGCTGGGCCTGATCCAGGTGGAGAGCAACTTCCGCAAGCACGCGGTCTCCTCTGCCGGCGCGCGCGGCTACATGCAGGTGATGCCGTTCTGGGTGCGGCTGATCGGGGCCAAGGACCACAATCTCTTCCACCTACGCACCAACCTGCGCTACGGCTGCACGATCCTGCGCCACTACCTCGACATGGAAAAAGGCGATCTCTACCGCGCGCTCGGGCGCTACAACGGCAGCCTGGGCCGGCCCGAGTACCCCGCGCTGGTGGAAGCGGCCTGGCGGCGCAACTGGTCCTACGGCGCACCCCGGCCGGTGGGAGGGCGTTAGGATCGGTACGATGGTCTATGGTCGGACACCATTAACCCAAGGCGATAAATTGGATGGAATCTGGCCTCGGGAGGACTTAGACCTCCGTCTCTATCAGCACATCGGTACCCCACGAGATTCATCGCGCTAACGTGGGATCAACGGTCACCGGACGTCATCGCGACGGCCAGCGTTCGCTGCTGCGGTGGTCTGCCCCAGTTTCTTAGCTTATGCAACACCGTGTGATCCCGGTAGCGCGCGCCACGCTTCTGAAGCGCGCATGCATGCGAGAGCGCGGATCAGATTATCGTTAGACCTCATAGCCGCGCCGACTCAAATAGCTACACTGATCCTTCTTTTCGATCTTTTTCCTTCGGTGCGGTTTGTGCGAAGAGCGCTTCGACCGAAAGCGCGAGGTTCTCCCGTACTCCACCTGCGAGCTCGAGCGCGTGGCGATCCAGTTCCTCGCCCGATTGCCGGACCGGCAGGCGCGGATCACCGCGAAACACGAAGAGCTCGTAGACGTCGGCAACCCTGACCCCGGAAAGATTCCGCGCGAGTATCCAGCCACCACGACCGCGTCCGATCCAGCCGGAAGCGTTCATCGCATCCAGTATCGTCTCGATCTGGTCGATCGGGATCTTGACGATCCCGTGCAATCGCCGCTCCCTCACGGCGGCGCCCTGCCCCTCCCACAGTACGTGCAGGATCTGCAGCGCACCGCGAAACAGGCTGTCCGGGCCGGACTTGAGCTGGAATGTGCGCTCGCGCCATTCCGGAAGCACCGCAGCGGCCGCTGCCCCGAACAGCACCACAACCCACGACAGGTAGATCCAGATGAGGAAGATGGGAATTGCAGCGAATGCCCCGTAGACGAGCTTATAGGCCGGAAACCGGGTGATGTAGAGCGCGAAGCCGTGCTTCGTTGCCTCGAAAGCGGCAGCGGACAGAAACCCGCCCGCAAGCGCATCACGCGCCCGCACGCGCCGGTTGGGAAGCGTGATGTAGAGCATCGCGAACGCGAAACCGGTCAGCACAATCGGCACGATCCGCAGCAGGACGAGTACAGCATATGGCGCTTCCTTCACCAGCCCCAGCGACACGCTCACGACCCAGGAAGTAAGCGAAAGCGAGAGGCCGATCAGCACCGGGGCCACCGTGAGGAGCATTCCGTATATGAAAATCCGCCGTGCCACCCGGGGCGGGCGCCGCACCCGCCAGATCCTGTTGAACGCCTTGTCTATGCTCAGCAGCAGCAGCGTTGCCGTGACGAACAGGAAGACGAGGCCGATTATCGTCAAACCGGCCGCGTTGTCAGACAACTCCTGGGCGTAAGTTGTGACGCTCGCCGCGGATTCGGGGATCAGGTTCGCGAGCAGGAACGTCTGCAGCTGAACCGAGGTCTCCCTGAATACGGGAAATGCGGAGAGCACCGCGAGGGCAACGACGATGATCGGCACGAGGGCGAGGAGCGTGGTGAATGCCAGATCCGACGCGATCGACATGCAGCCGTCCTCGAAAAACCGCTGCCAGACCATCCGGGCAAAGTTTTCGAGGGGCCGCACGCTGCGCAGTTTCGGCTCCAGGCTGTTCTCCACGGGAACGATCGCCTATGGTTTGTCAGGTTTTATATACTACCCTGATGAAGGAGGTTCTCGTTCTCTACTACAGCCACACGGGCGCCGTGCGGGACATGGCGCAGTTGGTCGCGCGCGGCGTGGAGCAGGTGGACGGCGCGGCCGCGCGCCTGCGCACGGTCCCGAGGATCTCGGCGGTATGCGAGGCGACCGAGCCCCAGGTGCCCGCCGCGGGCGCTCCCTACGTCGAGACGAAAGACCTGGAGGAATGCATCGCGCTGGCGCTGGGTTCGCCGACGCGCTTCGGCAACATGGCGGCGCCGCTGAAATATTTCTGGGATTCGACGGGCGAGCTGTGGCTGAAGGCGCGGCTCGCCGGGAAGCCCGCCGCGGTGTTCACGTCCACGGCCAGCCTGCACGGGGGACAGGAGACCACGCTCGTCTCCATGATGCTGCCGCTCCTGCATCACGGCATGGTGATCGTCGGCCTGCCCTACTCGGAGCCGGAGCTTTTCGCGACTGCCGGCGGGGGCACGCCCTACGGCGCAAGCCACCATGCGGGAAGCGCGGGCGAGCACCCGGTGAGCGAGCACGAGCGCCGGCTCTGCCTCGCCCTGGGCCGGCGGCTCGCGGCGATCGCGCTGAAGCTCGACAGGCCGTAGAAATGGGGCATAAGTCGCACCCGGCTTTTGCCTCCGCCCCGCCCCGGCGTGTTATTCTCGAAAAACACAGAAAAACCTCGGGAGGGGCTCCATGCCGTTCGTTGCAATGACCCGCGAAATGGGCTCGCTGGGGAAGGATGTCGCCGCCGGACTCGCGGAGCGTCTCGGCAGGCAGGTCGTGCACCACGAGATCATCGACAACCTGGCGAGCAAGATGCGCCTGCGGAAGAGCCACGTCGTGCGTTTTCTCGAGGGCAAGTCCGGTATCTGGGAGCGCCTCACCACCGACAAGACGAGCCTCTCGATCTATACGGCGGACGAGACCTTCGCCCTGGCCGAGAGCGGAAAGGTCGCGGTGATCCGCGGCTGGGGCGCGACGCACCTGCTGCGTCCCGTGCCGCACGTCGTTTCCGTGCGCGTCTGCGCCCCGTTCGAGGTGCGCGTCAAGCGCATGATGGAGCGCTTGAACACCGACGACCGCGATTTCGTCGAGAACGAGATCCGTATGTCGGAAGAGGCCCACGCCGCCATCACCAAGCGCCACTTCGGAATCAACTGGCAGGAGTCGGAGCACTACGATCTGGTGCTCAATACCGAGCGCCTGACGATAGACGAATGCGTCGACGAGGTGATGACTCTGCTGGACGACGCGACGTTCGAGGAAACCGCGGCGTCGCAGCGGGTCTTCGGCAACCTCGCGCTCACCGCCCACGTGCGCGCCGCCCTGCGGCAGGACGAGCGGACGAGCCGCTTCCAGATTGTCGTCAAGGCGGAGGACGGGGTGGTCACGCTGGCGGGGCTGATCGACCCGGGCCAGGAGCCGATGCACAGCATCGAGGTCACCTCCAAGGTGCCCGGGGTGAAGAACGTCCTGAACCGGGTGCGCACGGCGGTGCCGGGCGCGCGGCACATCGTCGAAGGATAGAAAAGGAGATCGCTCATGTACGCCGTCGTGGTTCCGCTCAAGGTGAAGCCGGAGATGCGCGAGAAATTCCTGGCCGCGGCGCTGGACGATTCGACCTGCTCGAAGCGCGACGAGCCCGGCTGCCTGCGCTTCGACGTCCTCCAGGACAATACCGACCCGAACAAGTTCTTCTTCTACGAGGTCTACCGGGACGAGAACGCCTTCAAGGCCCACCAGGCGAGCGCGCACTATCCGCGCTGGCGCGCCGCCGCGGCCGAGGTCCTGGCCGAGCCCACCAACGCCAGCCGCTGCACCACGGTATTTCCGAAGGACTACAAATGAAAAAAGCCGCCTTCGGCGACTTTTTTCATCAATCAGAACCTATTCCAACTTACGCCGTCGAGATGGCGTTGCGTTAGCTTTAGCGCGCGGGCGCAAGATTAGCCCGTCCCTCGCTCCAATCGCGCGCTAAAGCTTAAAGCTGCGGGTTCACCCGCACCTCCTTCGAGTGCAGCTTGTTCAGCGCGTTGAGATACGCCTTCGCCGAGGCGACCACGATGTCGGTGTCGGCGCCCTGGCCGTTGACGATGCGCCCGTCGCGGGCGAGGCGCACGGTGACCTCGCCCTGGGAGTCGGTGCCGGTCGTGATGTTGTTGACCGAGTACAGCTGGAGCTCCGCGCCGCTCGCCACGACGGACTCGATCGCCTTGAAGGAAGCGTCTACCGGGCCGCTGCCCTGCGCCTCGGAGCGCCGCTCGACGCCGTTTTCCGCCACCACGATCCTCGCGTAGGGAAGCTCCCCGGTCTCGGAGTGGGCCGTCAGGGAAACGAGCCGGTAGTGCTCACTCTCGACGTGGTCTATGCCTTCCTCGCTGATCAGCGCCTGCAGGTCCTCGTCGAAGATCTCACGCTTCTTGTCCGCGAGGTCCTTGAAGCGCTTGAAGGCGGCGTTCAGCGCTTCCTCCGAGGCGAGCTCTATACCCAGCTCCAGGAGCCGCGTCCTGAAGGCGTTGCGGCCCGAGAGCTTGCCGAGGGTGAGGCGATTGGTGCTCCAGCCCACCGCTTCCGCGCTCATGATCTCGTAGGTCTCGCGGTGCTTCAGCACGCCGTCCTGGTGGATCCCGGACTCGTGCGCGAAGGCGTTGGCGCCGACGATCGCCTTGTTGGGCTGCACCGGGTAGCCGGTGATGCCCGAGACGAGCTTGGACGCCGGCACGATCTGCGTCGCGTCGATGCCGGTGTCGCAGGAGAACATGTCCTGCCGCGTGCGCACCGCCATCACGATCTCCTCGAGCGAGGCGTTGCCGGCGCGCTCACCGAGGCCGTTTATGGTGCATTCGACCTGGCGCGCCCCGTTCAAAACCGCCGACAGCGAGTTGGCGACCGCCAGCCCGAGATCGTTGTGGCAGTGGACCGACCAGATCGCCTTGTCGGAATTGGGAATCCGCTCGCGCAGCGTCCTGATCAGTCCGCCGAACTGATCCGGCAGCGTATACCCGACCGTGTCGGGCACGTTGATGGTGGTGGCCCCGGCCTTGATGACCTGCTCGATGATGCGGCAGAGGAAATCGATGTCCGAGCGTCCCGCGTCCTCGGGAGAAAATTCGACGTTGTCGGTGTACTCCCGCGCCCATTTCACCGACCGCACCGCCTGGTCGATGACCGAGGAGGGCTCCATGCGCAGCTTCTTCTCCATGTGGATGGGCGAGGTGGCGATGAAGGTGTGCACCCGGGGCGATTTCGCTTCCTTCACCGCTTCGCCGCAGCGTCGCACGTCGAGCTCGTTGGCGCGCGCGAGCCCGCATATCGTGCTGTTCCTGATGGCGCGCGCCACGGCACGCACCGCCTCGAAATCGCCGTCACTCGAAGCCGGGAAGCCTGCCTCGATCACGTCGACGCGCATGCGCTCCAGCTGGCGCGCGATCCGCAGCTTCTCTTCCCCGGTCATCGCGGCACCGGGGCTTTGCTCGCCGTCGCGCATCGTCGTGTCGAAGATGATCAGTTTCTCTTGTGCCATGACGCTCTCCGTTCTGTCATGTCCGCCACGGCGCACGCCGCAACGGAACGGATGGACTTCTGCCCGGGCGGATGCCGCTTCGCCCGAATTCACTACGTACTACGATGTATGGAGAGTATTATGCGCCGCGCGGGCGCAGCAGCAGGCCGGCCGGCAGAATGCCGGTGGAAAGAAGCAGGGCCTGTGCATAGCGGAACATAATCAGAATATATAGACATTCCAGATGAATGGCAACCCGCCGCCGATCAGGCCCCCGTCGTCGCCGGCGGCGGCGGCGGCATGCGACCGACGGTCCGCTTCCTGACCAGCTCGTAGAGCCAGATCACGTACCCCGACACGCCGTAGCACAGGGCGAGCAGGAATAACATCTCCGGCAGCGTGCTCGACACCGCGAAGAGCGCCATGATGGCGAAGGCAATCGCCACCACCGAAGAAAACGGCACGCTTTTCCTCAGGTTGATGTCCTTGCCGCTGTAGAACTTCAGGTTGCTCACCATGGTGAGCCCGGCGAAAGCGGTCAGGGCCCAGGCGAGCCACTTCACGTCCTGTCCCTTGATCTGGTACTCGTTCATCGCCCACACCAGCCCCGCCACCAGGCACGCCGCCGCGGGGCTCGGCAACCCCTGGAAGAAGCGCTTGTCGGCAACGTCGAGCGTGGTGTTGAAGCGGGCGAGGCGCAGCGCCGCGCACGCGCAGTAGATGAAAGCGGCAATCCAGCCGAGCTTGGTGGTGAGCCACGGCCCGAGCCAGGCCACCGTCTTCATGCTGGCGAAGTCATTGAGCGCCCAGACGTACACCACCAGCGCGGGCGCGACCCCGAACGACACCATGTCGGAGAGGCTGTCGAGCTCGGCGCCGAACGCACTCTGGGTGCGGGTCCAGCGGGCGATACGGCCGTCGAGTCCGTCGAGCACCATGGCAACGAATATCGCCATCGCAGCGATCTCGAAACGGGAGTTCATCGCCTGCACGATGGCGTAGAACCCCGAAAAGAGCGATGCCAGCGTGAAGAGATTCGGCAGCCAGTAGATGCCGCGCCGGGCGAAGCGCGCCCTGATGAAGAGCTTGTGCTCGCGCGGCTCCATGCTCACCAGCCGTGAGCCATGAGCCGTGAGCCGTGAGCCGAACGCCTCGCGGAAACGCACCGGTGATCCCCCCGATCACCAATCACGAATCACCGCCTTTCTGCGGCTACGCGGGCAGGACCGCGAGTATGGACTCCGTGGCGTAGACCTTGTCGCCCACGCTCGCCACGAGGCGCGTCCCGGTCGGCAGGTACACGTCGACGCGGGAGCCGAAGCGGATGAAGCCGAAGCGCTCCCCGCGCGCGAGGCGCTGCCCGCTCACCGCGTAGCACAGAATGCGCCGGGCGACGAGCCCCGCGATCTGCACGCACGTGACGTCGGCGCCGCCCGGCGTGCGGATCCACAGCGCGGCGCGCTCGTTCTCCAGGGACGACTTGGAGAGCGCGGCGTTGAAGAACTTGCCGATGTGGTACCAGGTGTTGCGGACCTCGCCGTCCACCGGGCTGCGGTTCGAGTGCACGTCGAACACGTTCATGAACACGCTCATCTTGATCGCGTCGCGCTCGAGATACGGGTCGTGGCTGCGCTCGACCGCGACGATGCGCCCGTCCGCCGGAGACAGCACGGCCCGGGGCTCCCGCGGAACCTGCCGCGGCGGATCGCGGAAGAACTGCACCATGAAAACGACGAGCAGCCACAGGGGGGAGGCCCACCAGGGGCCCAGCGCCCAGTGCACGACTCCCGCGCCGATGATGCCCACGAAAATGAACGGCCATCCTTCGCGTGCGATGATGGGATGTGGATAGCCACGGTCCCCGCCGTCGGCCGGGAGGCGAGATGGGGGAGATGCTTCAGCCAGCGACTTGAACTCATCACTCATCGTTCGTCACTCCTCACTATCACTGGTCACTAGTCACCGGTCACTGGTCGCTTAGTTCTTGGACTGATCCACCAGCCGGTTCTTCTTGATCCACGGCATCATGTCGCGCAGCCGGGCGCCTATCACCTCGACCGGGTGCTCGGCGGCATTGCGGCGCATCGCTTTCATCGAGGGCGTCCCGGCTCGATTCTCCAGTATGAACTCCTTGGCGAACTGCCCGCTCTGGATTTCATGCAGAATCTTCTTCATCTCGGCACGCGTCGCATCGTTGATAATGCGGGGACCGCGCGTGAAATCACCGTACTCGGCCGTGTTGGATACCGAGTAGCGCATGTTGGCGATGCCCCCTTCGTAGATCAGGTCCACGATCAGCTTCACCTCGTGCAGGCATTCGAAGTACGCCATCTCCGGCGCATACCCGGCCTCGACCAGGGTTTCGTATCCCGCTTGTATGAGTGCAGTAAGACCGCCGCACAGGACCACCTGTTCCCCGAACAGGTCGGTTTCGCATTCCTCTCGGAAAGTGGTCTCGATGACCCCTGCCCGCGCTGCGCCGATCGCCGCCGCGTAGGAAAGCGCCACATCGCGCGCGTTGCGGCTGGGATCCTGGAAGAGGGCTATCAGCGAAGGCACCCCGCCGCCCTGGGTGTAAGTCGAACGCACCAGGTGGCCCGGGCCCTTGGGGGCGATCATGATGACGTCGAGATCGGCGCGCGGTTCAATCTGCTTGAAATGGATGTTGAAGCCATGCGCGAAGGCGAGCGCAGCTCCCTTCTTGATGTTCGGCTCTATCTCGGTCCGATAGACCTCGGCATGATGCTCGTCGGGCAGCAGAATCATCACGATGTCTGCTGCTTTCACCGCCGCGCCCACCTCCTTCACCGCAAGGCCGGCGTTCTTCGCCTTGTTCCAGGACGCGCCCCCTTTGCGCAGACCCACCGTCACCTTGACGCCCGAGTCCTTCAAGTTGTTGGCGTGGGCATGGCCCTGTGAGCCGTAGCCGATGATCGCCACGTGCTTGCGCTTGATCAGCGAAAGGTCGGCGTCTTTGTCGTAATAGATTTTCATCGTTTCCTCTTCAAATAGGGATTAGGGACTAGGGACTAGAAAGCCCACCTGAGCGGCGCGCTCGACCTCCAGTCCCCAGTCCCTAGTCTCTAGTCCCTAGATCCTCAGGACGCGTTCGCCGCGTCCGATCCCCGACGCGCCGGTGCGCACCGTTTCCAGTATCGCCGCGCGGTCCAGGGCCTTCAGGAACGCATCGAGCTTGGAGCCGGTGCCGGTCAGCTCTATGGTGTAGTCCTTATCGGTCACGTCGATGATGCGGCCGCGGAAGATGTCGGCCATGCGCTTCATCTCCTCACGCTCCCGGCCCACCGCGCGCACCTTGACCAGCATCAGCTCGCGCTCGATGTGATCGCCGTCCGACAGATCGATTATCTTGACGACGTCGATCAGCTTGTTCAGCTGCTTGGTGATCTGCTCGACCACCTCGTCCGAGCCGTTGGTGACAATGGTCATGCGGGAGAGCGTCGCATCCTCGGTGGGCGCGACAGTGAGCGATTCGATGTTGTAGCCGCGCGCGGAGAACAGACCTGCGACCCGCGACAGCGCACCGGCCTCGTTCTCGAGCAGCACGGAGATGATGTGCCTCATACCAGGATCATCTCCGACAGGCCCTTGCCGCCGGGGACCATCGGAAACACGTTCTCGGTCTGGTCGGTCACGAAGTCCATGAACACGAGGTCGGTCTTGCGCGAGAACGCCTCCTTCAGGGCGGGCTCGACGTCGCCCGGCTTCTCGATCTTCATACCCACGTGCCCGTAGGACTCGGCGAGCTTGACGAAGTCGGGCAGCGCGTCCATGTACGACTCGGCGTAGCGGTTGCCGTGGAAGAACTCCTGCCACTGGCGCACCATGCCCATGTACTTGTTGTTGAGATTCACCACCTTGATCGGCAGGCGGTACTGCTTGCACGTGGAAAGCTCCTGGATGCACATCTGGATCGAAGCCTCGCCGGTGACACAGGCGACCTGCGCTTCCGGATGCGCGAACTGCACGCCCATCGCCGCGGGCAGCCCGAAGCCCATGGTGCCGAGCCCCCCGGAGTTGATCCAGCGCCGGGGCTTCTCGAACTTGTAGAACTGCGCCGCCCACATCTGGTGCTGCCCGACGTCGGAGGTGACGTAAGCGTCGCCGCCGGTGACCTCGTAGAGCTTCTCGATCACGTACTGCGGCTTGATGATGGCGGCGCCGCGGTCGTATTTCAGGCAGTCGCGCGAGCGCCACAGCTCGATCTGCGTCCACCATGTCTTCAGCGCGTCCTGGTCGGGCTTCTCCCGCCCTCCCTCGATCTGCCGGGTGAGGTCCTTCAGCACCTCGCGCACGTTGCCGACGATGGGCACGTCCACCCTGACGCGCTTCGAGATCGAGGACGGATCGATGTCGATGTGGATGATCCTGCGCTCTTCCGAGAAAAAATGCTTCGGGTTGCCGATGACGCGGTCGTCGAAGCGCGCCCCGATCGCGAGCAGCACGTCGCAGTGCTGCATCGCCATGTTCGCCTCGTAGGTTCCGTGCATGCCGAGCATGCCGAGAAACTGGCGGTCGGTCGCGGGATACGCGCCCAGCCCCATCAGCGTGTTGGTGCAGGGGAAGCCCAGCAGACGCACCAGCCGCGCGAGCTCTTCCGCCGCTCCGCCGAGCACCACGCCGCCCCCGGTGTAAATCATGGGCCGCTGCGCCTGCATGAGGGTCTGTATCGCCTTCTTGATCTGGCCCGCGTGCCCCTTGAGTACCGGGTTATAGGAACGCATGGAGATCGTTCCGGGGTAGCTGAACTCGGCTTTCTGCGCAGTGACGTCCTTGGGGATGTCCACGACCACGGGGCCCGGGCGGCCCGTCGCCGCTATGTAGAAGGCCTTCTTCATGGTGAGCGCGATGTCCTTCACGTCCTTCACGAGGAAGTTGTGCTTGACGCAGGGCCGCGTGATGCCGACCGTATCACACTCCTGGAACGCGTCCTGGCCGATCGCGTGCGTGGGCACCTGGCCGGTGATGATCACGTGCGGAATCGAATCCATGTACGCCGTGGCAATGCCGGTCACTGCGTTGGTCACGCCCGGGCCGGAAGTGACGAGAGAGACTCCTACCTTCTCGGTGGAGCGCGCGTAGCCGTCCGCGGCGTGGACCGCCCCCTGCTCGTGCCGCACGAGTATGTGCTTTACCTTGTTTTGCTTGAACAATTCGTCGTAGATGAAAAGTACTGCGCCGCCGGGGTAGCCGAAAACGTACTCCACCCCCTCTTCCTGCAGGCAACGCACGGTGATTTCGGCGCCAGTGAGTTCCATGAGTCTCGCATCCGGTACTTCGCGGAAACATGGAACATTACCGGTTGCGCGGGGGCAGGTCAAGCAAAACGGCCCTGTAAACAGGAGGATAGAGCGTGCGCGCGATTGGAAATGTTTGCTAAGATGCCGCGGACTCAGGGGAGTGTGTCGAAGTTTGCCGTGACACACGCCAGCAGGTAGTCGGCGCGAACGATCACTAGGGCGGCAAACTGGCAACTCACAAAGAACTGTCAGAGTTCCTTGCGCAAGTCGAGCGCAGGGCCTACAAACAGGCTCTGTTCGCGGTGCGGGACGATCATGCCGCGCTCGACATCGTGCAGGATGCGATGCTCAAGCTTACGGAACGGTACGGGGCCCGGCCGCCAGCTGAGTTACCTTTACTGTTTCAGCGTATCCTGCAAAACACGATCCGTGATTTCTATCGGCGGCAGAAGGTGCGGTCGATCTGGACCACGCCCCTGTCCAGCCTCTTCGGCTCGGATCCCGGGGAGGAAGCGGATCCGCTGGAAACTTTGGATGCGATTGATGACTCTCAGTTTTCACGGTCTCCGGCCGAACAAGTAGAGGGCCTTCAAGTCATTGGATTCATTGAGAAAGCGCTGGAGACCCTCCCGGCACGTCAACGGCAGGCGTTTCTCCTGCGTTATTGGGAAGAACTGGACGTGGCAGAGGCCGCCAGGGTCATGGGTTGCTCGGAAGGAAGCGTGAAAACCCACTGCTCCCGGGCTACGCACGCCTTGGCTACCATATTGAAAAAACAGGGGATTGAGCTATGAACCTGCCGGACGATGAACTGGCGCGCAGGGTCGTAAAGGCGCTGAACCGTGGCGTGGAAAGCCTGGATGCAGGCACGCGCGAGCGGCTGGCCGCTGCGCGCAAGTCCGCGCTCTCGCGCCACCGCGAGCGGCCCGAGCCGGTGTGGGGCCTTGCATGGGCGATGAACGCCGCCTCTCCCGGGAACGCCTATCGCCAGTACGGCGCGCGTTACCTGCTTGTCGCCGGCGCGTTCGTGCTGGCGATGGCCGGATTCGCCTACTGGCACGCCACGGCGCCTAATGACTTCGCTGAAATCGACGTGAATCTGCTGACCGACGATCTGCCGATCAATGCCTATCTCGACAGTGGCTTCGATTCATGGCTAAAGCGTTCGCCGCGCTGATCGTTTGGATATGTATCGCGTTTCCCGCAGGCGCCGCGCAACTCCAGCCCGACAATAAGAAGCCCGTACGGCCCGTCTGGTCGGAGCTGACGCCGTCCCAGCAGAAGATTCTTGCGCCGCTGCAGCCGGATTGGGAGCAGCTCGATGCCGTGCGGCGCAAGAAATGGGTGGAGGTCGCGGGGCGCTATCCGAAGATGAAGCCGGAGGAACAGCAGCGCCTCCAGGAGCGCATGACCGAGTGGACGCGGTTGACGCCCGCGGAACGCAAGGCGGCCCGGGACAGATACCAGTCGCTCCAGAAGCTGCCTCCCCAGAAGCGGCAGGAAGTGAACAGCGAATGGGAGCGCTACCAGAAATCCCTGGCGCAGCAGCAACGCAAGCAGGGAGCCCCGCTCGATCCTTCGCTGACCGATCCCGCCGAGGCGCAGGCTCCTGCGGCAGCGGCGGCACCAGAACCGACCGCAAGCAAGTGAGTGACGACGGCCCGCGGGCGTCTGCGCAGGCCCGTGTTCCACCCCTCGACGGCCCGCGGGGACCGGGCGCGAGCGAACGCACGTAGATTTCTCCGCGTCCAGCAAACGCAGTTACCGTGCCGATACCCGCGGGCAACGAGCATCTCCGGGGTCGCATCCCCGCAAGCGGGGCCCCTGCTCCGCCCTCCGATGCTCCTATCCATCGGCGCCTGCTGAGCCTCGTCTACGAATCCCTGCTGGTTGCGGCGCTGCTCATGGCCGGCGCGTTGCCATTCTCGCTGGCGGCGCAGGCGGCCGACCGAATCGCCACGCGGCCGCTCTTCCAGCTCTATCTGCTCGCGCTCGCGGCCGCGTACTTTGCGTGGCAATGGCTGCACGGCGGCCAGACGCTGCCCATGAAAACCTGGCACCTGAAGCTCGTTACGCGCGAGGGCTCTCCCCTTACCCGCGGCCACGCGCTCAAGCGGCTCGTGTTCGCGATTCCCGGCACCGCCCTCTTCGGCGCGGGTTTCCTGTGGGCGCTGGCGGATCGCGACCGCCGGTTCCTGCACGACCGGCTAGCGGACACAAAAATCGTGACCAGTGACCCGTGACCGGTAAGTTTCGCAATCCGACACCCTGACTGGTCACCGGTCACCAGTCACCGGGGCGCTGTCAGCGCCGCTCTTGCCACCACAGCATCCCCACCGCAACCGAGAGAAAGATCAGGGTCGGTATGATCGCGGCGGCGACGGGCGGCCAGTCGTTCAGGAGCCCCAGGTGCGAGAACAGCTTGCTCATGAAGTGGAACACGAGGCCCAACATGATGCCGGCGAAGATCTTCGCTCCGATCCCGGCCTGGCGCGCCTGGAAATGCGCGAACGGCAGCGCCATTACCATCATCACCACCACCGCCAGCGGGTGGGTGAATTTCGCCCACAACGCGATTTCGTAGCGCAAAGTCTTCTGGCGGTTGTCCCTCAGGTGCTGCGCGTACGAGTAAAGCCGCCACGCCGACATCTTCTCCGGCTTCTGCATGATCACGGTGAGGAGGTTGGGGTCGAGAACGGACTCCCACTCGATCTGCGCGATCTCGCGGACCGTAGTCTTCATGTCCTCGAAATCCGTCCGCGAGACCTTCTCGAGCCGCCACCGCCGCTCGCCCTGATAGCTGCCCACTGCGGCGAGGCTGATCGAAAGCAGGCGATGCCGGTCATCGAATTCGTAGATCTTCACTGCCTTCAGGCTGGAGTCCGGCAGCACCTCCCCCACGTTGACGACGGTCTTGTCGTCCTTGACCCACAAGCCGGAGCGGAACTCCTGGGCCACCAGCCCGGTAATGGCTTGCGACCGCAGCCGCTGGGCGAATTGCTCGGCGGCGGGTGAAATCAGCTCGCCGAAGGCGAAGGCGAGCATGGCGAGCGCGAGGCCGATCACGGCCAGGGTAGCGGCAAACCGCGCCGTCGACACGCCCGAGGTGCGCATTACGGTGTACTCGGAGCCCGCCACCAGTTGCGCCAGCGCGAAGAGCGCGCCGATCAACGCCGCGATCGGGAAGAGCTCGTACAGGTGCACGGGCACGAGCATCAGCACGTACAGCAGGATCAGGCGCAGCGTGTAGATACCGCGGCCGAGATCCTTCAGCTGCTCGATCAGGTCGAAAAAAGCGAACAGCATGACGAGCGCCGCGAAGACCAGCGCGGTGGCGGCCACGATCTCGGTCGCAAGATAGCGCCTCAGTGTTTTCATGACCTCACCGCATGAAGCGGAACAGCGAGAACACCATCAACCGGCGATAGAACATCACCAGCAGCAGCACGAGCATCAGCGCGTGCACGCCCCACAGCCCGGTCGCGAGCGAGATGCGGGACTGCGCGATCCAGGCCTGCGAGATCGAAAGCAGGTTGCTGTAAACCATGTACACGAGCAGCGCCAGGACGAGATTCATCGAGCGCCCGGCGCGCGGATTCACGAACGAGAGCGGGATGGCGAGCACTGCGAGCACGAGTGCGCTCGCCGGCAGCCCGACCCGCCAGGACAGCTCCGCCAGGTTGGCCGGCTCCGGCGCGGCGATGAGCGCCAGCGTCGACACCGACTTGGTCGTGGGCGCGCGCGCCGCCTTGGCCTCCTTCGATTCGATCCGCATCGAGTAACGCTCGAACTGGTAGATCTTGTACTCCGCCGTGCCGGGCTCGCCCTCGTAGCGCCGGCCGTTCATCAGCACGAGGAAGCGATCGCCGTTCTCGGCCGTCTCCTGGAAGCCGCGCGCCGCCACCATGACGCCCTGCTTTTCGAGCTGACTGGAGCTGACGAACACGTTGGCGACGACGTCCTGCTTGCCGGCCACTTCCTCCACGAAATACACCCGGTCCGACTGGCGCGACTCGCGGAATACCCCGGGCGAGATCGCCGCGACGTCGTCGCGGCCCTCGAGCCGGCGCCGCAGCTCCTCGCTCATCGAGACCGCCCACGGCGTGAGCGTGAGCGACAGCACCGCGATCATGAGCACCAGGGGCGCGGCGAAGGACAGCACCGGCCGGACCCACTCGGTAAGGCTGACGCCGCTCGAGAACCATACGACCATTTCCGAGTCGCGGTAGCTGCGGGAGAGCGTCAGCAGCACCGCGATGAACAGCGTGAGCGAGAGCAGCACCGGCAGGTAGTTGACGACCGAGAACCCGAGCAGTGCCGCGACGCTTTCCGAGGTAATGTTGCCGGACGCCGCCTGGCCGAGCAGGCGCACGATCTGGGTCGTGAGCGAGATGCCGAGCAGCACCAGGAAGGTGGCGGCCGCGACCGCTACCAGCTCACGCAGCAGTGACTTGCGGAAAATCATCGGGGCGGCGGGCGTTTTGACAAGGCGCCGAGTATTCGAGAATAATCAACGGCCCGCCGGGCGACGGTAGCATGAGGGAACATGAAGGAAAATGAGCCCTCATCCGCTGCCGCTTCTGTCCTGAAACAGAATCTGAAACGGAGCACATCGTGGAATTTAGCATAAGTAGCGCAGCGCCGCAGACCGTCCGCGCGGGCTGCGTGGTGGCGGGCGTGTTCGAGCCGCGCAAGCTCTCCGGCCCGGCTGCGAGCCTCGACCGCGCCGCGAAGGGCTATCTTGCCGGGGTCCTGAAGAACGGCGACATGGACGGCAAGGCCGGAGCGACGCTGCTCCTGCAAAAGGTTCCCGGCGTCGCCGCCGAGCGGGTGCTGCTGGTCGGGCTGGGAAGCCAGGAGAAATTCCGGGAGAAGCAGTATCGGGAGGCGCTCGCCGCCGCGGTCCGGGCGCTCACCGCCACCGGAGCCGAAGACGCGGCGCTCTACCTCGGAGAGGTCGCGGTCGGCCGGCGCGACCCCGCCTGGAAGGCCGCCCACGCCGTGACGATTGCGCGCGAGGGCACGTACCGCTTCAGCCGCATGAAGAGCGCGAGCGAGGACACGGCGCCTGCGCTCAAACGGCTGGCACTTTCCGCTGCGGACCGCGCCGCCGCGCGCCGCGCTTCGGCGGGACTCGCGCATGGGCTCGCCGTCGCGGACGGGATGGGACTCGCGAAGGACCTCGGCAATCTCCCGCCCAACGTCTGCACGCCCTCCTACCTCGCCGACCAGGCGCGCGAGCTCGCGAAACGCTACCGCATGAAGGTGACGGTCCTCGAGCGCGCCGACATGGAGCGGCTCGGCATGCACACGCTGCTGTCCGTCGCGCAGGGCAGCGTCCAGCCCCCCAAGTTCATCACGCTGGAGCACCGCGGCGGACCGGCGAATGCGAAGCCGGTCGCGCTCGTCGGGAAGGGCATCACTTTCGATACCGGGGGTATCTCGATCAAGCCCGCCGGCGAGATGGACGAGATGAAGTTCGACATGTCCGGCGCCG
>DASRJL010000010.1:0-15912 GCA_035649495.1 Burkholderiales bacterium | reverse complement strand
GACGGCGACGGCAACGCGGTGTCTTTCATCCACAGTCTGTCGAATGCGTTCGGCTCGGGCGTCGTCGCCGGCGACACGGGCGTAACGTTCAACAACCGCGCGGGCCGCGGCTTCAGCATAGACCCGAACCATCCGAACGTGATCGCGCCCGGCCGCCGCACCATGCACACGCTGAACGCGTACCTGATTTGCCGCGACGGCAAGCCGTGGCTCGTGGGCGGCACGCCGGGCGGCGACCAGCAGACGCAGTGGAGCACGCAGGTAATCACCGGCATCGTCGATCACGGCATGTCGCTGCAGGAAGCGGTCGAAGCGCCGCGCTGGCACGGCTTCCCCGGAACGGATCCCGCGAGCCTCGACAAGCCCCAAGTGGTGAAGGTGGACGAGCGCGTGCCCGAGGCTGCGCGCAAGGCGCTTGCCGCTCTGGGACATACCGTGCAGCCCACCAAGGCGTGGAGCGGCGGCGGTGCGGTACAGCTCATTCAATACGACCACGAAAAAGGCGTGCTGCGCGGCGGCAGCGATCCGCGGCCGGGGGGCCTCGCGCTGGGGATCTAGCCGACGGCTAGATCCGGCTGCCAGCTACCAGCGGCGTGCTACAAGCCGTACGCTAACGCGCGATGCCGGGATATTCGAGCTCGCAGCTGCCCCTAATGGCTCGCGGATCCTGGCTCATAGCTCGCGGGCTCGTAGCTCGTAGCTCGCAGCCTAGTAATAGACGTTCCTCCCCGCACCACCGTTCGCCACGACGAGCTCGCCGTTGACGGCCCAGGCCTTGTCCGAGACCAGGAACAAGGTGACGTAGGCCACTTCGGAGGCGTCGACCATCCGGCAGATTGCGTTGCCGCGCGGCGAGTCGGGCGCGTACATGCGCTTCTCGACTTCCTCGGGCGTGATGTTCTGTTCTTTTGCCTGCTTGGCGAGCAGGCTCGGCGTGCGCTCCGTGCGGGTCGTGCCCGGGTGAATGCAGTTCACCGTAATACCGAAGCGACCCAACTGGACCGCGAGGGTCTTCGTCATGTGCACGAGCGAAGCGTTGCGGGCGCCGCCGCTCAGGTTGCCGGCATTGCGCGCATTGGTGCCGCTGATGTTGATGATGCGGCCCCATTTCTGCTCCTTGAGGAACGGGATGGCCGCGCGGCTCATGCGTAGCGCGCCCACGAACTTCGTGTTGAAGTCCATCAGCAGGTCGTCGTCGTTCACCGTCTCGATCGGACCGACGGCAGTGGCGGAGCCTCCGGGCGAGGAGCCGCTGTTGACGACGATGTGCAGCCCTCCGAGCTTCTGGGCGGCCTCTTTCACCATGCTGTCCACCTGCTCCCGGCTGGTGACGTCGGCCGCCAGGGCGATGACGCGCCCTTTGGTCTCGGCGGAGAGCTCCTTTGCTGCCGCTTCAAGACGCTCCTTGTTCCTCGAGATGATTGCGACGTCGACTCCCTCGCGCGCCAGCTCCCGCGCGATGGATTTCCCGATGCCCAAACTGCCGCCCGTTACGATCGCGCGCTTGCCTTTGAGTCCCAGGTCCATTTGATGCTCCTCCAAGAGGTTATTGACTGAGGGATTATCGCCGATCCGGCAGCCGTCAGGGGTCCTTAACACCCGTCAGGGGTCAGGGGTCAGGCGGTTCTCAAAAAGCGCCAGGCGAATGGCTTCGCGCATGATCCATTACGCACGACGGGTCCTGGCGCGCATGACCCATGGCGCATGACGCTTGACGGACGTCAGGACGTCCGCTCACCCTCGATCGTAATGCGGTGCATGACCCTGCGGTAGCCGTAGTAGTCGTTGACCGGATAGTGCAGGGCGCGGCGGTTGTCCCAGATCGCCATCGAGCCGACCTCCCAGCGGAACCGGCAGGTGAATTCCGGCTTCGTCGCATGGTTGATCAGGTAGGAAAGAATGGGCCGGCTTTCCTCCTCCGTCATGCCGGCGATCTGCCGGGTGATGCCGGCGTGGCACAGGTACAGCGCCTTCCGCCCGGTTTCAGGATGCGGGCGAACGAGCGGATGCTCGGCCGGCTCGGGGGCTTCGTCGGGCGCGGTCGGCGTCATCGCAGCGGGCCGTTTTTTCTGCTTGTCGTAGACGCTGATCGTGCGGAGATCGGAGATCAGATCCTTCATGCCGTCCGACAGCGTGTCGTAGGCCATGTGGAGATTGGCGAAAATGGTGTCGCCGCCGACCGGCGGGACCTGTTTCGCGTAGAGGATGGTCACCCGCGCGGGCGTCGGCGTGAACATCTGGTCGGTGTGCCAGTTCTCGCCGAAGACCGTCGTGTCGTCCTCCTTCTTTACGATCTCGATGATACCCGGGTGGTCGGGCAGGCAGCGCATGTGCGGATGCAGATGGATCTCGCCCCAGCGCTTCGCGAACGCCATCTGCGCGTTCGGCGTGATGTCCTGGTCGCGGAAGAAAATCACGCCGTGATCCAGGAGCGCCCGGTGCACGGCATCGAAAGTGCGATCATCGACGTGCGACAGATCGACGCCGTGGATCTCTGCGCCCATGGCGCCGGTGAGCGGCTTGATGTCGATGCTGAGATACCGGTCGTTCATCTGCATGATCCCCGGGGGAGTGGGCGCCGAGCGGCAAGTATTATAGCCGCCAGGGGGATACGGGCGACGGACCATGAAGGCTTCGTCCACCGCCTGGAACGCATCGATCCAGTCCGAACCCCGGACCTTCGTCAGTTGCCGGAATCGCCGTTCCCGCCGAAGCGGATGCCCTGCGCGAGTGGCAGGTCCCTGCCCCAGTTGATCGTATTGGTCTGCCGCCGCATGTACGCCTGCCATGCGTCCGAGCCCGCTTCGCGCCCGCCGCCGGTGTCTTTTTCGCCGCCGAAGGCGCCGCCGATCTCGGCGCCCGAGGTGCCGATGTTGACGTTGGCGATCCCGCAATCGCTGCCGGCGGTGGACAGGAACCGCTCGGCATGCTGCAGCCGCTCCGTAAAGAGCGCCGAGGAAAGACCCTGCGGCACGGCGTTGTGGAGCGCGATCGCCTCGTCGAGCGTGCCATAGCGCATGAGGTACAGGATGGGCGCGAACGTTTCGTGTTTCACGATCGGCCAGGCCGGGTCCGCCGCGACCAGCGTCGGCTGCACGTAATGGCCGGGCCCGGGCAGGGCCTCCCCGCCGTAAAGTATCTCCGCGCCCAGGCCCTTCAGCTCGGTAAGAACGGCGCGGTAGCGCTCCACTGCCGCGGCGTCGATCAGCGGCCCCATGAGGGTAGCGGGATCGAGAGGATCGCCGATGCGCACCTGCCCGTAGGCTTCGACCAGGCGCTCCACGAGCTCCGCGTAGCGCGACTCCTGCACGATCACGCGCCGCGTGGTGGTGCAGCGCTGTCCGGCGGTGCCCACGGCGCCGAACACGATCGCGCGCACCGCGAGATCGAGGCTGGCCGTCTCGTCCACGATGACGGCGTTGTTGCCCGAGCACTCGAGGAGGCATTTCCCCAGCCGGCGCGCCACTGTTTCGGCGACGCGCCGCCCGACCGCGCTCGAACCGGTGAAGGACAGGAGCGCCACCCGCGGATCGGCGACGAAGCGCTCGGCGAGCCCGTCCTCGTCGCTCACGAGAAGGGAGAAGACGCCTTCGAGGCGCTCACCCGCCATCACGTCGTTGACGAGGCGTTGTACGGCAAGCGCGGTGAGGGGCGCCTTGGGCGAGGGCTTCCACACCACAGTATTGCCGGCTACCGCCGCGATGAAGGCGTTCCAGGCCCACACCGCCGCGGGAAAGTTGAACGCGGTGACGATGCCGACCACGCCGAGCGGATGCCATTGCTCGTACATGCGGTGGTGGGGGCGCTCCGAGTGCATGGTCTTGCCGTAGAGCATGCGCGATTGCCCGACCGCGAAGTCGGCGATGTCGATCATTTCCTGGATTTCGCCGTCGCCCTCCGCCTTGATCTTCCCGGTCTCCAGCGTCACCAGCGTGCCGAGGGCATCTTTCTCGCGCCGCAGCGCGTCGCCGATGCGGCGCACCAGCTCGCCGCGGCGCGGCGCGGGGACGGCCTGCCAGGCGGCACATGCCGCGCGCGCCGTATCCATGACTGCCTCGTACTGTTCGGCCGTGCACGCGCCCGCCTGCGCGATCGGCATGCCGGTAGCGGGATTGTGCGAGGCGAACGTGCGGTCGCCGGCGAGCAACGAACCGGCGCCGTAGCCGCCCGGATTGCGCTCCCCGAGCCCGAGCGCGCGCAGCGCCTTCATGCCGACTTCGCGCCGTCGATTTCCGCGAGCGTCGCGCGGATTGCCGCGAGCGCCTCGTCGATCTGCTCCTGCGTAATCACGAGCGGAGGCGCGAGCCGGATCACCGTGTCGTGGGTATCCTTGGAGAGCACTCCGTTCGCGAGCAGCCGCTCGCACAGCGCGCGGGCCGATATCAGGGACGTGTTGATTTCGATCCCGGTCAGGAGCCCGCGACCGCGCACGTCGCGGATCAACGGGCTGTCGATCGCCCGCAATTCGGCCAGCAAATATTTGCCGAGCCGCGCCGCGCGGCCGGCAAAGTCGTCCTCGATGATGATCGCGAGCGCTTCCAGCCCGACCGCTGCGGCGAGCGGGTTTCCCCCGAACGTGCTGCCGTGATCGCCGGGGGCGAACACCTCCATCAACTCCCGCCGCGCCAGGAACGCCGACACCGGGTAGAGTCCACCACCCAGCGCCTTGCCGAGGATCAGGCCGTCGGGCGTGACGCCGTCGTGCTCGCAGGCGAGGAGCTTTCCGGTACGCCCGAGCCCGGTCTGGATTTCGTCGCAGATGAGGAGCATGTTGTGGTTGCGGCAGATGCGCGCGCACTCGGCGAGATAGCCGGGCGGGGGCACGACGATGCCGCCTTCACCCTGGATCGGCTCGACCAGGAAGGCGGCGGTCTCGGGCGTGATGGCGCGCTCGAGCGCCGAGGCGTCGCCGTAAGGAATGCACCGGAAGCCTGCCGGATAAGGGCCGAAGCCGTCGCGGTAGCGCGGCTCGTCCGACATCGCGAGGATGGCGATCGAGCGGCCGTGGAAGTTGCCATGGCAGGCGATGATCCCGGCCGCGTCGGGGACAATTCCCTTCACCTTGTGGCCCCACTTGCGGGCGGCCTTGAGAGCGGCCTCCACGGCTTCGAGCCCGGTGTTTGCCGGCAGCGCCATGTCCTGCCCGGTCATTTCGCACAGGCGCTGCAGGAACTGCGGCAGGCGATCGTTGTAATAGCTGCGCGAAGTGACGGCCAGCGTGCCGGCCTGCTCCGCGAGCGCGCGCACGAGGCGCGGGTGGCAGTGACCGTGGCTCACGGCGGAATAGGCGCTCATCATGTCGATGTATCGCCGCCCGTCCGCGTCCCACAGGTAGACGCCTTCTCCCCGCGCGAGGACGACCGGCAGGGGATCGTAGTGATGCGCGCCGAAGCGCCGCTCCAGGTCCACGAGCGAGGAACCCGGGCGCGCCGTGGGAGATCCGGCTCGGCGGCCGCGATCCGGAGCGTCCGGTTCATACCCGACGCCTGAGACTGGCGCCTCGATATCCCTGATATGGCCCATCTGTCCTCCTCCGAACGCCTCCCGTTTACCGACGGCGGTGGCTTCTCGTTGGACAGGGATGCACGCAGCAAGATTCACGCCAGCACAGAGCCGGAACGGCTACCTCCCGCCGAGCGGTCACGGAGCCGTGACTTATTGCCCCGCGCGCTCCTGGGTACGTCATCAGGCTAGCGCCAAGCCCACACCGGCTGCTCCAGGTGCGCAACGCGCGTGTCGCGGCCGTGCACGGCGACCTCCATGAACTGGTACATCACAGCCGCGGTCGGCGCGTAGACCTTTGTGTCGAGTATCGGGTAACGGACGACCGGACGGTCGCTTTCGGGAATTGAGACGAATTCGGGCGAGCCCGGCCTGGCCAACTCGGACAGGTGGACGCGGTAGAGCCGGGCGACCTCGGCGGGGTTCGCGCTCATCGCGGCTCCCTGCGGTGCCCAAGCGACCAGTGGCGTGATGACGTAACCTGAGCGCGTCGGAAAATCATCCAGCCGGCCGAGGATGGCCCCGGGCGCGAGTTCAAGATTGATCTCCTCGCGCGCCTCGCGCAGCGCGGCGTCGATCGCGCTCTCACCCGCGTCGACGCGCCCGCCGGGCAGCGCGAACTGGCCGGCGTGTGCATTCAGGTGGGAGGCCCGGCGCGTGATGAGCAGCGCGCAATCACCGGCGCCGTCGTCGGCAAGGATCAGGCAGACCGCGGCGTGCTTGAGCGAGGCATCATCGATGCGCCGGGCATCGAAACGCTCAAGATTTCGCGTGACGGCGGCACGCCCGGCGGCGTTGTAGCTCAGGGATTTCACCGTCGAGAGTGTACCCGATGCGGATGCAATCCTCGCTACAAATCCGCGGCACTGGCGCTGACCTGGTATCCCGACTGTTCGTTCACGCTCGACTGCGGTTACCCGCTGCAAGTACCAGGAGCACCGGCAGTCCGCACGGATCGCGCGGACACCGGCAATCTACATATCCATACCGCCCATCCCACCCATGCCAGCGGCCCCGTTCGAATCTTCCTTCGGCATGTCGGCGACCATGGCGTCGGTGGTAAGAATGAGACCTGCGACCGAAGCGGCATTCTGCAGGGCGGAGCGCGTGACCTTCGTCGGATCGAGCACGCCCATCTTCACGAGATCCCCATACTCGCCGGTTAACGCGTTGTAGCCGAAGTTGCCCTTGCCTTCGACAACCTTGTTGAGGACGACCGAAGGCTCATCACCGGTATTGCTCACGATCTGGCGCAGCGGCTCTTCGAGCGCGCGCAGCACGATGCTGATGCCGGCGTTCTGGTCATCGTTCTCGCCCTTGACCCGGGTCATGCCCTCCCGGCAGCGCAGCAGCGCGACGCCACCGCCCACCACGACGCCTTCCTCGACTGCCGCGCGGGTCGCGTGCAGCGCGTCTTCCACCCGCGCTTTCTTCTCCTTCATCTCGACCTCCGTCGCGGCGCCGACACGGATCAGCGCGACTCCACCGGCGAGCTTGGCGAGGCGTTCCTGCAGCTTTTCCTTGTCGTAATCGCTGGTGGTATCGTCGATCTGGGCGCGAATGCTCTTGATGCGGCCTTCGATCGCCTTCTTCTCCCCCGCACCGCCGATCAACGTGGTGTTCTCCTTGTCGACTTCGACGCGCTTGCAGCGGCCGAGGTCCTTCAACGCGACGTTCTCCAGCTTCAAGCCGAGTTCCTCGGCTATGAGGGTGCCGCCCGTCAGGATCGCGATGTCTTCCAGCATCGCCTTGCGGCGATCGCCGAAGCCCGGCGCTTTCACCGCGCAGGTCTTGAGGATGCCGCGGAGGCCGTTCACCACCAGCGTCGCCAGCGCCTCGCTTTCGACCTCCTCGGCGATGATCAAGAGCGGTTTGCCGGCCTTGGCCACCTGCTCCAGCACCGGCAGCAGGTCGCGGATGGCCGAGATCTTCTTCTCGCAGAGCAGGATTAGTGCATCGTCGAACACCGCGCTCTGTTTGTCGGGCTTGTTGATGAAGTACGGCGAGAGGTAGCCGCGGTCGAACTGCATGCCTTCGACGAATTCGAGCTCGTTCGAGAGGCCCTTGCCGTCCTCGACGGTGATCACGCCCTCCTTACCGACCTTGTCCATCGCATCCGCGATCAACTTGCCGATCGCTTCGTCAGCGTTGGCGGAGATGGCGCCGACCTGGGCGATCTCCTTGTTGGTGGTGCACGGCCTGGAAAGCTTGCGCAACTCGTCGACCGTCGCGACGACGGCCCTGTCGATGCCGCGTTTCAGGTCCATCGGATTCATGCCGGCAGCGACGTGCTTCATGCCTTCCTGCACGATTGCCTGCGCAAGGACGGTCGCGGTGGTGGTGCCGTCGCCCGCGACGTCGGAAGTCTTGCTCGCGACTTCCTTCAGCATCTGCGCCCCCATGTTCTCGAACCGGTCCTTCAGCTCGATCTCCTTGGCTACCGACACGCCGTCCTTGGTGACGGTCGGCGCGCCGTACGCGCGCTCGAGCACCACGTTGCGGCCCTTGGGACCGAGCGTGAGCTTGACCGCATCTGCGAGAATATTGACGCCCGCGACCAGCTTGCTGCGCGCGCCATCGTGAAATCTTACGTCCTTGGCACCCATTAGTTTCTCCTGGAGTGGATTTAGTATTGAGCCGCATTAGTTTCGCAACATTCTGCCCATGGACAGACTCGTTTCGAAATCAAAGGTGTCGCGGCACTAGGCAACGTATACGTGCGTCGGCGCGTCCCGAATTGCAGAACCGGCGAAAGGCCGGTCCGCGCGCGCCGCGGCGGGCCGCCTATCTGCCTTCGACTACCCCCATGATGTCTTCCTCGCGCATGACGAGCATCTCGTCACCCTTGACCCTGACGGTCTGGCCGGAATACTTCCCGAACAGAATCGTGTCACCGACCTTGATGTCGAGCGGCCGCAGCTTCCCGTCCTCGAGGATCCTGCCGTTGCCGATGGCCATGACTTCACCCTGGTCGGGCTTCTCGGCGGCCGTATCGGGAATGACGATACCGGAAGCGGTCTTGCGCTCTTCTTCCATGCGTTTGACGATCACGCGGTCGTGCAGGGGGCGGATGTTCATATCGATTTCTCCTTCGTTCGTTGATTGACGCGTATGACCGGCGCTCGTGTCGGGCTAACGATCGTCCGCCTGCCCCACGGTCCTGCCGACCTTGCCTTCGGGCGAGACGGTGCTCAATTTCTTTACCCTTCCGATCTCGATGCTCACGGCTTCGACGGCGGCGAGATGCGCGGATTCCGGACCGCGCAGTCGCAAGGCTTCCGTCTCGTGGTGGAGGAGTTCGTACAGCCTGTGCAGCGCCGCGCTGCAGGCCAGTGCCATTCCGGCATCACGTTCTGCCGCCAGCCTGCGCCTTTCGATATCGGCGATCGCGCCGGCCACATCAGCAGTTGTGGTTACCGGATTCATTGAGCGATTCTCCTCTGCGCGACCGGGCTGCTCTGTTCGGCACCGCACATACGCACCACATTGGTAGCCGCGGTCCCGCGCTACTTGTGGACGATCTCCGGCAACTGTTGAAGGGCCCGTTTATCCTCGTCGCGCCTCCGCGCTGTCAATTCACCGATCAGTGTCAAATGCGACTTGATATCCGTGGACACCACGGACAGGCTGGCAAGTATCTGTTGCTCTTCGGCACTGATCATGTCTGGCACTCCGGCTGGTGTGGATTGGTCCGGGCCACGCTCGTGTCCACGGCTTGACGTTTGCCGACGGCCCGCTCACCAATTGGATCATTGTCACCGCTTGCGCGGCACCCCTCCGTTCGGCAGCGCACGGAACGGACGATGAACGGTCCTGGCCCGGTCGTGAATTGCGTAACCTGGTCGGCCGCCTGTGTGCGGCATCGGACCGATGCGTACGACGACCTTCGCTACTACTACGAAAGCTATCGGTACGACCGGCTGGAAGATGCAGTCAATCTCTCGATCTTCAGGGCTTCGACGTTCCCCGGCTGCCCGGCAGCCGGGCCGCGCAGCGCCAATGCCTTCGACTCATGGTTAGCGAAGAAAGCGGTCGTACGTTTGCTTCATGGCCCGGTAACACCCGCAGGAGGCCGACTCCAGGGCGTCTCGATCGAGGATCGTAATATGGCCGCGCCGGTACCTGATCATCCGCCTGCGCTGAAGCTCCCCCGCGGCTTTCGTGACGCCAACACGGCGCACTCCCAGCATATCGGCGAGAAAGTCGTGCGTGAGACGAAAACCGTCCGAGTGGGCGCGGTCGTGCGTCATCAGGAGCCAGCGGGCCAGGCGCGCTTCCAGCAAGTGATAGCGCGTGCACGCGGCCGTCTGCGCGAACTGGGCCATCAAGGCATAGAGATAGCGATTGAGCCCACGCTGCAATGCGGTGCTCCCCTGCAGTTCACGGTGAAAGGAAGCGGCGGGCATGCGTAACGCGTCGCCCGCGCCCCGCACCAGGGCGCGTTGTGCCGACACGGCAATCCCCAGCACAAGGGAAATCCCGAACATGCCTTCGTTACCGATCAACCCTACCTCCAGGCTCGCGCGGTTGTCGACCGGCGCGGCGAGGGAAACGAAGCCGTCTGCCGGGAAGTAGACGTGCCGGATACGCTGGCCCGGCTCGCAGAGAACTTCCCCGAACTCCAATCTAACCCGTTCCCCGCCGGCAACGAACCGCTCTCGATCCCCGCGCGGCAGGCCGGCAAGCAAACGATTGGAAACCACGATGCCTCCGGCGGCCGCGGCAAGCGCGTCAGGCCTTGGCTGCCGCAAGCTTCTTCGTTTCCGCAGCGGATCGCTTGCGCGCCTTTTCTTCCTCGAGACGGTCGGCCTCCAGCCGATCCTCCTTCACGTGGTGGACGAGTTGAATTGCGCGCTCGAACTCTGGCCAGCGAACCTTGAGGCTCTCGAGCTCGATGGTCGCCGCAGCCGCGTCGGCCGGCGAAAGATCAAGGATATGGTTCGGCGCAAACCGGTAGTGTGGGGGAATCCAGCGCTCGCGCTTTTCCGGAAAAATCTTTACATCGCGACAACGCAGGAACTGGAGATCCACCCCGAGAGCGGGTGCATTGCAGGGAACGGTCCGGTCGAGGACCACCCAGCCGTGCTCTTTGCTGTAACCCCACCATTGCGGTTCACCTTGCCAATCCCCTTTGACGGTACTCACGGGCACTCTATCGGTCATGTCGAAAATATCCTTCTCTGAAGCCGGTGCTGTATCCGGCCGTGGTCGTGATTATCCGGGTCAGCACGCTGCGGTCCGTGCGCTAGCGTACCGATGGAGTACCGCGGACCGTGGAGCGCGGATGACCTGCCGTGGACGTGCCGGGCGTCCGTTCCGCCCAGCTACACGAGGGAACGCAGCCGCCGGGAAGATTCCACCAGTGGAGGGACGCCGCTCTCCTCCGCGCGGCCGCACCAGTCCTGCAGCCGGCCCACGAGCTCTTCCCTGGAGAGCAGGGATGGTTCCCATAGCGCCATCAGCTCGCGGCGCATCGAATAGGTGGTCCGCAGGGCAGACGACTCCGACAGCGCCGCGACGAGCATACTGCGCTCGTCCTCGCGCAGCGCCCGATCGTTCAGAACTCGCGACAAGCGTCGATCACGCGGTTTGCTTCTGTCACTTGTCGCATTCGTGCCTCCACGCGTCATCAATGCCTGATATTTTGGCCAGGGCTCGAGACCTGCGACGCTCCAGCCACCAGGCGAGCGGAATAACGAAAAAGGCGCCGGGCAGAGCAAACAACCCCAGATAAAGGGCCCAACGGGGGAAGCGTCGCGTCTGGTTCAAGATCATTACTCCCAATCCGGTCTGATTCGACGCGCTCGCGCAGCTCAACAAGGATCTGGTAGAGAAGGAATTGATGAAATTCATCGGCGAGATCGCCAACTGGTAACCGCGCTCCCGCTCACTTGATTGGATGATTTTCATCCCTCGCGCCGCAACCCTCCGTTCGGCAGCGCACAGAACGGGCTAGGCAATTTGCCCGGCTTTTTCCCCGAACATCACGACTCGATTCCGCCCGTCGCGCTTGGCCTGGTAGAGCGCGACGTCGGCCGCCTTGACGATCGCGGCCGCTTCGGACGCCTGGTCGGGGAAAATGGCCACCCCCAGTGACAGGGTAATGGCGCCCAGGTCCCGGTTGCCATGACTTACGCTCAGAAGCGCGGCATCCTCCCGGATTTTCTCCGCGCGCTGCCGCGCTCCTTCCGCGGTCGAAGGGGACAGGATCAGAATGAATTCCTCACCTCCGTAGCGACAGGCGATGTCGCTTCCGCGCACGTGTTTTTTGAAGAATTCCCCCAATGCACGCAGAACGGCATCGCCCCCGTCGTGACCGAAGCTGTCGTTGAACTGCTTGAAGTGGTCGATATCGATCATGATGACGGCGAGCTGCGCTTCGTTGCGCCTGGTCCGGTGCAGTTCCTGCGCCAGGGCCTCTTCCATATATCTGCGGTTGAAGAGCCCCGTCAGCGGATCCCGGATCGACAGGTTGCGCATGGATTCGCGCAGCTTCAGGTTGGCGATACCCAGCCCGATGTTATCGGCGAGAATTTTCGCCAGCTTGCACTGTTCCACCATGCGCGCTTCATCGGCCTTGTTGCTCGTAACCGGGCCGGCAAGCAGATGCAGGATACCCAGCGTCTCACCCTGCGCGAGCAGAGGCAGGCAGACATACATGTGTCCGTCGTCGGTAACATGGGGACACCAACGCTCATGAGCGATGCCCAGATGAACCTGTCCGCGTCGAAGCGCCCAGCATTCGCTGGGCGGAAAGATCACGTTGGCCGGCGGCAGCGGGCCCCACACCGCGGCGCCTTCCAGCATGTCGCGCGAGGCGCTCAACACGAACACCGCACCGGAGCCTTCGGGAAACAGCTGCGTCACGGTCTCGGAGATGATCGAATAGGCCTCGGCTTCAGTGGTACTGGTCTGCAGGAAGTCGTTCATCTTGCTGAACAGCGTGATCTCCTGGTTGCGCCTGGAGAGTTCCGCCGCCTGGATTCTGAGCTCGTCGTTGGCCGCATTCAGCTGCGCGGTTCTTTCCGCCACGCTGATTGTGAGATTGGCTTTTTCGTGCGCCAGCTCGGCGGTCCGCTCCGAGACGATGGCTTCGAGCTCTCGCGAGTAGGACAACAGCTTGTCCTGGTGGACCTTCAAGTCGGCGGCCATGTCGCCGAAGGCGGTGGCCAGATCGCCGATTTCGTCGTGGAGTTTCATCTCGGCCCTACCGGCTGTGACTCGCTTCTTTTCCCGCAAACTCCAGCGCCACGTCCAGCGTTTCCATGAATTCAGGGACCTTGATGGGCTTGGTGAGATAGCGGAAAAATCCCGCTTCCAGGCCGCGCTCGATGTCGCGGGGTATCGCATTGGCGCTCAAGGCGACGATGGGAATGTGCGCCGTTACGGTATCGGCGCGCAGGATCTGCATGGCTTTGATCCCGCTCATGCCCGGAAGATTGATGTCCATCAGTATCACGTCCGGCAGCGCCGTGCGCGCAAGCTCGATGCCGAGAGTGCCGTTGCTCGCACTCAGCAAGCGCATGTCGGGACGGCGCGTGATGATCTGCTCGACGAGCCGCAGGTTGGCCGGATTGTCCTCGACGTAGAGCAGGGTGCGCACGGGGGCGTCGTTGCGGACCTGCGGCTGGGCAGGCAGAACGAGCTCGGCCTCGCGAACGGGAAGTGTCGGCGCGGCGGTCGTTACCAGTTCGATCCAGAACACGCTGCCCTCCCCGACGGTGCTCGCTACACCGATTGCGCCGCCCATGAGTTCGACCAGCCGCTTGGTCACCACGAGACCGATGCCCGTGCCTTCCTCACCGCTCGTCTCCTGCCCGAGACGATTGAACGGCTGGAACAGGTGCTCGAGCTTCTCCGGCGACAGACCCGCGCCGGTGTCCTTGACGCTGACGCGTACGCGTTGCGAGTCTCCCATGCTGCATTCCATCGTCACGGATCCGCCCGCCTGGTTGTACTTGATTGCGTTGGACAGGAGGTTGATGAATACCTGTTTCACCCGGGTCCGGTCGGCCTTGATGAAGCAGAGGCTGTCGACCTCGGGAAAGGTGACGCGGATGCCGCGTTTTTGCGCCTGCGGCTCGATCATGGTCCGGCATTCGAGCATGACTTCGGTCAGCGATACCGGCTCCAGGGACCACGCCAGCCGTCCGGACTCGATCATGGCGAGATCGAGAATCTCGTTGATCAGCTCCAGCAGGTACCAGCCGGCCTGCAGTATCCGGGCGATGCTTTCCTTCTGGGAGGGCGTAGGCAGCGGGGAATCGGACTCCATCAACTGGGCGAAGCCGAGAATAGCGTTCAACGGGGTGCGCAGCTCGTGGCTCATGCTGGAGAGGAAATCCGATTTCGCGAGATTGGCTTTTTCGGCCGCCGACTTGGCGTTCGTGAGCTCGGCTTCGACCTTCCTGCGCTCGGTCAGGTCCCGGGTCAGCATGGCGAAGCCGCGCAAGCTGCCCGCCTGGTCCCGGATCGCCGTAAAGACCACGTTGGCCCAGAAGGTCGAGCTGTCCTTGCGTACCCGCCAGCCCTCGTCTTCGAGCCGTCCCCTGGCCGTCACGGCGTCCAGGTCCCGCTGCGGCGTGCCGCGATCGATGTCTTCAGACGGATAGAACCGGGAAAAATGCTGGCCGACGATTTCCTCTGCACTGTAGCCCTCGATCCGCTGCGCTCCGCCGTTCCAGCTCAACACACGCCCGTCGGGATCCAGCATTACGATGGCGTAGTCGGTCACGCTCTCCACCATCAAGCGGAAGCTCTCCTCGGTCCACCGCAGTTGCTCCTCGACCTCCTTGCGCGCGGAATTGTCGGTGCCTATCAACAGGTAGCCGATGATCCCGTCCTCGGCGTCGCGCAGCGCCGTGACCGACACCACCGCCGGAAAGCGGCTCCCGTCCTTGCGGATGTAGGTCAGCTCGTAGATGTCCTCGATTCCGCGGGAAGCCTTGAAGACCAATGCCTCGAACCCCGGCGCAATCGTGGTCGACAGCTCGCGGCTCAATACCACGGCGCGCGCCACCACTTCCAGAGGATCGGAAATGTGGGCCGGGGTGATCTGCTGATTCACCATTTCGGCGGACGCGTAGCCCAGCATGCGCTCGGCGCCGACGTTGAACAATTGAATGACGCCCTTCTCGTCAGTGGCGATGATCGAGAAGTTTGCGCTGTTGAGAATGGCATCCTGCAGCGCCCCGGTCTTGAGCAGGGCCTCCTGGCGCCGGACCTCGGCGATGACGGTCACCGCGCCGGCGGCCTCGAGAACGGCGGAAACAGGAGTTTTCGCTAACACGGTGCTACCTCCGTCCAGATCTGGCATGGCCCCGCGGCGAGCGGGTAAGCGTTACTGCACGCTGATCCAGCCGGCCTCAATTCGCACGAGGTCTTGAAGGTATACGCTGCGGTTTCAGTGCCATCTGTGCGGTACCAAACACAGTAGGAAACGGGCCTCAATCCCGGAGATTCACAGGGATCGCCCCTGTGTTGGTGACTCTCGGGAGCGACGCGAGACGATCGGGCGTCCATCAAAAAAAGGCCCCCGGATGACTGCCCCGGGGGCTGAAAGCCCGCCAATCAAATGAGGGAGGAGGAGTTGGCGGGAGAAGACGATGGAATTATCGACATCCTCTCCCGGTCGTTCCGTACGTCACCGTACAGAGGAGCAAGTCCGACATTGCCTGTAGCGGAGTTGCGTTACGGGCGTTCGGGGCACGTGCTCGAACCCGGCGTAATCGGAGTGGAAGTCGCTCGATGCCACGTCTGGTGAAAGAACAAATACGTGGAAAGATCCGCCGCCGCGTGGCTGTCGTCGCGCGTTGAACCCGTCGCCACCGGTCCCGCTGCGGCAGCCAGGGACGGCGGGGTTCCTGCAATCGATGTCGATGCCGGTATTTCCGGCAGCGGCTGACCGGAAACGCTCCGTGCGTCCAGAAGCCCGCTGTAACCGACTATCGACAACAGGGACAACAACACGCAGATCGCCGCGGTGCCGACCACGCTGCCTTTCATGCCGAGAAGGGCCCGGTCCATGTTAGAGATCTTTCAGTGTCGTTTCGATGAGCAATTGTCCGTCTGGCGGAGTGCGCTTTCCGTTCGGCAGCGTACACGCGGTAAGCCGAACGGCTCTGGTTCGCGCCGATCGCAAGCACCACCCGCACGAGCGCACGCTCGCCGCTGCGGGGTGGCCGGGAATCCGGCATCGCCGCTGGTGTCAGCTCCGGTGCGCAGTCCGCGCTGGCTTCACCCGAACATGACAACCCGGTTCCGCCCGCCGCGCTTGGCCTGGTAGAGCGCTACGTCGGCCGCCTTGACGATCGCCGCCGGCTCGGACGCGTCATCGAGGAACATGGCGACCCCCAATGACAGGGTGATCCCTCCCAGATTCCGGTTGGAGTGACTTACGCGCAGCAATGC
>DASRJL010000009.1:0-18450 GCA_035649495.1 Burkholderiales bacterium | reverse complement strand
CTCGACGATCAATCTGTCGGGCACGCAGTTGTTCAACATCGCCCGTATCGAGGGCAATACCGGCAACGACACGATCACCGGCAGCGCGGGCAACGACACGATCGACGGGGGCGCGGGCAACGACACGATGTCCGGCGGCGCCGGTGACGACAGCTACAAGGTCGACAGCACCTCGGATGCCGTCATCGAGGCGGCAAGCCAGGGAACCGACACGGTCGTCGCTGCCCTGTCGTATACCCTCCCGGCCAACGTCGAAGTGCTCAACCTGGACGGCGTCCTCTCGCTCAACGCCACGGGCAACACGCTCGCCAATACGCTGAACGGCAATGCGGGGGCGAACGTGCTCGACGGCAGGGCGGGCGCCGACATGCTCTATGGCGGTGCGAGCGAGGACATTTTCGCATTCCGGCCGGGAGAGGCGAACGGCGACGTCGTGCAGGATTTCTCCGGCAACGGCGTGCCTGGGGGCGACTCGCTGCGCTTCACCGACTTCGGCGCAGGCGCCACGCTGACGCAGAACGGCGCGACCGACTACTGGACCATCAACTACGGAGCCAGCGTAGAAATGATACAGCTCGTCGGCGTGAACTCGCTCAGTTCAGGGGATTACATGTTCATCTGAAAAGCGAAGCAACCTGCCTGACGGTCCTGCGGTTTTTCTTTCCGCCTTCCGCCTTTGTCTGTTCAATCCCACTTCGGCGCCCGCCCCGCCGGATCGGCTATCCGGCCGTCCGGCCGCGCGAGCGCGTGGATGCGCTTCATCTCCTCGTCGGTCAGCGTGAAATCGAAGACCTGCAGGCTCTCCGCCATGTGCTGCGGATTGGCGGAGCGGGGAATGGGCGCGATGTTGCCTTGCTGGACCAGCCAGCGCAGCGCGACCTGGGCGAGCGTCCTGCCTTTTTCCTTCGCGATCCCGGCGAGCACCGGGTCCTTGAACAGCCGCCCGCGCGCGAGCGGGCAGTAGGCCATGAAGGCGAGCCCGGTTTTCCGGCAGAAGGCCAGCACTTTCGACTGGTTGAGATAGGGGTGGTACTCGGCCTGCAGCACCGCCAGCGGCTCGGGGCACAACCGCATCGCTTCCTCCGTCATCGCGATGTTGAAATTCGCGACGCCGACGTGGCGGGCTTTGCCTTCGCGCTTCGCTTTCGCCAGCGCGCCCATCGTCTCCGCGAGGGGCGTCCCGTCGATCGCGGGCCAGTGCACGAAGAGCAGGTCGACGTAGTCGGTCTGCAGGCGTTCGAGGCTTTCCTCCACTGATTTCGCGAAAGCGTCGGCGCGCAGGTACTCGTGCGAGACCTTCGTCACGAGAAAGATGTCCTTGCGCGGCACGCCGGATGCCTTGATGCCTTCGCCTACGCCTTTCTCGGTGCCGTACTTCCACGCGGTGTCTATGTGGCGATAGCCGGCCTTGAGCGCGTTCGCGACGATCTCTCCGCAATTCCCGAGCGAGGAGGTGCCGAAGCCGATGACGGGCATTTCCATGCCGCGAGTGGACAGCTTCGGCACGGAAGCCGCCGTGGCGGATGTCGTGTGACTCGTATCGGGTGCCATTCTGCTGCTTGCTCCTCGGGTTCAGGGTTGCTTACGGTTTGGGAAACAATATGGGCAGCGCGCGCTCAGCCGTGAACATGCAGCGGGCGTTGTGGCCGCACGCGGGTATCGTGGTGAACGCGAGTGGCACGCCGTGATGCTCCTTGAGGTAGCCGGTGTACGCCTGCGCGCGCGCCAGGCGGTTCGGGCCCTGCGCCATCGCCGGGCAGGTGCTGTCGAAGCCCGAGATGGGCAGCGTGTCGAGCTCGCCGACCATGTACGTGACCGGCCGCGATATGAGTTGCTTCATCAGCTGATCGTCGGCGACCCTCGCGGAATAGCCGGCGCGCTGCTGCCATCCGTACGGCCAGCGATCGTAGGCGCACGCGCTGTCGCTGTACGGCCGGTACTCGGGCTTGCCTGCCACCGGGCGGTTCGCGTCCGGCCAGGCGTAGGAAGACGGGTTCGCCACGACGTAGGTGACCGGCACGCCCAGCTTCTCGTGCACCTGGTTGGCCAGCTCGTAGCGGGAGACGAACTGGCCGCCGGCGGAATGGCCGGAGAACACGATGACCCTCAGGTTCGGGAACACGTCCTTCCGCGCGAGCTTGCGCAGTATCTCGTCGGCGAAATCGAAGGACGTGAGCGCTTCGTTGCCGATGGCGACGCCGCCGGCGCGCCAGCTGTTCCCGGTGCAGGTCCAGTTGACCTCGTTCGCGGCAAGCGTGTCCTTGCACGTCCCATTGCTCGCGGCGAACCGTGGCGAGATGACGATGGTGTCGGCGAGCGCATCGCCCAGGAAGGCCGCCCCGACCGCCGTGCGGAAGTAACCGTCGGCGTTGCGTCCCTGGCCGTGTACCACGATCAGGGCGCGCGTGACGCCCGCGTTGCTTTCGTCCAGCGAGTAGGTGCTGTAGACCAGCGAGCGCGCCGGCCCCCCGGCCAGCGTAACCCACCGTTCGCACCCGGATTTCGCCTCGACGCACGGCGCGGCGGCCCATGCCGCACCTGCGCACAGCGAGAACAGAAGAAGCCCTGACAAGCACCGCTGGACTATCGCAAAACCCATCTCCCCTTCCTGGTCACCGGTCACTGGTCACTGTCATTGGGGTTCTATCCCCGCCAGCTTCGCCGCCTTCTTGTAGCGCTCGATCTCCTTCGGCAGGAGATCGGCGATCTGCGCCGGCGTCTGCGGCCAGGGTTCGGCGGCCTCGGCGTCGAAGAACTTCTTCATCTCGGGGCTCACCAGGATCTTGTTGACCGCGGCGTTGACGGTCGCGATGCGGTCGGCGGGCATCCCGGCCGGGGCGAAGAAGCCCCACCACAGCTCGTAGCTGTAGCCCGGCACGCCGGCCTGATTGGCGGTCGGCAGTCCGGGAAACAGCTTCGAGGGCTCCAGGCTGGTGATGCCCAGGACGCGCACCTTGTTGGCCTTGACCTGGACGCCCAGCGCGGCCTGGCTCGCGATCACGATCTCCACTTCTCCCGCGGCAAGGGCGACAACTGCCGGGGCAATACCCTTGTACGGGACGTGGGTCATCTTGACGCCCGCCGCGGACGCGAACAGCGCGCCGGAGAAGTGATTGTTGCCGCCGGCGCCGGAGGAGCCGTAGTTGAACTTGCCGGGAAACTTCTTCGCCAGCGCGACGAGCTCCTTGACGCTCTTCGCCGGCAGCGAAGGATGGACCGCGATCAGCATCGGCGCCTTCGCGATCGTAGCGACCGGAACGATCGCCCGGGCCGGGTCGAACGGCAGCTTCGCGCGCACGGCGGCGGTCGCGGGGTAGGACGACGTATGCGCAAGCAGCACGTGGCCGTCGGGGTCCATCTTCGCCGCGATCTCGGTGCCGATCATGCCGCTCGCGCCGGCCCGGTTGTCGACGATGATGTTTCTGCCCCACATCTTCCCCAGCTCCAGGCTGATGGCGCGCGCATAGAGGTCTATGGATCCGCCCGCGGGATAGGGAACGATCATCTGGATGTTCTTCGACGGATAGGCCTGCGCCCGCGCGTCGTGCATGCCCGGCAGCGCCAGCGCGCAGAGGAAAACGGCGAGCGCAATAGAACGGTGACCGGTGACCAGTGACCGGTGACCAGTGAGCGGCACAGCTTTTCTGACCTTCAATGCTTCTCCTTTCCCTTGCGATCCGACCCAAGTCTACATCAGTGGCCCGTGACGCCCGGCACCGACGCGAGCAGCGCGGGCACTTCGTCCGCCAGCAGCTTGCGCGCTTCGTCCGCCTGCGCCTGCAGCGCCTTCAGGAGACGCGCCTCCGGCGTCGGCGCGCAGTTCGCGTAGCCGACCCCGAGCGCGCGCAACTGCGCCGCGTTCCGGGGAAAAACCGCGTTGTTCATGGGCAGCGCAAGCCGCGTCACGCCGCTCGCCTTCACGACCTCGGCCACGCGGTTGATGGTCTCAACGAGCCTGGGGTGGTCCGTCTGCCCGGGGACGCCCAGCGCACGCGACATGTCCGCCGGCCCGACCACGACGAGATCGATGCCCTCGGTGGACGCGATCTCCTCGATTTCGTCGAGCGCCGAGAGCTCCTCGATCATGATGGCGAGCGTGATCTCGCGGTTCGAAGCCGCCATGTGCTCGGCGGAGGGAACCTTGCCGTAGTCTGCTGCGCGGCTGCCGGCCATCATGCCGCGCTCGCCGAGCGGCGCGTAGCGCACCGCCCTGACGGCCTCGCGCGCCTGCGCGGCGCTGTTGACGTGCGGCAGCTGGAGGCCCTGCACCCCCATGTCGAGCAGGCGCAGGATGAAGGCGGGATCGAATCCGGGCGTGCGGACGATGGGCGCGATCCCCATGCGCTCGGCGGCCATGACCATCACCTGCACGTCGCGCAGGTCGAAGCTCGTGTGCTCCAGGTCGATGAAGGCCGCGTCGAATCCCGCGTGGCCTATGATCTCCACGATCTGCGGATCGGCGATGCCGCCGACGTAGGCTCCCAGCGCCATACCGCCCTCGCGCAGGATGCGTTTCACCCTGTTCTGCACCATTTTATCCTCCGATGCGCCGTCCAATGACGAATTCGGCCTCGCTCACGCCCTTGTAGTTCCCGGTTTTGCGCAGCTCGACCAGCATTTTCTACCTCACGCCGGCGGCCTGCAGGTACTGCAGGTCGACGAAACGCTCGGGGGCGGGCAGCGGCGCCTTCAGCTGACCCGCTTCGGCCATGAATGCGATCACCTGGGCGAACCCCTTCGAATCGATCTCGGCGTGGCGCGGCAGCACCTTGCGCTCGGGCTGGAAGTAGAGCTCGAGCGTGCGCTCGGCGACTGCCGCGGAAACGCCGGTCGTCTCCACGATCGTCTGCACCACGGTCGCGCGGCGCGCGGGGTCCCGGATGATCGCGAAAGAGGCGGCGAGCGCGCGCACGTAGCGCACCACCGCGTCCTTGTTCGCCGCCGCCCACGAGCGGCGCGCCGCGGTGACCGTGTAGACGAACTCGGGCATCGCTTCGGTCGAGTATCCGAGCACGCGATAGCCTTCGCTGTGCGCGAGCAGGTCCTGCGGCTGTCCGAGCGGCACCGCGGCGCATTCGCCGCGCCGCAGGCAGGCAAGGCGCGCCGGCGTGCCTTCGATGACCTGCACCTTGATGTCGGCCTCGCGCACCCCGTGCAATGCCATGAGCTTGCGGATCGAGAACGAAATGCTGCCCGCGGGGTCGGCCATGCCGACTACCCTGCCTTTCAGGTCGCCGATGCGCGCGATATCCGGTCTGCCGACCAGGGTATAGATGGGATTGTTGAACTCGGCCGCGATTGCCACGGCGTCCGAGCCGGCGAGCGCGGCGCGCACGAGAAAAGGCGTGGCCACGTGCGTTAGGTCCACCGTGTCGTCGTGAAGCGCCGCGATCATTCGCTCGCCGCCCCCGGGTTGCGGTATGACCACGCGGAAGTCCAGGCCTTCGCGCTTGAAGAGTCCCTCGCGCTCCGCCACCACGATCGGCAGGGAGAAAATACTCCTGTGCGCCGACATCGCCTGGCCGTAGCGCAGGACGGGTGCTTGAGCCGCCGCGGTAGCGACGGCTGTCATCAGCAGGAGAAACGACAAGCTGCGACAGAGAATCGTCATGGCCACCAGCTACGAGTTGTGAGCCGCCGGCGCCCGTCACCGGTCACTGGTCACGCCGTCAGAGCTTCTGCAGGCGGCACTCGGTCTCTACCGACCTGACCGGCTTGCCTTTCGGCGGGGGGTGGCGAAAGACGCGAATCTGCTTGTAGCCGTCCTTGGAGCACGAAATGACGATGTCGCTGGTGTTGATGCCTTTCTTGAAGCCGCGCACCTTGTAGGCGCCGGTCGCGTTGGTGCGGGTGACGAGCGTCAGCTGGTTCTTGTAGCTCGCGGTCACCTTGGCGTCACGCACCGGCACGCCCTTTTCGTCCTTGACGAAGCCCCAGAACGGCGGGCCCTCGTCCGGATTGTTGTCGTCGTGCCCGTCGGCGGCGTCGGAGCCGGCGCGCGCACCCGGCGCGGCCGCGAGCAGCGCCAGGCAGGTGAGCAGGCACAGGAAGCGGATCGAAAGCTTCACGTAGCGCCGGTGTTCCATCGGGCGACCTCGGCCGTCAGCGCAGGAAGAAGTTTCTGAGGAGGTAGCAGAAGGCGGCCATCACGCCGGCTGCGGCGATCCAGGTCCAGCCGGGCCACAGCCTGCGCGTCAGGGATTCCGGCAGCAAGCTTGCAAGCACGCCCGCGACGGACGCGGCGATCCCCGAGGTCGCCAGCCAGCCGTACCAGTACATGGCAGGGCCTTCTCTTGCCGGCTGTACCCCGCCGCCGAACTCGCCGAGGGCGGGGTGGTAGGTGAACAGCGCGTAATTGTTTTCGACGGCGATCAGGTACACGATCGCGAACACGACCGCGAATGCGATCGCAAACACGTTGAACGAACGCGGCGGCGTCACGCTCCGAACCCGCGGATGTTGTTGATTACGTGACCGACGAGGAAATTCCACCAGACGATGAAGGCGAGGAGCAGCGTCAGGGCGGCGCGGGTGCGCGCATGATCCTCGGACAGCGGCCGGCGCCAGTAGTACCAGTAAGCCGGAAGCAGCGCCAGGCCGACCGCGGCGAAGTGCTCTTTCAGCTCGAACGCGCCCATCGGTTTCCATTCCCCCAGCTGCTCGACCACCACTCTCGCCTCGACGCGGAAGTCCGGATAGATGACGCCCCCGAGCGCGAACGTCAGCAGGTACAGGACGATGATGGCGTTCGCGTACGACACGCCGGGCGCCGCGCGGTAGCGCCCGATGAAAGAGACAGCTGGCTTGCGGGTGGGCGCCCAGACGCTCACCGCCTGGTGCGTGATGGCACCCAGTAGCGCGACTGCCAGGAGCCCATGGACGATCAGGAGTACGGTCGTCGAGTTCATGAAGCTCCGCGCCTCACCCCGGTCAATCGAGCGGCTCGAGCTTGATCAGCGATGCGCCGTGGTTGCTGCCTACCCAGAAGGTGACCGGCGTCGTGGAGCTGTCGACGAATACCCTGCGGACGTTGGTGGTGCGGGGCAGGAGATATTCCACGAACTGGCCGTTCTTCGGGTTCAACCGCGCGATGCGGTCGTTCAGCATCGAGCCGGTCCACGCCTCACCGTTCTTGTCGAGCGCCACGTCGTACGGTCCCGACCACGGCGTCGGCACTTCCCATTCCTGGAAGCGCTCGCTCCTGGTATCGAACATCCCGATCCGATTGCCGCGGTACTGCCCGAACCAGATGCGGTCCTGCGCGTCCATGATGCCGCGGCGCGGCCCGGAGCTCTTGGTCGGGGTCTCGTAAAGCTTGACTTCCTTGGTCTTGGCGTCGATGCGGCCGATCGTTTCGCGGCCGATATCCGTGAACCAGGCGTTGTTCTGCGAGTCGGAGATCACGTCGTAGATATTGTGCCCGACGGGGGCAGCCTTGAACGGCTCCCACGTTTCCCACTCGCCGGTCTTGAGGTCCACGCGATGCACGCCGGCGAAGCCGTTGTTCTGCGTCCACACCTTGCCGTCGACGGCGATGTTGAGCGGGCTCGTCATGTTGACTTGCGTGTTGGGCCGGTTCCACTCGGCCGGTATCGGCCACACCTGCAGCTTCTCGGTCCTGGTATCGAGCTTGCCGATGGCGGCCTGGTACATCATGCCGACCCACAGGTTCTCGTCGCGGTCCATGCGTATCGACAGCGCGCCGAGCGGCGAGCCCTTCTTCAGCTCCGGCGTCGCGATCTCGCTCAACTTGCCGGTTTTCTGGTCGAACTTGCCGATGATTTGCGAGCTGAAGTCCGTGTACCAGACCGTGCCCTTCGAGTCGACCACCACGTCGTGCGGCTGTATCGTCCGGCGCGGCAGATCCCATTCCGTGATGATGACGCGCGTCGCGCGGCCCTTGGGCCGGGCGAAGCCCTTCAGCTCGTACGGCCACGCTCCCGGGGTCGCGCTCTGATTGATGGAGGCGAAGAACTCGGCGTTCGTCCGCTGCAGCTTCGCGCGCTCCTCGCCGACCACGTCGGTGTCGCGCCCCGTCAGCCGCTTCTGCGGATTGATGAAGGTGCTCTGGTTGGCATAGGTGCCCATGCGCTGTATCGTCGCCACGAAGCCGTCGGCGTCGAGCCGGGAGCGCGTGATCTTGTCGAGCGTGTGGCAGCCGACGCAGGAGAGCAGGGGCCGTTTCTGTTGCGCGGTGCCCGGGGCGCTGTGGAGCCACTCGGCGTTCGAGAGCTGCGACGCCATGTCCTTCGTCTTGACGAGCTTCAGATCCGCGGTCACGGCGCCCTTGCCCGTGACTTGCGGCGCGGGGGCGGCTGCGAGGTCGTAGCCCACGGCGCGGATGGTGATCGTGTACTTGCCCGGCTCGAGGCGCGCCGCCGGGAAGTGGTAGCGGCCCTTCTCGTCGCTCACCACCGTGATGGTCTTGTTCCCGCCCTCGCGTTTGGCGTTCACCAGCACCCCTTCCATGGCGCCTTCCTCCGCGGAAGTGACGGTCCCGGCGAGCGCGTCGGCCTGGGCGGCCGCGGGAACGGAATGAACGAGCGCGAAAACGAGCGCGGCTGAAGCCGCGAGTAAACACTGCCGCGTAGCCATGGTAGTTCCTCCGATGATGCGCTGAGCTATTCCTCGAATATCGTTGTTGTTGCTTGCAGTTGGCATTCTACCGGTGACCGGTGACCGGTGACCAGTGACCGGTCCAGAGACTGGACGACGTCACACTCCAGTCCCCAGTCTCCAGTCCCTGGTCTCCTGCGCTAGCGGGCGAGCGGATCGGGCCGGATCTGGAATTTCACGACCCGCGGCCGGCTTTCCGTTCCTCCTTCGGAGTGGAACACCGCGCGCGTGGAATAAGTCGCCCACAGGCCTCGTCCCTTCCAGCCGCCGTTCGGATCGTCGATCCGCCCCTCGACCCACTTGGTGAAGAAGCCCATGGGGTAGGGCACGCGCAGGTTGACGAACTTCCCGTCCACCAGTGCATGCAGGGCGTCGTTCAGGTTGCCGGTGGCGATCGGCACGTTGCGGCCCAGACCTGACGTGTTGAACTGGTCCACCCACGTGTAGTAGCTCGACTCGACACTGCCCGGCTCGGTTACGTCCCGGAACTGCGGGCCGGGCAGGATGTGCAGCGTCCAGCCCTCGGGGCAATGCTTGCCGGTCGCGGCGTTGGGCCCGTTCAACGGCCCCTTGCACTTCCTCCGGTCGAACTCGCCCAGGTGGCCGCTCGACAGCGACACCCAGTACACGCCGTTGCGATCGATGTCGCCGCCGCGCGCGCCGTAGGCGGGGAACGGCGGCTCGAAGATTTCAGTGAGCGCGGTGTTGGTGGGATCCGGCCCCGGTATGACGCGCACGAGATAGCTCGGGAAGGGTGCCAGCGAAGTCCCCCACACCGAGCCGTCGGCCGGATTGACGGCGACGGCGTAGAAATTGACGGCAACGCGCTTGTCTTTCGCCGGATCCACCGCCTGGTTGGGCTCCACCCACTCGTCGCGCCTGCCGTTGCCGTTCGTGTCCACGATGAACGGCGTCCAGCCCTGGGAGCGCGCCTCGTCGCCCGTCTGCTCGAACATCCTGCGATTCAGCCAGCCAACCACGCCGGCGCCGCCGCCGCCGCTCGACGTCCAGAGCGTGTGATTGGCATCCTCGGCGAAGATCAGGTGATGCGTCTGGAAGCAGGTGCCGATCAGCGTGAACTTGCCGCTCTTGGGATCGTACATCGAGAGATGGCGCGTGGCGCGCTCCAGCGGGAACACCTTGGCCGAGGGATGGCTCGATCCCTTCTTGCAGAAGTCGGGATTGTCGGGGGGGCGGATCCGCGCGGTGAACCACGGGCGTCCCTGCTCGTCCATCATCGGGTTGTGCGTGCTGGTCTGCGAATCCCAGATGGGCTCTTCCCCCCAGAAGGGGGACGCCGCCAGCGAGTCCGTGCGATGCGACGGTGTCTTGGGATCGCGCACGGGATGGAGCGCTTCCGTGGCCACATGCTTCACGGGATCGAGGATGGGAATCCAGTCCGTGCTGTTCTCCGTCGAGCCGTAGAACCTGCCGTTGGCGTTGATCGTGGGGTTGCGGCGGTCGGTCCCGATGAGGTCGTGGAGATACGCCTTGGGACGGGTCCAGTCCCACAACGTGAGCACCACGTTGCGCTCGACGCCCTGCGGACGCGACGGCTGCGCGAACGGCAGCTCGCCCGCGGCGATCCGGTCGGTCCAGTCGGCCCAGGTCGACAGCGCGCGCTCGGTGCCCAGGCGGTTCGTTACGGTGATCATATTGGTCATCGCCTGGCCGGAGGCGATGCGCCGTCCCCACGCTTCGGTCGAGGTCTTGAAGTGCGCGAAATCCTTCGGTATCGCGCGCGTCGCTCTGGTGCCCAGCGCGTGGCAGGACATGCAGCCGTTGGTCTTTATGGAGTTCAGCCATTCGTGCTGGCTCTTCATGCCCTCCGCGATGCCGTTGCCCTTGGCGCCCGTGCCGGGGAAGTCGCTCTTCGGCGGGACCTTCATCATGGAGTACCAGTAGATCGCCGGATAGTATTCAGCCGCGGCTGTCGCGCTCGGCGCGGCAACGGCGGTGAGGTTGAGCGGCTTCCCGGGAGCGGAGCGCGCTTTCGCCGAATCCACGAGTCCGTAGCCGCGCACCCATACGTTGTAGTTCGCCTTCGGCAACTCGGGGATGAGATAGCGGCCGCGGTCGTCGGTCACCACGATCTTGGCGAACCTGGTGGGGAGATCGGTCGTCTCGGCGATGACCCAGACCCCGGCTTCCGGCCCCTTGGCACTGGTCACGACGCCGCCCAGCTCGTTTTGCCCGACGGTCACGGCATCCGCGCTGGGCTGCGCGTGCAGGTGGACCTGGGTCGCCAGCAACGCAGCGACGCTCGCTGCCGCAACACTGAGACCGTACTTGGGTGCTTTTCTCATGTCACCGCTCCTCCAATAGAACCCATTTCAACTCAGCGCGCGAGTGGATCCGGCCGCAACTGGATCTGTACGGCGCGCGGCTTCGCTCCCTTGCCGCCCTCCATGAGCCACGGCGTGCGATCCCCGTTCGTGCTCCAGAGCCCGCGGCCTTTCCAGCCGGCGCCCGGATCGTCGATGCGCCCGTCGAAGCCCTTGGCATAGAAGCCCAGCGGGTAGGGAATGCGCAGCAGGATCATCTTGCCGTCCTTCAGCGCAACGAAGCCGTCATTCAGATTGGCGGTGGACATGGGCACGTTTTCGCCCAGTCCGAGCGTGTTGTGCTGATCCACCCAGGTGTAATAGCTCGACTCGGCGCTGTTTTCGCCCAGGCCGCGGAAGCCCGGCCCCGGGTACTGGTAGAACGACCAGCCCTCGGGGCAGTGATCGCCGGTCGCCTTCGGACCGTTCAGCGGGCCTTTGCACTTGCGCCGGTCGAAGCTCGCGAGATGGCCGCTGGAGGCCGATCCCCACGCCACGCCGTCCTTGTCGATGTCGCCGCCCCGGATGCCGAAGTAGGGCGCAGGCACATGGTAGACCTCCGACAAACGCGTCTTCGGATCGAAGCGCAGGAATCCTGGGGGTCCGCCGAACACGCCCACCGTGTACCAGATCGAGCCGTCCACGGGGCTTGGCATCACCGCGTACGGTCCGGAGCCGGGAATGATCTGCTTGTCCTTCGACGGATCGATCGGCGACTTGGGATCGATGAACTCGTCGAGCCTGCCGTTGCCGTTGGTGTCGAGAACGAAGGGCGCCCAGCCCTGTGACCGCGCCGCATCGCCGGTCTGCTCGAAGACCTTCGTGTTTACCCAACCCGCCACCGGGCCGGTGCCGCTCAGCCACAGCGTGTTGTCGGCGTCATAGCCGAACTGCGGATGGTGCGTGCCGAAGCACGTATCGATGAAGGTGTACTTCATCGTCTTCGGATCGAGCATCGCCACCTGGCGCGAGGACATCTCGAGCGGGAACACCTTGGCCGAGGGATGTTCGGAGCCCTTCTTGCAGAACGCGGGATTGGGTCGATCGCGCACGGTTGCCGCCATCCACACGCGCCCCTGCTTGTCGAACATCGCGTTGTGGTTGTTGGCGCGCGTGTCCCAGAGCTTCTCCTCGCCCCAGTAGGCCGAAGGCGCGAGCGGCCTCAGGCTGGCCGCATGGCCGGGCCCGAGCGCTTCCGGCATGCTCGGATCCGCCACCGGCATCTTGAAAGTCGTGACCTTGTGAGTCCTCGGATCCAGGATCGGCATGTTGTCGGTGGAATATTCGGGCGACCCGAAGAGCGGGCCGTAGGAATTCACCGTCGGATTGCGCCGGTCCGAGGCGATCAGGTCGTGCAGGTAATGCTTTTCCGTGCTCCATTCCCACGAGGTGACGACGACGTTGCGCTCGACGCCCTGCGGCCGCGGCGGCTTGGCGAACGGCAGCTCGCCTTTGGCGATGCGGTCGGTCCAGTCCGCGTAGTACTTGTAGGGCGCGCCGCCGAAATTTCCGGCGAGCTGGTTCGTCATCTGCTCGCCCGACTGCCCGGACTGGAGGCGGCGGACCCATGCCTCTTCCGACGACTTGATGTCGGCGAAGGCGGACGGGATCTTGCGCGTCGACGACTGGCCGAGCTGATGGCAGCCAATGCAGCCGATGTTCTTCACCTGCTTCAACCAGTCGGCCTGCGTGCGGTCCTTGGGAATGCGGGTGTGGCCGCCGAACTCGCCCGCAGGCGGGATCTGGAGCATCGAGTACCAGTAGATTGCCGGGTAGTACTGCGCGGCCGCGGCGTCGTTGGGCGCGGGCACTGCGGTCAGGTTGAGAAGTTTCCCGGGCGCGGTCCGCACCTTGGGCGAATCGACCAGGCCATAACCGCGCACCCAGACGTTGTAGCTCGCTCGCGGCAGCCCGGGCACGACGTAGCGCCCGCGTTCGTCGGTGACGACCATCTTGGCGTACTTGGTGGGCAGGTCGGTGGTTTCGGCAATGACCCAGACGCCCGCTTCCGGCCCGGTCGCGCTCGTGACCACGCCACCCAGGTCGCTATCACCGATAGTCACGCCGTCGGCGCTTTGCTGCGTCTGCGCCGCACAAGCGGCGAGCAGCACGATGAAGCCGGCAGCCGCCGCGCCCAGGTAATGGTTGCTTGTCATCTTCACGTTCCCGCTCCTCCAAAAAAGCGTGAGTCGTGTTCCGAGTAGAACCCCGCGCTGGTCACGCGCCGTGCCCGGATTGCCTTATCGCGCGAGCGGATCGGGGCGGACCTGCATCTTGTAGACCTTCGGGCTGTTCTGCGTGCCGCCCTCGTTGTGGAACACGGTGCGCGTGCCGGACATGGTGAAGACGCCCTTACCCTTCCAGCCGGCACCCGGGTCGTCGACGCGGCCGTCCACGAGCTTAGTGAAGAAGCCCGTGGGGTACGGCACGCGGACATCGACGACCTTGCCGTCGACCACCGCCATCAGCGACTCGCTGCCGTTAGTGTTGAAGATCGGGACGTTCCTGCCGAGCCCGAGCGTGTTGTAGCGGTCCACCCAGACGTAGTACGAGTGGTTGGCGCTGCCCGAAGCATCGAGCCCCTTGAACTGCGGCCCGGGCATGCGGATCAACGTCCAGCCCTCAGGGCAAAGCTTGCCGGTGATCGCCTCCGGCCCGTTCTGCGGCCGCGTGCACTTTCTGCGGTCGAAGCTCGCCATGTGGCCGCTAGCAAGCGGCGTCCAGATCACGCCGTCGGTCGTCATGTCGATTCCGCGCGGGCTCCACGCGCCGTCCGGCGGCACGAAGAGCTCGGCGATCGACGTTTCGGCAGGGTTGGGTCCCGGGATGATGCGCACGACGTAGCCCGGTTGGTCGACGCGCGCGAAGCCGATGCCCATGGTCTGGCCCCAGACGGAGTCGTCCACCGTGCTCGGCATGACCCCGTAGAAGGCGCCGAGGATGCGCTTGTCCTTCTTCGGATCCACCGGGTCGTTCGGCCCGACGAACTCGTCTCGCCTGCCGTTGCCGTTGGTGTCGACGACGACTGGCGTCCAGCCCTGCGACCTGGCGGAGTCGCCGGTCTCGAAGAAGGTCTTCATCTTCACCCAACCCACCACGCCGCCGCCGACGCCGGGCCCGCCCTGCGAGAGCCACAGCGTCTGGTCCTTGTCCTTGGCGAAGTACAGATGGTGCGTCCCGAAGCAGGTGTCGACGTGCGACCACTTCTGCGCCTTGGGATCCCAAATGGAAATCTGCCGGCCGCTTTCCGCGATCGGCATGACTTTCGCCGACGGGTGGCTCGAGCCCTTCTGGCAGAAGTCCGGGTTCTTCGGGCCGCGGAAGCGCGCGCTGAAGTAGACGCGCCCCTCTGCGTCCATCATCGCGTTGTGCAGGCTCGACGACCCGTCCCACAGCGGCTCCTTGCCCCAGTGGGCGGAGGGCTGCATGGGCAGGTTCGTGGACGACGGCGTTCCCGGCTGTACCGGATGCTTGATCGTGTACGCGCGGTGGTTCACCGGGTCGACCACCGGCACGAGGTCGGTGCTCTCCTCCGGCGCGCCGTAGATCGGGCCGTTGGCGTTGACGCGCGGGTCGTGCTGGTAGCTCGAGATGCCGTCGTGGAGGTAGAACTTCGGCGTCGAGAAGTCCCACATCGTCACGACCACGTTGCGCTCGACGCCTTCCGGTCGGCGGGGCTTGTCGAACGGCAACTCGCCTTTCGCGATGCGGTCAGTCCAGTCGGCGAACTCCTTCAACGCCCTGTCGACGCCCATGTAGCCGAGGGTGAGCGCCATGTTGGTCATCGCCTGTCCGGCCTGCGTGCGCCTCGCCCACGTTTCGAAGGAGTTCGTCGCGTCTTTCCTGAAGAACTCCGGCACCTTGCGCATGCCCATCGAGCCGAGCGCGTGGCAGGATTGACACGAGTTTTTCACCGTATCCACCCACGCTTCCTGCGTCTTGATGTTGGTCGAGATGCCGTTGCCTTTCTCGCCGGTGCCGGGGAACTGGTCCTTGCCCGGGATATTGATCAGCGAGTACCAGTACATGCCCGGGTAGTATTCCGCCGCCGCCGCGGCGCTGGGCGCCGTCGTCGCGGCCAGATTGAGTATCTTCCCCGGCGCGCTCTGGACCTTGGACGAGTCGACAAGGCCGTAGCCGCGCACCCAGACGGAATAGTTCGCTTTCGGCAGGCCGGGCAACACGTAGCGCCCCCGGTCGTCGGTCACCACCACCTTGGCGAACCTGGTGGGAAGATCGGTTGTTTCCGCGATGACCCAGACGCCGGCCTCCGGACCGTTGGCGCTGGTGACCACGCCGCCCAGATCGCTCTCCCCGACGCTGACGCCCGACGCAGGGTCCTGAATCGACGGCCCCGCGCAGGCGGCGAATGTCACCGCGATGACTGCAGCGGCCGCAACCCCCGATGCACCCTTGAGTAGCACTCGCATGTCACCCCTCCCCCAGAAATGCCGGCCGCAGCCCCGCGAATGGGTACCAGCCGGCAACAGGACATGATGTCGTACTCCGGCTGGAAAACGAAGTCCCCGTATGACGAGATCGCCGTTTCCGCATAGGGCGTTGCCTTAAGGCCATGTTTTTTCAGGATGCGGTTCGATGCCGAGGTCTCACGTGCTACGCCAAGGGCGAACGGGGATTTCTCTGTGTCCTCTGTGATCTCTGTGGCTGAATTGCGTTGCGCTAATCCGCCTTCAGGCCCAGCTCCTTGATCAGCTTGCCGTAGCGCGCGCTTTCGGCAGCAACGAACGAAGCAAACTCCTCCGGCGAGTTGCCCACACCGTCGCTGCCCAGGTCCTTCAGGCGCGTCCGGATGTCGGGCAGGGCGAGTATGCGTATCAACTCCTTGTTGAGCCGCGCCACGATCGCGGGCGGCGTCCTGGCCGGCGCGTGCATCGAGTACCACGCGGCCGCGGTGTAATCGGGCATGCCCGCTTCCGCAAACGTCGGAATCTCCTTGAGGTCGTCGAGCCGCGCCGCGCGCGCTATGGCGAGCGCCCGCAGGCGGCCGCTCTTCACGTGCGGCAGAACGGAGGCGGCCGGGTCCAGCATCATCTGCGCCTCGCCGCTGATGGTGCCCGTGATCGCGGGCCCGCCGCCCTTGTACGGCACGTTGACGATCTCGAGCTTCGCCAGTCCCCTGAAGACTTCGGCCAGCATGTGCGCGGAGGAACCGGCGCCCGCCGACGCATACTCGAGTTTACCGGGATGCTTCTTCGCCAGCGCGACCAACTCCTTCAGCGACTTTACCGGCAGCGCCGGATTGACGACGAGCAGCGTGGGCGCGACGACGAGCAGCGTGATCGGGCTGAAATCCTTCACCGGATCGTAGCCCGGCTTGCTGTAGAGATGCGGGCTGAACGCGTGCGTGGCGATCGAGGAGAGCAGCAGTGAGTAGCCGTCGGCGGGCGATTTCGCGGCGGCCGCAGTGCCGATGATCGTGCCCGCCCCCGGGCGGTTCTCGATCACGAACTGCTGGCCCCACGCTTCGGTGAGCTTCTGTCCGAACAAGCGCGCCAGCGTGTCGTTGCCTCCGCCGGGTGGATACGGGACGATCACTCGCACCGGCTTCGCTGGATATTGCGCCTGTGCCGCGGCAGGTCCCGCGATTGTTGCCAACGCCGCAACAACAATGCACTTCGCAATCGTGTATCGCATGTGGCCTCCTCGGATCTTTTTTCGGGGACTGCTTTTCCCGCAGCATATCATCCTCGTCCCTTGACCCTGTATGCACCCGCCCCGACAATCGGCCTCCGACCCCGGTGAGTGGTGAACGGTGATGAGTGACAGGTCCACTATGCAGGCAGGCGCGTCGTTGCTGGACGCAGATGTCCCGGATACCGTGCGCCTAAGCGTGGCCGAGGCCGCGGCTTTGGGCGAACAGGCGCTGCTACGCGTTGGCTACGACGGCGAAGGCGCGCGCATCATCGTCGATCAGCTCGTGGACAACGCGCTCTGTGGCTACAAGTTCGCGGGGCTGCCCCGGATACTGGCGATTGCCGGCGACGAGAAAACACGCAAGGCGCGGCAGCCCGTGAAAATCGTCCACGAGACGCCGGTGTCGGCGTTGATCGACGGCGGAAACAACGTCGGCTACATCGTCGCCTACCGCGCGGCCGAGGTGGCGATCGCGAAGGCGCGGGCGAGCGGCATGGCCTCGGTCGGCGCGTACAACAGCTATTACAGCGGGCGCAACGCCTACTTCGTCGAAAAAGTCGTGCGGGAAGGCCTCGTGGCGTTCCACGCTTCGAGCGCTCACCCGCGCGTGCTGCCGCCCGGCGCCGCGCGCCCCATGCTCGGGACCAACCCGATCTGCTTCGGCTTTCCCTCCGACGACGGGCCGGTGATCTTCGACATGGGAACGGCGTCGCTCATGTGGGGCGAAGTGATGCTGCACGCCCACCTGGGAGAGCCGCTGCCCGAGGGCGTGGGCTTCGACGCGGAGGGCCGGCCATCGCGCGACGCGGCGGCGGTGCTGAAAGGCGGCGTCGCGCCGTTCGGCGGGCACAAGGGCTACGGGTTGTCGTTTGCGATACAGGCGCTCGGCATACTGGCGGGCGCCGCGCTGGCGAAAGGGCAGGTGCGGGACTACGCGTTTCTCTTCTGGGCCGTCGATCCAAATGCGATGCTGCCCGGCGGCGAATTCAAGAGCCAGATGTCGGAGTACGTGCGCCAGATAAAGGGCACGCCGCGCCAGCCCGGGGTGGACGAGATCCGCATTCCGTACGAGCGTGCCCGGCGCGAGCGGGAGCGGCGGCGGAAGGAAGGGATAGTGCTGGAGCGGAAGGTGGTCGACGCGCTCCGCGCCCTCTGAAGAAGTGACACGTGACGCGTGACACGAGCAGCCTGTAAAGGAAGGGAGATCTCCGTGCTCTATGACGCTACGCCGCTCGACGCGATTGGACGCCTGCTGATCGTCGCTTCGTTCCTGGTCGCGGGGCTGTGCAACCTGACGCACGCGCGCATCAAGGACCACGTCGATCGTATGGCGGCGTTCGGCACCCCACTTCCCGCTGCCGCGTTCTGGATCGGCATCGCGATCCAGTTCGCAGGCTGCGCACTGCTCTTGATCGGATGGCGCGCCGATATCGGGGCGCTGCTGCTCATCGTATTCACCGTCTTTGCGACGGCGATTTTTCACCGGTTCTGGCAGAAGCCGGAGCCGCAGCGCAACCTGAGCCGGATCATGTTCCTCAACAACACGGGGATACTGGGCGGGCTGGTGCTGCTGTGGCAGAACGTGCGATAAAACACGTCTCGTCGCGGCGGCCGCTCTCGAAATCGCCAGGGCGGCGCGTCAAGTCGCTCGCGTCGCCACGCCTCGGGTCGCCCATTAGCCGCCGCGTGTCAAGAGCGCGAACGAAGTCCGCGATGACCCGGAGAAGGTATCGCACCCATTTGGAACGGCCGACCGCAGTGCCTTGCAACCGTTCATCGCATCCCTGGCTTCGGCGAGCGGTGTCATGAATCGCACCAGTCACCCATCAGGATCAAGCGGAAACGATACTGCCGT
>DASRJL010000008.1:0-2859 GCA_035649495.1 Burkholderiales bacterium | reverse complement strand
TGGGGCAATCCGGCGGTCAACTTGAACGCGGCGACGTTCGGGCGCATCACGACGCAGACCGGCGATCCGCGCATCCTGCAATTCGGGGTGAAGTACGACTTCTAGGAGATGTTGAAACACCAAACACGAAGATCGCGAAGACTTCGAAGGCCACGAGGTTTTTTCTTTAATCGGAATTCGTGTGCTTCGCAATCGTCGTGTCCCTCGTGTTTGCTCTTTTTCTAGAGAAGGAGTTTGTGTGATGGCGAACTCGAAAACGAACCACCCTGATCGCCGGGAGTTTCTCAAAGGCGCGGCTGCTGGTGCCGTCGCCCTCGCGGCGACGCCCGAGGTGGCGGGGGCGGCCGAAGCGCAAGCGCCCGCGCCAGCGGCGCCAGCGGTGGCGTTGCCCTCGCCTCAGGCGCTAGCCGCCGAGACCCAGCCGATCTCGGCGGATGTGCAGGCACTGATCGAGGACCATCCGGGTTCTGACTTCATGGTCGACGTGCTCAAGCATCTCGGTTTCGAGTACGTCGCAGCCAACCCCGGATCGAGTTTTCGCTCGCTGCACGAGTCGATCGTGAACTACGGCGGGAACAAGGCTCCGGAGCTGCTCACCTGTTGCCACGAAGAGTCCTCGGCGTTCATGGCGTGCGGCTACGCAAAGGTCGAAGGCAAGCCGATGGCGATCATGGCGCATAGCACCGTTGGCTTGCAGCACGCGTCGATCGGCATCTACGAGGCCTTTGGAGCACAGGTACCTGTTTTCATCATTCTCGGAAACACGATCGACGCCGTCACCCGGCGTCCGGGCGTGGAGTGGAGTCACAGCGCGCAGGATGCCGCGGCAATGGTCCGTGACTACACCAAGTGGGACGATCTGCCGATCTCGCTTCCGCACTTCGCCGAGTCCGCGATGCGGGCCTACAAGATCGCCATGACGCCGCCGATGGGACCTGTCGTGCTGGTGGCCGACAGCCATCTGCAGGAAACCGGTATGGCCGGCCACGGTGGTTCGCCGCGCATGCCGAAGCTCACGTTAGCGAGGCCGCCGGCGGCAGACGCCGGCGCGGTGGCGGAGCTGGCGGCGCTCCTCGTCGCGGCGGAGAATCCCCTCATTCTCGGGAACTCCGCACGCACACCCGAGGGCATGCGGATGCTGGTTGAACTCGCCGAGACCCTTCAGGCGCCGGTCTCGGGTGGATCATTCCCATCGCGTCATCCCCTCAGGCAGGGTGGCGGCGGACTGATTCGGAATGCGGACCTGATTGTCGGCCTGGACGTCAATGACTTATGGGGGACCGTCAACACCTATCTGGATCAACAGACGCGTAGCTCGCAGCTGCTCACGAAGCAGGGCGCCAAGCTCGTGAGCATTACCTCGAGCGACCTGTATCTGAAGAGCAACTATCAGAATTTCCAGCGCTACACCGAAGTCGATATGGCGATCGCCGCGGATCCTGAGGCAACGCTGCCGTCCCTGATCGAAGCCGTCAAGAAACTGGTGACCCCGGAGCGCCGAAGGATCTTCGAGGAGCGCGGAAAGCGGCTGGCCGCCGCTTCAGCGCAAGCGCTCGAACAGGCTCGCGCCGCAGCAACGTATGGCTGGGATGCAAGCCCGGTCAGCATTCCCCGACTCACCGCTGAACTCTGGAACGCCATCAAGGATCACGACTGGGTGAACGTGGGCGGCGTCGGTGGTGGCGCGCTGTGGAACGTGGACAAGCACTATCAGGTCATCGACGGAGGCGGCGTCGCGGCCGAAGGCGGCGATTTGCCCACGGCCGTGGGCGCGGCGCTCGCTCACCGCAAGCATGGCCGGCTCGCGGTCAGCATCCAGAAGGACGGCGATTTCATGTACGCCCCTGGAGCGCTGTGGACGGCTGCGCATCACCGCATCCCGTTCCTCAGCGTGATGTACAACAACCGCGCCTACCACCAGGAAGTCATGCACATCCAGCGGATGGCGAATCGGCACCAGCGCGGTATCACCAACGCCGGCATCGGCAACAGCCTCACCGATCCTAACATCGACTTCGCAACGATGGCGCGAGGCATGGGCGTGCATGGTGAAGGCCCGATCACGAATCCCAACGATCTCGGGCCGGCGATCAAGCGTGCCGTGGACGTCGTGCTGAAGGGCGAGCCCGCCCTGGTCGATGTCGTGACTCAACCCCGATAGGAGCCAATGTAATGAGAGTCATCTCCGCGCTCGCCTTACCCCTGGCGTCGTTTCTTCTGATAGCAGCCGCCTCACTTGACGCGCAGCGGGCTCAGGGGTCGGCTCCCGGCGCGTCTACCCCCGCTGCTCCGAATGCTCAGGCGGCGCCTCCGGGTAATGCGGAAAACGGCAAGAAGATCTACTCGAGCTACGGGTGCTACCAGTGCCATGGCTACGCCGCGCAAGGCGGCGCGGGGGCACGTTTGGCTCCACGTCCCATCGCCTTCGCGGCGTTTGCGAGATATGTCCGCAGACCCACGGCACAGATGCCACCGTATACCGCCAAAGTCGTCTCCGACCAGGAACTCGCAGACATTTATGCTTTCCTGCAGACGATAGCGCCGCCGCCTGCCGCGAACACCATTCCGATTCTGGCCCGCTAAATCGGGGCGCCTATTGGAAGTGCGAGGAACAGACAGGGAGCAGACGATGGGCAGGACGAGCACGAGTGTACTCGCAGGCATAGCAGGCGTACTGTTGCTGTCGGCGCTTGCCGCCGCTCAAGGCGATGCGCCACGTTCGCCGTGGAAATACTATCCAGAGGATGCGAGGGCCAACGTCGGACCAGGCGGGCCCGCGCCGTCGCGCGATTTGACCGGCACATGGGCAGGAGAGGCGTCCGGCGCCGGTGTCAAGCCGGGGATCCGACCCGAGAATCC
>DASRJL010000007.1:0-17669 GCA_035649495.1 Burkholderiales bacterium | reverse complement strand
CATCCCGGACCATCCCTGGAAGGGCTCCCATATGGCAACCCAGATCGCTGCCAACTATGTGCTGGAAGGCCTCGTCGAGCTTGGCATGGAGTATCTCTTTGCCAACCTCGGTACGGACCACGTGTCCATCGTCGAGGAGCTGGCCCGATGGCGCAAGGAAGGGCGGGCCGACCTGCAGGTCATCATCTGTCCTCACGAGAACGTCGCCGTGCACATGGCGGGGGGATACGCCGCCGTGACCGGGCGCGGCCAGCCGGTTCTCGTTCACGTGGACGTGGGCACCGCCAACTCCGGCAATGCGCTGCACAATCTGTTCCGGTCGCGGCAGCCGGTGTTTCTCATGGCCGGCCGCTCGCCCTACACGGTGCGGGGAGAGCTGCCCGCCTCGCGCGACAACTACGTGCAGTTCGTGCAGGACCCGTACGACATCGCAAGCCTGGCGCGTCCGTACGTGAAGTGGGAATACACCTTGAACTCGGGGGTCGTGGCCAAGGAGGTCCTGCGTCGAGCGCAATCCATGATGGACAGCGACCCGCCCGGGCCGGTCTACCTGACGCTGCCGCGGGAGACGCTCGCCGAGACGCTCGATGCGGGCAAGGTGCGTTCCTTTCCCGAGTCGCGTTACGGCCCCGTTGCAGCCGGCGGGTGCGATCCGGCAACGGCGAGCGCCATCGCCGAGAGCCTGCTGTCCGCCGAGAATCCGATCGCCATTACGAGCTACCTGGGGCGCCGCCCGGAAGCGCCGGCCGTCCTCGACGCGCTCGCCCGCGAGTGCGGGATAGCGGTTTTCGAATCCCACGCGTTCCACGTCAACATACCGCGCGATTCGCCGTGCCTTGCCGGATTCGAGCCGGGGCATGCGCTGCAGGAGGCCGATCTCGGCCTGCTGCTCGACGTGGATGTGCCATGGCTGCCGCAATTCACGAAGGAGAATCCGCGCACCCGCTGGCTGCAGGTGGACGTGGACGCCGTCAAGAAAGACTTCCCGATGTGGGGCTTTGCCGCGGACTTGCGCGTGCAGGGCGATTGCGCGAAGGTGCTCGGGCAGGTGCTCGATATCGTGCGCGGCCGGGCCGATCCCGCGTTCAAGGCGCGGGTGGCCGCCCGGATGAAGCGCCTGGAAGCGGGGCGGCAGAAGCGCGCGGAGGGCATCGCCGCGGCCGCGGCACGGCCCGGCGAGCGCGGCGCGATCTCCACCGACTACCTGTGCGCCCAGCTCAACAAGGCGATCGGCGCCGAAGATATCGTCATCAACGAGGGCATCCGCAACTCGCTCCCGATCATGAACCAGATCCCGCGCACCCGTCCGCAGACGATGTTCGGGAATGGCGGCAGCGGCCTGGGCTTCAGCGGCGGGATGGCGCTCGGCGTGAAGCTCGCGCGGCCCAACCAGCGCGTCGTGCAGATCGTCGGGGACGGCAGCTTTCATTTTTCCACGCCGGATTCCGTCTATTCGGTTTCGCAGGAGTATCAGCTGCCGATCTTCACGGTAGTGCTGGACAACGGCGGCTGGGGCGCGGTGAAGGGGTCCACGCTGCGTGTCTACCCGGCCGGGGTCGCGAAGGAGACCGACAACTTCTACGCGCGGCTCGGCAAAGGGCGGCGCTTCGAGCAGGTCGCGCAGGCCTTCGGCGCGCACGGCGCCACGGTGAGCGACCCCGCGGAGCTGGAAGGGGCGATCAAGGGTTGCATCGCCGCGGTCGACGCGGGACAGTCGGCGGTGCTGGCGGTGAAGGTAACGCCGATCTGAGCACCAATGACCAGTGACCGCAAGAGGAGCGCTCGAGATGTCCGTAACCAGCGAAAAGCCCGGTAGCAAGTACGTCATCGATTTTTCCAACATGGAAAAAAAACCGACCCTCGGCAAGACGTCGACGGGCGAAGGCGCGTCCTTCAACGGCGATCGGATCTATTGCGGCCTGGTTACGAAGAAGAAGGGCACCGGCTCGAAGCCGCATTACCACCCGGACGAGACGTTCAACTACGTGTTGAAGGGGACGCTGCAGGTTCACATGGACGGGCAGGACTTCGTGGTTCCGACCGGCTGCCTGTTCCATATCCCCGCCAATATGGTCCACGTCGCCGTCGCCACGGACGATGGCGATGCCACGTATCTGGTCTGGCGCGACCGCATTGCGGAAAAGGCGGGGAAGCCGATTACGACCGAAGTCCAGTAATAGCGCGATCAGTGACCGGTGACCAATCACCCTCTCCCCGAATCGGGGAGAGGGTTGGGGGTGAGGGAATGTATGTTGCGGTGGGTGCTCATGTTCGCCGCCCTCCTGACGGCCTGCCCTGCGACCGCGGCCGTGCCGGAAACGCCGGTGGTACTGCTCACGGTGGACGGCGCCATCAGCCCCGCGACTGCGGACTATGCCGTACGCGGTCTGCACAAGGCGGCCGACCGGGGCGCAACGCTGATCGTGATTCAGCTCGATACGCCGGGTGGGCTCGATACTTCGATGAGGCGATTGTTGAAGGAGATTCTCGTCTCACCGGTGCCCGTTGCGACCTTTGTCGGACCGCGCGGGGCGCGCGCGGCGAGCGCCGGAACGTTCATCATCTACGCCAGCCACATCGCGGCCATGGCGCCGGCTACCAATCTCGGCGCTGCAAGCCCGGTGCGGATCGGAGGGGCAGCTGGCGAGCCAGCCAGAACGCAGGAGAAAAAGCGCGGCGGGAAGTCGGCGGCGAAAGACGGCAAATCGCAGGACAAGGAAAGCGAAGAAGCGCCCTCCGCAGACACGATGACGCGCAAGGCGACGCACGACGCGGCGGCGTACATCCGCAGCCTCGCCCAGTTGCGGGGCCGCAACGCCGAATGGGCGGAGCGGGCGGTGCGGGAGGCCGTCAGCCTTTCCGCCGAGGACGCACTCAAGCTGAAGGTGATCGATCTGATAGCCGACGACGTACCGGACCTGCTGAAAAAAATCGACGGACGCAACGTGACGGTGCAGGGAGTGGAGCGTAAGCTGGAAACGGCCGGTGCGGAAACCGTGACGATCGCTCCCGATTGGCGCGTCGAGCTGCTTGCGGTGATCGCGAATCCGAGCGTCGCGCTGATCCTGATGATGGTCGGCATCTACGGGTTGCTGTTCGAGTTCTCCAATCCCGGCTTCGTCGCACCCGGTGTCATCGGCGGCATTTGCCTGCTGCTCGCGTCTTACGCGTTTCAGTTGCTGCCCATCAACTATGCCGGGGTCGGCCTGATCCTGCTCGGCATGGCGTTTCTCGTCGCCGAGGCGTTCGTGCCCAGCTTCGGCGCGCTCGGCATCGGCGGCGCGGTCGCCCTGGTATTCGGTTCGGTCATCCTGATCGATCCCGAGGCGGCCGGCAGCTACGCAGTGCCGGTCTCGTTTTCCGTGGCGCTGGGGGTCGCGAGCGCGGCGATCGTGTTCCTGACGGCATTCCTTGCACTCAAGGCGCGGCGGCGCCCGGTGGTCAGCGGCCGCGAGGACATGCTCGGCGCCAGCGGAGAGGCGATCGAGGACTTCGAAAGCGAAGGCTGGGCGCGGGTGCGCGGCGAGCAGTGGCGAGTGACCAGTTCCGCTCCGCTCACCCGCGGACAGTCATTGCGCGTGACGGGAATCGACGGCCTCACGCTGCGGGTAGTGCCCGCCAACTCGTCGCGAGGGGAGGCACAATGATCTTGCAGCTGGGAGTTCTGGGGGGACTGGTAGTCGCTGCGGTCCTCGTCTTCTCGGCGCTGCGCATATTCCGGGAATACGAGCGCGGCGTGGTTTTCACGCTGGGGCGATTCTGGATGATCAAGGGTCCGGGGCTCGTTGTGATCATCCCGGGAATTCAGCAGGTGGTGCGGGTGGATCTGCGCACCGTGGTGCTCGACGTCCCGCCCCAGGACGTCATTACGCGCGACAACGTCTCGGTGAAGGTCAACGCGGTCGTCTACTTCCGGGTGATAGACCCGCAAAAGGCCATCATCCAGGTCGCCAATTTCCTGGAGGCGACGAGCCAGCTCGCGCAGACCACGCTGCGCGCCGTGCTTGGTAAGCACGAGCTCGACGAGCTGCTGGCCGAGCGCGACAAGCTGAACCTCGACATCCAGCGCATACTCGACGCGCAGACCGATGCCTGGGGCATCAAGGTCTCCAACGTGGAGATCAAGCACGTGGATATCGATCCTTCCATGGTGCGCGCCATCGCGCAGCAGGCGGAAGCGGAGCGAGCGCGGCGCGCGAAAGTGATCCACGCCGACGGCGAGCTGCAGGCCTCGGAGAAGCTGCTGCAGGCGGCACAGATGCTGGCTCGTCAGCCGCAGGCGATGCAGCTGCGCTACCTGCAGACGCTCGCGAGCATTGCGGGCGACAAGAGCTCCACGATCGTGTTCCCGGTGCCGATGGAGCTGCTCTCGCCGCTGCTGGAGCTGGTGCAGAAGAAACCGGTGACCGGTGATGATGTAACGCGGTAGCCTGATCCCCGACCATGTCATCAACTCCGGTCAATTCCAACCGCGAGCGCTTCTCGAGCGAGCTGGCGGCCCTCGGCATGAAGCCGCTCTGGGAGCGGACGATGCGGCTCGCGCCGGGAACGGCGGCCGCGCCGGTCATCTGGCGCTGGGCGGACGCACAGCCGCACCTGATGCGCGCGGCCGAGCTGATCACCACGCAGGAGGCCGAGCGGCGCGTGCTCATGCTGGAGAATCCCGCGTTGCAGGGCACGACCTTCGCCACCACCACGCTCTACGCGGGCCTGCAGGTCATACTGCCGGGAGAGATCGCGCGCACGCACCGCCACGCGCCGAACGCGCTGCGCATGATCGTCGAGGGCGAAGGCGCGTACACCGCGGTGGAAGGCGAGCGGGTAATGATGCGTCCGGGAGATTTCGTCACGACACCCGGCTGGACGTGGCACGATCACGGCAACCTGGGCTCGGAGCCGGTCGTGTGGCTGGACGGACTGGACACCGCTTTCGCCAACCTCTTCGGAGCGCACTTCCGCGAGGACTACCCGCAGGAGAGCCAGCCGGTCACGCGCAGGAACGGCGACGCCGGGGCGCGCTATGGCGCCAACCTGCTGCCGCTGGAGTACCGGCCGCGGGGAGGGGGCTCGCCGCTCCTGTCGTACCCCTACGACCGGACTCGTGAAGCGCTCGAGCGGCTTGCAGCCAGCGGCGATCCGCACTCCTGCCACGGCTACAAGCTGCGCTACGTCAATCCAGGCACCGGCGGGCATCCGTTTCCAACCATGGCGGTCTGCATGCAATGGCTGCCGGCCGGCTTCTCGGGCAGGCGCTACCGCAGCACGGACGGCGCGGTATTCTGCGTCGTCGAAGGGAGGGGTCGCGTCGCTGTCGGGAGCACGTCCCTCGCGTTCTCTCCGCACGATGTATTCGTCGTGCCTTCGTGGGAATTCCACCAGCTGCAGGCCGACACGGCAACGGTCCTCTTCAGCTACACCGACCGCGCGGCGCAGGAGGCGCTCGGTTTCTGGCGCGAGGAAGCCGGCTCGTGACCCGCGTCAGGCCGTGACCGAGTCGTCCGGCGAGGCGACGGCGATGCGGTTGCGGCCGTCGCGCTTCGCCCGGTACAACGCCGCATCGGCCGCGCGCAGCAGCGACTCCGCGTCGTTCGCATGGTCCGGAAAAATGGCGACTCCGATCGAGGCGGTGACCGGCCCGATGGTGCTGCCTTCGTGCACGAGCCGAAGACCGCTGATTTTCGCTCGAATGTTCTCCGCTCTCTCGCTTGCGACCTTGAGCGTAGTCTCCGGCAGGATCAGCGCGATCTCCTCGCCGCCGTAGCGGCACGCTATATCGCTCGCGCGGACGAGCGCGCGCAGCAGCTTTCCGACTTCACTCAGCACCACGTCGCCGGCTTCGTGTCCGAACGTGTCGTTTATTTTTTTGAAAAAATCGAGATCGATCAGGAGCGCGGCCAGCTTGCCCGACGCCACCTTGCCGTCCCCGCGCCGCGCCCTCATCAGCTCGAGCGGCAGCAGTTCGTTCAGGTGGCGCCGGTTGGCGAGGCGGGTGAGAGGGTCCGTGGTCGCCTGCGCGTGCAGCTCGAGCATCGCGTTGCGCAGCTCCGTGTCCCGTTGCTGGAGAGTCTCGGCCATCGAGTCGAAGGCTGCACCGAGCCGGGAGAGCTCCCCTTTGCCGGCCGGGAGGCGGATTCTCACGCTGAAATCGCCGCCGCGGACGCGGTTGGCGGCATCGAGCAGCGCCCGGATGCGCCGGAGCACCAGGATCTCGGCGCCGAACCATGCAATTCCCGCCGCGACCAGCGTGGCGACCGCTATGCCCGCGATGTTGGCCGTAAAAATGCCGGAATCGGCGAACACGGCGGCATACAAGACGACGCCCAGCGCCGGCACCGTGCCCAGGAGGACCAGGAGGACGAGCTGCGCCCGGATCGTGAGCTTTTCCACGGGGTCCTAGTATATGCGAGAGGGCGCGCGCATAGGCCACTCCCGTCGATTTCCCGGAAGAGGCGGTTTCGAGGAAAATACACGCAAAGGAACGACATGGAACTTGCTGCGGAGTTCAAACCCGGGCTTACCGGGTCGGCGGAAATCGTAGTGGGCACGCGCGACACGGCGCCGCACGTGGGCAGCGGCAAGATCGGCGTGCTGGCGACGCCTGTCATGGTCAACCTGATGGAAGCGGCGGCGCTGCAGGCGGTCGAGGAGTACATGCCGGCAGGGTTCCAGACGGTGGGCACGCATCTCGACGTCAGGCATTTTGCGGCAACGCCGGTAGGCATGACGGTGCGGGCGCGCGCCGAGCTGGTCAAGGTCGAAGGGCGGACGCTCAGTTTCCGCCTGGAGGCCACCGACGACCGCGAGCCGATCGGCGCGGGTGTCCACGAGCGCCTGATCATCAACGTGGAGCGGTTCGATGCGAGGATGCAACGCAAACTTGACAAGGCGTGACACAGTGACCGGTGACCGGTGACCAGTGACCACAGTCCGTGTTGAGAATCCGCTCTCCCCGATGTCGGGGAGAGGGAGCAAACTGGTAACGAAGAAAAGGTATAGGTGATTTCCGTGTCCACCGTCGGCGTTCATTTGCGTTCATCTGCGGTTGCGGTGCTTTTGGCTTTCGCTGTAACAGCGGGAGCCGCGGACGATCCCGGCGTGCGCGCGGTACAGCACAACCAGCTTCTGCGTCAGCAGCAGCAGGACCAGCTGCAGCTCAGAATGCAGCAGCATCAGCGCGGCGTGCAGAATCCGCCGGCCGATTCCCGGCAGCGTCAGGCCATCGAGCAGCTGGAGCTGGACCAGGCCCTGCGGCAGCAGCAGCTGCAGATGCAGCAGCAGCGCACGCTGCAGATGCGCCCGGAGCTGCCCTCGGACGACGCCGGGACAAGCAACGCGAAGGCACAGATCGAGCAGCAGCGCGCGCGCCAGGAAAGCCGGCGGCAGCTGGAGCAGTTCGACCGGGAGCTTCAGTCCGTGGCGCGGGAACGGCGTCAGGAACCGCCGGCCCGGCTGCCGGGCGTGCCCGATCCGGGCCCCGGAGCGCTCAGGCTCGGGCCATGACGTCCGGGATCCGTGGCGTCCATTGATGCGCCCGGCTGGATTTCGTCAGGCAATCGCGCCTGCTCCTGAGGCTCCCGCTCGATCACCGTGTACTCGGCGGTGAGGGTTTCCGGTTGCTCCGGCTGCTTCAGGCTGCGCTTGAGCCACCAGAAGCGGGCGAGGAATGCGATGGCTGCGATCGTCCCGACGACGAGCATTGCAGCCAGGAAGAAGAACAGCAGAACCACGACCGCCAGCGCCGCCGTTCCCAGCAGCACGCGCCCGAGCAGGCTCTGCCCGCGCAGATGGATCTGGAAGTGGGCCATCTCTCGGGGACCGGGGACAGCGCTCGCGCCCGCCGGTCATCCCTCGGTCGTGGCGTCCTCGATGATCCGCTTGATGATCACTCCGCCCGACTTCTCGTCGTGCTCCAGGGCGAGCAGCTTGCGCGTGGCCGCTTCCTCGAGCAGCTTGCTGAAGGAGCGGAAGCCGTAGTAGGACTCGTTGAACCCGGGCTTGCGGCGCTTCAACGCCTGCTTGACCATCGAGCCCCAGATTTTTTCCTCGGCGCCGCGCTCGGTGAAGAGCGCTTCCAGGGTCTCCATCACCAGGTCGAGCGCCTCCTGCTTCTTGTCGAATTCGACCGCCGGGCTCCTGGCGGTTTCGGCTGCAGCCGGCGCCGCCGCCGTTGCGGCAGAAGTCGAGGCGGGGGCAGGGGCTTTCCTGCGGCCCTGCTTCTTCGATTTCTCGCGCACCAGGTCATCGTAATAGATGAACTCGTCGCAGTTCGAGATCAGCAGGTCGGACGAGGACTGCTTTACGCCCACGCCGATGACCATCTTGTTGTTCTCGCGCAGCTTGGACACGAGCGGGGAGAAATCGGAGTCTCCGCTGATGATGACGAAGGTGTCCACGTGCGACTTGGTGTAGCAGAGATCGAGCGCATCCACGACCATGCGGATATCGGCGGAGTTCTTGCCCGACATGCGCACGTGCGGGATCTCGATCAGCTCGAACGCGGCTTCGTGCATGACCGGCTTGTAGGCCTTGTAGCGGTCCCAGTCGCAGTAGGCTTTCTTGACCACGATGCTGCCCTTGAGCAGGAGGTGCTCCAGCACCTTGCGGACGTCGAACTTCTCGTATTTCGCCTCGCGGACGCCTATGGCCACGTTCTCGAAGTCGCAGAAGAGAGCCATGTTGTTGTCGTCGTGCTGTGCGGGCATGTGCGGCTCCAGGCAAAGGACTCTGCTGCCCGCAATTCTACCGGTTTGCGCGGCCCGATTGTGGGCAATGCCACGAGAGGGGCGATGGTAAAATCACGGATACCGTGGAGATTCCGCAGGGATGCTGAGGCGCCATGAGCGATGACCTGTTCGAGAAGCTGCGCGCGCAGCTCATGGCGGAGATTGCGGCGGAAGCCGTGCTCACCGCCGGGCACACCGGTCGGGCGGCGTTCGGCGGGCGGGTGATGCGGATCGTCGGAGCCATGCCGCGCCACGAGTTCGTGCCCGTCGAGCTTCAGCCGTACGCCTATCTCAACCGCCCGCTGCCCATCGGCTACGACAAGACCATTTCGCAACCCTTCATCGTGGCGCTGATGACGGACCTGCTGGAGCTCTCCGCGGAGGATGTCGTGCTCGAGATCGGGGCCGGCGCGGGCTACCAGGCCGCGATACTCGCCGAGCTGGCGAAGCGCGTCTACACGGTGGACATCATCGGCGAGCTGGCGCAGGGGGCGGATCGGCGCCTGAAACGCCTGGGCTACGACAACGTCGTCGTGCGCACCGGCAACGGCTACTATGGGCTGCCCGAGTTCGCGCCCTACGACAAGATCATGGTGACCGCCGCATCAGAGCTGATTCCGCCGCCGCTTCTGGCGCAGTTAAAGCCGGGCGGACGCATGGTCATACCGGCCGGAATTCCCGATAAGCAGACCCTGATCCTCGTGGAGAAATCGGAGTCCGGCGGACTGGCGACGCGTGAAATTCTGCCGGTGCGCTTCTCCGAGCTCGAAGAGCCGGCCGGACCGGGCGGGATCGCCTGATGGCGAGAGAAACGGGAACGATGGCGGTGCTGTTCGCCGACATCACCGAGAGCACCAGCCTTTACCAGAAGCTCGGCGATCTCGCTGCGCGCAACGTCGTAGAGGCCTGCCTCGGCCTCGTGACCTCGGTGCTGCCGCGCTACCAGGGACGGCTCGTGAAGACCATAGGCGACGAGGCCATGTGCGTGTTCCCGAGCGCCGACCTGGCGGTGCTGGCAGCGAGCGAGATGCAGTCTCTTGTCGCTTCGAAAAACCCCGGAAACCACGGGCTCACGATGCACCTCGGGCTGCACTACGGCGCGGTGCTCCTCGAGGATGGGGACGTCTTCGGCGACACCGTCAACTCCGCGGCGTACCTGACCGCGATGGCGACGGCGGGCCAGATCCTCACCACCGAAACGACCGAGAAGCAGCTCTCCGCGGCGCTGAAATCGGTGGCGCGCCCGGTTTTCTACACGCTCCTGAAGGGCAGCCTGCAGGAAACGATCGTCTACCAGGTACTGTGGCGCACCGATACCCACGACATAACCGATGTCATCCTGCGCGACCGGAAGACGATACCGCACGACACCGGCAGCCTCGTGGTGACCCTCGACCTCGGCGAACAGAGGGTGCGAGTCGACCAATGGCGCCCGGCCGTCGTGGTCGGGCGCGAGGTGGATTGCGATCTGGTGGTGCAGGACCGGTTTTCCTCGCGCAAGCACTTCTCGATCAAGCTGGTGCGCACGCATTTCTATCTCTTCGATCACAGCATCAACGGCACGTACGTTACGCTCGAAAGCGGCGAGGAGGTGCACGTGCTGCGCCGCGAGCTGCTGCTCGACGGAGCGGGGGAGATCCGCATCGGCCGCGGCCGCGCCGAGCGTCCCGGCGAGGTCATCACTTTCGAGCGGGACCGGCGGTCGATGTTCCGGGTTTGAAAAGACGTCTCAGATAAAGCGTCTCAGATGAAACGTCTCAGATAAAACGTCCCAGATAAAGCGACTTGGATAGAGCGTCGTTGACGCGCTCTATCTGAGACGCAGTACCTGGGACGCCGTATCTGCGACGCCCTATCTGGGACGCTGTTCCAACGGCTACTTGCCGTCGGCAATCTCCCGCGTGACATCGAGACCGGTGCGTCCCTTCTTGCGGGAGTCCTCGGGGCTTTCCCTGCCCAGCGAGGTCGCCGCGACCATCTCGTAGATGTCGCTTGCGCCCAGGAATATGTTGCGGGTCATGCCGAGCTCGCCGAATGTCTTGGCGATTTCCTGCATCTCCGGCACCCACCGATAGGCCTTGGGCGGCATGCCGGGGATGCTTTTCATGTGCCGGTCGAACGCGTCGCTCTGGCTGTCACGCAGCTCCTTCTCGAGCGCCTGCTCGACGCCGAGCTTGCGCGCCGCCACCAGCAGCTCGACCGCGAGCGCAGTGGTTCCCTTGGTCATCGCCGCGTAGCACATCTTGACGCCGGAAGCGTCGCCGACGCGCTCCGACATCACGCGCACCTGCAGGTTGGGATGGCTGATCTGCTCGAACAGGTAGGCGTCCGGTCCGGAAACGTAGATGCGGGGCTTGTCCTTCTCGCCGCGCGGCGGAGGGCCGATGATCCCGCCGTCTATGTACATGCCGCCGGCTTCGCGTATGGTCTTGTCGAGGTCCCGCGTGGTCTGCGGCGATACCGCGTTGAGATCGGCGAACGCGATTTTGCGGCCGGTCTTCTTCATGGCGGCCGCAACGTCCTTCGCCACGTTCATGGCCTCTCCGGGATTGATGACCGAAATCACCAGCTCGCAGGTGGAGACGAGCTTGTCCATCGAGCCGATGTCGCTCAACCCGGCTTCGCGCCCCAGCGCCTTGGTGCGCTCGCTGCGCCCATCGAGCGCCGTGTAGACGTTCTTGCCGCTCTCCTTGATGCGCTTCGCGATGGCCGAACCCATGTCGCCGGGACTGACGACGCCGACGTTCCTGATCTCCATTATTTCGCTCCTGTAGTATCGGAAAATGAGGGAATGCGCGATGTGTGCCCGAACGGAAAACCGGACGGATGACGTAGAATACCCGGTTTTCCGGAGTCCGCAATGAAACTGCGTAGAATCCCGGCCGGCGCGCAGCCCGAGCTGCTCCATCCGGCCTATGCGAGTACCGTTCAACGAGCGCCGCGGGAGCGCCCGGTGCCGCTTCCGGCCGCTGGCACCGAAGGCAGCGGTCCCCGTTTCAACGACGAAGTGCTCTACCCGCACCACGACGATCTGACGAAACAGGTGGATGGCGGCGAACCGTTGGGGCAGCGGATCATAGTAACGGGGAGGGTGCTTGACGAGAATGGCGATGCCCTGTCCGGGACACTGGTCGAGCTGTGGCAATGCAACGCTGCCGGGCGCTACCACCACCCGGTGGACGATCACGACGCGCCGCTCGATCCCTATTTCCGCGGCGGCGGGCGGGCGCTGACGGACGCCGAAGGCCGGTATCGATTCACCACCATCAGGCCGGGCGCCTACCCGTGGCGCAATCACGCGAATGCGTGGCGGCCGGCGCACATCCATTTCTCGGTATTCGGCCACACGATGCTCGAGCGCCTGGTGACGCAGATGTATTTTCCCGACGATCCGCTCCTCGGCTACGATCCGATCTTCAACAGCGTGCCTTCGGAGCGGGCGCGCGAGCGGCTGGTGTCGCACTTCGACCTCGATGTGACCCGGCCGGAGTGGGCCTTGGGCTACGTGTTCGACATGGTGCTGCGGGGGCCGGAGGCGACTCCCGCAAACTAGAGACTGGAGATCAGAGACTGGAGATTACTGATCAGTGACAAGCGCCGGTCCCCAGTCCCTAGTCCCCTGAAAAATGGCCGAACTCCTCATCACCCCGTCCCAAACGATAGGCCCGTTCTTCGCCGACGGCTTGCGCTGGAAGGACGGCGCCGTGCTGTTTCCCGGTTCGGCGCCCGGCCGCCACATCAAGCTTGGCGGTACGGTCATCGACGGCACCGGCAAGACGGTGCCCGATTCGTTGCTGGAATTCTGGCAGGCCGACTCGGGCGGCCATTTCGGCGGGCCGCGGGGCAGCACGTGCTCGGGATTCGGACGAGTGATGACCGACAAGGACGGCCGTTACGAGATCACGACCGTGATGCCGGGGCAGGTAGCCGGCGTGAACGGCCTGCCGCAGGCGCCTCACATCCTGGTCGTCCTCTTCGCGCGCGGCCTGTTGAAGCAGGTCGTGACTCGCGTCTATTTCGAGGGCGAGAGCGCGAACGCCGCGGATCCGGTGCTCGCGCTATGCGGGAAGCGCGCGGAGACCCTGATTGCCAGACGGGGCGGGGCGGACCCAGGACTCTTCTCCTGGGATATCGTGCTCCAGGGTGCTCGGGAAACGGTGTTCTTCGAAACGTAAGCCAATACCAACGAGCGTGTCGGGTCGTAGCGGACCTGCAGACACCGTCCCAGCAGGCCGCCGGAACGGCAGCCGGGCCGCGTGGGCGGCAGACCCGGGCGGAACGTGCCGTCCGGGTTAAAATTCCGCCCATGAGCGACCAGCGATTAATCCCATTGTGCGAAGTCACGGAAGTCGCGCCGGGCTGCGCAAAGCGCGCCGAGGCAGGGGGCTCAGCGTATGCCGTGTACAACCTCAACGGCGTTTTCTACGTGAGCCAGGACGAGTGCACTCACGGTCCCGGTTATCTGTCCGAGGGATACATACTGGACGAAGAGATCGAATGTCCCTATCACCAGGGACGGTTCGATATTCCCAGCGGGCGGCCTACTTGCGCCCCCTGCACGGAGCCAATCAAGATATGGAAGGTGGACATCATCGACGGCAAAGTGTGCATAGACCCGTCGGAGCATGGGCCGGACAACTAAGGCGGAAGGCGGAAGGATGAAGGATGAGGTGTAAGTCCGCTACCCACCGAGCCAACCGCAAAGGCGGTCGGGTCATCCTTCATACTTCCACGTTCATCCTTGGCTGCGCGCTCGCTGTAGCCGTGGGCGCGCAGCAGTACCCGTCGCGGCCGGTGCGCATCGTCGCGCCGTTCGCACCCGGCGGCAGCGCGGACACCCTGGGCCGCATGGTTGCCGAGCGGCTGTCCGTCCGCTTCAAGCAGAATTTCGTCGTGGATAACCGGCCCGGCGCGGGCGGCATCGTCGGCTCCGAGCTGGTCGCGGCGAGCGCGCCCGACGGCTACACGCTGCTGGTTTCCGGCATTGCCTCGCACGCCATCGCGCCGGCGATGTCGAAAGTGTCCTTCGATCCGGTGACGAGCTTCACGCACATCGCGCTCTTCGGCGGTCCGCCCATCATCGCGGTGGTGCATGCCGGCGTCGACGCGAAGTCCCTGGCGCAATTCGTGTCGCTTTCGAAATCGATGCCGCAGGGATTCTCGTACGGTTCCCCGGGCCCGGGGACCAACGGGCACCTGGTCGCCGAGCTCTTTCGCGCGAGAAGCGGCGCCAACCTGGTGCACGTGCCGTATAAGGGCGCCGCACTCGCGATGATCGACCTGGTGGGCGGGCACATCCCGGCCTGCTTCAACACGTTGTCCACCGCGGCCCCTCATGTCAAGTCCGGCAGAGCGCGTGCGCTCGCGCACTCCGCGCAACGGCGGGTGACGTCGTTTCCCGACGTTCCCACTTTCATCGAGAGCGGCTACAAGGATCTGGTCGCCACGACGTGGTTCTCGCTTTCGGGCCCCGCGGGAATTCCGCCGGCGGTCAGCAGGTCGCTCAACGCAGCAGTACGCGAGGCGCTCGCCGCCCCGGAATTGCGCGAGCGGCTGGCGGCGGAGGGTATCGAGCCGAACGACCTGGATCCGGGAGGGTTCACCAGGTTCGTACGCACCGAGGTCGCGCGCTGGGCGCCGATCGCGAAAGTGGCAAAATAGCAGGAGCAGAGAGGAGCAGAAGACATGGCACTTACCCGCGAGCAGAACGAGCAGCTGACCCGTACCGGTCCCGGCACACTGCTGGGCGACCTCTTCCGGCGCTACTGGATACCGGCGCTGCTGGCAGAAGAGATCGCCGAGCCCGACTGCGCGCCGGTGCGCGTGCAGCTGCTGGGTGAGAAGCTAGTCGCGTTCCGCGATACCCAGGGCCGTATCGGGCTCATCGGCGAATTCTGCGCTCACCGAGGCGTATCTCTCTGGTTCGGGCGCAACGAGGAATGCGGGCTGCGCTGCTCATACCACGGCTGGAAATACGACGTGACGGGACAATGCGTGGATCTCCCTTCCGAGGCCGAGGGGACCGGCATGCGCGGCCGCATCAAGCTGAAGTCGTACCCCTGCATCGAGCTGGCCGGCGTGATCTGGGCCTACATGGGGCCGCCCGAGCTGAAGCCCGAGCCGCCCGGGCTGGAGTGGGTGCAGGTCGCGCCCGAGCGGCGCTTCGCCTCCAAGCGCCTGCAGGAGTGCAACTACCTGCAGGCGATAGAGGGCGGCATAGACTCGAGCCACGTCTCGTTCCTCCATGGTGGATCGTTGAACCGAGACCCATTGTTCGTCGGCAGCCGCGCGAACGAGTACAACCTGCGCGACCGCATGCCGCACTTCGAGATCGTGGAGTACGGGGGCGGGCTGCTCATAGGCGCGCGCCGGCAGGCCGACAACGACCGCTGGTACTGGCGTATTACCCCTTTCATCATGCCATGGCACACGCTGATCGCGCCGCGCGCCGGACATCCCATCGGCGGGCACGCGTGGGTGCCGATAGACGACGAGCGCTGCTGGGCCTGGTCCATCAACTATCACCCGAGCCGGGCGCTGACCGAGAAGGAGCTGCAGGCCATGAAGGACGGCAGGGGCATACACGTCAAGTATGTACCGGGCACGTTCATTCCCCTCGCCAACCGGGAGAACGACTACCTCATGGACCGCTCGAGCCAGAAAGCGGGAATCAACTACAGCGGTATCGAGGGCATCGCCATGCAGGACGCCTCGCTGCAGGAGAGCATGGGGCCGATACAGGATCGCACGAAGGAGAACCTGTGCTCGACCGACAACGGCATCATCATGACGCGCCGGCTGCTGCTCAAGGCGGCGCAGGCCAATCGTGAAGGCAAGCCGCTGCCGGGGCTCGCTCCGGCGACGCAGCGCGTGCGCTCCTGCGCGATCGAGCTGCCGCGCAACGTGCACTTCAAGGATGGCGCGTGGGACGGGTTGTTCCGGGACCTGGATACGGAGCCGGTTACCGTCTGACGACTAACGTGGAACGTGGAAGGATGAAGGATGACCTGCCTGGCCTTCGCTGACAGCGTAAAGGTCATCCTTCCACGTTCATCCTTCATCCTTTTTTGATCGGTTCGTCGGTGGCTAACCATCCACAGGTGGCGATTGGCTAAGCTGCGCCTGACATTGTCCATCTGGGACTACGACCGCACGCGCGCGCTGGCCGACGGCTCGGTGCAGGCGGACGGGGTAGAGTTGAACGTTCTCGAGCTGCCGGTCGAGGAGACGTTTTTCCGGATGGCGCGCAATCGCGAGTTCGACGTCGCGGAGATGTCGATGTCGTCGTACGCCGTGTCGCTCCATCGCGACCCGCAGCCGTTCATCGCGATCCCGGCCTTCGTGTCGCGCTACTTCAGGCATTCGAGCATCTTCGTCTCGGCAAAAAGCGGCATACGCGAGCCGAAGGACCTGGTGGGAAAGAGAATCGGCACGCCCGAATACCAGATGACCGCGCCGGTCTGGATACGCGGCATCCTCGCCGACGACTACGGCGTGAAGGCCGACGCCGTCGAGTACTGGACGGGCGGCGAGGAGGAGACGCAGCGCGAGGAGAAGATCAAGCTCGACCTGCCGCCTCGATTCAAGTTGCGGCCGATAGGTCCGGACAAGACGCTCTCGGGGATGATAGCCGCGGGCGAGATCGACGCGCTGCACACCGCGCGCGCGCCTTCCACCTTCTATTCGAAGCCCGAGGCGGTCAGGCGCCTGTTCCCGAATTACGTGGAGGTCGAGCGGGAGTACTACCGGCGCACGAAGATTTTCCCGATCATGCACGTGGTGGCGCTGCGCCGCGAACTGTACGAGGCGAACCGGTGGGCGGCGATGTCGCTCTACAAGGCGTTCGTCGAGGCGCAGCGCCGCGCCTATCGCAGCCTGCGCGAGACCGCCGCGCACAAGGCCATGCTGCCGTGGCTCGTGGCCGGCGTCGAGGACGCGGTGCGGGAGCTGGGCGAGGACTGGTGGCCGTACGGCTTTCACGGCAACCGGCACGTGCTCGACACGTTCCTGCGCTATCACCACGAGCAGGGGCTCTCGAAGCGCCGTCTCCAGCCGGAGGAGATGTTCGCGCCCGAAACCCTCGAGGCTTTCAAAATCTAGAGACGCTGAACGAGGGGCCACGCCCCCTCGTGCTCCCCCACATCAGGGGGAACCCCGTGAAGGTCGCCGATATCGCGGCGACTTGTGCAGAGGTTCTCTCACCGAAAGGGAAGAGATGGACGACAAAGTGACCGTAGCCGCGCTGCAGCAGATGAAGCGCGACGCGCGGAAGATCGCAGGGGTAGTCGCCTGGGACTACCAGATCGCGCAGATCGCGGAACGGGCGGGGGTGGACCTCGTCTCGGTGGGGGACTCGGTCGGCGCGAACCTGTGGGGCCAGCCCACGGAGACGGAAGTCACGATGGAGGAGCTGCTCGTGGTGTGCAAGGCGGTGCGCCGCGGCGTCAAGCGCGTGCTGTTGAGTTGCGACGTGCCGTACGGCCCGGCGCAGGAGGGCGCCGCGGCTTCGGTGAACGCCGCCAGGCGCCTGGCGGGCGAAGGCGGCGCGGACATGGTGAAGATCAAAGGTGATGCCGGCGCCGTGCGCGCGATCGTCCGCGCGGGAATCCCGGTCTTTGCGGAGTTTCATGGAGACGGGCGCGCCGCCAACGAGCTCGTGGAAGAAGCGAAGCGGCTGGAGGAGGCGGGTGCATCGCTGCTCGACTTCAGGAACTCGGGGCCGGTGGCGGGCGCCGCGGTCGTGAGCGCCGTTTCCATTCCGGTGATCGGCGGGCTCGGCGGCGGGCCGTGGCTCGACGGGCGGGTGCGCCTGGCGCACACCGCCATCGGCTACGGGGCGAAGTGGATTGATTCCACGACGGATACCTATGCCAACACGGCCAGGTTGAGCCTCGAAGCCTTCACGGCGCTGGTAAGCGACGTGCGTTCCGGCAGGCAGATCAAGGG
>DASRJL010000006.1:0-17953 GCA_035649495.1 Burkholderiales bacterium | reverse complement strand
CGGGTCCTGTCAGGGTGGTCGGCTCTGCCCCCGATCCTCCCGCTGCATCAGGCAATAGACTTGGCCATCGTGTTGTCTTGAGGCGGTAACCGGTACCGACTACCCGATTCTCTTAAGCGCATGTGGTGTGTGACTTGGCCGTCGCATGTTCTGGAGACCGCACCCGGTACTGGAGGACCGGTGTCACTCACCGCCCACCCTGCCACCCGGCCGCAGCTCGGTGGAGCCCATGCGCTACGCTGCGTCCCGATTCTTTTTAAGGTGGGCCCACTAACCGCCCCCGGCCACCCGCCCCTGTCGTGCCGCGCAGCATGAGTCTGGTCACACCCTGAAGAACTGCGCGGCGACACGGAGTCTTAGAGGCGCGTTTTCGCTGCCAGAAATGCCCGTTTAAGGCGAAAAGACGTGACGTTTCGAGCGCATTACTCCGTGCAATCAGTACGTTGGTGAGGTCCGACCCGGGACCCGCGGCGCGCCCGCGCGAGCCCCAGCCAGCCCAGTCCCAGCGACAGCAACAGGGCCGGGCCCGGCTCGGGCGCGCTGCCGTTGGCGGGCGCCCGCAGCGTAAGGAAATCGAGATTGCCGTTGCCCGCGTCGGAGAGGCGGAACTCGTATCCCGCCCCCAGCCCCTCGAACAGAAAACTCAGGTTGCCGTCGAAGAAGTCGGCATCGAGGAAGTGGAAGGTGTCGCCCGCCTGCGGGGTGTAGCCCTCGAAGATGAAATTGATCCTCGAGGTGCCGCCGAAATGAATTCCCCCGAGCACCCTGAGGATGTCGAAGTTGCCGAGCCCCGCGATCTCGATGTCGAGCTCGCCGTCGAACATGACCCCGGCCGCGCCGCCGTCGAGCGTGAGCGTGCCGATGGAATGAAAGGGACTGACGGTACAGTCTCGCTGGATCGTGAAACTCAGCGTGCCGGAAGCCGTTGTGGTGATGGTTCCGCCACCGTTCACCACCCCGCCAACGCAGTCGAAGGCACCCTGGGCAATCGAGCCGTCGACTGTCGTCAAGCCGGCGGTCTGGGTGAAGGTGCCGGTTCCGGTCATGCTGCCGGTCGAGGTGACGGTGAACGTGTCGCTGTTGGCGATGGTGCCGTTGTTGACGATCGAGCCGTCGTTGGCGAGCGTGCCGGCATTGCTGAGGCTGGCGCCAGAGAGGTTGCTCAGCGCGCCGGCGTTCGACAGGAGGGCGCCGGAGTTGTTGTTCAGCGTAGCGCCTGAGTTGTTAAGCAGCGTCTCGGCATTGAACAGCGTGGCGCCGGAGTTGTTGTTCAGCGTGCCGCCTGAGTTGTTGTTAAGCGTGCCGTCGTTATACAGGAGGGCGCCGAAGTTGTTGTTCAGCGTGGCGCCTGAGTTGTTGCTCAGCGTGCCCTCGTTATACAGGGCGGCGCCTGAGTTGTTGCTGACCGTGCCGGCGTTCGACAGCGTGGAAAAATTGTACAGCCTGCCGGCGTTCGACAGCGTGGCGCCGGAGTTGTTGCTCAGCGTGGCGCCGGAGTTGTTGCTCAGTGTGCCGGCGTTCGACAGCGCGCCGTAGTTCGCCAACGTCGCGCCGGAGTTGTTGCTCAGCGTGCCGGCGTTCGCCAGACTGCCGCTGCCGTAGTTGAACAGAAAGAAGTTGTTGTTCAGCGTGCCGGCGTTCGACAGGCTGGCGTGGGCATAGTTGCGCAGGACGCCGAGGTTGTTGATGAGCGCGCCGCCCTCGTTGGTCAGGAGGATATTATTGTTCAGCACGCCGGTGTTCGACAGGGTGCCACCACCGCGGTTGCGCAGGGTGTTGATGTTGTCCAGCACGCCGCTGTTCGACAGGCTGGCGTAGTTGACCAAGAGGACGTTGCTCAGCGCGCCGGCGTTCGACAGGCTGCCGGTGTTGCGTAGAGCGCCCTTGTTGTTTAGCGTGCCGGCGGACGTGTTGGTCAGGGTACCGGAGTTGCGCAGGTCCCCCCCGACGGCTGAGTTGTTGTTCAGCGTGCCGGCGTTGGACAGGCTGCCGGAGTTCTCCAGCGACGCGCCAATGTTGTTGTTGAGCGTGCCGGCGGACGTGTTCGTCAGGGTGCCGGTGCTGCTGATAAACAGCGTACCGTTCGGTGCGTTGATGTTGCACAGGATGGCGTTGGTAGCGCCCGCTACGACGATGCTGACCAAGCCGTTTACCGGGCAACTGATCTGTTGCGCTGCCGCATCCGTGGGCGAGAATGCGAACGCGCCCGCGCCCACCGCGAAGGCGAGTTGCACGGCGGCTGCGAGCGCGCGCCGCTTGAATCCAGCCGAGCTGCAATGCGAGCGGACGCCGGGAGTGGTGGTGCGGTTGCTTCGGCAGGATCTGGCGGAACGCCTCATTTTTCCCCCTTGCTTGCGCAGCGCGTGGCGGTTTCCAGTGCTTACCGGTCACTGGTCACTTGCTCTTGAGATAGAGCTTCCAGAACTGCGCCACGTTCTCGATGTTCTTCCACGCGTTGCTCTGGAACACCGCGTCGTCGTACACCGTCGGCCACTGCGGCGGCTGCGGCTCGACCTTCTGCCGGATGACGTGCAGGTCCTTGAAGCCGTACACGAAGTCGTCCTCGAAGGTGACCTGCTCCACCCGCTCGAAGTCGTGCTGGCGGCTCTCTTCTCCTAGGAACTTGTAGACGCCTTCCATAATCGCCTTGGGCCGGCGCGTGAGGTCGTCGTAGTCGATGAAATGCATGCGGTCCTTCCATCCGCGCGTCACCGCGTCGCGGATCGCGTTGTAGGCGCGCCCCACCGGCTGCGCGTCGTCGATGAACACCTCGACGCGACCCAGCGCGGTCTTGAATTTCAACGCCATGTTCGCTTCCTGCGGTAACTGCCCCAGCGCCGAGGTCTTGCGGTAGAGATTCTCGAACGAGGCCACGACGTCGCGCAGGTCGCGCACCGTCACCAGCACCTTGACCCGGTCGCGCCCCCCGACGAGTTCCGCGCCCATCTCCAGGAACTCGGCCCAGTAACGGTTCTTGTCGATGCACACGGGCCGGTCCACGTGCCCAAAGTAGGCGTGGAGCATCGCGCGTAGCACGGCACCCTTGATTCTCTCGGAGAGCTTGCGCTCCATCGCCTGGAACGCGTCGTTGCGGTCCCACCCGTTCCTGACCTGCACCAGCATGTCCACCACGCCGGACGTCGGCGTGACGTGGATCTGCGGGTGCTGGGCGAGGATGTTGGCGAGCAGGGTCGAGCCGCTGCGCGGCAGACCGGCCAGGAAGTAAACGCGTTTCTCGGTGGGCATAAGCTCCCCTGCTGTCACCTCTTCTGGCTCCGCTCCGCGGTCAGCTTCGCGATCTGCGGGCCAGCGTCGGCAGATCGGGCCATGTCAGGTTCCGGGTCGGACCGAGCTTGCCTTTGTAATCCGGCCGATTCTGATCGAAATATGCGCGACTTCCTGGCTTAGAGCAAGGATTTCGCTCTGGAAACCGTTGCTCTAAGGTGCCCCGCGCCCGACAGCTTCTGGGTCGAACCTGGCGGCTGCGCCGCAGATGATTGTCTAAAGTGGGACAGACACAATTTCGGAAGGCTGCCGAGCATCCGCTTCTGGGCTTTCCAAGAATTGTGTCTGTCCCACTTTCCAATCGCGTAGTCCGTGTGGACAAGCACGATGGCCGCGCGTGAGTTGCGCAGACTGCCGGGCCGGCCGAGCACTCGCAGGGGACCGCTACGAGTTTACGAGGTAGCGGACGCTGACCGGGACCGGAGGCCATCCCGTTCCCAGCCTTCAATTCACCCGTGGGAGAATCGGATCGGGCACCTGTCATGCCGACAGGACCCGGCCAGCGGGTCTGCGGCTGGTCTATACTGGCCACCGGCCGATATCGGGACGCAGTGCGAGTCCGGCGTCCGATTCAAAATAGTGGAATCCAGGAGACAAAGCTCATGAGCGAAGCGCCAGTAGTGCGATTCGAAGTCGAGGACGGCATCGGCGTCATCACCGTCGACAACCCCCCCGTGAACGCGCTCGGGCCCGGCGTCCGCGAGGGCATCATCGAATCGGTGGACAAGGGCAATGCCGATCCGAACGTAAAGGCGATGGTCCTGATCGGCGCCGGGCGCAGCTTCATCGCGGGCGCCGATATCCGGCAGTTCGGCAAGCCGCGTCCCACGCTGCCGCGTAACAGCCACGATGTGCTGGACCAGAGCGCCAAGCCGATCGTCGCGGCGATTCACGGCTTTGCGCTGGGCGGCGGGCTGGAGCATGCGTTGTCCAGCCATTACCGGCTCGCGGTGCCGAGCGCGAAAGTCGGGCTTCCCGAGGTGCTGATCGGGGTTCTGCCGGGCGGCGGGGGCACGCAGCGTCTGCCGCGCCTAATCGGTCCCAAAGCGGCGATGGAGCTGATCGTCAGCGGGCGCCACGTCCCTGCGCCCGAGGCGAAAACCCTCGGCATCATCGACGAGATTGTCGACGAGAAGGACCTGCGCGGCGCGGCCATCCGCTTCGCGAAGAGCATCGCCGCAAAACGGCCTCTGCCGGTCGTGCGCAACAGGACGGAGCGGCTCGCGGAGGCGAAAGCCGATCCCGGCATGTTCGAGGCGATGCGCAAGTCGATTGCGAGAAGGGCGCGCAACCAGAAGGCGCCGTACCACTGCATCGCGTGCGTGGAGGCGGCGACCACGCAGCCATTCGACGAAGGCATACAGACGGAGCGACGGCTCTTTGCCGAGCTGGAGAACTCCGAGGAGGCGAGGGCGCTGCGCTACGCGTTTTTCGCCGAGCGGGAGGTGGCCAAGATCCCAAACGCGCCGAAGGACCTGAAGCCGCCGAAGGTGAAGACCGCGGCCGTGGTCGGTGCCGGCACCATGGGCGGCGGCATCGCCATGAGCTTCGCCGATTTCGGGATACCGGTGAAAGTCCTCGAGGTCTCGCGCGAGGTGCTCGACAAGGGCATGCAGCGCGTGCGCGACAACTACGCGGTGAGCGTCAAGCGCGGCAGCCTCACGCAGGCCGAGATGGACAAGCGCCTGCCGCTCATCCAGCCGGTCGAGCGCTACGAGGACATCGCGGATTGCGACGTCGTCATCGAGGCCGTCTTCGAGCGGGTGGACGTGAAGAAGGACGTGTTCGCAAAGCTCGACGCGGTCATGAAGCCGGGCGCGCTGCTGCTCACCAATTCCTCGGCGATCGACACCGACATCATGGGGGGCGTCACGAAGCGGCCGCAGGACGTCGCGGGAGCGCACTTCTTCGCGCCCGCGAACGTCATGAAGCTGTACGAGGTGGTGAAGGGCACGAAGACGTCCATCGAGACCATCGCCGGCGCCATGCAGGTGGGCCGCGACATCGGCAAGATCAGCGCGGTGGCCGGCACGTGCGACGGGTTCGTCGCCAACCGCAGCCGGGCGCCGTTTACCACCGAGATGATGCTGATGCTGGAGGAGGGCGCGCTGCCGGAGCAGGTGGACAAGGTCATGGTCGATTTCGGCTACCCGATGGGACCGTTCGCAGTGAGCGATCTCTCGGGGCTCGACATCGGCTACGACACGCGCAAGCGGCGCGCGGCGGCCGATCCGAACTACCGCAAGCTGCCCGTGCCCGACCGCCTGGTCGAGATGGGTCGCAAGGGGCAGAAGACCGGGGCCGGCTGGTACCGCTACGAGAAGGGCGATCGCACGCCGCATCCGGACGAGGTGGTGAAGAGCGTGATCGCGGACGTCGCGAAGGAGTTCGGCATACCGCAGCGCACCTTCACCGACGAAGAAATCCTGCGCCGGCTGCTGCTCGCCTCGGTCAACGAGGCGTGCAAGATTCTGGAAGAGGGCAAGGCCTACCGGGCGAGCGACATCGACGTGATGTGGCTGCACGGCTTCGGCTTTCCGCGCTATCGCGGCGGGTTGATGTTCTGGGCCGACATGAACGTCGGATCGAAAGAGGTTCTGCGGCAGATCGAGGAGTGGCACCAGCGCTACGGCGAGCGCTGGAAGCCGTCGGCGCTTCTCAAGGAGATTGCCACAGCCGGCGGGGCGTTCCGGGAGGCGAAGCCCAAGAAGCCAATGTGAGCGGCAGGATTCGGGAGTCGGGATTCAGGATTCAGGAGGCTGAGATGGAAAAGCGAGTGAAGTCGGAGCTGCAGGTTTTCAATCAATCGACGGTGAGCGAGTCGCCCGGGGTCATACCGGGCCTCAAGATCCGCAAGCTCGCGGGCTGCCCCGAGCATCCCAGCGAGCGCATCAGCGTCGGGCTGGCGACTTTCGGGCCGGGCACCCACGAGCACCTGCACTGGCATCTCATCGAGACCTTCCACTACGTCGTCGCGGGAAAGGGCATCGTGCGGGACATCGAAGGAAACGTGTACAACGTCGGCCCGGGGGACGTGATCTACGGGCCGCCGGGGATGCGCGGTTCGCACGAGTGGGAAGTGAAGGACATGCTCCAGATTCTCACCATCAAGGGCACCACCGCCCCGGAGCGGGCCATTCAGTTCAATATCGACCGCGCCACTATGGAGTCGAAAGCCGATCTGGATTACCTCGTCGCCCGCGGCGCGGCGGACATGAAGGAGTCCTTCTACGAGTAACTAGAGACTAGGGACCAGAGATCAGGGACTGGTCTCCAGTCTCAAGTCTCCAGTCTCTGTCCTACTCCGGCTTCGCGCCGGACGTCTTGACGACTCCCGCCCACTTGGTGATCTCGGATTGTATGTACTTCGAGAACGCCTCTGACGTCTTGCTGACCGGCTCCATGCCCTGCGTAAGCATTTTTTCGCGCACGTCGGGCGTATTGAGAGCCCGCGCGAAGTCCTGGTTGAGGCGCGTGATGATTGCAGGCGGCGTCTTTGCGGGCACGACCATGCCGAACCAGTTGGCGGCCTCGTAGCCGGGGAACCCGGCCTGCGGCATCGTTGGCAGATCGGGCGCGGCCGGGGCGCGGTTGGCGCCGGTCGTCGCCAGTGCGCGCAGGCGACCGGCTTTTGCGTGGGTCAGCCCGGCCAGTATGGTCGGTATGCTCACCTGCACCTGCCCTGCGAGGAGATCGACAATGCCCGGCGCAATGCCTTTGTACGGCACGTGGATCATGTTGATGCCGGTCATGGTCTTGAGGAGCTCGACCGCAAGATGGCTGGGCGCTCCCACGCCGGCGGACATATAGATGATCTGCCCGGGCCGCGACTTTGCCAGCGCGACCAATTCCTTTACCGAGCGCGCCGGCACCGAGGGATGCACGACGACGATGCCGGGAGCGGAAGCGAGCTGAGTAACGCCCTCGAAATCGCGCCGGCTGTCGTAGGGAAGCTTCGGGTACAGCGTCGCGTTGATCGTGAAACCCGCCGTGATCAGGATCAGCGTGTGGCCATCCGGATCCGCTTTCGCTCCCAGCTCGAACGCGATGATGCCGTTCGCGCCGCCGCGGTTGTCCACAATGATCTGCTGACCCCACGCTTCCGTGAGCCTGGGAGCGAGAAGACGGACCTGGAAATCGGCCGGTCCGCCCGGCGAGAACGGGACGATCACTCGTACCGGCTTTGCAGGAAACGCCTGCGCGCCCGCGTTGCCCGTAACTGCGGCAATCAGCAGCGCGATGCACCATCTACGAGTCATGACCTGTCTTCGTCGGGATCGGCACATCCAGGTCGATGCGCATGTCGTCGCGAGTCTCGCTCGTCATGGCCGGACGTAAATGTCCCCGGGCGGCAGGTCGGCCTGATAGCGCTCGTACATCTGCAAGTACGCGGACTCGATATGTCTCGCGAAAAGCTGCGTATCGAAGAGCGCCGTGCTGAGCCGGTTATCGGCCAGCTTCTTCCTGATTCCCTGCAGCCGCGACGGATCGGTGGCGAGCTGGACCGCCCGTTCTTCGTACTCCGCCTGAGTCGAGGTTACCAGCTCGGGCAGGCCGACGGCATTGAGCAGGCTGGCAGCCACCCTGCCCGCAAACGCGTGTCCCGCGCAGGTCAGAAGCGGAAGCCCGGCCCACAATGCGTCGCTGGCGGTCGTGTGGGCGTTGTAGGGCAGCGTGTCGATGAACAGATCGGCCGCGCGATGCCTTGCGAGGTGATCGGGGAGGGGCATGCGGCCGGCGAAGATCAGGCGCTTGCCGTCGACGCCGCGCCGCCCGGCCTCCGCGACCAGGTTCGCGGCAGCCGCGGGATTGTCTTCGAGAAGCCACAGCACGCTGCCGTCCACTTGCTTCAGTATGCGCATCCAGCCATCGAAGGTAGAGGGCACGATCTTGTAGTTGTTGTTGAAGCAGCAGAACACGAAACCGGTTTCCGGCAAACCCAGCTCTTCGCGGCTGTAACGCCGGTCTGCTATACGTCGCCGGGCATCGTTGACCTGATAGCTGTTCGGGATATAGGCGATCTTCTCGTGATAGTGCTGCCGGCTCTCTTCCGGAATCAGCGTCGGATCCGCGATCAGGTAGTCGATGAATTCCGCGGCCATCGTGCCCGGATAGCCCAGGTAGCTGACTTGCAGGGGAGCGGCATTCATCGCAAAGATGCCGGGACGCGCGCGCTCCGTATAGCCTTTCAGGTCGACGGCGATGTCCACTTCGAGACTTCTGGAGAGCAGCGCGATATCGCGATCGGACCGATTCCGCACGTCGATGAACCGGTCGAATGCCGCCTGCACCCGGACGCGCATTTCGTCGTTCCTGTCGGGTCCGAACGAAAAGCCGATCAGCTCGAATCGGGACCTGTCGTGGTGCTCGAACAGGTGCGCCATCAGATACGCCGTCGCGTGGTCGTGAAAGTCCGCCGAATAGTAGCCCAGGCGAATCCTGTCGTGCCCGTAGTGCCTGCGGATCTCCGGCAGGGCAGGGCCGGGCGGGTACATGGATTCGCGCCACCGAGCGGCGACCATTTCCTGAAGGCGGGGATCGTCGATTACCGACAGGACGGTGAATGGCGGCGCTGCCTTGTCGTTTCCTTCGATCTTTGCGGTGAGCTTCGCGAGCTCCTGCTCCGCGTTACTCCAGTCACAGACCAGCATCCTGGCGTAGAGGCAGGTCCCGTACAGGAAGTCGTAGTCCGGTTTCAGGGCAAGCGCTTCAGAGTAGCATTGCAACGCGGCTTCGTGATTTCTCAACTGCAGGAAGGCATCTCCGCGGCGGCAATGGGCTTCGGCAAGCCCGGGTTTGAGCATGATTGCCCGGGCATAGCTCGCGAGCGCCGCTTCGTGCTGCTGCAAACCCAGGAGCGCGTTGCCGCGTGCGTAGTGCGCATCCGCATGCGCGGGTTCCAGCTCGATGACCCGGGAATAGCTTTCCAGGGCAGCCTGGAGTTGTCCGAGCGCCTCCAATGCGACGCCCCGGTTGAGATGCGCCTTGACGTGGTCCGCCTTCAGCTCGATGGTTCTGGCGTAGCTGTCCAGCGCCTCTTCCATCCGCTGGAGATCCAGGAATGCATTGCCGCGGTTGTAGTAGGCCTCCGCGAAAGCGGGGTTCAACGCGATCGCCCTGTCGAAGCTCTCCACCGCGGCCTCGTGCCGGTTCAACTCCCTGAGCGCTCTGCCGCGGTTGTAGCGGGCCGCCGCGAAATCGGGCTTGAGGGCGATGGCCGTGTCGAAGCATTTCAGGGCCGCTTCCGGCTGCCCCAGATCCTGCCACGCGTTGCCCAGGTTGTTATGAGCGTCCGCAATGCCAGGATCTATCGCGATAGCGCGACCGATCAACTCGACCGCGTGGGCGGGATCTTTCGCCTGGTACGCGGCGACTCCGAGCAGATGCAGCGCATCGAAGTTCTCAGGCTGTACCTGGAGCACCTGCTGGTAAAGCTCCTGCGCTTGCGCGAGCGCGCCCTGCTGGTGCAGCGCGAACGCCTGCTTGAGCGTTGCGCTCAGCTGTGTTGCCGCCTGGTCGGCTGCGGCGGGCACCGCCGATCACGCCTTCGCAACCTCGTGATTGGCCATTTTCTCCAGCGCCCGCACCATCGCCGAGTGGTCCCACTTCGCGCCGCCGGCCGCGGCGCAGGAATTGAAGAGCTCCTGCGCCGTTCCCGTATTGGGAAGCGAGACGCCCATCGCGCGCGCGCCGGATAGCGCGAGGCTCAGGTCTTTCTGATGCAATTCGATCCTGAACCCGGGATCGAACGTGCGCTTGATCATGCGCTCGCCGTGGACCTCGAGGATGCGCGAGGCGGCAAATCCACCCATGAGCGCCTGGCGCACCTTCGCCGGGTCGGCGCCGGCCTTGGACGCGAACACCAGCGCCTCGCTCACCGCTTCGATGTTGAGCGCAACGATGATCTGGTTGCACACCTTGCAGGTCTGGCCGTCGCCGTTGCCGCCCACCAGCGTGATGTTCTTGCCCATCAGGTCGAACACGGGTTTCACTTTGTCGAACGTGGCCTGCGCGGCGCCCACCATGATGGTGAGCGCGGCATTCTTCGCGCCGACTTCCCCGCCCGAGACTGGCGCGTCCACGTATTCGCAGCCGAGCTCGTTCACGCGCTTCGCGAAATTCTTGGTCTCGATCGGGGAAATGGAGCTCATGTCGATGACGGTCTTGCCCCGGGAGAGCCCCTCGGCGACCCCGTTGGCGGAGAACAGCACATTCTCGACATCCGGCGTATCGGGCACCATCACGATGACGATGTCCGATTTTTGCGCCACTTCCTTTCCGCTGGCGCAGGTCTTGCCGCCCGCGGCGGTCAGCTCCTGCGGCACGCCGCCGCGGGAATTCAGATAGAGCGTGTGGCCGCCCTTGATCAAGTTGGCCGCCATGGGCTTGCCCATGATGCCGAGACCGATGAAGCCGATGTTGCTCATGAAGACCTCCAGAAGATGAACCGCAGAGACACAGAGGCGCAGAGGATAGCAGAAATGTCCGTCTATCCGGACCGTGGGGCTATGAGCTGCGAGCCGTGAGCTGTGAGCCGGAGCTCATAGCTGATAGCTCATACCTCAGAGCCAGGGCTTGGCCCAGGCAAGGCCCGCATCCGTGGTCGTCGCCGGCTTGTACTCGCAGCCTATCCAGCCCTGGTAGCCGAGCCGGTCTACGTGCGGCAGCAGGTAGCCGTAGTTGATCTCTCCGGTGCCGGGTTCGTTGCGTCCCGGGTTGTCGGCGAGCTGCATGTGAGGGATGAGCTTCAGGTTGGCCTCTATCGTGCGCGCGAGGTCTCCCTCCATGATCTGCATGTGGTAGATGTCGTACTGCACGTACAGGTTGTCCGAGCCGACGGCCTTGATGATTTCGAGCGCCTGCTTCGTGTAGTTGAGGAAGAACCCGGGAATGTCCCGGGTGTTGATCGGTTCTATCAGGAGCTTGATGCCGGCGTCCTTCAATCGAGGCGCCGCGTACTGCAGGTTCTTGATGAACGTTTCCCGCGCGTCGTTCGGATCCACGTGCGGCGGGCGGATGCCGGCGAGGCAGTTCACCTGTTTGCAGCCGAGCACGGTGGCGTACTCGATCGCCTTCGCTACGCCGTCCTGGAACTCCTTCGCGCGGCCCGGGTGGCAGCCGATCCCGCGCTCGCCTCCCGCCCAGTTGCCGCCCGGCAGGTTGTGCAGGACCTGCGTCAGGCCGTGCTTCTTCAGCTGCTCCGCGATCCTTTCGCCCTCATGGTCGTAGGGGAACAGGTACTCCACTCCCTTGAAACCGGCCTTCGCCGCGGCGGCGAAACGGTCCATGAAGTCGAGCTCGCTCCAGAGGAAGCTCAGGTTTGCGCAAAGTTTCGGCATGATAGTCCTACGCGCGTGCGAGTGCGGCTTTCATCCGCTCCGGGGTGATCGGCACGCGGCGCACGCGGATACCGGTCGCATCGAAAATCGCATTGGCGATCGCCCCCGGCACCGTGCGAGTCGAAGGCTCGCCTGCGCCAGTGGGCGGGAGCTCCGGCCGGTTGATGAGCACGACCTCGACGGACTCCGGCGCGTCGGCGAGTTCGACGATGGGGTAGGTCGCCCAGTCTGCGCTCAACACGCGGTTCTCGTTGAACCTGACCTCCTCGAGCAGCGTGCGCGAGATCGCCTGCACCACGTTGCCTTCTATCACGTTCTGCATTGACCCCGGGTTGATGATCTGGCCGCAGTCGTGGGCGACCCAGAACTTCTTCGCCCAGACCCGCCCGCTCGCCCGGTCCACATCGACTTCGGCGACCATCGCCACGACCGTGCCGTTCCTCTCGGTGTACGAGAAGCCGCGGCCGGTCATTACGTCTCCCTTCCCGCGATTCGGGTTGGGGCGGGCCTGCCAGTTCGCCTTGTCCGCCGCCGCCTTGACGGCCGCGATGGCGCGCGCGTCCTTGAGGTAGCGCAGCCGGAATGCGACCGGATCCGCGCCGGCCGCCAGGGCGACCTCGTCTATGAAGGATTCGCTGGCGAAGTGGGTCTCCGCCCCCAGCGGGTCACGGAAGTGACCGGTCCGCAGCGGTGAAGCGCGGTTGAGCATCGCGGGTATCGTTTCCCAGGAGCAGCGCTTGTTCGCGAAATCGTAGCGTTCGGCGGGGGTCTGGAAGATGTTTTCACCCTTGGCGGCGAAACCCGTCAACTGACCCGCCAGCGTGTCCTTGGGATGACCCTCCAGCTGGATCACATCCTGGCGCGAGAACCCCTTTCCGTGAAAATGGTAGGCGACGACGTTGCCGCCTGAATCGAGGCCCGCGCGGCCGTGATAAACCGCTGCCGGGCTCTTCGGGTCCCAGGCGGTGGCATCGTGGCGCATGTACTGCAGGCGCACGGTGCGCCCGGTCAGCTTCGACAGCAAAGCGGCATCGAGCGCCGCATCGCCGGCGTCGTTGCGGCCGTACGAACCCGGCCCGACGATCCAGGTAGCTCGCACCTTTTCGGGCGGCAGGCCGGTCAACATTGCGCAACCGACGCGGCCATAGTGCGGCTTCTGCGAGCCGGTCCACAGGCGCGGCTCGTCGCTCACCATGTCGGCGATCGCGCAGGCCGGTCCCATGCTGGCGTGGGATTGCAGCGGCCACTCGTACTCCGCGGTGACGACGCGGGACGCCTTCTCGAGCGCCGCCTCCACGTCGCCGCGGTTGACCGGGGCGCCGCTGCCGTTCGGCTTCGCATCGCGTATGTACTGGTGGAGCTTTTCCATCGGCGGGAACGGCGCACATTCGCCCGACCAGGTGACCTTGAGACTCTCTGCAGCGCGCACGGCGTCCCATTCGCGATCGGCGACGACGGCGAGAAAGTCCTTCTCGCGCACGACGCGTGCGCCGGCGATGCCCTTGATCGAGCCCTCGTCCACCGACACGGGGTTGCAGCCGGCATTGGGCGGGCGGATCACGCGGGCGTGCAGCATGCCTTCCACGCGCACGTCGGTGATGTACTGCTCCCGTCCCATCACCTTTTCGGTAATGACTTTCTGCGGGAAGGATTTGCCCACTACCTTGTGCTCTGAAGGCGGCTTTGGCTTCCCGGGGCCGCTTACTTCGAGCGGATTGCCGTAACGCTTGTTCCACTCTAGCTTGTGGTGAAAGTGGTGGCCCCCGATCAGCTCGCCGTAGGACACGCGCTGCAGCGCGTACCCGGGAACCATAACCACGCCGTTCTCGACGGTGAGGCTTTCCGCGGGCACCCCGAGCTTCTTCGCGCCCATCTCGACCAGCACGCGCCGCGCCTCGGCGGCGGCATTGCGCAGGGCCTTGCCGCCCCACTGTATGCCGGTGCTCCCGGAAGCGCCGCCCTGGTTGCAGGTAAGAGCGGTGTCTCCCATCACGACCTTGACCTTGGCGAACGCGACATCGAGCTCTTCGGCGACGATCTGGCCGATGGCGACGTCCACGCCCTGGCCCATCTCGGTCTTGCCGAAGAAAGCGGTGACGCTGCCGTCCGGCAGCACGGCGATCCACGAGTCGAGCTCGTCAGGCAGGAGCGGTGGCTTGCCGCCCAGCGTAGTGCCCTGGCTCATCGCGGCGGTGATGGCGCCGGGAACGGCCACGCTGACGAGGAGGGAACCGGAAGCTTTCAGGAAATCACGGCGGGTGATTGGGTTCATTGTCTCTCCTTGGAGCCCCTGTCGGAATCATCGACAGGGGGCCGATGTAGGGGTGCATGAGGGGAGCATCCCCTCATTCGTCGGCTCCTAGGCCATGTTCACGGCAGCGCGCTTGATCGCGCGCATGATGGCCATGTGCGTGCCGCAGCGGCACTTGATGCCGGTCATCGCCTGCCGGATCTGCGCATCGGTCGGGCGTGGGTTCTCCTTCAGGAACGCCGCGGCGGTCATGATCCAGCCGGACAGGCAGTAGCCGCATTGCGGCACCTGCTCGGCGATATAAGCCTGCTGCAGGGGATGGGGCTTCCCCGGCGTTCCCAGTCCGGCGAGCGTAGTGACGCGCTTGCCGGCCGCGGCGCTCACCGGCAGCACGCACGAGCGCACCGGCGCGCCGTCCAGGTGCACGGTGCAGGCGCCGCATTGCGCCTTGCCGCAGCCGAACTTGGGGTTGCCGAGCCCGAGGTCGTTCCGCAGGGCGTAGAGAAGAGGCATCGCGGGGTCGGCATCCACTGTTGCGGGCTTGCCGTCGACGACCAGGCTGAATTTCTGGCTCATGGCGGGTTCCTTGTTATCGGGACTATCGGGATACAGTAGACGCCGCTGCGCCGAGGCTGTCAAACCACCAGGAGCAGCATCTTTGCAGGGCCTCTTATAATGGCCGTGCCATGGCCGACAACGTAAAGCACATCGCCGCCGTACTCCTTGCCGCCGGAGCGGGGAAACGCTTCGGCGGCGACAAGCTGCTCCATCCGCTGGGTGATGGTGTGGCGATCGCCGCGCATGCGGCGAGGAATCTCCTCGCCGTGCTGCCGGACGTCGTGGCCGTAGTGCGCTGGGGTGATTTTCCCCTCTACGAGATGCTGGAGCAGGAAGGCTGCCGGGTCACGATGTTCCAGGGGGCGGCGCGCGGAATGGGCGCGAGTCTCGCGCACGGGGTAGGGGAGGCACGGAGCGCCGACGGCTGGATCATTGCTCTCGCCGACATGCCGCGGGTCCCGACGGCGCTGATCGGGGAGATCGCAGAGGCCCTCGAGAAAGGCGCGTCGATCGTCGCGCCCGTCCACGACGGCGAACGCGGCCACCCGGTCGGCTTCAGCGCGAAGCTTCGCGACGAGCTGCTGGCGCTCGACGGCGACACGGGCGCGCGGGCGGTGCTGCAACGCCATGCAGCCGACGTTCAAACGATTGAATGCAGCGACTCCGGTGTCCTGCTGGACGTCGACCGGCGCGAGGACGTGGCGCGAGTGGTGAAGGGAAGCGGCGGTGGATGATGCGATCGGTGCTTCGAAACCTCCGCGGCGGTTTGCGGCTGAGCTTCTTCGGAAGAGTTCGTCGAGAGGACTTCGACGCTACCGGCGAGGCGTTTGCCGCTCTCGTCCTCCTGAACCTGGCCCTTCTTTTCCTCCCCGGACTCAGGGAAGTCGGGCTCAAAGGCCAGCTGAGCTATCCCGACCTGCAGCGCGCGCTCCTGGTCGTGCCGCTTATCCTGGCGTTCGGCCTGATCGCCGCCCGCATCGCGCGGGAGCGTGCGGCAGCGCTCGACCTGCCCATCGCGCTCATGTCCGCGGCCGTGACGATCAACGTCCTCACGTGGGTGCTGGGAATGCTGCTGAAGAACACGCCTTTTCCCGCTCGCTATTGGCACTACGTGTACTACCTGCCCTTTGCGTGGTGGGCTGTAGCGATCGCGGCGGCGGCCGCCAGGCTGACACCGCCGAATCCGCCCGGCCGCCTTGGAATCGTCGTCGCCGGCGTGTTGATCCTGCTTGCGCCGGCGTGGTGGCTGCCGCAGGGCCCGCTGTGGGTACCCACCTCTGATCCAGGCGCCGAAGCGTCCCGCTGGGCGCCGGTGGAAGAGAAGGGCTACTACGCGCAGCCCGATGTGCTGGCCGGCGCCCTGGGCGCTCTCGAGCCCGGCCGGCCGGGCATCCCGGATCTGTACCTCATTGCAGCCGGGCTATATGCGCGAGAAGACGTGTTCATGAAGGAAGTCATCGTCATCGAAACGCTGTTCCGCGAGCGATTCGATGCGAATGGACGTACCCTCGTGCTGATCAACAATCCAGGGACGATAGATGCCTATCCCGTGGCGAGCCTTACCAGCCTCGCCGCCGGGTTGAAGCGCGTGGGCGAGGTGATGGACCGCGGCGAGGACGTTCTCGTCCTCTACCTGTCGTCCCACGGATCGGACACGCATCGGCTTTCCGTGGACTTCTGGCCGTTGCGCCTCGACCCGATCGATCCGCCGGCGCTGAAAAAAGTCCTCGACGAGGCCGGCATCAAGTGGAAGGTGGTGGTGGTCTCGGCGTGCTATTCCGGCGCTTTTGTCGAGCCGCTGAAGGACGAGTTTACGGCGGTCATCACCGCATCGAGCGCGACGAAGCAATCGTTCGGATGCGGCAGCGAATCCGACGCCACCTACCTCGCCAAGGCGCTCTTCGACGAGGAACTGCGCCGGACCTATTCGTTCGAGAAGGCTTTCGACAATGCCCGCAGATCCATCGAGGAGCGCGAACGCAGCCAGGGGCACGTTCCGTCCGAACCCCAGATGCACATGGGTCCGGCCTTGCGTGGCAAGCTGGCGGAGATCGAGCGGCGCCTTGCCGCACGCGAGCCGTCCACCGGAGCCAGGGATGCGCGGTAGCGCAGCTATGAGCTATGATGCTGCCCACAGCCGGTCATATCTCCATTTATTCTTCCGGAAAAAAATGAAACGCTTCGAAGGAACGGACACCTATATCGCGACGGATGACCTGATGATGGCCGTCAACGCGGCGCTCACGCTCGAGCGCCCGCTGCTCATCAAGGGCGAGCCGGGAACGGGCAAGACGATGCTGGCGATCGAGATCGCCAGGGCGCTCGAGCGGCCGCTCTTCGAATGGCACATCAAGTCCACCACCAAGGCGCAGCACGGCCTCTACGAGTACGACGCGGTGTCGCGGCTGCGCGACTCGCAGCTGGGCGACCCCCGAGTGCACGAGATCCGGAACTACATCATGCAGGGCATGCTGTGGAAGGCCTTCCTGTCGGAGACGCCCGCGGTGCTGCTTATCGACGAGGTGGACAAGGCGGATATCGAGTTCCCCAACGATCTGCTGCGCGAACTGGACCGCATGGAGTTCTACGTCTACGAGACGCAGGAGCTGGTCCACACGAAGCACCGCCCCCTGGTCGTGATCACCAGCAACAATGAGAAGGATCTGCCGGACGCTTTCCTGCGGCGGTGTTTCTTTCACTACATCCGTTTCCCCGATCACGAGACGATGGAGCGCATCGTGCGGGTGCATCATCCCGACATCAAGAAGAACCTGCTGAAGGAGGCGCTCGCGAGCTTCTTCGAGATCCGGGAGGTGCCGGGCCTGAAGAAGAAGCCTTCGACCTCGGAGCTCCTCGACTGGCTGAAGCTGCTGATGGCCGAGGACATTCCGCCGGAGACGCTACACAGTCAGGACGCCCACAAGATCATTCCGCCTCTGCATGGTGCGCTGCTCAAGAACGAGCAGGACGTGCACCTCTTCGAGCGTCTCGTCTTCATGTCCCGAAGAAAATGAGGCGCCGCCGCCGACGCGCTTTACCACACGAGCCGTGACGGCCGCGACTGCGTACGTACGGCGGGCGGCCCGGCCCGCAAGACAGAGACCGCCCGCTACGCACGATCAGCGGTAATTATGGTGATGGTGCCTGTGATGGTGTCTCCAGCCGTCCCTGTAGTAAACGGAGACCGCAGGGGGCCCGTAGTAGTAGGCCGGCGCCGGCGCGTAATAAACAGGTGGCGGCGGCGCGTAATAAACGGGTGGCGGCGGCGCGTAATAGGTGTATGCCGGCACGCCGAACGCCAGGCTGAAGCTCACGTTGTCGCGGGCGGCCGCAGTGCCGCTCAGCCCGGCCAGCACTGCACCGGCGATTATCAATCCTTTCCAGCGTGTCTTCATGGCAACCTCCTTGTTGGCTGGCAGCGCGCAGGTTTCTTGGCGCGTTGTCATGAGCGTATGATCCTCTCGCGGCAGGGAAAAATCCTCCCTGAAGTGTAAAAGTTGTTACGAAATGTGACTTGCTG
>DASRJL010000005.1:0-17195 GCA_035649495.1 Burkholderiales bacterium | reverse complement strand
GGTGGCCGCCCGCTTCGCATAGTCCTGGTACGCGGGGATGGCGACGGCGGCCACGATGCCGATCACGAAGATGGTGGGGATGATGCAAGCGGCGGCGACCGTTCCCCAGGAGTTGGGCGGCGTCTTGTGCCCGAAGCGGTTGGGTCCGTCGGTTCCCGGAACAAACCAGAAGATCAGGTTCACCAGCGGGATCAGGCCGAGGAGCCCGAGCCAGCCCGAGGCGTTGAAGTCGTGGGCGCGCTGGATCGCCAGCATGAAGGACAGCACGATGATTGCTATCCAGTTCGCGATCAGCAGCACCGGCCCTATCTTCGCACCGAGCACGGCGCCCAGTATCCCGGCCACCATCGAGCACAGAAACGTCAGCCCGAACGTATAGGCTATGAACCGCACCCGGCCGATCCTGCCCGATACCGAAAAGATGCGGACGGCCTGGTATTCCTCGTCCCTGACGTCGGCCACGTCCGCCTTCGGGCCCTGGTACGGATTTTCCATGGCTTCCCCCTCAAAATGCTCCCTCGCCCCGTGCAAACGGGGACTCTCCCCCAAGACCGGGGGAGAGGGGTGATTCTTTGGATGGATTCTAGGCTACGAGCGCTTCGGCATGTAGAGGTCGGTAATCGAGCCTTCGGCGATTTCGGCGGCGAAAAACATCGTCTCGGACAGCGTGGGATGGGGATGGATGGTGAGCCCGATGTCGCCGGCGTCCGCGCCCATTTCGAGCGCGAGGACGGCTTCGGCTATCAGCTCGCCGGCGTTCACGCCCGTCATCGCTGCGCCGAGCAGGCGGCGCGTGGTCTTGTCGAAGAGCAGCTTGGTCAGGCCTTCGTCGCGTCCCGTGGCAAGCGCGCGGCCGCTCGCCGCCCACGGAAACACCGCCTTCTCGTACTCGGCCCCCCGCGCCTGCAGCTGCGACTCGGTCTCGCCCATCCATGCGATTTCGGGATCGGTGTAGGCGACCGACGGGATGGTGCGCGCGTCGAAGTACGCCTTGTGCCCCGCGATCACCTCCGCGGCGGTCTTGCCCTCGTGGGTCGCCTTGTGAGCGAGCATGGGCTCGCCGCAGATATCGCCGATCGCGTGGATGTGCGGCACGTTGGTGCGAAGCTGCTTGTCCACGGGTATGTAGCCGCGCTCGTTGACGTTCAATCCGGCGGCCTGGGCGTTGAGATCCCTGCCGTTCGGGCGGCGGCCGACCGCCATCAATATGGCGTCGAACACTTCAGGCTTGGGCGCGTTCCCGCCTTCGTAGGTCACCTTGAGCCCGTCCTTCTGCGCCTCGACCTTCGCGACCTTCGTCTTCAGCAGGATTTTCTCGTAGCGCTTCTCGATGCGCTTCGCGAGCGGGCGCACGAGGTCCTTGTCCGCCCCGGGTATGAGCGAGTCCATCAGCTCGACCACCGTGATCTTCGAGCCCAGGGCGTCGTACACCGTCGCCATCTCGAGCCCGATGATGCCGCCGCCGATGACGAGCAGCCGCTGCGGGATCCCGGGCAGCTCGAGCGCGCCGGTGGAATCGAAGATGCGCTTGTCGTCGTACGGGAAGCCGGGGATTCTCGCGACGCTGGAGCCCGCGGCAACGATGCAATGGTCGAAGCTGACCGTTTTCGCGCCTTGCGGTGTCGCCACGCGCACGGAATGCGGCGATGCGAACTGCGCCTGCCCCTGCACGACCTGCACCTTGCGCTGCTTTGCCAGCCCGGTGAGGCCCTTCGTGAGCTTGCCCACGACCCCCGCTTTCCACGCGCGGAGCTTGTCGAGGCTCACCTTCGGTCTTCCGAACTCGATGCCGGCGTGCGCGACCTCGTCCGCCTCCGCCAGCACTCTTGCGATGTGGAGCAGCGCCTTCGACGGTATGCACCCGACGTTGAGACACACGCCGCCCAGCGTGGGATAACGCTCCACCAGCACGACCTGCTTGCCGAGATCGGCCGCCCGGAACGCCGCGGTGTAGCCGCCCGGTCCGGCGCCGAGCACCAGGACTTCGGCGTGGATGTCGCCCTTCTGTCCCGTGAACGGCACCGCCGGCGTTGCGGCGGGAGGGGGTGTGGCGGGTTTCTCCGCCGCGGGCGCCCGGGCCGCAGGGGCGGGGGCTTCAGGGGTGGGAGTCGCACGGGCAGGGGCCGTCGCCGGCGCCGCCGGCGACTTTGCTGCGGGAGCTCCGGTCGCCGCGGACTCGAGGACCAGTATGGCCGAGCCCTTGGAAACCTTGTCGCCGACCTTGATCCTCATCTCTTTCACGACGCCGGCCTCCGGCGCCGGGACCTCCATCGTCGCCTTGTCGGACTCCAGCGAGATGAGCGGATCCTCCTTCTTCACCGCATCGCCGGCCTTTACCAGGACCTCGATCACCGGGATGTTCTTGAAGTCCCCGATGTCGGGCACGGTGACTTCAATGAGGTTGCTCATGATTCAGGATCCAGTTCCGAGTTTCGGGTTGCGGGTCTGGAGTTGAGAACCTTGGCTACACAACGTGAAACTCAAAACTCAAAACTCGAAACTCAACACTCAGGTACGGATCTGCCCGTCGCCGAAGACCACGTACTTGAGCGAGGTGAGGCCTTCCAGGCCCACCGGGCCGCGCGCGTGCAGCTTGTCGGTCGAGATGCCGATCTCCGCGCCCAGGCCGTACTCGTAGCCGTCGGCGAAACGGGTCGAGGCGTTCACGATCACCGAGCTGGAATCGACTTCGCGCAGAAAACGCTGCGCCCGCGCCTCGTCTTCGGTCACGATCGCGTCGGTGTGCTGCGAGCCGTAGGCGGCGATGTGCTCTATCGCCTCGTCCAGCCCGTCGACGACGCGCACGGACAGGATGGCATCGAGGTATTCCGTGTACCAGTCTTCCTCGGTCGCGGGCTTCATCTGCGGGACGATCTTCCGCGCCGCCTCGTCGCCACGCAGCTCTATGCCCTTCGCCGCGTATATCGCGGCGAGCCTGGGCAGGATATCAGCCGCGACCGGGCGCGCGACGAGCAGCGTTTCCATGGCGTTGCAGACGCCGAGGCGCTGGGTCTTGGCATTGTCCGCGATGCGTATGGCCTTCTCCGCGTCGGCCCGGTCGTCTATGTAGACGTGGCACACGCCGTGCAGGTGCTTGATCATCGGGATGCGCGAGTCCTGCATCAGCCGCTCGATGAGGCTCTTGCCGCCGCGCGGGACGATCACGTCCACGTAGTCCGGCATGGTGATCAGCTCGCCCACCGCCGCGCGATCGGTGGTCTCGACGACCTGCACTGCCGTCTCGGGCAGTCCCGCGGCCTTCAGGCCCTCGTGCACGCACGCGGCTATCGCCTGGTTGGAGTGGAGCGCCTCCGACCCGCCGCGCAGTATCGCCGCGTTGCCGGCCTTGACGCACAGGCCGGCGGCGTCCGCGGTCACGTTCGGGCGCGATTCGTAGATGATGCCCACCACGCCGATCGGCACGCGCATCTGGCCGACCTTGATACCGGAGGGACGCTCCCTCACCCCGATCACCTGGCCCACCGGGTCCGGCAGCGCCACGATCTGCCGCAGGCCGTCCGCCATCGCCGCGATCACTCTCGGGGTCAGCGTCAGGCGATCGATCATCGCGGCATCGAGGTTCTGCCGGCGCGCGGCCTCGAGATCGCGGGCGTTCGCATCGATCAGGCGTTGCGCGTCGTGCTCGATGGCGCGCGCCATGCCCTCCAGCGCCCGGTTCCTGGTCGCCGTATCGGCCCGCGCGATCGCGCGCGACGCCGCCCGCGCCTGCCGGCCGACGCCGTGCATGTAGGTCTGGACGTCCATGCCGTGATTCTAGCAGCACACCTTCCCGACCACCCCGGCGGGCTTCGCCGTCGTGGTCGCCTAGAACAGGCCCGGTTGCGGCGCGGGTTGCGCTTTGTTCTGCGCAGGGGTTGGGCCGCGCCGGACCGCCGGCTTGCCCGGCGCACCGCTCGCGAACCGCAGCGCGAGCTGCAGCAGCTCGTCCCACGCGTCGCCGCGTATGAGTCCCTTGATCATGCGGTCCGCTTTTGCGGCGTGCGCGATGGCAGCCTCGACCTGCTCGCGCGTAAAGCGCCGCAGATTCCGCTGCATCGCCGCCTGGTGCGACGCGCCCCATACCTTGGCGTCGCGCCACAGCTGCGGCGGGCTGCCGCCGGCCGCCGCGGCTGAGAGGACGCGGCCGATGGCGCGAATCTCGTCGGAGAGGGCCCACAGCACCAGGGGCGGCGCGACCCCTTCGCCGCGCAACCCATCCAGCATGCGGGCGAGGTACGCCGCGTCGCCCTCGAGCAGCGCTTCGCCCAGGTTGAATACGTCGTAGCGCGCGACATCGAGCACCGCGTCGCGCACCTGCTCGAAGCTGAGGTTGCCTTCCGGGAAGAGGAGCGCCAGCTTCTGCACCTCCTGCCAGGCGGCGAGGAGATTGCCCTCGACGCGCTCCGAGATGAACTCCAGCGTTTCCCGGTCCGCTTCCTGGCGCTGCGCCTTGAGGCGGCCGGCGAGCCAGTCGGGCAGCGCCTTGCGCGTGACGGTCTTCGCCTCGACGGCGACCCCGGCGCGATCGAGTGCCTCGAACCAGGCCGACTTCTGCGCCCGCCAGTCGAGGCCGGGAAGGTGAATGATGGCGACGGTGTCGGGAGGCGGCCGCTCGCACCAGGACTGCAGCGCGGCTGCGCCGTCGACGCCGGGCTTGCCTCCCGGAACGCGCAGCTCGAGGATCCGCCGAACGGAGAAGAGCGAGCGGGAATTGCCAGCGAACGCCAGCTCGCCCCACTTGAAGCCGGCGTCCGCCGTGAGAACTTCGCGCTCGGCGTAGCCCTCGGCGCGCGCGCGCGCGCGCACCCGGTCGGCCGCCTCGATCGCGAGCAGCGTCTCGTCACCGAACACACAGTAGAGCGGCTTCAGCTCGCGGGCGAGATGCTGGGCGAGCTGCTCGGTGGAGATTCGCACTTCTCAGGACTGCGGCTTCGCCGTCTGCAGGCGCCGCACCAGCTGGTACACCGCGTCGGTGCGCATGTCGCGATAGAGCAGCGCTTCCTCGGATTCCTTGGACAGCACCTGCTCGTCGTTGAAGGAGTAATCGCGCTTCAGGATGATCTCGGTCGCGGGTATGTGCTCGCGATTCTGCGCGTCGGTCAGTCGGAATTGCACGCGATAGCGGAGCTGGAACTCTCGCACCCGGCCGCCGCCGCCCAGCGAGAGTATCTCCTTTTCCGGCACCTCGGTCAGGATCTGCAGGATGGCCTCGGCCTGGTCGGCGCGCTCGATGACCTTGGTCGAGCTCCCGGCCTGCACGGCGCGCTTCAGCTGGAGCGCGAAAGGGGAGAGCGGCGGCGCCTGCACGTAGAGGGTGTTGAAGGGCAGGGTGGCCGTGCCGCGGAGCTGGAAGCCGCAGCCCGCCAGCAGCAGGGCTGCGGCGAGAAGGATGAAGGATGAAGGATGAAGGATGACCCTGCCAGTCATGCCCGTTGCCTCCCGGAACACGCCGCTTATCGTCATTCCCGCGCAGGCGGGAATCCAAGTTCAGATTACCACATTCACGAGCCTGCCCGGCACCACCACCACCTTCTTTACCGCCTGGCCCTCGACGTGGCGCTGCACGGCGGGATCGGCGAGCACGATGGCCTCGATCGCCTTGCGGTCGGCGTCGCGCGGCACCCGCACGTCACCGCGCTTCTTGCCGTTCACCTGCACCACGAGCTCGATTTCGTCCTCTATGAGGGCCGTGGGGTCCGGCTCGGGCCAGGGCGCCTCCAGCACGCTCTCGCCGAATCCGAGCTCGCGCCAGAGCGCATGGGAGATGTGCGGCGTGATCGGCGCGAGGAGCCGCAGCAATATGGACAATCCTTCCTTTGCGGCCGGATCTTCCACGCCGGAGAGCCGCTCGAGCGCATTCAGTATCTTCATCGCCGCCGAGGCGACGGTATTGAATTGATGGCGCTCCATGTCGTAGTTCGCCTGCTTCAGCACCGAATGGACCTCGAGGCGCGTGGCTTTCCGGAGGTCCGGGGCGACTGCCGGCCCGCCGCCTTCCTTGAATCTCGCGCCGTAGGTCCAAAGCCGCCGCATGAAACGTGCCGCGCCCTCCACCCCGGCATCCGACCACATCAGCGTCATCTCGGGCGGCGAGGTAAAAATAATGAAGAAGCGAGCGATGTCGGCGCCGTAGTGCTCGATCAGCTCCTGCGGGTCCACGCCGTTGTTCTTGGACTTCGACATCGCGCCGATGCCGCCGTACTCCACCGGCAGTCCATCGGCTTTCAGCGTCGCGCTGCGCTTGCCCGCGTCGTCCACCCTGGCGTCGACGTCGACCGGGTTGTAGTAGAGGATGCGCCCGCTCTCCGACTTCCTGGAGTAGATCTCGTTCAGCACCATGCCCTGGGGGAGATAGCGCGTGAACGGCTCGCCGAAAACGACGAGCCCGAGGTCGCGCATGACCTTGGTCCAGAAGCGAGAGTAGAGGAGGTGGAGGATGGCGTGCTCGATGCCGCCTATGTACTGGTCCACCGGCAGCCAGTACGACACACGCTCATCGACGATGCTCTGGCCATTGTCGGTGCAGGCGTAGCGCGTGTAATACCAGGACGAGTCGACGAACGTGTCCATGGTATCGGTCTCGCGGCGGGCGGGCTTCCCGCATTTCGGGCACCGGCAGTTCACGAAATCGGGCCGCTTGTTGAGCGGATTCCCGGTGCCGTCCGGCACGCAGTCCTCGGGCAGCACCACGGGGAGCTCGGCGTCCGGCACCGGCACGTCGCCGCAATCGGCGCAATGGATGATCGGGATCGGCGTGCCCCAGTAGCGCTGGCGCGAGATGCCCCAGTCGCGCAGGCGCCACAGCACCTGCTTTTCCCCCAGTCCCATGGCCTTGAGATCGGCGGCGATGGCGTCCACCGCGCGCTCGTAATCCAGGCCGTCGTACTTTCCGGAGTTGAAGCACGCGCCGTACTCGACGTAGGCCTGCTCCAGCGGTTGCTTCAGCTCCTCGTCCTTCGGCTTTATGACCGGAACGATGGATAGGCCGTACTTCTGCGCGAACTCGAAATCCCGCTGATCGTGGCCGGGCACCCCCATGACTGCCCCATCGCCGTAGCCCATCAGCACATAGTTGCCAACCCACACCGGGACCTTCTTGTTCGTGAGCGGATGGATAACCGATAGCCCGGTGTCCATCCCTTTCTTTTCCATCGTGGCGAGGTCGGCTTCCATGACGCTGCCGCCCTTGCATTCCTCGATGAAGGCTGCGAGCTTTGGATTGCCTCTCGCGGCTTGCTCGGCAAGCGGGTGTTCAGCGGCCACGGCGACAAAAGTGACGCCCATGATCGTATCCGCGCGGGTGGTGAAGACCCAAAGCAGGCCTTTCTCACCGGTCCCCGAGGAACGATCCGTGCCCGCTGATTGCGGCGGTTCATATGGAAATGCAAAGCGTACACCGATACTCTTCCCTATCCAGTTGGCCTGCATCGTTTTCACGCGCTCGGGCCAGCCCGGGAGCTTCTCGAGGTCGGCGAGCAGGGCGTCGGCGTAGCGCGTTATTCCCATGTAGTACATCGGGATCTCGCGCTTTTCCACAACCGCGCCCGTGCGCCAGCCGCGGCCGTCTATCACCTGCTCGTTCGCGAGCACCGTCTGATCGACCGGGTCCCAGTTCGCGATGCCGGTCTTCTTGTAGACGAGGCCCTTCTCCAGCATGCGCAGGAACAGCCACTGATTCCAGCGGTAGTAGTCCGGCTTGCACGTCGCCAGCTCGCGCGACCAGTCGAGCGCGAAGCCGAGCGAAACGAGCTGCCGCTTCATGTAGGCGATGTTGTCGTAGGTCCAGCGCGCGGGCGGCACCTCGTTCGCCATCGCGGCGTTCTCGGCGGGCAGGCCGAACGCGTCCCAGCCCATGGGCTGCAGCACGTTGCAGCCTTTCATGCGGTGGTAGCGGGTGAGAACGTCGCCTATCGTATAGTTGCGCACGTGCCCCATGTGGAGCTTGCCCGAGGGGTACGGGAACATCGACAGGCAGTAGTACTTGGGCTTGTCGGACGCCTCCTCCGCGCGGAAGGCGCCCGTGCGCTCCCAGTAATCCTGGGCCTGGCGCTCGACGGCGTGCGGATTGTATTTGTTATCCATTGCCCGAACTGCAAAAAGTGTCAATTATAGAACAGGTCCTTACCTCATCCGGCGCTGCGACTCCGCCGTATATGTCCGGCACCGGATGACAAATCAGGAGAGAAAGCAGTGAAACCCGGATTCAGCCTGATACTCGCAGCCGCGCTGCTCGCAAGCCCGGCGGCGGGCGCGACGCTCTCGGTCGAGGGGGCGGTCAGTCCTGCGTGGGTCGAGCGCGCGGGCTCTACGGATCGCGTCCCGCTCGAGGTCGGCATGTCGCTGCAGAACCAGGACCGGATCGTCACCGGGGCGGGCTCCCGCGCGCTGCTGAAGCTCGCGGACGGCAGCGCGGTCAAGCTCGGCGAGAACGCGGTAGTCAACCTGGACGGACTCGCCGAGAAGCGGGACGATCGCGCGCGGAGACTCGTCACCGCGTCCCTCGACGTGGTGCGCGGGGCGTTTCGTTTCACCACCGGGATCTTCTCCAGGCAGGCGTTCGAGCGCGACGTGAGGATCAGGGTCGCGACGGTCACCGCCGGCATACGCGGCACGGACCTCTGGGGCAGGTCGGACGACCAGCGCGACCTCGTGTGCCTGATCGAAGGAAGAATCTCCGTGGGCCACGCCCAGACCGGGGAAATCACGATGTCGGAGCCGCTCGCCTTCTTCGTCGCGCCGCGCCAGCAGGCCCCGCTGCCGGTGGGCAAGGTGGACGCGGCCCAACTGCGCCAGTGGGCTGCGGAGACGGAGCTCGACGCCGTCGCCGGCGGCGCGCGGCGCAGGGGCAGGTTCCGGGTGGAGGTCAGCACCGTGCCCGACCAGCAGGCGGCGCTTCGCGACTACGACGCGGTGCGCCGGGCGGGATACCCGGCCGTGATCCAGCCCGTGAAGAGCGCCGCCGCCGTGGAGTACCGCGTGCGCATCGTCAACCTGCACTCCGAGCGGGACGCTCAGTCCGTGGCGGGAAAGGTGAAGGCGCTCGGGCTGGCTCAAGCGACGGTAGCGAGGTAGGTCCCACGATCTGGGACTCGCCCGACGATCACGGCGCGCCGAAGCATCCGAGATGTCCGGAATCACCCGCACTCGCCTGGCTGCAGCATATTCAGCGCCATCAATTTTGGAGCATCGCTTCGTCACGGATACACCCGGTCGCAAGCAGTCCCTGGGAACGCGTAGAACGTGAAATCCGTGATGCACGACACTTGATATGCGTTGAATCAGGGCCTGTGATCGATCGGTGGAATGTAGAGATCCGCGGGTTCTCCGAAGACAGTCTTGTAGTGAACTTCGTGACCCGCGGGCCTGCCTCCGCGAGATATAATCGGAACGATTCCCATGCATTCCGATTTCCTGGCCGGTCTCAACGAACCGCAGCTCGAAGCCGTCACGCTTCCCCATCAATCCGCGTTGATCCTCGCGGGCGCAGGCAGCGGCAAGACGCGCGTGCTGACGACGCGCGTCGCGTGGCTGATCCACACCGGGCAGACCGGACCCGCAGGTCTCATCGCGGTGACTTTCACGAACAAGGCGGCGAAGGAGATGCTGACGCGCATCTCCGCCATGCTGCCGATCAATACGCGCGGTATGTGGGTGGGCACCTTTCACGGGCTCTGCAACCGGATGCTGCGCACCCACCACCGGGAAGCGAACCTGCCGCAGCTCTTCCAGATCCTCGATACCCAGGACCAGCAGGCGCTGGTGAAGCGCCTCCTGAAGAGCATGAACGTCGACGAGGAGCGCTTCCCCCCGCGCCAGGTGCAATGGTTCATCGCCGCCAACAAGGAGGAGGGCCTGCGCGCGCGCGAGGCCGAGGCCCACGACGAGTTCACGCGGCGCATGGTGGAGATCTACGCCGCCTACGACGAGCAATGTCAGCGCGAGGGGGTGGTGGATTTCGCCGAGCTCATGCTGCGCTCCTACGAGCTGCTCGCCAGGAACGAGACGCTGCGCGAGCACTACCGCGCGCGCTTCCGCCATGTCCTCGTCGACGAGTTCCAGGACACGAACCGGCTGCAGTACAAGTGGCTGAAGCTGCTGACGGGACCGGCGAGCGCGATTTTCGCGGTGGGCGATGACGATCAGTCGATCTACGCCTTCCGCGGGGCGTCCAGCGCGAACATGCAGGACCTCCAGCGCGACTTCGCGATCGGGCGCGTAATCAAGCTCGAGCAGAACTACCGCTCTCACGGTCACATCCTCGACGCCGCCAACGCTCTCATAGGCCACAACCGCAGGCGCCTCGGCAAGAACCTGTGGACGGCGGACGCCAAGGGCGAGCCGCTGCGCGTGTACGAAGCGGCGACGGACCTCGAGGAGGCGGGATACATCGTCGACGAGGTCAAGGGGCTGCGGGCGGCCGGCATCGCGCTCAATCAGATCGCGGTCCTGTACCGTTCGAACGCCCAGTCGCGGGTGCTGGAGCATGCGTTGTTCAACGCGGCGATGCCGTACCGGGTCTACGGGGGGCTCCGCTTCTTCGAGCGGCAGGAAATCAAGCACGCGCTGGCGTACCTGAGATTGATCGCGAACGGCGACGACGACGGCGCCTTGACGCGCATCGTCAACTTTCCGGCGCGCGGCATCGGCAGCCGCTCCCTCGAGCAGCTCCAGGAGGCGGCACGAGCGCGTGGCTCCAGCCTCTGGAGCGCCGCGAAGAGCAGGGCGGAGGGCTCATCCCTCATCCCTCATCCCTCATCCCTCAAGGGCATCCCGGCGTTTGTGGCGCTGATCGAGCAGATGCGCAGCGTCACAGCCGGGCTGCCCTTGCCGGAAGTCATCGCGCACGTGATCGAAACGAGCGGGCTCACCGTCCATTACCGGTCGGAGAAGGAAGGCGCGGATCGGCTGGAGAATCTCGAGGAACTGGTGAATGCCGCAACGACGTTCATCGCCGAGCGCGACGTGCAGCCGGCGGGCGAGATCGCCGGCACGGACGAGCCCGACGAATTGACCGCCTTCCTCGCCCACGCCGCGCTGGAGGCGGGTGAGCACCAGGCGCAGGCCGGCGCCGACGCGCTGCAGCTCATGACCGTGCACTCGGCGAAAGGGCTGGAGTTTCACGGCGTGTTCGTGAGCGGTCTCGAGGAGGGGCTGTTCCCGAACGAGAACAGCCTCACGGAAGCCGACGGTATCGAGGAAGAGCGCCGGCTGATGTACGTCGCGTTGACGCGCGCGCGGCGCCGGCTCTGCCTCTCCTACGCGCAAAGCCGCATGCTGCACGGGCAGACCCGCTACGGGATCCCGTCGCGTTTCTTCAACGAGATCCCGGAGCCCCTCATGCGGCGCGTCAAGCCGCGCCTCAGCTATCGGGACTCGGGATTGGGGACCAGGGACTCGGGGTATCGCGCAGGGACGCCGGCGGCGCCCGGGCCATCACTGGTCTCCAGTCTCCAGTCTCCAGTCTCCGACTCTCCCTGGCGCGTCGGCCAGAGCGTGACTCATCCCAGGTTCGGCGCCGGCGTGATCGTCAACGCCGAGGGGCGAGGCGCGGATGCGCGCGTGCAGGTGAACTTCAAGGGCAGCGGGTTGAAGTGGCTGATGATCGAGTACGCGAAGCTCGTCCCGGCCTAGACCTGTAACTTCGTGTCGGACGGCGCGCTGGCGTCGCTGACCGAAAAGATATCCCGGTAGCTGACGTAGATCGAAGGGACGAGCACGGGCGCCATCAGCCACAGCCCGAGGTCGAACTCGCGGAACCGGATGCCGATCGGCACGAGCACGACGAGACCCGCCAGGAACACGAGCCCATAGACCAGCATGGGGAGCAGGTTCTTCAGGCAGGCAAGGAGGCTCAGTTTCAGCGCCTGCAACGGCTTGACGTCGTCGAAGTAGGCGAGCAGCGGCGCGAAATAGAGCGCCATCAGGAGCGGCAGGGAGAGGGCGGCGCCGGCCAGCACGGCTCTCGCAACCGTTGCCGTCGCCTCCTGCATCTGTCCCCTGATCTGGGGCGTGATCGTCGTACTTTTCGCCAGCGTCGTCGCCATTGCCGTGATGGCCTCGCCGCCGAGGGAAAAGATGATCATCACGATGATCAGGTTGCCGACGAGATAGATGCCGCCGAGGGTGACGAGGTTGGCGGCGTTCCGGCGGAATCCTTGTGCGAGATGGCCGACCTTGAGGGGATAGCCCTGCTCCAGCGCCCTCGCGCCGTCCATGAGGCCCGCCATGAATACCGGCATCAGCAGCATGGCGACAACGGAAACGAGGGCGGCGAGCACTCCGACCGGGACCGCGGACAGCACTTTTTTCGCGGCGAACAGGATCAGCAGCAGGACGAGCCACTGCACCGGGCTGCGCAGGAAGAGCGCGAAGCCGCCGGCGATCCATGCCCAGCCCCGGGTTGGGGCCACGCTACGGACTTGCACGTCCATCAGAGCGGCTGCATGGCAGGAAGCGGGTATGGGCCGGTTTTGCAAGCGTCATTATAGCGGGATATCGAAGCTCACTAGGCCGCAAGCTCCCGCGCCCGCGCGACGTGCTGCCTGAGTATGCGCCGGAAATGATCGGGGTCCTTGGCGTGGGTGAGCTCTCCGGCGCGCGGCAGGTGGAAGTCGTAGAGCCGCGATACCCAGAAACGCAGCGCCCCGGCCCGCAGCATCACCGGCCACGCGCCGCGCTCGCTTGCCGTGAAGGGGCGCGTCGCGCGGTAGGCTTCGAGGAGCGCATCTGCCCGCGGCGCATCCAGCGCCCCCTCCTCGTCCACGCACCAGTCGTTGACGGTGATCGCGACGTCGTAGAGGAGGGCGTCGGTGCAGGCGAAGTAGAAATCGATGATACCGGACACCGCGTCGCCCTGGAACAGTACGTTGTCACGAAACAGGTCGGCGTGTATTGCTCCGCGCGGCAGGTCCGGCAGGCGATGGCCGGCCTGGAACCGCACTTCTTCGCGCAGGAGGACAGCATCGTCCGTGCCGAGGAAAGGGAGTATCTCCGGCATCACGGCGGCCCACCACCGCGGCCCTCGCGGATTCTCCATCACCGCGCCGTACGACTGCCCGGCGAGGTGGACGCTCGCGAGCAGCGCCCCGACCCGGCCGCAGTGCGCCGGCCCCACCCGGGCAAGATCCTTGCCCGGCAGAAAACCTACCAGCGCCGCGGGCTTTCCATTCAGCTCGCCCAGGTACTCGTTCGCCCGGCTCGCGATCGGATGCGCGGAGGGTATGCCGTGCTCCGCGAGGTGGGCCATCAGGTTGAGATAGAACGGCAGCTCGTACGTCTTCAGCTTCTCGAAGAGCGTGAGAACGTAGCGCCCCTGCGTGGTCGTAACGAAGTAGTTGGTGTTCTCGATCCCGGCCGTGATGCCCTGGAGATCGGTGAGCGAGCCTACGGAGTAGTTGGCGAGCCAGACCCGAAGCTGATCGGGCGTTACGGTGGTGAAGACCGACATCCGGCGAATGGTAAATGGTAAATGGTGAAAGGGGGGAGCCCCCGATCACCAGCTACCAGCCACCAGCCACCAGCTACCAGCTACCAGCCACCAGCTACCAGCTACCAGCCACCGCTACCAGCTGAAGATTACCCACATCGGCGGGCGGATGTTGTTGCCCACGTAGGAATCGTCGCGCGTGAAATTCCCGTAGCCCTCGCGATCCACCATGTAGTAGGGGATGCCGTGCGCCGGTGTGACCTTGATCATGTAAAGCTTGCCGCCGACCCGGAACTCCTCGACGGTATCCGTGCCGCGCTTCAATATCGTCACCTGGGGCTCGAGCGAGGGGTCGAGCTCGAAGCCCGCAGGCGGAGGCGGCGGCTCCGGTATGGGCTGCAGGCCGGCCGGCTTGCCCGGCGCCTGCGCCGCTACCGGCAGCGCCAGCGCGAGCAGCAGGGCGGCAACGAGCGGGACTAACGGTGAGCGTTTCATATTCATGTCCTGTTTGACTCGCAGCAATTGTCCTAGTTTCACGATTGTATTGAAAGGGCAATTTCCACGTGCACGCCCTGAATCCGTGGGCAAACCCTCGGCTGTTGCGGAATCCGCCTCAGTGAATTCTGACATAATCCTGTTTCGTGAAAACGCTGCTGCTCGTTGACGGATCGTCGTACCTCTACCGCGCATTTCACGCGCTGCCGGGCCTGCACAACAGCAGGGGCGAACCGACCGGCGCCATACACGGCGTCCTCAACATGTTGCGCCGGCTGCAGAAGGACACGCCGGCCGAGCACCTCGCCTGCGTGTTCGACGCCAAGGGCAGGACCTTCCGCGACGACGCCTACCCGGAGTACAAGGCCAACCGCACGCCCATGCCCGACGAGCTCGGCGTGCAGATCGCGCCCCTCAAGGAGGCGATCGTGGCCATGGGCTGGCCGCTGATCGAGATCCCGGGGGTCGAGGCCGACGACGTGATAGGCACGCTCACGCGGGAGGCCGAAAGCGCGGGCATGCGGATCGTCATCTCCACCGGCGACAAGGACATGGCGCAGCTCGTTACACCCCAGGTCAAGCTCGTGAACACCATGTCCAACGAGGTCCTCGACGGGGCGGGCGTGGAAAAGAAATTCGGCGTCCGTCCGGAGCGGTTCATCGACTATCTGACGCTCATCGGCGACGCCATCGACAACGTGCCGGGCGTGGACAAGGTCGGGCCGAAGACCGCAGCCAAGTGGATCGCGCAGTACGGGTCGCTCGACGAAGTCATGGCGAAGTCGGGGGAGATCGGCGGCATGGCGGGGGAGAACCTGCGCAAGGCGCGCGACTGGCTGCCGAAGGCGCGGGAGCTCCTGACCATCAAGTGCGACGTGCCCCTGCCGGAGAAGGTGACGGATCTCGCGCCGCGCCCGGCGGACACCGCGAAGCTGGCCGAGCTGTTCGAGCGGTTCGATCTGAAGGCGCTCAAGCGGGAGTTCGAGGGCGGAGGGGCGGGTGTCGAGGGTCGAGGGAAGGACACCGAAGCCGGCGCGCCGGAAGCCGCGGCGCCCGCCGCGAGCCCCGAGCTGCGAACAGCGAGCAGCGAGCCGCGCAGCTACGAAACCATTCTCACCGAAGAACAGCTCGATGCATGGGTCGAAAAGCTGGCGCGCGCCGACCTCGCGGCGTTCGATACCGAGACCACCAGCCTGGACCAGATGCAGGCGCGGCTCGTGGGCATCTCGCTATCCATCGAGCCCGCCCGCGCGGCCTACGTCCCGGTGGCGCACCGCTACGCCGGAACCCCCGAGCAATTGCCCGCCGAGCGCGTGCTCGCGCGGCTGAAGCCGTGGCTCGAGGACGAGCATCGCTTGAAGGTCGGCCAGAACGCCAAGTACGACATGCACGTGTTTGCGAATCACGGGGTGAAGCTCGCCGGGGTGGACCACGATACGGTGCTGCAATCCTACCTGCTGGAAAGCCACCGGCCGCACGACATGGACGGCCTTGCCGCGCGGCATCTATCGCTGAAAACCCTTTCCTACGACGAGGTCACGGGAAAGGGGGCGGGCCGCATCCCGTTCGAGCAGGTGGCGGTGGAGCGCGCCACGGAGTACGCCGCGGAGGACGCGGACGTCACCTTGCGCCTTCACCACGTGCTGTTTCCGCAGATCGAGCCCCAGGAGAAGCTCCACCGGGTGTACCGCGAGATCGAGATGCCGGTCGCGCGCGTCCTGTACGCGATGGAGCGCCATGGGGTGCTGCTCGACGTGAGTCTCCTGCGCGAGCTGTCTCGCGAGTTCGGCACGAAGATGATGGAAGTGGAAGCACGCGCCCACGCCGAGGCGGGTCAGCCGTTCAACCTGAACTCGCCGCGCCAGATACAGGAAATCCTGTTCGAGAAGCGGGGGCTGCCGGTTCTCAAGAAGACGCCCGGCGGCACGCCCTCCACCGACGAGGACGTGCTCGAGCAGCTTGCCCTCGATCACCCGCTGCCGAAGCTGATCCTGGAGTACCGCGGCCTTTCCAAGCTGAAATCCACCTATACCGACAAGCTGCCGGGAATGATCAATCCGGCGACCGGGCGCGTGCACACCACCTACGGGCAGGCGGTGGCGGTGACCGGGCGGCTCGCGAGCAACGATCCCAACCTGCAGAACATCCCCATCCGCACCGCGGAGGGCCGCCGTATCCGTGAGGCTTTCATCGCGCCCGGGGGCAGCACGATCGTATCGGCCGACTACTCGCAGGTCGAGCTGCGCATCATGGCGCATATTTCGCAGGACGCGAGCCTCCTCGCAGCGTTCGCCTCGGCCGAGGACATACACCGCGCGACGGCCGCCGAGATCTTCGGCATGGCGCCCGCGGAAGTGGGCGGCGAGCAGCGGCGCTACGCCAAGGTGATCAATTTCGGGCTGATCTACGGCATGTCGGCTTTCGGGCTCGCGCGCCAGCTCGGGATAGAGCGCGGGGCGGCGCAGCAGTACATGGACCGCTACTTCGCCCGCTATCCCGGCGTGAAGCGCTACATGGACGAGACGCGCGCGCAGGCGCGGGAGAAGGGCTACGTCGAAACGGTGTTCGGCCGCAGGCTGTGGCTCCCGGACATCAGGAGCGGCGCGCCGGCGCGGCGGCAGGGGGCGGAGCGCGCGGCCATCAACGCGCCCATGCAGGGGACCGCCGCCGATCTCATCAAGATGGCGATGATCGCCGTCGACAAGTGGCTCGCGGCCGGAGGCTACGCCGCGAAAGTCGTCATGCAGGTGCACGACGAGCTGGTGCTGGAAGTGCCGGACGCGGAGCTGGGCGCCGTGAGGGAGAACCTCCCCGTGCTCATGAGCGGTGTCGCCGAGCTCGCCGTGCCGCTCGTCGTGGACGTCGGCGCGGGTCCCAACTGGGATAAAGCTCACTAGAAAGGCCGAAGCGCAAGAAACTTGCCACGGAAACACACGGAAGGTCACGGACGTTCAAAAGACAGAAGGGGCGGTTTTGTCAGAACCAAACATTCCGTGTGTTTCCGTGTGATTCCGTGGCCAATGCATTTCACGTTTCTTCTGTTCGTGTGTTTCCGTGTGATTCCGTGGCTGAATTGACAGGCGAAACACACGACTACTGGGTGAAGCCCGCGCGGTCGTGGGCGTTGCGCGCCAGCCCGCTGCGCCCTGCGCCGGAGGACCTCGAAATCTACGAGCGCGAGATCCGGCAGTGGCACGAGACGGCGCGGTCCGTTCCACTCCGCGCGCTGCTGCTCGGGGTCACGCCGGAAATCGCCGCCATGTCCTGGCCGGCG
>DASRJL010000004.1:0-9307 GCA_035649495.1 Burkholderiales bacterium | reverse complement strand
CGCCGGCAGAGTGCGGGCACGGCGGCCTGCGCGGGCACGGCGGCCTGCGCGGGGCGTGCCTCGGCTGGTTGCAGGCGACGGGTGTTACTGGTCTTGTTGAATGCCGCCTTGCATGTCTTCGCGCTGTTCCTCTTCGGCTTCGTGCTGAGTTGTACGTTTATGCGGGCTCTGCCCACCTTGCTGTGGCTGCCGTTCGCCACCGCCACGCTGTTCCTGTTGCCGCGTGCCTTGCTGGCCGTAGTGGCCCTGTTGCCGATGGGAGCTTTGCTGGCCTCGATTATCTTGCTGATGCTGCTGGCGATCCTGCTGGTCGACCTGTACCCCCGCCTTCTTGCGTTTCTGCTGCTCGTCCATAGTCAATCTCCTAACTTACAGTGAAGAGCGAGCCGTGCTTAGCGCCTGCCGCGCTGCGCCCGATCCGCGTCATCCTGGGCATCCCCGAACGCCTTCTGCACTTTCCCGGTGACTTGCTTTCCGAGCCCCTTTATCTGGTGGGATGCGCTCCCGGTTGCCCTACCCATCTTCTCCTGCGCTTTGCCCGCGACTTGCTTCATGGTGCGCTTCACGTGGTGTCGGTTCATGTCTTCGCTCCAATGGTGTAGACAGGTTCGGACAGCAACGCGCCGATCCTATGCTGGGAATGTTTTCACTGATTCCATATGGCCTTTGTCAGCATTCCGCCGATTTCACGGTCACGGAGTAGCCATAGCCGGTGGTCAAGGTCCGGCTCGCAGATATCGATGCACCGAAGAGCAGGCAGGCGTTCGGCTTCCGCTCGAAGCAGGCGCTATCGGATCTCTGCTTCCGGGAGGATGCGCGGCTGGAGATGCAAGGGAAGGACCGCGACCGGTCAAACTTTGGATCGCGTTGGACCGTGTTGGATAAGAACAGTAAAGACTTTCTCTCTGCCAGTAAGGCCCTTCGCGGGCCTTCAATTTTTGTACTACTTGTAGATCAGCCTGAAGGCCGAATCGGCGCCGGCGGGCGCCGAGTCCAGGGCCTGCAGGCTCGCCCCCGGCGGAAGCCTCGCGGTGCGGGACACTTCGCCGGTGATCAGGATTTCATTCGCCCTGGCAATGTCTTCGCCGAGCTTGCACGCCGCATTGACCTCGGCGCCGAAGATGTCCGAATCGCCGATCCGCAGCAGTTCGCCGTAGCCGATGCCGACGCACAGCAGAACCTTCTCCTCGTCTATGCGCGTCTCGTTGTATTGCTGCGTGCATTTCTGCATCTCGACCGCGCAACGGACGGCGTCGCTTACGTGCCGGAACATGACGAGCAGGCTGTCGCCTTCGGTCTTGAGGAGAATCCCGTTGTCCCGCTCGATGAGGGGAACCAGCAGGCGGTGGGACTCGTAAATCGTCTGCAGGAAATGCACGATGCCGAAGTCCGCGACGTTGCGAGAAAACCCCGACAAATCGGTATACAGCACCGCCCATTTTTCCCCGAAGAGCCTCCAGATGCGCCGGTCGATGGCGACCTTGTCGGCGCCGGGCCCGAGCCGCTCGGCGATCAGTTTTTCGAGCCGGTCGGCGGACGCCCCGGTGACGACATTGTAGGTGAACGGCATCGCTGATCCCCTTTTGCAACGAGTGTAGCAAGCCCGTAGGCGAGAACCTAATAGGTTCCAGTCATTCCAGCTTGATGTTCGCCGCCTTGATCAGCTTCGCGGACTTTGCCATGTGGGACTTCATGAGATCCTGAAATTCTTCGGGCGACGATGTGATGATCTCTATGCCCTGCGGCACCATCCTGTTCCGGACCTGCGGATCGCGCAGCGCCTTCGTGATCTCGGCATTCAGGCGCTCGACCACAGGGCGGGGCGTGCCCGCCGGGACGAGCATGCCGCCCCAGTTGTCGAGCGCGAATCCCGGGAGCGCCGCCTCCGCGATCGTGGGAACGTCCGGCAACACCGAGGCACGCCGGCTTCCCGCCATCGCGAGCATGCGCAGCCGGCCGGTCTGAACGTGCGGCAGCAGCGAGTTGATCGCGCCGATGACGCACGTCACCTCGCCCGCCACCAGCGCCGGCACGAGCTGGCCCGCGCCCTTGTACGGCACGTGCGTCAGGTCCACGCGCGCCATCGACTTCAGGAGCTCCATCGCCAGGTGATGCGGCGCGCCGGTCCCGGCGGAAGCGAACGTCAGCGCCCCGGGCCGCGCTTTCGCGACGGCAATGAACTCCTTTACGTTCCTTGCCGGCACCGAAGGATGCACGACCAGCGCGAAGTGGACCGAGGTCATGAGCGTAACCGGGGCGAAGTCCCGGAGCGGATCGTACGGGAGCTTCGCGAAAAAATGCGCGTTGTCGACGTGCGCGGTGTTCGCCATCAGCAGCGTGTAGCCGTCCGGCGCGCTCTTTGCCACCAGCTCGGTGGCGATGATGCCGCTCGCCCCGGGGCGGTTGTCCACTACGACGGGCTGGCCCATGCCGGCCGTCATTCTTTCCGCGACCAGCCGGGAGGCGAGGTCGTTGCTGCCGCCCGGCGGCAATGGAACAACAATCCGAATCAGCTTCGCCGGATACTGCTGTGCGGCAGCCGCGAGCGGCATGCAAGCAAGCGCAAGGCTGGCAAAGATCGAAAAACAGACAGGATGATCAGGATGTACAAGATGGATTAACCGCGCTCGTATGCTGTTCATCTTGTTCATCCTGTCCGTATGCCGGTTTTGAGACGGATTCTAGCCCGCGACGATGAGGTTGGTGAGGCGCGCCGGCTCGGCGAGGAGCTCGGTGCTCGAGCCGAGCCAGGAGATCCGCCCGCGGTTCAGCACGATCGCCTGCTGCGTGACCTCCAGCGCCAGCCTGGCGTGCTGCTCGACCAGCACGACCGCCAGCGATTCCTCGCGAATCAGGCGGGTGAGCGCGCGCAGCAGCGCTTCGACGATGATGGGTGCGAGGCCTTCCAGCGGCTCGTCCATGAGCAGAAGCGCCGGATTGCCCATGAGGGCGCGCCCGATGGCGAGCATCTGTTGCTCGCCGCCGGAGATCTGGTTGCCCATGTGGGCGCGCCGCGAGGCAATCCCGGGAAAGAGCTCGTAGACCCGCTCCAATGTCCAGCGCCCCGGGGAAACGGAATTGACCCGGGCGGCGACGGTGAGGTTTTCCTCGACCGACAACGAGGGAAATATCTCCCGCGCTTGCGGCACGTAGCCGATCCCGAGACGGGCGCGCGCGTAGGGCGCGAGCCGCGAGATCGGCTGTCCGCGATACTCGATGCTGCCGGCATGAAAGGTGGTGTGCCCCATCACGGTCGCGAGGAGGGTGGTCTTGCCTACGCCGTTGCGGCCGAGCACCGCCAGCGAGCCGCGCTCGGGCAGCGTGAACTCCACGTCCTCGAGCACGACGGTCTCGCCATAGCCGGCGCGGACACCGGTGAGGTGCAGCGCGGTGCCTTTTCCGTCATGGGTCATGGATGATGGGGCATGCGCAAGAACCCGTCAGGGGTCATGGGTCAGGGGTCAGGCGAGTCCAAAACCGTGATGACTCATGCGAGGCGCCTGACGCTTTACGCATGACGCATGACGGGGCTTCACGCATGATGCTGCTCGCCCAGGTAGACCTGGTGGACGCGGCTGTCCGCTGCGATCTCTGCCGGACTGCCCTCGACCAGCACTACGCCCTGCACCAGCACCGTGATGCGCCGGGCGAAGCGGAACACCAGGTCCATGTCGTGCTCGATGATGAGGATGGCGATCTCCTGCGGCAGCCGGTCGAGGACCTCGAGGATACGCTCGGACTCCGCCTTGGGCACGCCCGCCGCCGGCTCGTCCAGCAGCAGCACCGCGGGCTTCAGCCCCAGCGCGATCGCGATCTCGACCAGGCGCTGCTTGCCGTAGGGGAGATCGAGCACGCGTTGCCGCGCGTCGTCCGCGAGGCCCAGTGTGGCGAGGAGCTCCAGGCTTTCCTCCCGCACCTCCCGATGCCTGCTCGCGGGCAGCCACACGCGCGAGGCGATGCCGCGGCGCTCCGCGATCCCGAGCGCAACGTTGTCGAGCGCGGAGAGGTGGCTGAAAAGCGCGTTGATCTGGAAGGTGCGGCCGAGGCCGCGCTTGACCCGCGCTGCCCGGCCGGCGTCCGTCACGTCATCCCCGCCGAGGAGGATGCGGCCGGCGGAAGGCGCAAGCACGCCGGTCAGCATGTTCACGAAAGTCGTCTTGCCGGCGCCGTTGGGGCCGATGAGGGCGTGGCGCGCCCCGGTTTCGAGGCGGAAGTCGATGTTCTCCGCGACCGTGAGCGCGCCGAAGCTCTTGCACAGGCCCCGGGTCTCGAGCGCGACGTTCACGCCTTGCTCCGCAGGCGCGCAACGGCGCCGTCCACGATGCCGAGTATGCCGCCCCGCGCGAACATGACGACCACCACCAGCAGGAGACCGATACCCAGGTACCAGTACTCGGGGAATTGCTTGGCGAGGTAATCCTGGGCGATCAGAAATACGATGGGGCCGACGAACGCGCCGTAGATGCGCCCCACGCCCCCGAGGATCAGCATGACCAGCAGCTCGCCCGCGGCCTCGAACCCGAGCACGTTCAACCCGACGAACTGGTTGGTCTGCGTGATCAACGCCCCGGCGGCGCCCGCGATCACGGCCGAAATCCCGTACACCGTCACCAGCCTTGGGTACACCGGGGCGCCGACCGCGTGCATGCGCAGGCTGTTCTCCCGTATGCCCGTGAGTGACGCCCCGAACGGCGAGTAGATCAGGCGGCGCACGAAGAGCCATCCCAGGAACAGGATGATCAGGCAGTAGACGTAGCCGGTCTTCCCGAACATGTCGAATCGGAACAGGCCGAATATGGGGGCTACGACAATGCCCGACAGGCCGTCGGCGCCGCCGGTGATGGTCGTCGCCCGGTTGGCGATCTCGAGGCACAGCGAAGCGATCGCGAGCGTGAGCATGAGCAGCGTCAGGCCCGTCGTGCGCAGGATCACCGCGCCCGTTGCAATGCCGAGCAGGCCGGCTGCGAGCGCCGCGGCCGCGAGCTGCATGAGGGGATCGGTGATTCCCATCTTGGCGCCAAGTATGCCGGCGACGTACGCCCCGACGCCGAAGAACGCGCTGTGACCGAGCGTTACGATGCCCGCGTAGCCGAGGATCAGGTCGAGCGACAGGGCGTAGAGTATGTAAATCAGGATGCGCGCGCCGAGCGGCACGTACTCGGGCAGCAGGAAGAAGCAGGCTATCGCCGCGACGAAAGGCGTCCACTCGATCCAGCGGATGCGCGCGTCTGCGCTGTAGCCGCCGGCATGACTCATAGAAAATCCAATTCAGCCACGGAAACACACGGAAACACACGGAAGTCGAAGCAGAAAATAGGGCGGCGAAAGTCAGTCACCAGGAACTGGCGTTTGCGGAATGCCGATTCATTGTTGGCAGCCCTCACGTGCTGTTCCTGATTCTTCGTCCGTGTACTTCCGTGTGGGTCCGTGGCTAATTTGCTCTTAAACTCTGCGGCCGAAGAGGCCGGCGGGGCGCCACAGCAGTATCGCGATCGTGGCGACGTAGATGAAGAACGCGCCGAAGTGCGGTACCCAGTACTTGCACGCGGTATCGCCGAACCCGATCAGCAGCGCTGCGACGAACGGACCGCGCAGCGTACCGAGGCCGCCGACGGCCACCACGATCAGGAAGTACACGAGCTGCTCGAACGGGTACGTCGGCTGTATGGAGATCAGGTCCGCGCCGAGCCCCCCGCCCAGGCCGGCGAGACCGCTGCCGAGGGCGAAGGTGAGCGTGAAGAGGCGCTTCGTGTCGATGCCGACCGACTGCGCCATGGCGCGGTTGTCGACGGCCGCGCGCACCATCGCGCCCCAGCGCGTGCGCTCTACGCTGAACCAGAGCACGGCGACCATGGTCGCGCTGAAAGCAATCAGAAACACGCGGTATGCGGGGAAATCCCGGCCGAGCAGCGGCAACTGGCCCCTGAGGTAGTCCGGGAGGGTGACGGGCTGCTGCAGGGTGCCGTATATCAGGCGTGCGACCGCCACCGAAACGAAGACCAGGCCGATCGTGAAGAGCACCTGCTCCAGCTCGCCCGCCGCATACAGCCGGGAATAGAGCAGCCGTTCGAGGATCACGCTGCCGGCGGCGACCGCGGCGAAGGCGAGGACGAGCGCGAGCGGAAACGGCACGCCGTGCGCGTTCATCGCCGAGAGCATCACGTAGCCGCCCGCCATCGCGAAAACGCCATGGGCGAGATTGACGAAGCCCATCAGGCCCATCGTGACCGACAGGCCGACCGAGATCACGTACAGGATCATCCCGTAGGCGGCGCCGTGGAACGCGACGCTGACAAGCGACGAGAGGAAGCCTTGCATTGGTCTCCCCGTTTACACGGGGCGAGGGCGTTCCAGCCTTACTTCTTCTGATACTCCTGCCACGGATCCTTGACCATGCCTATCGTTTCGATCTCCACGTTGGCGAGCTGGCCGCCGACCTTGCGCACCTCGCGGATGTACTCGTTCTGGACGATGTCGCGCGTCGCGGGATCGATGTGGATGGGGCCGCGCGGACTGTTCGGGTTTTTGTACTTCTTCGCGAGCTCCATGGTCTTCTCCGGGTCGAGCTTGCCCTTCTGCTCCCGGATGACGTAGTAGATCGCGTCCATCGCGTCCCAGCCGCCCACGGACATGAAGCTCGGCGAGGACTTCTCGCCGTACTCCTTCTTCCACGCGGCGATGAACGCCTTGTTGGCGGGGCGCGTGGCCGCGGCGGAGTAGTGGTGGGCGGTGATCACGCCTATCGCCACGTCGCCCATGTTGGGCAGCTCCTCGTCGGTGGTGATGTCGCCCGGCCCGATGAACTTGATGCCGGCCTTGCCCAGGCCCAGGTCGCCGTACGCCTTCATGATCTGGGTCGCCTGGCGGCCGGCGGGGATGAACGAGAACAGCGCCTCCGGCTTCGCGTCCTTCACGCGCTGCATGAACGGCACGAAATCCGGGTTGGCGAGGGGCATCCGCACCTTGCCGATGATCCTGCCGCCGCCCTCGGTGAACGCCTTCTCGAACGCCGCCTCGGAGTCGTGGCCGGGGCCGAAATCGCTCACCGCGATGTATGCGGTCTTGTACTTGCGCGAGGCCCACGCGCCGAGCGGGTAGGACGATTGCCACAGCGTGAACGAGAACCGGGCGATGTACGGCGAGCGGTTGACGATGACCGAAGTGCCCGCGTTCATGATGAAGAACGGCAGCTTCGCCTCCTGGGTGAGGGGGGCGACGGCCAGAGCGTTGGGGGTAAACACCTCGCCGGTCAGGATCTGGATCTTGTCGCGCACGATCATCTCCTGCGCGAGCTGCTTCGCCTTGTCCGGGTTGGGCCCGCCGGTATCGCGCACCACCAGCTCGATCTTGACGCCGGGCGGGAGCTTGTCGGCGTTCTGCTTCATGTAGAGCTTGTAGCCCTTCTCGATCAACTCGCCGAGCGTGGCGAACGGGCCGGAGTGGGTGTTGAGCACGCCGATCTTGATGGTTTGACCCGTGGCCGGCGCGGCCTGCAGCAGCATGGCCGTTGCCGCGGCGCCGATCAGATGTCCCAGTCGCATACAGTCCCCTCGATGATGTGTGAATACCCGATTTTGCGGCCAGCGCAAGTTTATCGCGTTTTCGGACGAGTGAACCTCGCTCTCGCCGGCCAATCAGAGGATGGATGGATCCAGCACCGGTCGTTCACAGCACCGTACCCGCACGGCTCGACGCGCTGCCCTGGTCGCGATGGCACTGGCGCGTCGTGATAGCGCTGGGCGTCACGTGGCTCCTCGACGGGCTCGAGGTGACGGTGGTCGGTTCGCTCGGTCCGGTACTGCAGCGCCCGGGCACCCTGGGCCTGTCGGCCGCGGAGGTGGGGTGGACCGGCTCGGCTTACATCGCGGGCGCGGTACTCGGGGCGCTGTACTTCGGCAGGCTGGCGGACAGGTTGGGTCGCAAGCGCCTGTTCCTGATTACGCTCGTCGTCTATTTGATTGCCACTGTGCTCACGGCCTTCACGTGGGACTTCACCTCGTTCGTGTTCTGCCGCTTTCTCACCGGGTTCGGGATCGGCGGGGAGTACGCGGCGATCAATTCCGCGATCGACGAGCTGATTCCGGCGCGCGTGCGCGGCGTCGTGGATCTCGCGATCAACGGCACGTTCTGGCTTGGTGCGATCGTGGGCGCCGGCATGAGCATCGTGCTGCTCGATCCCGCGTTCGTCGGTCCCGAGCTCGGCTGGCGCCTTGCTTTCGCATTCGGCGCGGTATTGAGCGTCGCCATACTTCTGGTGCGAAGAAACGTGCCGGAGAGTCCGCGCTGGCTCATTACGCATGGCCGGCATGAGGAGGCCGAGGCCGTGGTGGCAAGGATAGAGGCCGAAGTGGCCGCCGGGCGGGGAGTCTGGCCGCGGGCCACGGCGGTGCTTCCCATGACGCTGCGGCCGCACGTCACCTGGGGCGAGATACTGCGGCTGATGGCGACGCGGCTGCGCAGCCGCGCTTTCGTGGGGCTTTCCCTGATGACGGCGCAGGCGTTCTTCTACAACGCCATCTTCTTCACCTACGCGCTCATCATGACCCGCTTCTACGGCGTCCCCGACGACAAGGTCGGCTACTACATCTTTCCCTTCGCTCTCGGCAATTTCTTCGGGCCGCTGCTGCTGGGACAATTCTTCGATAGCGTCGGTCGCCGCAAGATGATCGCGGCGACCTATGCCTTGTCGGGCATCGGGCTCTTCGCGATGGGCTACGCCTTCGCGCACGAGGCGCTCACTGCGACCACGCAGGTAATGAGCCTGTGCGCGATTTTCTTCATAGCCTCCGCCGCCGCCAGTTCGGCGTATCTCACCGTGAGCGAGATCTTCCCCGTCGAGATGCGGGCGGTCTCGATTTCGCTCTTCTACGCGATCGGCACGGGCGCCGGGGGCTTCATCGCGCCGGCTCTGTTCGGCGTGATCGTCGAATCGGGCAGCCGCGAGGCGCTGTTCGGCGGGTTTGCCCTTGCAGCCTTGCTCATGTGCGCGGCTGCAATCATCGCGGCGGTATGGGGCGTGGATGCGGAGCGGAAGTCGCTGGAGGAAGTCGCTCGACCTCTTTCAATGGTCGGCGACTAGAGACTGGAGACTAGAGACCGGAGACTGGAGACTAGGGATTGAAGGTCGCCCACGGCATCCAGTCCCTAGTCCCTAATCCCTAGTCCCTATATAATGCGGCCCTCGCAGCGCCCGTAGCTCATCTGGATAGAGTACCTGGCTACGAACCAGGGGGTAGGGGGTTCGAATCCCTCCGGGCGCGCCACCTTCAAGCAAAAGGTCTGCAAAGCGCAGGCTTTTTCGCTTTTG
>DASRJL010000003.1:0-18926 GCA_035649495.1 Burkholderiales bacterium | reverse complement strand
CACGCGGAAACCATACTGAAGCGGCTGGGACTCCCGTACCGCGTCGTGACGCTGTGCACCGGGGACATGGGATTCTCGGCGGCGAAGACCTACGATCTGGAGGTCTGGCTGCCGGGACAGAACGCGTACCGCGAGATCTCGTCGTGCAGCAACTTCGAAGCGTTCCAGGCACGCCGCATGCAGGCGCGCTTCCGAAACGACAAGGGCCGGCCGGAGCTGGTGCACACGCTGAACGGATCGGGCCTGGCCATCGGGCGGACGCTCGTGGCGATCCTGGAGAACTTCCAGAATTCCGACGGCAGTGTCGCGGTACCGGAGGCGTTACGTCCCTATATGGGAGGGACGAGCGTTCTCAAGCCCAACTAGCGCTGATAGAATCCCCGCCTCCGCGACAGCAACATCCCGGAGAGGTGCCAGAGTGGTTGAATGGGCCGGTCTCGAAAACCGGAATACGCGCAAGCGTATCGTGGGTTCGAATCCCACCCTCTCCGCCAAACAATAAGGGGGCCCTGATGGCCCTTTTTGTTTCGCGACAGCGGTGTGTGTGCTAATCCCATGCCCATATCCCTGAGCCAGAAAATTCGAGAGCTGAAGGGTCTCGCCGACGAGGGCGAGATAGACGGCGACGATCTCGAATTCATCGAGCGGGTCGACGAGCTGACCGGTAATGGCGGCGCGGCCACACTCCTGTCCGAGGTCGAGGCCAGGCGCGTTGACGAGATATACAAGGCATTGGGCGGCGCTGGGTAAGAGGTTTTTGGGGTCTGACCCCGGCAACAGGTTGATTTGAAAGGATTGACCAGCCCGAATCCGGGCGACATGCGGGCTCAAGAGCGCAGTTTTCGGCCAGAAATGGCTCTTTAAGCCCGTCCCGTCATCGGCCGGGCTCGATAATCGAAAAGACCTGTGGCCCCGGCATGGACGATTGGCCGGAAGAGACCACGATCGACTTCGGGCCAACGAGCGACGGTCGGCCGCGCGTGGCGTTGCGCGACCGCGTCAGCCAGGGTGGGTTAGGTTGCTCTGCCTATTTTCCGGCTCGGCCGTGACCGAACGCGTTGCCGTTACCCGGCCCCTGAGTACCCGCGGCGGTCGAAACCGGGCCCCGGCCGAACGCGTTGCCGCTGCGCCCGGGGCTGACCGTAGACGACGACCCCGCTGCGGAGACGATCGCGCCGTGGCCGTTGCCGTGGCCACGCGACGAAGCACTGCCGACTGTAGCGCCGCCGGCGTTGGTGATGGTTCCGCCGCTGCTCCGCGCAGCAATGTGCGGAGTAACGTGCGGGGCGCCGGCGCCTGCGTTATTGCCCGGCGGTACTCCAATCGTGTGCGCAATCTTGCCCCACCCCATGTGCTGGCTGCGCAGCTGCAGCACGCCCTGCAACTGCGTGTCACCGCTTGCTGTCTTGACGGTGCCCCCGTTCAGCGCCGCGCGCAGTTCAGCTGCGGTGGGATCGGTAATGCCGACCGAGGCAAGCTGGCGGTTGGCGAGGGTAAGGGCCCGGGTGATGTTGCCGTAGCCCATCGGCTTCGTCGGTGGGTCGAAGGTCGTCACCTTGATCCCGGTTGGGGTGTTCTCGGTCAGGGTGACACGAGTCCCGGTGCGCAACCCTCCCGCGAGGCTCTCCAGATTTTCATGGGAGCCCGCGAGGGATTCGAATTGCGCGCCTTTCCCGGAGATGTACTTGTCGGTGGCGGTTCCCTCTACGGACCAGGCGGGCGCGGCGACTCCGACTGAGAGGACGAACAGGGCCGTGCCGAGCGCGGCCGTGATGGGGCTGGACGAGATTGCCATGAATATTCCTCCTCTGACTATCCGCTGCCGAGAGCCTTCTCGGTCTGGAGAATGATCTCTGTCGCGGTCGCGCTATCGTAAAAGAGGCCGCCGCTCCTGGCGGTCACGCGCATGCGGGTCGTGCTGGGGGTGAGCGACTCGAACTGGATTTCAATATCCCGGTCGTTCGCCTTCGCGTTGATCGTTTCCACGTAGTCGGTCTTTTGCCCGCTGGAGTGCTTCAGGCCCATGCGGTTCAGCGCGCGCAGGGAGGCGGACTTGACTCGCGGCAGCGGCTCGCTGAACGTCCGGTAGGTAATGCCTGTCAGCGTATGGTTGACTGCGGTTGCGCCGCCCACGCCAGCGGCGGTGACCGCGAGCGGAGCGCACGCGTTCAACGCCGCGCAGGCCATCAATCCTGCAACGGGCACCGCAATCCGCCAGCTCGAGCAGGTGTTCACTGCTCTTCCTTAACCGGCGTGCGCCGGTATGTCCGCTCGGATCGGTCCCCATGCAAGAGCCGTGCCTAGGCGCGGAGTGCATGAATTTGCACGGATTTCACGCGTCTCATCGAGGCGACCTGTCGGGCTAGCCCGACGGAAATTTTCCGCGATCCGACATAACGCGGTGAAATCACGATCACATTCAGTGTCGCTTTGCGGCGACAGCGCCTGGCGGACTCGATCCTCTCCAGCCGCACGTATCAATGTTGACCCCGGCGTCGCCTGGCGGGGCTTTCGGGAACCGGTCGCCGGAATTTCCTGAGGAACTCGGGCTCCCACGGGCGTCCGCCGAGGAGGACTGTCATGGGCACGCGGTCGGCGACCTGGGGCCTGGCGTCGGCACTTCTCATCTCCGCGAAGTCCATCCGGTATACACATCCCACGGAACGCATGGCAGCCCATGCCTGGCGCATGCACTATGGCCTCGCTTCGTACGCCAGCGGCGCGCGGCGTACCAGGAGGCAATCATGAAGCCGGTGCTACACTCGCCCGCTGCGACGGAATAAGGGGAGCATGCGATGGCGCAGAAAATCTCCGGCGGGTGTGCTTGCGGCGCGGTGCGGTACGAGACCGACGCCGATCCGGTCCTGATGGTGAATTGTCATTGCCGCGATTGCCAGCAGGCGGGCGGGAGTAACTACGCGCCGATACTGGTCGTGCCGAAATCCTCGGTCAATCTTCGCGGCGAGCTGCGTTATTACCGGATCGTCGGTAACACCGGAAAAGCGGTCGAGCGCGGCTTCTGCCCGAACTGCGGGTGCCAGATCGCTGCCAGGCTGGAGCGACTGCCCGATGTGCTCGGGCTGCAGGCGGGGAGCCTCGACGATCCGTCTCAATACAAGCCGTCCATGGATATCTTCACCGCCCGCGCCCAGCCCTGGGATCAGCTGCATCCCGATACGAGGAAGCTTGCGCAAGGGCTTCCCGGCTGAGACGCGATGAAGCGCTGGTTCTGGGTGGCGCAGGCCTTCCTGCACTCGTGACCCGTGACGATCCCTCTTAGAAAACGCATCGGAGGCGCCATGCGGGCGTTACATGTCGCGGCACTAGTGGCGGCGGCCGTCGTTATCGCGGCTGCGCCGGCTTTCGCACAAGGGCAGCAGAAATTTCCGAGCAAGCCGGTGCGCGTTGTCGTTTCGAACCCCGCCGGCAGCCAGGGCGACATCCTGGCACGCATGATCAGCCAGAAGCTGAGCGAGAGCTGGGGCCGCGCGGTGGTGGTGGACAATCGGACGGGCGCGGCAGGCACGCTCGCGGCGGGCACCGTCGCCAAGGCGGCGCCCGACGGCCATACGCTCCTGTCCACCGCGGGTCTCGCCATCAACGCAGCGATGCAATCGAATCTACCCTATGACTCCGTCAAGGATTTCGCGGGCGTGACCCAGATCGGCATCGGCACTCAAGTAATCGTCGTGTCGCCGTCGCTGGGCGTCAAGTCGGTGAGCGAATTTATCGCCCTCGGGAAGGCGCAGCCCGGCAAGCTCATCTACGGCTCCTCCGCGGTCGGCACGGGCTCCCACCTGAACGGCGCGAGATTCGCCCTCGCCGCCGGAATCAAGGTCGTGACGGTGGCGTTCAAGGGAGGGCCGGAGGCGACGATCGAGATCCTGGGCGGGCGCACCCACTTTTCCAGCGTGACGCTGTTCTCCGCGCTGCCGCTGATCAGGGATGGAAAATTGCTGGGGCTGGCGGTGGCCATACCGCAGCGCTCGCCCCTGTTACCGGACGTACCCGCGCTGGCGGAGACGATGCCCGACTTCAAGAGACCTGAAAATACGACCGGATTGTTCGCGCCGGCCGGGACGCCGCGCACTATCCTGAACCAGATCAGCAAGGAAGTGGCGGGCATCCTCGATCTTCCCGACGTCAAGGACAAGCTGCAGGGCATGGGCTATGTTCCTGCGCCGACCACGCCTCAGGAGCTCGACAAGATCCATCGCGAGCAGATCGAGACGATAGCCAGGGTCAGCAGGGATATCGGTCTTCGACCCAAGTGACGGGGGCACGCGCTGGAGTTGATTTTCCGAGAATCCGGGGTTCGTGCCGGGCCTGATAGGCTGGCGGCATGCTCGGCGTACCGCTCAATGAATTGCTCCTGCTCGCCGCCGCGTTGATGGCGGGCGGGGTGGTGGCCGGAGTGCTGGCAGGACTGTTCGGCGTCGGCGGCGGCGTGATCGCGGTGCCGGTCCTCTACGAGGTATTCCGCGTCCTCGGCGTGCCGGACGCGGTGCACATGCAGCTCTGCATCGGCACCTCGCTCGCGATCATGGCGCCGACCAATATCCGGTCGTATCTGACGCATCGCTCGACGGGTGCAGTGCTCACCGATGTCGTGCGACGGTGGACGCCGGGCGCGATCGTCGGCATGGCCATCGGTTCGGGCATTGCCGCCGTTGCACCGTCGCCAGTGTTCAAGATCGCCTTCATCGTCATCGCGGGGATCATCGCCGGGAAGCTTCTGTTCGGGAAGGATTCGTGGCGGCTGGGCGACGACCTGCCGCCGCATCCGCTGGCGCGCCTCTACGGCCTCGCGGTCGGGCTGATGGCCTCGTTGACCGGCGTCAGCGGCGGCTCGCTCGCCACCATGGTGCTCACGCTCTACGGCAAGCCGATCCACCAGGCGGTCGCGACCTCGGCCGGCGTCGTGGTGCCGATCGCGCTCGCCGGAACGCTCGGCTATATCTTTGCCGGTATCCCGCATCGGGCGCAACTGCCGCCGTTCTCGATCGGTTTCGTGTCGCTGATCGGGTTTGTGCTGATGGCGCCCGTATCGAGCATTACTGCCTCTTACGGCGCGAGAATGGCCCACGCCCTGTCGCGCCGCGCGCTCGAAATCGCGTTCGGGCTGTTCCTGCTCGCCTCGTCGCTGCGCTTTCTCGCCAGCCTCGTCTAAAGCGAAAAAGCCTCTCCGTTGATCCGGATCGACCCGGTCAAGGGTACGGGACGCACCACCATCTGCTCCGCGAAGCAGCCTTTCTTTGCAAGTCGAACGACGCGGCGGACTTTCTCCGGTTCGTCGTCGGAATCGACTTCGAGGTGTGTTTCGACTTCCTTGCATCCGCTGTCGACGGTGCCCTTGATCACTGACCCCGTCAGATACCAGTGGATCAGCACTCGGACCTTCGCCTTTTTGATGCGGGTCTTCGTCATTGTCGCGTACCGCGACACCTGGGTAAGCAGTCAGGAGCCGAGGCCGGCCGCTACGTAGATGAGGGGCTGCGGGTAATTGTCGTCACCCTTCAAGTGCGCCGGCTCATCGACGTGGATTTCGAACTTGCGATGCCGCGCCACCTTGTGCATCTTTTCGAGCGACTCGACCTCGGTCTCCATCACGAACTCGTAGGGCCGGGCGGGCAACTCGGGTGCGTCGATGCTCGGGCGCTCGCCGAGAAAGCGGACTCCCGGGCCGGGCTCGGGTGTGGTGCTCATGGTGTCCTCCTCTGGTTCATTCGCGTATGACGCGAGTCTGCGGCATGCCGGCGCCGATGTAGACGTCCTGCGGTCCGGGGCCTCCCGCCACCACGATGCGGATGTCCTCCGGACGGCGCGCGCGCCACACCATGTCCTTGTCGCCGCGTCCCGCTTCACGCTCGGTGTCGGCGAAGGTCTTCGCGAACATCGAGGCCGGCAGCCGCGCGTACTCCCACAACTTCTGCTGGATGTCGCGCTTGGTGAGGCCGGACTCGAAGAGCGAGCGGGCATGGTTGACGCCGAGGAGCAGCAGGACGCCGTCGCCGCCCGCGTACATGGGCGGCATGTTGGTTGCAATATGCCGCAGAATCTCGTCCGGCCCGACGCCCTCGCCGCCCGAGATGTTGCAGAAATTCGACGCCTTGAACACCGTGACGGTGCTCTCGGTGGCCGCATAGCCGGCATCGACGTGGTAGGGATTCCAGGGATTCTCCTCCTCGTTCTCGCCGCAGATGTACGAGTAGCGCAGCGGGGAGCCCAGGCTGACCTTCGAATACACGCCCGGCAGGGCGCCGCCGACGTTGATCAGGATGAGCCGGATCGCGCGCCCGATGGTGGCGTTGGCGCGCCACCCCGGTCCGAGGCAACCGGTGCCGCAGTTCACGTCGAGTTTCCTGCGCACCGGGCCGTTCACCAGCAGGAACGGCGTCATCGGATTGGTGGTCACCTGCATGAATTCGAGCGGAAAGGCCGGATCGGTCAGGCCCTCGACGGCCGCGATGATGGCGCCCATGTACTCGGGGCGGCATCCGGCCATGATCGCGTTCACCGCGATCACTTCGACCGTGGCTACGCCCTTGCGCGGCGGCACGGGGTTGCCGATCGCTTCGCCGGGTGGCCTGCGGGCGGCGGCGACGAACTCGTGCACCCGCTCGGCAGTTGCGGGAATGATCGGTAATCCATCGGTCCAGCCCTGCTCGTAGGCGTGCTCGAAAGCCCGCGTCATCAGCTCCGCAGCGGATGCGGCTTCGAGATCGTATCCCTGTTGCGACATTGCGTTAGACCGGAGTGGAGGAGCGCACGATGCCGGAGGGGCGGATCTCGAGCCGCACCTGGTCTTTCGTGCGCAGCAGGATTTCCGCCGGGGGCAGCGTCAGCCCCTCGACGATGGCCGGCAGCATCGCGGCCACGCGCGCACGAATGGCTTCCGGTTCGAGCTGGCGGATGGGATTGGGCGTCACGGCGATGACGGCGTAGGGGCAGCCGACAGTGGAGGCTATGCGTCGGCCGAACACGTTGAAGGAGTCCGTCGCGATCATGACGGTCGGAACACCGCGGCTTTCCAGGGCTGCCGTGACGTGGCTACACCACGTCGTGCACGACCCTCAATCGCCGGTGGCCGCAACGGCCACGTCGACGGAGCGCGCAATCTCGTCGAGCTTCTCCCGCATGGCGTCGATCACTCTGCCCCTGGCGATGGGCACTTCGCGCATGGGCTGCTCCATCGCCACCGAGGCCAGCTTGAAGCGCTCGCCGAGAGCCTGGCCGACGCCCTGGAGAATCTCGACCGCCGAGGGGCGCCAGTTCGGAAGCAGGCCCAGCACCTTGCCGTCGAGGCTGGCCGGGCGCGGTGCGAGCCCGGGATCGTCGACGCGCTCGTCGAGGTATACCGGGAGTGGGGACAGCATGGTGAGTTCAGGCATCGGGGGTTCCTCCAGGCGTTTCCCGAATCATAGCAGCCCGAATAGCCGCCCGATCCAGGGATGCTAAAACGGAAATGCCTCGTTTGGATCGCACTCGATCTCGAATATCACTCCGCCTTTATTCCCGCGAGCTTGATCAACTTGCCGATCTTGTCGATCTCGCGGTTGAGAAACGCCAACGCCTCGGCTGGTGTGCTTCCCACCGGATCGATGCCTTCCCGCGACATGAAGGTCTTTACGTCCGGGTGCTGGAGGGCCTTGGTCAGCTCCGCGTTGAGCCGCGTGACGATGGCGGGCGGCGTGCCCGCTGGCACGAACGACAGAAACCACTGATCGACATCGACACCGGGATAGATCGAATCCAGTGTCGGCAGCTCGGGCAGGGCGGCCGAGCGGCGCTTCGTGGAAACCGCGAGTGCCCGCACCTTGCCCGCCCGCAGCATGGGCTGCACGCTGTTCACTCCCGGGAACGCCACTTCGACTTCCCCGCCCAGCAGCGCATTCAGCGCAGGGGCGGCGCCTTTGTAGGGGATGTGGTTCAACGCCGCGCCCGCCACCTGGCCGAACATGACGCCCGCGAGATGGCTCGAGGTGCCCGAGCCGTTCGAGCCGAAGTTGAGCCCGCCTTTCGTGCGCTTCGACAGGGCGACGACCTCCTGCGGCGTGCGTGCCGGCACCGAGGGATGCACCGACAGTACGCTGCAGGTCGAGCCGAGTTGTGAGGTCGGGATCAGATTCGTACGCGGATCGAAACCGGTCCTCGGGAGCAGCGTGACGTTGGCGGCAACGGCCGAGGTCGTGACCATGAGCGTGTAGCCGTCGGGCGGGCTCTTCGCGGTCACCTCGGCGCCGATGTTGCCGCTCGCGCCCGGTCGGTTGTCCACGAGCACCGACTGGCCTAGTGCTTCCGTCAGGCGTACCGCCAGGACGCGCGCAAACACGTCGGTGCCGCCGCCCGGGGGGAACGGCAGGATGATACGCACCGAGCGGGTTGGGTAGTCCTGGGCGACGGCAGGACATAGCACCGATAGGAGAGCGCCGCAGAAGCATGCGCCGGTGATGCGAAAAAGGAGTGGCATTTTCAGACCCTCACGTTGTCGTCCCCTCGACCACCCGTGCCTTCCTATTGTCAGACCTGATGCCCGGGTAAACCTGGCCCCATGATGTCATGGAAAATCCTGACAGCCGAGAGCATACGGCAGGTCACGCCGTACCGCGAAAGGCCTGGGCCGTTGATTTCGGCAATCCTGGCCATTACAGTGTCTTGGGGCATGTTCATCGGCGCGCCCAAGTGTCAGTAACGTGAAGGCCCCATAACGATGAGAGCATGAATGAAGGCAGCGCTGAAGGTCCTCGCGGTGGCGGCACTGTGCGGTTTTTCCGCCGCCACGTTGGCGCAGAATTACCCGGTAAAGCCCGTGCGCCTCATGGTCGGAGTCGCGCCCGGAGGCGGCGTCGATACGACGGCCCGCATGCTTGGGCAGGCATTGGGCGAGTTGTGGGGCACTCAAGTCATCGTCGAGAACCGGACAGGCGCGGTCGGCATGGTGGCGACCGAATTCACGGCCAAGGCCCCACCGGACGGCTATACGCTGATCCTCTGCAATATCGCGACGCACGCGATCATCCCGGCACGCTTCGGCGCGAAGGTCCCTTACGACTCAATCGGGGATTTTGCATTTCCGTCGATGATTGGAGGCGTGCCCAACCTGTTCATGGTGCATCCGTCGTTCCCCGCGACGACGCTGAAGCAATACATCGCGTACGCCAAAGCGCGCCCCGGCAAAGTGAACTTCGGTTCCTCGGGTGTCGGTGGCTCGCCGCATCTTTCCATCGAGTTGCTGAAGACGATGACGGGAATCAATATCGTGCACGTGCCTTACAAAGGCGCTTCACTGGCGCTCGCTGACGCGATCAGCGGCCATATCGAGTCTTCCGTAGGCAATCTGGCGGGTGCGCCGCTTGCGGCGGTGAAATCAGGGCGCGTTCGTGCGCTCGGCGTCACCTCCGCCCGGCGCAGTCCGCAACTCCCCGACGTGCCGACATTCGCCGAGACGGGCGTAGCGGGTTACGACGTCTCGGGTTGGTACGGCGTCTGCACGCAGTCGAAGGTACCGCAGCCGATCCTGACCAAGCTCACGGCCGATCTGCACAAGGTCCTCGGCGGTCCGCTCAAGCAGCGCCTGGAAGACCAGGGCGTTTCTGTCGCGCCCACGACGCCCGAGCAATTCATTGCGTACGTCAGGCTCGAGATTGAAAAATGGAAGAAAGTAGTAATCGCCGCGAAGCTGCAAGGCGACCCGTGATTACCCTGAATCCTGAATCCTGACGTCAGGCCTTGCCGTACCCTCCGCCGCCGGCGGTCTCCATCACCACCCGGTCGCCTTTCTTGAGGAGCCAGTGGTCGGCGGGGTCGATCGGTTTCCCGTTGAGCAGGAGGGCGCCGACCTTGCCGGGCTCGCCGCCGAATATTCCCTGCGGCGCGGTGCGAAAGCGCGTCATGATCATCGACGCCATCATCGGCGTATCGCCGACTGCCTCGATCTCGAAGCGCAGGCCGTCGCCGCCGCGGTGCTTTCCCTGACCGCCGCTGCCGCGCCGGATGGCGCGCTCGATGATGCGCACGGGCGCCATCTGCTCGAACACCTCGATCGGCGTGTTGGAAAGGTTGGAGGGAAAAGACAGCATCGTGTAGCCATCGCGGTGCCGGGTCGCCCCCTGGCCCGCGTTCATGAAGTTCACGGCGGCGTACGGGCGGCCCCGGTGCTCTCCGGTGACGGTGATGGACGAATTGGAAGACCCTTCGGCGATCGCGCGTTCCGGCAGCACGTCGGCCAGCGCCATCATGATCGCCGGCACCATCATGTGGCCTATCATGCCGCGCCCGCCGCTCGCCGCTGGATAGGTCGGGTTGAAGATCGAGCCCAGCGGCGCCGAGGTCGTGATCGGCAGAAAGCTGCCTTCGTTGTTGGGGACGTCGGGGCAGAGGAGCGCTTTCACCGCGAACGCCGAGTAGGCGAAGGTGTAGATCGGCACGACGTTCACCGCGCGCGGCACCTGCGGGCTGGATCCGGTGTAGTCGATCGCCAGCCGGTCGCCCTTGACCGTCACGGTGCAGTTGATGAGGATGGGCTCCTCGAAGCCGTCGTGACGCGTCTGGCCGTGGTAGACGCCGTCGGGCACCTCGCGGATGCTCTTGCGCATCGCGGTTTCCGAGCGGCGCCGGATCTCGGCGCCCAGCGCTGCGAGGTCGGTATCGCGCAGGAGCGGCCGCAGGCGCTCCTCCAGCATCCTGCACGCCGCCACCTGCGCCCAGATGTCGCCCAGCGTCTGCTCCGGCACGCGCACGTTCTGCCCGATCATGTCGAGCAGGTTCTGGTCGGGCTTGCCGCCGCTCATCAGCTTCAGCGGCGGAATCTGGAGCCCTTCCTCGTAGATCTCGCGGATGCCGGCGTTGCGGATGCGCCCGCCGATGTCGGGCATGTGCGAAACCACCGCCGCGAAGCCGACGATCTTGCCCTTGTCGAAGATGGGCATCGCGACATTCACGTCGTGGATGTGACCGGTGCCCATCCACGGGTCGTTGGTGATCATTAGGTCGCCGGGCTTCAGTGTGTGCGCCGGGTAGCGCTTCAGGAAATGCTTTACCGTCGCCGGCAGCGTGCCGATGAAAGACGGGATCGACAGCACCGATTGCGCGATCGAGCGGCCCTCCGCGTCGGTCAGCACCACCGCGAAATCGTTGGCTTCGCGCACCAGCACCGAGAACGACGTGCGCACGAACGCAGCCGAGGCCTCGTCCACCATCGAGACGAGCCGCTTCCACTGGATTTCCAGCGTAATCGGATCAAGCCTGCTTTTTTTCATAGTGTCTAGTCGAATTCCTTGATCGTGACGGCGACCGTATAGTCGGGGAGGATACGCACGTCGGCGCGGACCGGTACTACCAGCGTCGACTCTCGCTCCTCCAGTATGACCGGTCCCGGAATGCGGGTGCCCGGCTTCAGCGAATAGCGGTCGTATACGGCGACCGGGCCGTAGCGGCCCTTGAGCGGCAGCCAGATGTCTCGTTTTCCGCGCATCCGGGCCTTCACGGAGACTCTCGCGTCGCCCCACCTGAAGCGATGGCTTCTCACTACCGACCTGCCGGTAAGCCGCCAGGTGACGACCTGCGGCGCGGCATTCGGGACGAGGTGGCCGTAGAGTTGCGTGTAGCGCTTCTCGAACTCCTTGAGCAGCGCCTTTTCCAGCGCGGCCGTGATCCTGCGCCACGGGAGGCCGACCGAAACGTTGTGGCCCTGTCCCGCATAACGCATCTCGGCGCCTATCCACCACTGGAGCGCCGCGCTTCCAGTACGATTGCCGGCGGTTCCCGCGCGTGCAGTCTCGAGCTCGCTCTCCGCGTCGGCGCGCAGCTCCGAGTACGCCTCCGCGACGCGATCCCAGTCTATGTTCTTTACCAGGGTGGGATTCGACCAGGCGCGGTCCACGCGGGCGGGGGCCGCCAGGAGTCCGAGGCAGGAGCCTGCGCCCGCGGCGATCGTCGCGAGCACGCGCGGAATCTTGAGCTTGCGCGCAACCTCGACGACGTGCACGGGGCCGGCGCCGCCGGTCGCGACCATGGCGAATTCGCGCGGATCGTGGCCCTTCTCGGCGATGTGGATGCGCGCGGCGGCGGCCATGTTCTCGTTGACGATGTCGCAGATGCCCCACGCGATTGCGGCAGGGGAGAGCTTGAGTTGCCCGGCGAGTTTCTGCAGGGCCGCCTGCGCCAGGTCCTTCCTGAGCTTCATCTCGCCGCCCAGGAAGTTGTCCGCGTTGAGATAGCCCAGCATCAGGTCGGCATCGGTGACCGTGGGCTCGGTGCCGCCCTGGCCGTAGCAGGCCGGGCCGGGATCGGCGCCGGCGCTGCCCGGTCCGACGTTGAGGAGTCCCAGGTCATTCACGCGCGCGATCGAGCCGCCGCCTGCGCCGATCTCGATCAGGTCTATGCTCGGGATCAGGATAGGCAGCCCGGAACCGCGCGCGAATCGCGATACCCGCGCGCACTCGAAGCTGTGGGCGACGAGCGGCTCGCCGCCGACGGCAACACACGCTTTCGCGGTGGTGCCGCCCATGTCGAACGCGAGGATCTGCGCGAGACCGTTGTTGCGTGCGGTATTGAGCGCGGACAGCACGCCGCCGGCAGGCCCGGATTCGAGGAGCAGGATCGGCGTCTCGGCGGCGGCTTTCCCGGACGTGAAGCCGCCGCTCGACACCATGATCCGGAGCGGCGCGCCCGGGGCGAGCGCGTGCACGCGGCTGTCGAGGCGGTCGAGGTATTGCGCGAAGAGCGGCTGGACGTAGGCATTGGCCGCGGTCGTGGACATGCGCTCGTACTCGCGGATCTCGCGCGCGATGCCGGAGGAGATCGAGACCGCGAGACGGGGAAAGCGCTTGCGGATGGCCGCGGCCACCGCCTTCTCGTGCGCGTCGTTCACGTACGAGTGGAGCAGGCACACGCCGACCGCTTCCACCTGCAGCGCCTCGATCCGGCTGAGGAGCTCTGCCAGCGCGGACCCGGTAAGCGGCGTAGCAACCGTCCCGTCGACGGTCAGCCGCTCGTCGATCTCGATGCGCCTGTCGTCGGGAACGAGCGCCTTCGGTATCTCCAGGTTGAGGTCGTACAGCTCGTAGCGGATCTCGCGCGCGATGGTGAGCACGTCGCGCGTGCCCCGGGTGACGACGAGACCGGTCTTCGCGCCCTTGCGTTCGATCAACGTATTGGTAACCAGCGTCGTACCGTGTACGACCTCGGTGACGGGTCCCGTGTTCGTGCTGTTACCCGCGTTGGCCACCTGCTTCAGCAGGTCGGCGATGACGGTGGTTACCGCCTCACCGGGATCGTGCGGCGTCGTGAGCGTCTTCGCGACCCAGATTCGCCCCTCTGCCCCGAGCACCGCCAGGCCGTCGGTGAACGTGCCCCCGATATCGACTGCGATCCGCAGCCTGTCGTTTTTCGTCATGGGTCAGGCGTCATGCGTGAAGCGTCCGGCGTGAGGCGTCGGGCACCCATGACCCATGACGCTCACCGCAGGGCGGCAGCAGCGCGCCGCATGCGGTGACAGGCTTCGGATAACTCCTCGATGGGAGACGCGATGGACATGCGGAAGTAGGGCGAGAGCCCGTAAGCCGCGCCCACCACCACGGCCACGCCGTTCTCGAGCAGGTAATCGACGGCGTCCTGCTCCGTCGCAAGCAGTGCGCCCTGCGGGGTGCGCTTGCCGAGCATCCCGGCAATCTTGGCGAAGACGTAGAACGCGCCCTGCGGCCGTATGCATTCGATGCCCGGCGCCTCGCGCAAGAGCTCCAGCACCCGGTCGCGGCGCTCCTGGAAGGCTTGCGCGCGCTTCGGCACGAAATCCTGCGGACCGTTCAATGCCTGCACCGCCGCGGCCTGGCTGATCGACGAGGCGCACGTGGTGCTCTGCGACTGCACCTTCTTCATCGTGGCGATCAGCTCGGCGGGGCCGCCGCAATAGCCGATACGCCAGCCCGTCATCGCGTAGGTCTTGGCGACGCCGTTGACGGTCAGGGTCCGGCCGTAGAGCGCGGGCTCGACCTCGGCGATCGACGAGAACTTGATGCCGTCGAACACCAGGTGCTCGTAGATGTCGTCGGCGAGCACCCAGACCTGGGGATGGCGCAACAGCACCGCGGCGAGGGCTTTCAGCTCCGCGCGCGAGTAGACGATGCCCGTCGGATTGCACGGCGAGTTGAGCACGAACCACTTGGTCTTCGGCGTAATCGCGGCCTCGAGCGCCGCCGGCGTGATCTTGTAGCCGTCTTCCTCTCGGCACACCACCGACACCGGCGTGCCCTCGGCGAGGAGCGGGATGTCGAGGTACGACACCCAGTACGGCGCCGGCGTGATGACCTCGTCGCCCTTGGAGACGGTGGACATGATCGCGTTGTAGATCACCTGCTTGCCGCCGTTTCCGACCATGATCTGGTCCGGCGCATAGTCGAGCCCGTTCTCGCGCTTGAACTTGGCCCTGATCGCCGCTTTCAGCTCGGGCGTGCCATCGACGTTGGTGTACTTGGTTTCCTCGCGCCACATCGCGGCCGTCGCCGCTTCCTTGATGTTGCCGGGCGTCTCGAAGTCGGGCTCGCCGATGGTGAGCCCGATGATGTCGCGGCCCGCCGCCTGCAGCTCGCGCACGCGCTGCGCCCCCGCGTTGCTCGCGGACACCGTGATGCGCGAGACGCGGGGAGCGAAGAAGTTCTTTGGTATTCTCGGATCACTCATGACTCGTCTCTCGTTTCTCGTTGCTTGTCCCTGGACTCTGAATCCCGAATCCTAGATCACTCAAATTTTATTCCCTGCTCCCTGATTACCTTGCCCCACTTGGCCGTTTCCTGCTTCTGGTGGGCGACGAGCTCCTCGGGGGCGGTGCCGGCGGGGTCTATGCCTTGCGCCCGCAGCCTGTCCTTCACATCGGCCGCCGCGAGCGCCTTCGTCACTTCGCGGTTTACGCGCGTCACGATCTCCTGCCCCGTGCCGGCCGGCGCGAACATGCCGAACGAAGTCACCGACTCGAATCCAGGCAGGCCCGATTCGGCAATCGTCGGCAGCTCAGGCATGAGCGGTGTGCGTTTGGCCGTGCTGGTGGCGATGGTGCGCAGGCGGCCGGCCTGAGCCTGGGGCAGGGCGGTGATGACGTCCACGAACGAGAGCGCCGTTTCTCCGCCGATCAGCGCCTGGGCCGACGGGCCGCCGCCTTTGTACGGCACGTGGGTCATCCTGATGCCTGCCATGTTCATCATCAGCTCGGTCGCCATGTGGCTCGTCGCGCCGACTCCGGCGGTGGAGAAGGGGATGGCGCCGGGCTTCGCCTTGGCGAGCACGATCAGCTCCTTCACGTTCTTCACCGGCAGCGACGGGTGCACCGACAGGATTTGCGGGCTGATAGCCACCAGCGACACCGGGGCGAACGCCTTTTCGTTGTCGTACTGCAGGCTCTTGTAGAGATGCGGCGCGATGGCGAAGGTGCTGTTCGTGCCGAGGAGCAGCGTGTAGCCGTCGGGCGCCGCCTTTGCCGCGAGAGCATGACCTATCGTGCCCGTGGCCCCGCTGCGGTTGTCGACGAGCCATTGCTGCCCGGTGTACTCCGAGAGCTTCTGTGCCAGGATGCGGCCTATGGAATCGGTCGATCCGCCCGGGGCCCAGGGAATGACGAGGCGGACCGACTTGCTGGGGTAGCCCTGCGCGTGCGCAGCCAATGGCGCGAGCGAACCCAGTGCGATCGCGGCAGCGCAGGCGAATCGAGGCGCAGGATTCAGGATCCAGGATCGAGGATTCAATTCTGTCCCCGCTTTGTCAGGCGGCTGCCTTGCTTTTGCGGAATTCCGGCGCGACCTTCTTCATGAAGAGCCGGATGCTCGCTTCCGCGACCTCGATCGGCATGGGACCGATGCGAAACACGAGTATCAACCCGCCCACGCCCATGTTGTCGATTTCGGAGATAGCCTCGGATACCGTCGCGGGAGAACCGCACAGGATCGAATGCTGCACCTGGTTGCGCGCCGCGGGCCCGGTTTCCTGGTGCAGCAGGAGGCCCTGTTCCTGGTACACCTTCTTGCGCATCGCCTGCCGGAATTCCTGCTGGACTTCCCACGCCGGGAGCGCCAGGCGCTCGGCCTCGGCATCGGTTTCAGCAACGAATATGTTGCGCCAGACCCAGGTGTCGTCGACGTTGCGCGCGACGGCGGCCTCGTCGAAGCCGTTTTCGCGCATGGTCCTGCGGTACAGGTCCATGCGATGCCGCGTGACTTCGTTGCTCTGGATGTTCATCAGGAACGGGCGGCCGGCGCGCGCCATACCGAGCATCGCCTCCTCGCCCGAGCAGGCGCGGATGATGAAGGGATGCGGCCTGGTGTAGGGCCGCGGCCGCAGGAGCGGCATGCGCAGGTTCCAGTACTTGCCCTTGTGCTCGTAGTTCTCCGTGGTCCAGGCCTTGATCATGATGTCCTCGGCCTCGACCAGCCTCTCGTAGGCTTCCTTGGGATCGATGCCGTAGCCCTGGTAGTCGTAGATGTTGTAGGCCGTGCCTCGCCCGAGGCCGACCACCAGCCGGCCCTTGCTGATGTTGTCGATCAACGCCATCTGCTCGGCCATACGCACCGGGTGGTGCAGCGACATCTGCGCGACGGCGAAACCGATGCGGATCTGTTTCGTGCTCGCGGCGAGCGCGGCGGCGAAGCTCACTGGATCGACGTACGCGCAGATGCCGTCGAAGTGGTGCTCCGCCAGCCACAGCATTTCCATGCCGAGCTCGTCGCAGAGCCGCGCCTCGCGCAGGGTTTCCTGGATCACGCGCTGGTCGTCATCCGGAGTCATTGCCGCGGGAAAGAGAAAATTGCTGAATTTCATTTCTTCACCTCTTCTCGTTCGTCCAGCTCGTTGGCGGCGGCGCTCACGAACCGCGCCTTGCCCTGAAGTATGTGGTGTTCCATCGCGGCGCCGGCAGCGGCCGGGTCGCGCGCGGCTATCGCCTCGACGATGGCGCGATGCTCGCGGTTCGACGCATGCATCGCGTCCCCCGACGCGAGCCCGCGGCGGCGGAACAGGCGCAGCTCCTTCGCGAGGCCGTTGTAAACCTGCTGCAGGCGGCGGTTATCGGCCGCCACGACCAGCACGGCATGGAATTCCGCATTGAGGTCCTGGAACCGCACGGTGTCGCCCCCGTCATAGGCCGTGTCCATCGCGGCGACCAGCGCGTTCAACCGATCGAGGTCGCGGTCGGAAATCCGCTGCGCGACCAGCTCGCCGGCAAGCCGCATGAGCCCGGCGCGGAGGTCGTACAAGTCGATCACTTCCTTGCGGGCGAGCTTGCGAACGAAAAAGCCGCGATTGACGCGAGCCTCCAGGAGCCCGGCCTGCGCGAGCGACCGGCAGGCTTCGCGCAGCGGTCCCCGGCTCACGCTCAGCCGCGCTGCCAGCGCGAGCTCGTTGATGCGCGCGCCGCGTCCCAGCTCGCCGTCGAGTATCAGGCGCTCGATCTCGGCCTCGCAGATGCTGACGAGGGTCTGGGAACGGCGCAACTCCACCGCTTGTTCAGCCGGGGACTTGGGAGGGACAGTGTCGGGGTGGGGAGCGGAGGCGACAGTCACAAGGCGGAAGGTAGACGAGCCTTATGAAACTGTCAACAGTTGACAATATGGAAATATATTACTTATCAGATCCTTAGCGGGGTCAGACCCCAGAAGACTGCGGAGCCGCACGGGTCCGCAGCCATTATTTCGCCCGTTTGCGGACCTTCCTGGACTTGGGCGGGAACGGTTCCAGGGGGCTGGATAACAGCCGCTTCAGGAGCGCGTCCGTCTCCCTTCTCGCTGCCGCGTCCGGCAGCAAGTCCAGCTTCGCCAGTTCGGCGTCTATTTCAGCGTCAGTTAGGGGTTTGCGTTTCATATCTGTTTGGGCGGCGCATGCTACTTGAGCGCAGTAAACGCAGGGATCACTCTAGTTTTAATGAAATTGTACGCAAAGACGAGGGAATTTATTGCGGTCTTGTTGACGACATCACGCGGCATTCGATCTTCAAATCTTGGAACGATTACCAACTTACCCGCCATTTTCACGTCATGGCCATCCATTCTATTTTTGGCCTCAAACCTGGCGAGCACTGCGCCTACTTTCATGCGCCCGCGATAAGTCTTGATCGCGGTTATTCCATCTGTTCCGGAAACAGTGAACGTGGATCGCTTAACGTGCGACGCAGTGATGGGAAGCATACGATGTTTGTCCCAATCGTTGATGGTTTGAAGTATCGACAACTGGATGGCGTCAGGCTGTTTCCGCCGATGATATGGCTGAAACGTATCAACGAGAGATGCTGCCCGCTTCGGAAGATGCTTCAACCATCTTTTAGAAGCCCTGAAGTTCTTCTTGGTGCTGCAAATTGGAAATGCAACGCCCCTCTCTTCATCGCCAGTAAGTTTCTTCTTAACGCAGGCAAATGCGATATGGTCCAGAGCGGATCTGAGACAGTGCGCAGCATCCCCAAGAGCCAGCGCAAGATCGACCGGCAGTTTCTCAAGGGAGGCCAGTTCTATGACAAACCTCCCTTGGCCGCGTCTCTTAACCGCAGTGGTATAAAACTGAGAGTTAATGAATCGTTGCTCAATTGCCTGCGCCTCTTGTATGTGAATTTTGGCCCGCCGAAGCTTCTCCAAGGCAGATGACAGGTCAGGCATCGTGCTATCCACGATTAGGTTGTTTCTTGCGAACGAGGACCCCCATACATGGGCCGCTCCCGCTGATTCCCTTCAGAAGCGCATACATATTCGCCAGACTCCAACTCTGCTATCGGGTCACCGGTCACTGGTCACTGGTCACGCCGTCTTCACTAGTCCGCCTTTATCTTCGCTGCCTGGACGAGCTTGCGCCATTTGACGATCTCCTCCCGAATCAGCTTGTCGAACTGGGCGGGCGTGCCGCCCGCGGCGTCGAGACCTTGCGCGCCGAGAACCTCGATCATCGCCGGCGCAGCGAGC
>DASRJL010000002.1:0-10010 GCA_035649495.1 Burkholderiales bacterium | reverse complement strand
GGTCCGGGTCGAGGCCGTGCTCGGCGACGTAGTAGCGAAGCAAGTAGTTGTGCATCGAGTAGTCGAACGGCACGGCGAACTTGAAGCCCTTCCACGATTTCGGATCGCGCTTCTCCTTGTGCTTGATGGAGAGCGTAATCGCCTGGCCGTTGATGTTCTCTACCGCGGACACGGTGTACGGGATAGGCCGCGATCCCGCGCCCAGGGAAATGGCGAGGGGCATGGGCGAGAGCATGTGTGCGGCGTCGTATTCCTTGTTGAGCGTCTTGTCCCGGATCACCGCCCAACCGGCGGTCTTCACGACGTCCACGTTCAATCCGGCGCGCCCGTAATAGCCCATCGGCTGGGACATGATGATCGGCGTGGCGCAGGTGATCGGAATGAACCCCACCTTGAGGTTCGGCTTCTCGATGCCGCCCTTGCCCTGCGCGAAAGCTTCGCGCGCGGCCGCGAGCGGGAAGAACTGGGCGACAGCCGCGAGAGCGGTGTTCGCGCCCACGGCCCTGAGAAAGCGCCGGCGCGTTGCATCGCGTGGGAACAGCGCGCGCATGACCGCGGTGTCCACCGTGCGGGTGCTGAGAGCGTCGACGTCGGTAGTACCAATACCGGCCGCGTGCTCGGCCTCGCTCGCGTGATGGCCGCAGCTGCACCCCGGCGCGAGCCTGGAATCCGGGTCGAACGGGTCGTTGAACATGGACATCGCGTCTCCCTCCTCGAAGCTATGACCCGTGTATTGCACGATGTATACCAGCTCGTATGCCGCGGTGCTGTTACGGCCGGTCTGACGGCCCAATCGATTGAATCGGCTGGGCAATTGATGCTGGATGCGTAAAAGGTAAAATGCCTGACTGCACATCCGGCCCATCACCTGCCGCACTTGTTTGGTGCGGTCCGCACCGTATCCGGGCCGCATAGGCACGTGATCCGGGATGCGATAATCGCGCCCACACAAAGGTCTCCGCACATGCCCGCGATCGCCCGCCATTGATGTCCCAGCGCAATCAGCTCGTCGTACTGCTGTGCGCCGCGTGGCTGCTGCCCGGGTTGATCGGGCACGATCCGTGGAAGCCGGACGAGGCTCATACTTTCGGCGTCGTCTATCAGCTCCTGCAAGGCGGCTCGTGGGTGGTGCCAACGCTCGCCGGGGAGTCTTTTCTCGAGAAGCCCCCGCTGTTTCACCTGGTTGCCGCGGCGTGCGCCTGGCTCTTCTCGATCGTGCTGCCGCTGCACGATGCGGCGCGCCTCGCGACCGGGTTGTGGATGGCCCTGACGCTGTACTTCGTTGCGGCGGCAGCCCGCGAGTTGAACGACGAGCACAGCGGTCCCGTGGCGGTGATGCTGCTCCTCGGATGTTTCGGACTGGTCGTGCGCTCGCACCAGATCGTTGCGGACGTGGCAATGCTCACGGGGCTCGCGATGGCCTACTACGGCTGCGCGCTGGCGCTGCGGCGGCCCGGGGCGGGAGGAATCTGGATGGGCACCGGCGCGGGCATCGGGTTCCTGGCCAACGGCATAGTCGCCCCTGTGATCGTCTTTGCGCTGGCGCTGCTCCTGCCGGCGCTCGGACGGGCCTGGCGTTTCCGGAACTATGCCGCCGCGGTCGGAATCGCCGCTATCACCGCCGCGCCCTGGCTCGTGATCTGGCCCGCACTCCTGCACCACCGTTCTCCGGCATTGTTCGATGCCTGGCTGTGGGGAGTGCACCTCTCCGACTACACGGGGGGCCCGTCGGGCATGGTCAGGAGCGCGGCGTACTACCTGAAGATATTGCCGTGGTACGCCTTCCCGGTCTGGCTCCTCGCGCTGTGGGCGCTGTGGCGCGCTCCGCGTCCCAAGGGGTGGGCAGAACCTCGCATCGTCCTGCCGCTCGCGGGATTCTTCGTGACGCTCGCGGTGCTCTGCGCCTCGACCGAAGCGCGCGAGCTCTACGCGCTCCCCATGCTGCTACCCCTCGCGCTCCTGGCAGTACAGGCTCCCGGGACGCTGCGGCGCGGCGCAGCCAACGCCTGGTACTGGTTCAGCGTAATGACCTGGACGTTCTTCATCATCGTGTTCTGGGTCTACTGGAGCGGGCTGGAGCTGGGCGTTCCCGAGCGCCTGCACCGGCACCTGCACACGATACGGCCCGGCTACCACTTTGGCTTCAGGTGGATTCCGTTCCTGATCGGGGCTGTCTATACGGTCGCCTGGTGTGCATTGCTCGTGAAGCTGCGGAAGAGCCCCGAGCGGCCGGTGGTGGCGTGGGCCGCGGGCATCACCGTCATGTGGGCCCTGCTGGCGGTTCTCTTCGTCGGCTGGGCCGACAACGTCAAGAGCTACCGCTCGGTGTTCGTGGACATGGCGAAAGCGCTGCCGAAGAAGTACTCCTGTGTCGCAAGCCGTGATCTGAGCGAGCCGCAGCGCGCGTCCCTGCACTACTTCGCCGGCATCATCACTTACCGCGAGGAAATCCCGGAGCGGCGGCGCAACTGCGACCTCCTGCTCGTGCAGGGCAAGCCCCTCGACGAGAACGTGATCCGGGCGCCGTGGAAAAAAATCTGGGAGGGTCAGCGGCCGGGGGACAAGGACGAGCGCTATCGCTTGTATCAACGCCTCCGGCGTTGATGGTGACGAGCTGCGCGGTGAGGAGCTGCGCGGTGAGGAGCGTTGCGGTGACGAGTTTTACCGTGATCTATCGTCACCAGCGAAGCATCGTCACTGTGAAACTCATCACTGCGAAGCTCATCACTGTGAAACTCGCTCAAAGCGGACCGGACCCATCCAGGCATCCAGCCATTCCGCCGCCACGATCCGACCCTCGTGCGCGTGAAAACGAAACCGCGTGCTGGCGGAGACGGGGCGCCTGTCCTTGTTGGCGCGGAACCCGTCCATCTGGTGGGCGAAATGCATTCCCCCGTAGCGGACCAGCCAGCCGTCGTACAGCGACAGGTCCTGTATGGCGATCCGCAGCGCACCGTCGCGCTCGCGCAACGTCAGCGTGCCCATTCCCCCGTCGCGATACGCGCCGGCGAAGGTGTCGAGGGCCGGGACGGATGCGCCGGTCAGCGCATCCGCTGCGCGGTCCTCATCCATTTTTCCGTTCGTCTCGGCGATCCAGCGAGCGCGGAACCCGTCGAAAAAGGCTATCCAATCCCGCGCCGGGTTGCGGTCCAGCACCTGCCCGATGTACGCGACGATGGCCTCGGCGGCAGAGCCCTCCGCGTTCACTGCGGCGAAGGCTGCGTAACCCGCCGCCGGGTCGACGCGCGTACGGCAGTTGAAGCCGCGCGTGTGACCGGTATGTCCGACAAACGGCTCGCCGCGAAACGTCCCGATCGTCCAGCCGAGGCCGTGGCGTTCCGGCTCCATGATCTGCGGCGAATGCATCTCGCGGAGATTCGCGGGTGAAACCAGACTGCGCGTCCCGAGCTGGCACTCCAGCCATGTCGCCGCGTCATGCGCGCTGACGCAAAGCGAGCCGGCGCCCATCAGGTTATCGTGGTCCATCGGCGGAACGGTCTGCACGCGGTCGTCCGTGACGCGATGCGGGGCTGCGATATTGGAACGGGCAAGCCAGCTGCGCGCCTGGCCCGTGCTGTCCGCCATCCCGAGAGGGCGAAGCACTCGGGAGTCGAGAAAGTCCTCGAACGGGACGCCCGCGGCGCGTCCGACCGTTTCCGCGGCGACAACAAATCCCAGGTTGCTGTAGCACATGCGCTCGCGGAAGCCGGCGCGCCTGCCGGCCTGCGCCGCCCGGAGGAGCATCTGCTTGCGGGTGAGATCGCTCCCGTATTCGCCGACCCACGCGCGCGACAGGCCGACACGATGGGACAGCAGATCCCGCAGGGTCACCGCGGCCGTGATCTGCGGATCGTAGAGCTCCAGCTCGGGCAGGAATTTCCGGACCGGAACGTCCCAGCCGATGCGCCCGTCCTCGATCGCGATGGCGGCGGCACAGGCCGTGTAGGCCTTGGAGCACGAACCGATATGGAAGGCGGTATGGCTGTCGACCTTGCCGCCGCTCACGCTGTTCTTGACACCGTAGCCTTCTACCAGCAGGCGCTTGCCTTCGTGTATGACGGCGACCGCGGCGCCCGGGACCTGCCAATGATCGAGCGCCGCCTGGACGAACGCCGCGATCTGGCCGACGAGGTTGCCCTGCGCCCGCGCGCTCCTCCCGAGAATGGGCAGGGTTGGCGCGGCGGCGAGACCTGTGAGAAAGGTGCGTCTGCGCATGCTCCGCCTTTGCGCGTTTTCCGCGGGATTCTACCCGCACTCGACACAGGACCCGCAGCGGACACCGATGACTGGTCACCGGTCACTGGTCACTGGGTGTATTTGGCGCGATACTTTCGGACGTGGGCTACGGATGCACTCTCGGCGGGTCGAGCTACCGCTTCGCGGACTTGAAAGACCTGCTGGCCAAAGCGACACCGCTCCGCGCGGGGGACGTGCTCGCCGGAATCGCCGCCGGCACGGCCGAAGAGCGCATGGCGGCGCGGATGGCGCTTGCCGACCTGCCGCTCAAGAAGCTGCTGGATGAAGCGGTCGTGCCGTATGACGAGGACGAGGTGACCCGGCTCATCTCCGACACGCACGATGCGCACGCGTTCGCGCCGGTCGCCCACCTGACCGTCGGTGATTTCCGCAACTGGCTTCTGGCCGATACGACGGACGCCGCCGCGCTCGCCGCCGTGGCGCCCGGGCTGACGCCGGAAATGACGGCGGCGGCGTCCAAGCTGATGCGCAACCAGGACCTGATACTCGTCGCGCGCAAGTGCCGCGTCGTGACGCACTTCCGCAACACGATCGGCCTCCCGGGGCGCCTCTCCGTGCGCATCCAGCCCAACCACCCTACCGACGATGCGCGCGGCATCGCGGCTTCCATCTTCGACGGCCTCCTCTACGGCTGCGGCGACGCCGTGATCGGCATCAATCCGGCGGGCGACGGGTTGCCGGTGTTCGCGCGGTTGTGGCGGGCGCTCGACGAGCTGATCCAGCGGCTGGAGATTCCGACGCAATCCTGCGTGCTGACGCACGTCACGAACCAGCTCCGCGCCATCGAGGACGGCATCCCGGTGGACCTGGTGTTCCAGTCGGTCGCCGGGACGCAGAAAGCCAACGACAGCTTCGGGATTTCCATGTCTCTGCTGGCCCAAGCGCGGTCGGCTGCCCTGTCGTTGCGGCGCGGCTCCATCGGCGACAACGTCATGTACTTCGAGACGGGACAGGGCAGCGCGCTCTCGGCCGGCGCCCACGGCGGCGTCGACCAGCAGACGCTGGAAGCGCGCGCCTACGCGGTCGCCCGGCACTTCAAGCCGCTCCTCGTCAATACCGTGGTCGGCTTCATCGGCCCGGAATATCTCTACGACGGCAAGCAGATCATCCGGGCCGGCCTCGAGGACCACTTCTGCGGGAAGCTACTCGGCGTGCCGCTCGGGGTGGATGTCTGCTACACCAACCACGCCGAAGCCGACCAGGACGACATGGACACGCTCCTGACGCTACTCGGCGCGGCGGGCGTGACCTACATCATGGGCGTGCCCGGCTCGGATGACGTCATGCTGAACTACCAGAGCACCTCGTACCACGACGCGCTGTACCTCCGCAACGTCCTCGGCCTCAAGCGCGCGCCGGAATTCGAGGCCTGGCTGGAGAAGATGCAGCTCATCGACGGCGACGGCATGCTGCTGCCGACGCGCGCGGACAACCGGTTGCTCGCGGCCGCGACTTCCTTGTAAAGCTGAAATCGGCCACAGAGATCACGGAGAACACAGAGGAAACCCCAAAATTGAACAGGAGGAAACGGAGATAACAGAGAGAGACGATCCACTTCGCAATTCTCTGTTTCCTCTGTTGCCTCCTGTTGAAAACAGTAAGGCGCGGGTCTTGAACAGGAGATCACAGAGACAACGGAGAAGGTCTGTTCACAATCCGCAGGCAGCCTCTCTGTGTCCTCTGTGGCAAGAACAATATGGCGTTGAAACCTCTAGTTATTGAAAATCCGTGGGAAGCGCTGCGCCGCCACACGCCGGCCCGCATCGCACTCGGCCGCGCGGGGCCGGCCCTGCCGACCAGGGAGGTGCTCGAATTCGGCCTTGCCCACGCGCGCGCGCGCGATGCGGTGCACCGCGCGCTCGATGCGGACCGGCTGGAGCGGGAATTGAGCGCGGGCGGCTACGCACCGCTCCGGGTAGCAAGCCAGGCCCCCGACCGGGCGAGCTACCTCACGCGCCCGGACCTGGGGCGCCGTCTCGATGCGGAAAGCGTGAAGCGGCTCGCGGGCACGGCCGAGCTCGTGGTAGCCGTCGAGGACGGACTGTCCGCGGTTGCAGTGCAGAACCACGCGGTACCGCTGCTGACCGAGCTCGTCCGTCTTTCCGCCGCGCGCTGGTCACGCGCAGCGGTCGTCATTGCGGTGAACGGGCGCGTCGCCCTTGGCGATGCGATCGGCGAGCGGCTCTCCGCCCGCCTCGTCGTGGTCTTGATCGGCGAGCGGCCCGGACTGACCTCTCCGGACAGCCTCGGGGTGTACATCACCCATGCGCCGCGCGTGGGCCGCACGGACGCCGAGCGCAACTGCATCTCCAACATCCACGCCCGCGGCCTTTCCTATGAAGAGGCCGCGCGTAAGGTCGACTGGCTCGCGGCGACAGCCCTCGCCCGCGGCGTCAGCGGCATCGCGTTGAAGGACGATAGCAACTCGCAGCAACTGGAGCGCTGACGGGCAAAAGCCTCACCGCCAAGAACGCGATGGGCGCGAAGGAAGGCGGGAAAGGCTATCACGTCATGTTGACATGCGCTCGCATGAAGCCCTAACCTCAATAGAGAATTCAAAACGATGCGGGAGGAGAAACGGTGAAATCCACGAGAGCCGCCAGCCTGCTCCTCGTGGCCATGTTCCTGGGCGTGATCGCTCAGGCATCGGCCCAGCAATATCCGACGCACCCGATCCGACTGATCGTGCCATGGCCTCCCGGCGGCATCACCGACGTCATTTCCCGCGGTCTCGGCATCGCGCTCTCGGATTCGCTCGGTCAGCAGGTGATAGCCGACAACAGGCCCGGCGCCGCGGGCACGCTGGGCATCGCCATAGCAAGCAAGGCCAACCCGGATGGCTATACACTGCTCATGACGGATGTGGCAAGCCACGCCATCAGCGCGAGTCTCTACAAGAGCCTGGCCTACAACCCGCTGAAGGACATAGAGCCGGTCGCGCTGCCGTCGCGCTCGCCGATGGTGCTCGTCGTCAATCCGAAGTTCGGCGTCAAGACCATCCCGCAGCTAGTCGACTACGTGAAGAAGCGGCCCGGCGAGTTTGCCTTCGCTTCTTCGGGGGCCGGCTCGATCACGCACCTTGCGGGTGAGCGCTTTAACGGCAGCACCGGGATCAAGCCGCTGCACGTGCCCTACAAGGGGGGCGCGCCGGCAACGGCCGCGCTGATCGCGGGCGAGGCTGGAATGTATTTCTCCTGCATCTCCGCAGCCATTCCCCACATCAAGTCGGGCAGGCTGACCGCTCTGGGAATCACCTTGCCCAGGCGCTCTCCCCTCTATCCGGACACTCCTGCCGTTGCCGAGGCGATTCCGGGATTCGTGATGGGATGCGACACGGGCTTCTTCGCCCCCGCCGGCACTCCGCCGAAGCTCCTCGACCGCCTGCACGCGGAGGTGATGAAAGCGGTGGAGCAGCCGCGCGTAAAGGACGTGCTCGTCGCCAATTCGGCGGAGCCGGCTCCCTACACCCGGGCGGAATTCAGGAAGCACGTGGCGGATGAAATGCGCGCCTGGGGCGAAGTCGTGCGCACCTCTGGCTTGAAAGTTGAATAGAGCGATGCCTGAACTGAACGGAAAGGTCGCGCTGGTCACAGGCGCCTCGCGCGGCATCGGGCAGGCGGTGGCGCTGCGGCTCGCCTCCGAAGGCGCCGCGATCTACCTGGCAGCCGACGGCACCGAGGCGCAACTCGAGGAAAGCGCGGCAGCGTGCAGGAAAGCCGGCGCCCCGGATGTCGCTTGGGGCGTGCACGATCTCGCGCGCGAGGGAGAGCCCGAGGCCATGGTCGCCGCGGCGCACCGGCGCATGAGCCGGATCGACATCCTGGTGAACAACGCCGGCATCCGGGCCCGCAAGGCGTTCGGGGAGTTTTCGCACGAGGACTTCGACCGGCTGGTCGCCGTGAACCTGCGCGCGCCTTTCTTCGCGAGCCAGGCCGTGGTGCCCATCATGCGCGCGCAGGGCGGCGGGCACATCGTCCACATGGCGAGCCAGCTCGGCATCGTCGGCACGCACTACGCGGCCGTCTACAGCCTGACCAAGGCGGGCTTGATCCAGCTCACGCGCTCGATGGCTTTCGAGCTCGCGGCGGACGGCATTTCGGTAAACGCGGTCTGTCCCGGACCGGTCGCGACCGAGGGGATGATGGCAGGCCGCAACCCCGGAGAGCTGGAGCAGCGCGCGCGCGACGTGCCGATCGGCCGGTTCGGCACCGTCGACGAGGTGGCCGGCGTGGTGGCGTTCCTGGTCTCGAAGGACGCCGCCTACGTGATCGGCCACGCGCTGGTGATGGATGGCGGCTATGTGATTCATTGAAGCATTACCTGAGGAAACCATGGAAGCGCTCAAGCTGTCGTGGCTGTACGTGCTGGCCGCCATGGTAGTTTCCGCGGCTGCCGCGCACGCTGCCTCGAACGAATCCGCGTATCCGCTCAACAAGCCGATCCGGATCATCGTGCCGTTTACGGCGGGAAGCGCGACCGACCTCATGGCACGCATCGTCGGGCCCAGGCTGGTGGAGCGCTGGGGAAAGCAGGTCGTGACCGACAATCGTCCGAGCGCGGGCGGCGTCGTCGCCTTCAGCATCGTCGCGGAGGCCGCACCCGACGGTCACACGCTGCTCGTGACGGGCTCCAACTTCGCGGGCAGTGCAGCGCTCTACTCGAAGCTTCCGTTCGATCCGATCCGTGACTTTTCCGGTGTAACCCAGCTCGGGACCACCCCGCTCGTTCTCGTGGTCTCGCCCTCCCTCGGGCCGAAGTCGATCAAGGAGCTGATCGCGCTCGCGCGCGAGAAGCCGGGGCAGCTCAACTACGCCTCCGCCGGGTTGGGCAGCGGGACGCACTACGGCGCGGAGCTCTTCAAGCTCGCTGCCGGCGCCAACATGGTGCACGTGCCTTACCGCGGCACGCCGGAGGCGCTCACCGACGTCATGGCCGGCCGCGTGCATTTCTACATCGCGCCCGTCCTGGTGGCCACTCCGCTGATAAGAGGCGGCAAGCTGCTGGGCCTGGCGGTAACGAGCACCGAGCGCGCGGGTCCCCTCCCCGACGTTCCCACGATGGCGGAAGCCGGGTTACCGAAGGCGGGATACGAGGGATGGTACGCAATGCTGGCGCCCGGGAAAACGCCGCGCAGGATCGTCAACCTGCTCTCCAGGGAGATCGGACAGATCCTCGACCAGCGCGACGTCAGGGAAAAGATCGCAACCCAGGGCGCCGCCGCCAAGTCGAGCACGCCGGAGGCGCTTGACCGGCTGATCCGGGAGGAGATCGCGACGCGCAAGAAGGTGTGGGAAGCCGCGGGGGTGAAGGTGGAGTGAGACGCGCGCAGGTCTTTACGAGCGGTGAGCAGGAAATCTCGTGCTATCCGCATGTGCGCGCCACCGGGGGTGCCGCTGCGACTCGGTGTGCGCAGCAGGGTGCGGGAGCAGCGAGCAGGCCCGGCAAGTGGAAGCGTATGGGACGCAGCGGCTCCGCGTCCCGTCCCGCACCACCGTTTCGGAGACCGAGGCCGGGCCGCGTCCCCGGAAACCGGGGCGCGTCTCCGCGGCGGAAGAGGGGCCCCTCAGGGGATCTGACCCCGGAGACGCGCATGGGATCGGCATTCGACCGACGTGGGGCCCCTGCTCCGCGGTTCCGCCGATCCCTGCTCCGCCCCTCGGCGCGTTACCCGAAATATCCTGCGCCGCGCGCCATCAGGGCCGCGCACAGAAGGAGCACGACCACTCCCGCCAGCTCCCAGTGAATGATGCGTC
>DASRJL010000001.1:0-25222 GCA_035649495.1 Burkholderiales bacterium | reverse complement strand
GGCGGCTCCATCGATTTCCTCGCCCGCGTGGTCGCGGAGGAGTGCGCGAAAGCATTCGGGCAACCTTTCATCGTGGAGAACCGTCCCGGCGCGAACGGCAATATCGGCGTCGAGCTGGTGCTCCGGGCGCCGGCGGACGGGCACATGCTGTTCGTGACGGCGCCGGGACCGTTCAGCATCAACCTGAACCTGTACGACTCCATGCCGTTCAATCCCGGCGTCGACATGGCTCCGATCGCGCTCCTGGGAATCGCGCCGCTCGTGCTCGTCGTCCATCCGTCCCTGCCGGCCAGGAGCCTCAAGGAACTCCTGGCATTCATGCGCGCGCAGGCGGGGAAGGTGAACTACGCTTCGCAGGCCGTGGGGTCGACCGGGCATCTCGCGATGGAGCTGATGAAGGCGCGCGCGGGTGTCGCGGCGACGCACGTGCCGTACAAGGGCTCCGCTGTCGCAGCGACCGTCGCGCTGCTCTCGGGGGAGGTGGCCATGAGCTTCGTCAATACCAGCGCCACCATTCCGCACCTCAAGTCGGGACGGCTGCGGGCGATTGCAGTCGCCGAGAAAAGGCGCATCGCCGCGGCGCCGGACATCCCGACGCTCGACGAATCGGGCCTCCCCGGATTCGAAGCAACGCCGTGGCTGGGCCTGGGAGCGCGAGCGGGCACGCCGCACGACGTGATCGGCCGGCTGAACGAAGCCGCCGCGCGAGCCCTCGCGCGCCCGGATGCCGTCAACCGCATGGCCGGCCTGGGAATCGCGACGCGAGCGATGACGCCCGATCAGTTCACGGAGTTCGTGCGAGCAGAAACGAAGAAGTGGGCCGACGTCATTCGCCGCTCGGGCGCGAAGGCGGAATAACACCCGTCATGGGTCATGCGCCATGGGTCATGCGAGCACGCGGCTCGGCTCAAGCGGCCTTTCTGCTAAATTCGGATAGATGAAGCTTTTTGCGAAGGGCGTTCTAGCGCTGGTCGCGCTCGCATTGTGGAGCGCGCCCCACGCACAGAACTGGCCGAACCGGCCGGTGCGAATCGTGGTGGGCTTTGGCGCGGGCGGCCCGGACACCTCGGCGCGCATACTCGCGCAGCAGCTCACCACCCAGACTGGACAGCAGTTCATCGTGGAAAACCGCCCCGGTGCGAACGGGATCCTGGGTGCGGACCTCGTCGCCAAGGCGACGCCCGACGGGCATACGCTCCTCTTGACCTCCGGCTCGTTCGCGGTCAATCCGAACATCTACAGGAAGCTCCCGTTCGACCCGCTCAAGGATTTCGCGCCGATCACCCAGGTCGCGGGGTCCGACGCCCACATCCTGATCGTCAACAGCGCTCTCGGCATCTTCTCGGTGAAAGAGTTGATCGCCCTCGCGCGCAAGGGGACGAAGCTGGCGTACGGCTCGCCCGGGGTCGGCAACACGGGCCACCTGGCGGCTGCGCTGTTCGACGCGCGAGCCGGCACGGGCATGGTGCACGTGCCGTACAAGGGCGCCGGTCCCGCGGTGGCGGCGCTCCTCGGCGGCGAGATCCAGGTGATGATGGGGACGCCGCCGCTCTCGATGGCGCATATCAAGTCCGGCAAGCTCCGCGCGCTCGCGTACAATCACTCGAAGCGATCGAAGGAGCTGCCCGACGTACCGACGATGGCCGAAGCGGGTGTGACCGGCACGCAGATGGATGCGAGCTGGCACGGCCTGTTTGCGCCGGTGAAGACACCCGCTGCGACTCTCGCGCGCATCGAGGCCGAAGTGCGCAAGACGCTCGCAGCCGCCGACACGAAGGAGCGCTACGACAAGATCGGCCTCTACACGGTTGGAAACAGTTCTGCGGAGTTCAAGCCGTTCGTCGCGGCTTCGGTCAAGCGATTCAGCGAGATCGTCAAGCTGGCGGGAATCCAGCCGGAATGAGGCGGCGCAGGTACTGCGGTGCAGATACGGCGGTGCAGATACGGCGGTGCAGATACAACGATGCAGATACGTCGGCCTGGGTACGGCGGTCTGCATGGCCACACCGCATTACCTCCACCGCTTTACCTGTACCGCTTCATCCGAACCGCTTTATCTGGACCGCATTTGACAACCGAAAGGAGAAGCAATGGCAGCCGATGGGACGATTCGACGCGTGGTGACCGGTCACGACAAGAACGGAAAAGCGATCGTCGTTTCGGACGGTCCGTGTACTTCGGTCAAGACCCATCCCAACCGGCCGGGACACAAGTCCACGGATATCTGGAAGACGACCGCCATGCCGGTGCCGGTCACCGCGGTCGAGGCCGATCCTACACAGGGGCCGCGGGATTTCGTTCCCGTCAACGGGACCAAGATCCGCATCGCCGAGATTCCGCCGGAGCCCGAGGCCTTCCGCACGCTCACGCCAGCGCAGGTGCAGGAATTCTTCAAATCGGGCGGCAACGAGTCGGCTTCGACGTTCCACGAGGGCGGGCGCCATCCGTTCATGCACCGCACCGAGTCGGTGGACTACGCCGTCGTGCTGGAAGGCGAAATCACCATGCTGCTCGACGCGGAGGACGTGGTGCTGAAGGCGGGCGACATCGTCATCCAGCGCGGCACCAACCACGCCTGGAGCAACCGCTCAGGCAAGCCGGTGCGCATGCTGTACATCCTCATCGACGGGAAGTTCGATCCGGGGCTGGCGAAGCAGCTCGAGAGGAAGAAGTGATGAGAAATAGTGATGAAAAATGGTGATGAGAGATGGTGATGAGAACCGGTCACGAGGTTGTTGTTCATCACCAGTACCCATCACCAGTACGCATCACCTCTTCTCGAACTAGATGTGCGGCCGCTACGCCCTCTTCGGTCCCGTCTCCCGCAAGAACCGCGAGGCGCTGGAGTTCCTGGAGCAGCAGCTGGATTTCGCGCCGACCTATAACGCGGCGCCGACGCAGCAGCTCCCGGTCTTTCGCGTTACCGCGAGGCGCGGGCGCGAGTTGACGCTCCTGCGCTGGGGGCTCATTCCGTACTGGGCAAAGAACGCCGCTATCGGGGCGAAGCTGATCAATGCCCGCGGCGATACCGTGGCCGGGAAGCCGGCGTTCCGCGAGGCTTTCGGCAGGCGGCACTGCCTCGTGCCGATGTCCGGGTTCTACGAATGGTGGAAGGTCGGGGCCGGCAGGATGCCCTACTACGTGCATCTTCTCAACACAGCAGTGTTCGCCGTCGCGGGCCTCCACGAATTCTGGCCGGGCCGGGACGGTGCCGCGCCCATCGAAAGCTTCACCATCATTACCACCGAGGCAAACGAGCTGATCCGTCCGCTGCACGACCGCATGCCTGCGATACTCCACGAAGCCGACTACGAAGCGTGGCTCGCCCCGAAGGTCCAGGACAAGGCGGTGCTCCAGGCCCTGCTCGCCCCGTACCCGGCGGAGGAGATGCGGGCTTACCCTGTGAGTACCCGCGTCAATAGCGCGAAAAACGACGGTCCGGAGCTGGTTCAGGGAGTGGGGGAGCCCCGGGGCACCTTGCTGTAATTTTGTCGGAACGAGTCCGACACGGTGTGGTCCAACCGGCTCAGAGGGACGGGAGAAACACCCAACTGGCGGCAAAAAGCGACCGGGCGTCCCGCGCGGAGCGCTTCTGCCCGGACTCCCGGTAATGCTGACCGCCCGTCCCTGACATCCAACACTGATGGAGAGATGGATATGAGGGACAAACGCACTACAGGGGTCATCGTTACGGCCGCGTTCGTCGCGGCGCTCACAACAGGCGCCATCAAGCTGTACGAACCGACTGGCGTGCACGCGGCCCCACCGGCGACGGCACCGGTTACCGCCCGGGGCCTCCCGGATTTTGTGGATCTGGTGCAGCGTTACGGGCCGGCCGTCGTCAACGTCAGGGTGACCCAGGCCATGCGTCCCGCGGCCGACGCGCCGGGATCGCGCGAGCTCGATCCGAACGAGGCATTGCCCGAGTTCTTCCGGCGTTTCCAGATCCCGCGCGGCGAAGCCCGGCCTGCCCAGGGCCTGGGCTCCGGCTTCATCGTGAGCGCCGATGGGGTGATCCTCACCAACGCCCACGTGGTGAGCGTCGGAACGCAGATCCTCGTCAGGCTCACGGACAAGCGGGAGTTCCCCGCGAAAGTCATCGGAACCGATCCTCAGACCGACGTCGCCGTCATCAAGATCGACGCGACCAACCTGCCCGTAGTCAAGCTAGGCGATCCGAACGCCGTTCGCGTAGGGGAATGGGTCGTGGCCATCGGCTCGCCCTACGGCTTCGACAATTCCGTCACCGCCGGCATCGTGAGCGCCAAAGCGCGTTCGCTGCCCGACGGCACCTACGTCCCGTTCATACAGACGGACGTCGCCGTCAACCCGGGCAATTCCGGCGGGCCGCTGTTCAACATGAACGGCGAAGTGATCGGAATCAATTCGCAGATCTACAGCCGTACCGGCGGCTACCAGGGCCTGTCTTTCGCCATTCCCATCGACGTGGCGGCCAAGGTGCAGACCCAGCTCGTCAAGTTCGGGAAGGTGACGCGCGGGCGCATCGGCGTGGCGATCCAGGAAGTAAATCAGTCGCTTGCCGAGTCGTTCGGGCTCAAGAAGACGTCCGGTGCGCTGGTTTCCTCGGTTGACAAGGACGGCCCGGCGGCCAAAGCGGGCATGGAACCCGGAGACGTCATTCTCAAGATCGACGGCAGGGAAGTTCAGGGCTCGATGGACGTGTCGGGCTACGTCGCCGACCTGAGGCCCGGGTCGACCGCGAAAGTCGAAGTCTGGCGCAAGGGCGCCTCGCGCGAGCTGACCGTCACCATCGGCGAGATGAAGCCCCAGACCACCGCCGCCGCAACCCCGGACGCCGCGAGCCAGGGCAGGCTGGGCGTCGCAGTGCGCGCGTTGACGCCGGAAGAACGGAAGGAAGCCGGCACTACCGGCGGTGTGCTGGTCGAGAACGTCGGCGGTGCGGCCGCCAAGGCGGGATTGCAGCCCGGCGACATCATCCTCGCGCTCAACAACACCCCGGTGAAAGACCCCGAGCAGCTGCGCGGCATCGTCGCGAAATCGGGAAAGCGCGTCGCCGTGCTCGTGCAGCGTGATGACGCGAAGGTCTACGTACCTGTAGATCTGGGCTGAACGCACTTCAACGTCACCCCTTCCAGCGCCGGGTTGCTCACGCACCCGGCGCTTTTTCTTAGTAAAATGCCAGCCGGCTTAGGAGGTTACGAACATCGTAATGGTTCCGGATCACCCGCTCGCCGCGTCACGCCATGCGCCGGCTCTCGACCGCGCTGCTATCGTCGAGAGGCTGAAACGGCCCGCGCCCGACCCGACACCGGAGGACCGGCATCTGGTGACCCTGTTGCCCGAGGCGCGCGTTACCGAGGCCGCCGTGCTGATACCGCTCGTGGGGCGCGCCGAAGGCATACAGGTACTGTTCAACCAGCGCACGGCGCATCTCGACGCCCATGCCGGCCAGATCTGCTTCCCCGGAGGGCGTGCGGAGCCCGGCGACGCAAGCCGCGAGGAAACGGCTTTGCGGGAGACGGAAGAAGAAATCGGGCTCGCGCGCGGGATTATCGAGCTTCTCGGCAGCCTTCCCGATCACGAGATGCCATCGGGGTTTCGTATCACGCCGGTGGTGGGATGGATAGAACCGCCGTTCTCGCTCACGCTCGACCCGTTCGAGGTCGCCAGCGCGTTCGAGGTCCCGCTCGCTCATTTTCTCGACGCCCGCAACTACCAGCGGCGCGAGTACGATTTTCGCGGGCGGCACCGACACTATCTCGCGATCCCGTTCGAGGGGCGCTACATCTGGGGCGCGACGGCGGGCATGCTCTATAGCCTGTGCCAGGCGCTCCGCGGGGACTAGGGACTGGGGACTAGAGACTAGGAAGAGAGGTTCCAGTCTCTGGTCTCTAGTCTCCGGTCTCCAGTCTCCGGTACCATAGCCTGCACGGGGCGGGGGAGACGCAGGCTATGGGAGAGAGCAGCCGGCCGAAGGTCGGGCTGATCATGACGGGCGGCGGCGCGCGCGCGGCGTACCAGGTCGGGGTGCTGCGCGCGCTCTCGGAGCTCCTTCCGCGGGAGATCCATACGCCGTTTTCGATCATCTGCGGCACGTCGGCAGGCGCCATCAACGCCGCGGTCATGGCGGTGGACGCTTCGAACTTCCGGCGGGGCGTGCGGCGGCTCATGACGGTATGGAAGAACTTCCACGTGCACCACGTCTACCGGGCAGACCCGCGAAGCGCGCTCTGGAACAGCCTGCGCTGGATGCTCATGCTGCTGAGGGGCGGCTCTGTCGACGGCGGGCCGGTCTCCTTCCTCGACAATTCTCCGTTGAGGGACCTGCTCGCGCGCTATCTCGATTTCTCCGCTCTCCAGCGAGCGATCGACTGCGGCGACCTGGCCGCGTTCAGCATCACCTGCTCGGGTTACACCTCGGGGGAGTCCGTCACCTTCTACCAGGGCCGGCCCGACCTGCAGCCCTGGCAGCGCGCCCGTCGTATCGGCATTCCCATGCCCATCACGATCGATCACCTGCTCGCTTCCGCGGCACTCCCGTTCATCTTTCCCCCGGTGCACATCAACCGCGAGTACTTCGGCGACGGGTCGATGCGGCAGATCGCTCCCGTGAGCCCCGCGCTGCACCTCGGCGCCGACCGCGTGTTCGTGATCGGCGTCGGGCGCCAGCTGCAGCCGCAAAGGGCGGACCGCATCAGCGTCGGGATCCATCCCTCGCTCGCCCAGATCGCGGGCCATGCGCTGAACAGCATCTTCCTCGACAGCCTGGAGGTGGACCTCGAACGGCTGCAGCGCATCAACCGTACGCTCGAAATGATCCCGCGGGAGCTCCTGGAGAAGAGCAACTACCCCCTCCACCGGGTCGACTTCAGGGTGATCACGCCCAGCGAGGAGCTGGAGAAGATCGCGGTGGCGCACCGCGGCGAGCTGCCCCGGACCATACGTACTCTGTTGTACACCGTGGGAGCCATGCGCAGGAGCGGCGCGAACCTGCTCTCCTACCTGCTGTTCGAGCGCTCCTATTGCCGTGCCCTCATCCAGCTCGGATACAACGACACCATGAGCCGGAAGGACGACCTGGTGGCGTTTCTCGGGTGGACCTAGCGGGATGCCGGGCTGCGCGCTCCGGCATGCCGCTCCGGGGGGCGACGACAAGCAATCAGGCAATTGGTTTCAATAAGGAAATTCCGAAGGGCGAAGCCGGAATTTCCTTCTTGCGCCCGGTCTCCCTGTATGGGTAGGATTAGGCAGCGTGCGGCCCGGTCCCGATCTGGGTGACCGCCCGCCACGACCGGCGCAGCTCGCTGCGCCAGCGTCATTCCGGAAGGCATGATTTCCTATGAGCCGAGCATTCGTCAAGGACAGTGACGACGACCTCGCGGCGGGCGAGTTGCCCGAGCGCCCGCTTCCCGCGCACGCCAACTACGTGACGCAGCACGGGTTCGAGCAGATCCACGGGCGCTTGAAGGAGCTGCAGGAGCAGCACGGGCGGCTCGCGTCCCAGGCCCCGGAGGACTCCGAGGCGAAGCAGCAGCTGCGGGTGGTGGAGCGCGATCTGCGCTACTTCAACGCGCAGCTCGAGCGCGCGGCGGTGGTGGATCTTCACGGCCAGCCGCAGGACGAAGTTCATTTCGGCGCCGCGGTCACCATACGCGACGAGCAGGACAAGCAGCATCGCTTCACGATCGTCGGGGACGACGAAGCCGACGTCAGCGCCGGCAAGATCAGCTGGGCCTCTCCGCTCGCGAAGGCGATGATCGGCTCGCGAGTGGGCGACACGGTCGTCTGGCGCCGCCCCGCGGGCGATACCGAGGTCGAGATCGTAGACATCGCCTACGCCAAGTGACGGATGCGGCGTGACGGATAGAGCAGCTGTCACGCACCACCGTCACGTTTCACCCGTCACGCATGACCCGTCACGCGTGACCCGTCATCGTCCATGAAATTCCTCGCCCTGCTGGTGGCGCTGCTGCTCGAGCAGGTGCGGCCGCTGCGCAACCGCAACCGCCTGTACCAGTGGTTCGGGCGTTACGCCGCCGGCCTCAAGGAGAAGTTCGACGGCGGGCAGTACCGCCATGGGGTCATCGCCTGGCTGCTCGCGGCGGGGCCGCTCCTGCTCGTCACGGTGGTGGTCTACCACGCGCTCTACATCGTGGCGGCGCCCCTCGCGTGGGCGTGGAGCGTCGTCGTGCTCTATCTCACCACGGGCTTCCGCCAGTTCAGCCACTTCTTCACCGAGATACTGAGGACGTTGAACAACGACGATCCCGAAGCCGCGCGCAGGGTGCTCGGCGAATGGCGGGGCGAGTCGGCGGCGGAATTCAGCCCCACGGAAATCGCGCGCGTTGCCATCGAGCAGGGATTGATCGCGTCCCATCGCTACGTGTTCGGCGCCATTGCCTGGTTCGTGGCGATCGGGCCGGCCGGCGCGGTCTTGTACCGCGCCTCCGAGATGCTGGCTGCGCGATGGGGTGCGCGCGACGATACCGGGGGCGCCGAGTTCGAACGCTTCGCGGTGCGTTTCCACTACTGGATCGACTGGGTCCCGGCGCGCGCGACCGCCTTCACGTTCGCGGTCGTCGGCAATTTCGAGGACGCGGTTTACTGCTGGCGCAGCCAGGCCGCTGTGTGGGGCGCCCGGACGCAGGGCGTCATCCTGGCAGCGGGCGCCGGTGCGCTCGGCGTGCGCCTGGGAGACACGCTGCACCAGTACGGCAGCCTGCAGTTCCGTCCCGAGCTCGGCACCGGCGGCGACGCCGACGTCGATGCCATGGAAAGCACCGTGCGGTTGATCTGGCGTTCGCTCGTACTGTGGATGTTCCTGGTGCTGATCGTCAGCCTCGCCCACGCGCTCGGGTGAGATAACCGGTAATCAGAACGGCAATTTGCAGGGTAATGAGGTGAATCGGACCTGCGCTCTCGCAGGCATGCGCGCTTCAGAAGCACGGCGCGCGCTACCTGAATCACATAGTGTCGCACGAGAAAAGACCGAAACGACTTCGAATCTGTAGTGAAGCGTGCTGTTCAGAGACCGAACAGCCAGTCGAGTTTTGCAGCGCAAATAAAATCGTTTTCTGAAAGGCCGCCGATGTTGTGCGTCATGTATTCGACGCGGCACTTGTTGTAGCCGACGGTCAGGTCGGGATGGTGATCCTCGCGGTGCGAGATCCACGCGGCGGCGTTGACGAACGCCATCGTTTCGTAATAGTTCTTGAACGAGTAGGTCTTCGCGATTTTTCCATCCGCGGATTCCCAGCCTTTGATCTGTTTCAGGAGGCGGTCGACTTCCTCCTGTCGCAGCGGCGAGGTTCCACGTTCACACGCGCCGCATTTCCTGCTTGCAAGGTGGGTTTCCTCGGACATGGGCGCCTCCGTTCGGAGAGTGATGAGCGGTGAGTGACGAGTGATGAGTGCTATGCGGTGCCCGAGTGCCGGTCACCGGTCACTGGTCACGCTTTCTGCAACCGGGCGATGCGCGCCAGCGCCGGCGGGTGCGAGTCGTAGAACGCGGAATGCAGCGGATCCGGCGTGAGCGTCGAGGCGTTGTCCTTGTAGAGCTTGATCAGCGCGGAGACCAGGTCGTGTGCAGACGCATTGCGCGCCGCGTACTGATCGGCCTCGAACTCGTGCCTGCGTGAGTACATCGCTCCCAGCGGCTGCAGGAGAAAGGTGAATTGCGGCACCACGATCGAGAACAGGATGAGCGCCATGCCCGTGGAGGGTGTGGCGACGTTCAAGCCGCTGTAGAACCATTCCTGCAGCATCAGGAAGCCGAGCAGCCACAGGAACGCGAGGCTCGCGAGGAACACCCACGCCATGCGCTTCATCACGTGGCGCAGCTTGAAGTGGCCCAGCTCGTGGGCGAGCACTGCCTCCACCTCCGCGGGGTTCAACCGCGCGAGCAGAGTATCGAAGAACACGATGCGCTTCGCCGCCCCGAAGCCGGTGAAATAGGCGTTGCCATGCGCGCTGCGGGTGGAGCCGTCCATCACCACGAGGCCTTTCACCCGGAAGCCGCAGCGCTGCAGCAGCTGCTCCACGCGCTCGCGCAGCTCCGGGTTCTCCATCGGCGAGAACCGGTTGAAGAGCGGAGCGATCCACGTCGGATAGATCGCCAGCATGGCCAGGTTGAATGTCATCCACAGTACCCACGCGTACACCCACCAGTACGCCCCCATGCGCTCCATCAGCCACAGCACGGCCGCGGTGAGCGGCAGTCCGAACGCCGCGGCAAGCAGCGCGCTCTTCGCGAAATCGACGAAGTAGAGCTTCAGCGTCATCTTGTTGAAGCCGAAGCGCTCCTCGATCCCGAACACGCGGTAGAGGCTGAACGGCATGTCGATGGCCGTAGTGACGACTACGACGAGCGCGATCAGGACGAGGCCGTGCGTCACGCTGCCGCTCGCCCACGCGGCCGCGAGATCGCTCAGCAGTTGCAGGCCGCCGCCGAAAGTGAGCGCGAGCACGACCGCGGCGTCAACCGCGACGCCGATGGCGGCGAAACGCGTCTTGGCGACCGTGTATTCGGCTGCCTTGCCGTGGGCGTCGAGGCTGATCTCTGCCGCGAATTCTGCGGGGACGCGCCCACTGTGCGCGCGTACGTGGTTGACGTGGCGCGCGGCGAGCCACAGCCGCGTGGCAGTCGCGAGGGCCAGCGCGGCGAAAAACAGGATACCAAAGGCATTCATCTACGGAAGCAGGGCTGACAAACCGTTGAAAACTGTGACAAAATAGCTTAGGGAAAGATCCGCGGCGCGAAGAGTACGTGAGGGGATACTCCCCTCATGCTCCCCTACATCAGGGCGCCCAACGATCATTCTGTTAGGCGCTCTAAGTATGGCACAGGACCCCAACAACCTCATCTGGATCGACCTCGAGATGAGCGGCCTCGACCCCGAGGCGGACAGAATACTCGAGGCGGCGCTGGTCATCACGGACTCCCAGCTGAATACCGTGGCGGAGTCGCCGGTGCTGGTCGTGCACCAGGATGCGGCGCGCCTCGCGGCGATGGACGACTGGAACAAGTCCACGCATGCAAAATCGGGACTCATCGGGCGGGTGGCAGCCTCGACGCTGACCGAAGCCGACGTCGAGGATCAGATGATCGCGTTCCTCTCGCCGTACGTCCCGCCGAAAATTTCGCCGATGTGCGGCAACTCCGTGCACCAGGATCGGCGGTTTCTCTCCCGCTACATGCCGCGCCTCGAGGCGTTCTTCCTTTACCGTAACCTCGACGTGAGCACGTTGAAGGAACTGGCGCGGCGGTGGAAGCCAGAAATCATCAGCAAGCTCACCAAGCAGGGCAAGCACGAAGCGCTCGCGGACATCTACGATTCGATCGCGGAGCTGAAGCACTACCGCGAGCACTTCCTCAAGTTGTAAAGCGAGAGGAGAGAGGCGAGAGGGGAGAGGAGCTGGTTTGACGCCTCTCTTCTATCTTCTCTCTCTTCTCGCCTTTCGGTCCTGATGAACCCCTTCCGCCGCGGCGGCGTGCTGATGCTGGCCATCGGCTGGCTGCTCATCATCGGCATCTTCTGGTGGGTCGTCGACGAGTGGGGCAGACGCGAGGCGAATCCCAACCGCGCGCTCACGGTGGGACCCGCGGGCGAAGTGGTGCTGCAGCGCAACCGCGCGGGACATTTCCTCGTGGACGGGGACGTGAACGGCAAGCGCGTGACCTTCCTGCTCGACACCGGCGCGACCTATATCGCGATCCCCGGGGGGATCGCGCGCGAGCTCAAGTTGAAGCTCGGTCCGCCGATCACCCTGCAAACGGCGGCGGGCCCGGCGCCCGGCTATCCGACGCGTCTCGAGAGCGTGAGCGTGGCGGGCATCGAGATGCGCGACATGGCGGCGGTGGTCTCGGAGGGTCTCGAGCCCGGGACGGTGCTGCTCGGCATGAATTTCCTGAAGCGGCTGGAGATTACGCAGAAGGGAGAGCAGTTGGTACTCAAGCCACCGTCGCGACAGCCGGCATCTCGATAGTTGCTGCCAGAAGGATGAGGGATGAAGGATGAGGGATGACCCTCAACCCGGGAACCAGGTCATCCTTCCACGTTCCACGTTCATCCTTCAGGCCACGCGGTCACTCCAGTTTGATCTCCCCATCGAACCTGACGTCGATATTCAGCTTCCCGACCGACAGCGTCATGACGGCAGGGAACGCCTCGTTCCCTTTCAATTTTCCATCGGCGACCGCTTTCTGCACCGCTTTTTCGATCGCGAGCTGGGAATTCACTCCAACGGTCTTCAGAAACCTGCGGATGCTCATGTTGAGTGCTTCGTCGTTCATCGTGCCTCCTTCGGAGTCAAGTGATCCGTGACCCGTGACTGATGACTAGAGCAACGCCGTTACCGGTCACTGGTCACCGGTCACTGGTCACCGATTTGTCTTGAAGTAGTTGATAAGCCCGTTCGTCGACGCGTCGTGAGTAACGACCGGGTTGTTGTTGGTCAACTCGGGCAGGATGCGGTTGGCGAGCGTCTTGCCGAGCTCCACGCCCCATTGGTCGAAGGCGTTAATCCCCCAGATCACGCTCTGCACGTAGACCTTGTGCTCGTAGAGCGCGAGGAGCATTCCCAGCCCGCGCGGGTCGAGCTTCTTCAGCACGATGGAGGTGCTCGGGCGGTTGCCGGGAAACACGCGGTGCGGCACCAGTCTTTCGACCTCCGCCGGCGGCAGCTTCTGCGCCAGCATCTCCTCGCGCGCCTCGTCGGCGGTCTTGCCGCGCATGAGCGCCTCGGTCTGCGCGAAGAAATTCGACATCAGGATCTCGTGATGGCCGCCGAGCGCGTGATGGCTCTGGCAACAGCCGATGAAGTCGGCGGGAACCACCTGAGTCCCCTGGTGCAGCAACTGGAAGAACGCATGCTGCCCGTTGGTGCCGGGGGCGCCCCATACCACCGGCGCCGTCGCGCACTCCACCGGCGCGCCCTCCCGCGTCACCCGCTTGCCGTTGCTCTCCATTTCGAGCTGCTGCAGGTAGGCGGGAAGCAATTGCAGGGACTGGTCGTACGGCAGCACGGCGTGCGAGCGAGCGTCGAGGAAATCGATGTACCAGGCGCCCAGCAGACCCAGGACGGCGGGGAGGTTGCGCTCGAGCGGGGCGGTCGCGAAGTGGCGGTCCATCTCGCCCGCTCCTGCGCGCAGCGCGTCGAAATTGTCCATGCCGATCGCAATCGCGGCCGCGAGTCCGACCGCCGACCACACCGAGTAGCGCCCGCCCACCCAGTCCCAGAACTCGAAGATCCCGTCGGGATCAACGCCGAATTCCCGCGCGGCCGGCACGTTCGCCGTGACCGCCGCGAAGTGGCGCGCGGCGGCTCTGGCGTCGCCGGACTTCGAGAACAGCCACTCGCGCGCCGTCCGGGCGTTCGCGAGGGTTTCGAGCGTCGTGAACGTCTTCGAGGCGACGATGAAGAGCGTGGTCTCCGCGTTGAGCCGCGAGAGCACGTTGGCGAGCTGCGCGCCGTCCACGTTCGAGACGAAATGGGTATCCAGGTTCTGCGCGGCATACGGGGCGAGGGCTTCGGCCACGAGCGCCGGCCCGAGATCGGAGCCCCCGATGCCGATGTTGACGACATCGGTAAACGGGCGGCCGCTGTAACCGGTCAACGTCCCGCCGCGCACGCCGTCGCAAAAGCTCCGCATCCGGTCGAACGTGCGGGCGGCCTCCCGGGCGACGTCGGCGCCTTCGAACAGGACTGGACGATCCGCCCGCAGCGCGACGTGCAGGGCGGCGCGGTTCTCGGTGGAGTTGATGCGCTCCCCCCGGAACATGCCCGCGATGCGTGCCTCCAGCTCGCGCTCGCGTCCCAGGTCCGTCAGGAGCTTCAGGGTTTCGGCGGTGACGAGGTTCTTGGAGAAATCCAGCAGGAGATCTCCGCAGCGCAGGGAAAAGCGCTCGAAGCGCGCCGCGTCCTGCTCGAACAGGTCGCGCAGGTTGAGACCCGTCACGGCGCGCTGGTGATCGCGCAGCGCCTGCCATGCCGGAGAGTGCGTTAAAGGGACGGGCGCGCTCATCTGCAAGGGCCGCTGGCTGGAGATTCGGATGATTCGATGATTCGACAGTCCCGGCAATGGCCGGTTCGCTGTCTACGGCGATTCTACCCAATCCTGTCTGTTCTCTGCAGTGGACTAGAATCAAGCTCACATGCAGACGGTTCTCGACTCGTTTGCCCGGGCGCTGCGCGATCTGCGGGCACCGCGGGTGCTGGCGGTGCTGTTGATTCCGCCGCTCGCGGGGCTGCTGGTATGGGGCGTCCTGGCGTGGACGTTCGCTGAGGACTGGGCGCGGTGGGTGGCCGACTTCATCGCCCGCAGCGCCTGGCTGACCTGGATAAGCAGCTCCGGTCTTACCGGGATATTCGTCTGGGGGAGCGGTATCGCGGCACTCGCGGCCCTGCTCCCGATCGTGCTGATCACGTCCATCCTGGTAGCGGAGCTCGTGGCGATGCCGGTCGTCGTGCCCTGGGTGGCCGCCCGGCGCTTCCCGGGCCTGGAGGCGCGCAAGGGTGGGACCGTGACGGGCAGCGCCTTCAATGCCGCCGGCACCATCGTCGTCTTCCTCATTCTGTGGGTCGTGACGCTGCCGTTGTGGTTTACCGGGGTCGGCGCGCTCGTGTTGCCGCCGCTGCTCTCCGCGTTCCTCAACCAGCGCCTGTTTCGTTACGACGCGCTCGCGGAGCACGCGAGCGCGGACGAGCGCCGCGCGGTGCTTGCCCGCGCGCGAGGCCGGCTCTACCTGCTGGGCCTGTTGCTGGCTTTCGTGTACTACATTCCACTCGTGAATCTCGCGGCGCCGGTGCTGTCAGCGCTCGCTTTTACTCATTTCTGTCTCGCGGAGCTGGCGCGCTTCCGGGCGACGCGCGGATGACGTCGGGAATTCGGCCGCGGCTGCCGGGTCAAACGAGGAGCACGGGCATCGGCACACAGCCATGCAACAAGCTTCCTCAGAAGCACCCTTCCCAACGGTTACCGTCAGCGGTGACGGCGATCGATTGGCGCTGCAGGGAGTCCTCGATATCCGCACGCTCACCGAGGCGGAAGACTCTCTGAAGCAGTGGCTGAAGCGACGCCTCGGTGGTCATCGCCGCCGCGCGCTCGATCTCGGCAATCTGAGCGGTCTCGATACACCCGGCGCGCTGTTCCTGTGCAGGCTGCGCGAGAAAGGGGTGGAATTGACCGGGATACGTGCCGAGCACAAGGCGCTGCTCGATCTCATCAGCGGCCTGGAGGGGAAGCCGCTGCCGAAGGCGGAAACCGCTCCCCGGTGGCGCGAGCTCGTCATCCTGCTGGGGAAGGGCGCGGACGAGGCGTGGCACGATACTCTCGATATCATCACCTTTATCGGTCGGGCCGCGAGCGCGACTCGCCACGCGCTGATACATCCGCGTGCCCTGCGGCTTCCTTCGATTTCCCGTCATATCTCGGATACCGGCATACACGCGTTGCCGATCGTCGGGTTGATGGCCGTCATGATCAGCATCGTTATCGCCTACCAGGGCGTTGCCCAGCTGCGTCCCTACGGCGGCGAGGACTTCACCATCAACCTGGTCGCGGTTTCGGTGCTGCGCGAAATGGGCGTGCTGATAACCGCGATCCTGGTGGCGGGCCGCTCCGGCTCCGCCTTTACCGCCGAGATCGGCATGATGAAGGCGCGCGAGGAAGTCGACGCGCTCAAAGTCATGGGCATGGAGCCCATGGAGCTGCTGGTGGTGCCGCGGCTGATCGCTCTCGTCATCGCGTTGCCGCTGCTGACGGTTTTCGCCGACGTGATGGGTTTGATCGGCGGAGCGGTGATTTCCCACTCGCTGCTCGACGTGTCGGCCATGCAATACCTGGATCGCGTGCGTCACAGCGTCGATATCAGCGATCTCTTCGTGGGACTGGTCAAGGCCCCGATTTTCGCCGCTTTCATCGCCGTCATCGGCTGCATGCACGGACTGAGGGTGAGGGGTTCGGCGGAAAGCGTCGGCGACGAGACCACCCGCGCGGTGGTCAAGGCGATCTTTCTGGTGATCGTGCTCGACGCGTTGTTCTCCATCCTGTTCGAGAAGCTCGATTTATGAATACCAGGACCGAAAAGCGTCCCGAGCCCATCCTTTCCGCGCGCGGCATCGTCAACCGGTTCGGCAAGCAGGAAGTGCACGACGGGATCAGTCTCGACGTCCTGCCGGGAGAGATACTCGGCATTGTCGGGGGCTCGGGATCGGGCAAGTCGGTCCTCCTCAAGACACTCACCGGCCTGCATCGACCCAATGCCGGCGAGGTTCTTCTGAACGGGAAGCCCGTCGCCGCGATCGGAGATACGGAAAGGGCCGCGCTCGTCGGTGTGCTGTTCCAGCAAGGCGCGCTGTTTTCCTCGATCTCGGTGGCGCAGAACATCATGCTGCCGATGCGTGAACATACCAGGCTGACCGCGCCGGAACAGGAAAAGCTCGCGGCGATCAAGCTCGAGCTGGCCGGCCTCCCGGTCGATAACGGGAGCAAGTTTCCCTCGGAGCTCTCGGGCGGCATGGTCAAGCGCGCGGCGTTGGCGCGGGCGCTCGCGCTCGACCCGCGGATTCTATTTCTCGATGAGCCGACTTCCGGTCTGGACCCGCTCACCGCCGGTGGTATCGACGAGCTGATTCTGCAGCTGAACCAGCGCCTGGGCATCACCGTGGTCATCGTCACCCACGATCTCACCACGCTGTTTACCGTCTGCCGCCGCGTGGGCATGCTGGCAGACGGGAAAATCACGGTCGATACGCTGGACAAGCTGATGAAATCCGAACATCCCTGGATACACGAATTTCTCCACGGGCCGCGCGCGCAGGGCGCGTTGACCGCAAGGAAGCAAAATCATGGAAACAGATAAGCGCTATTTCTTCGAGGGCCTGTTCATCATCGTCTTTTCCGTCGCCGCGGCATGTCTTTTCGTCTGGCTGGCGCGATCGGAGCACCGCGACGACGTGCTCTACCGCATTCATTTCGCGGAATCCGTAAGCGGGCTTGCGCTGGGTGATCCGGTAAAATTCAACGGCGTCGATGTCGGGACGGTCAAGGCCATGACCCTGGATCCCGTCGATCCGCGCAACGTGCAGGTGGACGTCAAGCTGCGCAAGGAGACGCCGGTCAAGACGGATACCAAGGCGAGTCTCAAGCTGAAGGGCATCACCGGGGTCGTCTTTGTCGAGTTGAACGGGGGTAGCGCTGCCGCGCAGAGCCTGCTCGCTGCGACCCCGGAAGGTCAGATCCCGGAAATCCCTTCGGAAAAAAGCGCCATCGCCAATATCGTCGAGCAGCTCCCCAAAGCGATCGCGAAATTCTCTTCGCTCGAGGGACAGGCCAAGAAAGTGCTGTCCGACGTCGGGGAAGTGACGGCCAAGGTCAAGGAAGACCCGTCCGTACTGTTGAGGCGGCCGAAGGAAAAGTCCGCGCCCGCCGGCAAGTGATGGAGGTGGCCAGCTAGGCAGCGCGCATCGCGCCGCATATCATCCGGGCATATCGACGCGATGGGAGAACCCGATGGAACTCAAGGGCTGCGCCGCCATTGTGACCGGCGGCAGCGGTGGGCTGGGCCAGCGCATCTGCCGGGCGCTGGCGCTCGCCGGAGTTAACGTGGTGGTGAACTACGCCGTGTCGGAAGCCAAGGCGAAGGGCGTAGCGGCGGAGCTTTCGAAGCTCGGCGTGCGCGCGCTGGCCATCCAGGCGGACGTCACCGATCCGGCCGCGGTGGAGAGGATGGTGGCGCAGACGAAGGCGGAATTCGGGAGGGCCGACATCCTGGTGAACGACGCCGCGTTCAACAAGACGATCCAGTTCTCCGACCTGGACGGTATGACGCACGAGCTGTGGAACCACATCATGACTTCCAACCTTACGAGCGCGTTCATCTGCAGCAGGGCCGTCGCCCCTCTGATGAAGGCCCAGGGCCAGGGCCGGATCGTCAACATCTCCTCCGGCGCCGGCGTCTTCCCCCGCGGCAGCAGCATCGCCTATGCCGTGTCCAAAGCCGGCATGATCCATCTCACCAAGTGCCTGGCGGTCGCCCTCGCGCCGCAGGTGACGGTGAATTGTGTTTCGCCCGGCTTCATGGAAGGCACGCGCATGAGCGCGAACCGGCCCGCCGAGTACGTCGCCAACGTTGCGAGCACCACTCTCCTGAACCGCGTGGTGGACAAGGACGACGTGGCCGACCAGGTGGTCCTCTTCTGCCGCAGCGACAGCACGACGGGGCAGAATATCGTGATGGATTCCGGGCGGCTGGGGTCCTGAGCTGCGCGGTGATGAGCTCAGTGTCGTCACCAGCGGTAGCGTCGTCACCAGTGGTAGCGTCATCACCAGCGGTAGCGTCGTCACTAGCGCCAGCGTTGTCACTCCGTCACAATATGCCGGCTTGCTATCAATCCGGGAGGAGCCAACATGTGCGAGGACAGCCGGAGTGAACGGCGCTACTGGATGCAGCGCGTCGAGCAGTTGCGCAAAGAGATGGAGCAGGAGGACCTGGCACGCGAGGTGGGGGCGCCGCCCGGGCCTGCGGCTGGATCCGTCGAACCGCAACCGCTTCCGGTCGCCAGGGCAGGGTGGACAGTGGGTAGCATCGTCGCTTGCGCCGTCGTGGCTCTTGCAATCATGCTCTTGAGCACCCAGAGTCCGGCTGCCACGTTCGTGTACGTCTCGAACGCGGAAGACGGCGACATCGGCATGTACACGCTGCAGGCCGACGGATCGCTGCGGCCGGGCCAGCGCTACAAGGCCGAGAAGATCGTGATGCCGATGACCGTGAGCCCGGACAAGCGCTTTCTCGTCGCCGCGGTCCGCTCCAAGCCCTTTTCGGCGTATAGCTACACCATCGACCGCGCGACCGGCGCATTGAATCTCGTGGGCACCGGGCCGCTCGCGGAAAGCTTCCCGTACATCTTTCACGACCGCAGCGGGCGGTTCCTGCTCGGCGCTTCCTACGGCGGCCACATGGTCAGCGTCAACCCGGTGGGCGCGGACGGTCGCGTGGGCGAGCCGATGCAGGTGATTCCGACCGCGCGCAACGCGCACGCGATCATCACCGACAGGACGGGCCGCTACGTGTTCGTGCCGCATCTCGGCACCGACCAGGTATTCCAGTTCGTGTTCGACCAGAAGAGCGGCAGGCTCACGGCGAACACGCCGCCCCTCATCCAGTTGAAGGCGGGCACGGGCCCGCGCCACCTCATCACGTCCTCGGACAACCGGTTCGTGTACCTGCTGAACGAGCTGACTGCAACGGTGACGACGCTGGCCCTCGACGGCAAGACGGGCCTGCTCTCCGAGGTGAGCTCGGTCTCCGCGCTGCCGCCGGACAGCAAGCTCGTGCCCGGCGGCGCGCGCGGCCCCGGCGCGCCCGAGCGTAACCGGGACAACGACATCTGGGCTTCCGATATCCACCTCACGCCGAACGGCAGGTTCCTGTACGCCGCCGAGCGCACGACCAGCTCGATAGGCGCGTTCAGCGTCGACGGCGCCAGTGGAAAGCTGACCTACCTGGGCAGCACTCCCACGGAAAAACAGCCGCGCGGCTTCAGGATCGATCCCACCGGGCGGTTCATGGTCGTCTCCGGGGAAAAGTCGGAGACGCTCACTACGTATTCAATCGACGCGGCTACCGGCGCCCTGAAGACGATCGGTCAGTATCCGACCGGCAAGGGCTCGAACTGGGTGGAGATCGTCAGCTTCGATTGAGGCGTCCGGTGACTACTTTGGTCAGCGCTTCGCCCGTGTCGCAAACGTCGTGGCTTGAGCGCAGTCGCAGCCGGCTCTCCGTACTGTTGTCTGTGCTGCTGTCTCTCGCCCTTCCCGCAGCTGCGTGGGCCGATATTTACAAGTGGACCGACGAAAACGGCGGAACCCACTTTTCCAACGTCCGCCCCGACAAGTCCGCCAAGGCAAAGGACATTGAAGTAGTCATACGGGAAGCAAAGCCGGCGTCGAGCCAGGATAGCCCCGCCACGCGCACCGAGCAGGCGTTGCTGGCAAGGGTCGAGAGTCTGGAGCGCCAGCTCGAGGCACGGCAATATGCGGCACAGGCACCGGAAGCACCGCCGCCGGTGGCTTACAGCGGGTATTATCCGCCCGCACCTCCGCCGTCGAGCTATTACACCGGCGGGTATGACTGGACTTATCCAGGCTACTACCCGGCTTATTACTATCCCTTCGCGTCATCCTATGTGGTCTATCCCAGGCGAGCTTTCGTGCGCCGACCGGTTGTCGTGGCTCCGCATGGCAGGTCATTTCACGGTCACGGCGGTCACGTTGGCGGCGGACGTGGAGGAAGGCGATAGACGGCTAGAACTCGGACGGGACCAGGCTAGCAATAAGCCCGCCGGCACTTCACGCCGCCCGCGTTTCCCTCGCTCCGCGGTTCTTCGCGATGAAATCGAGCGTCGCCTGCGCGCAGTCGTCTGCGTGCGTGGCCGCGACGTGGTAAGAATTCCCGGGCAATACCAGCAACGTCGAATCGGGAATCATCTGCTGCCAGGCGCGCGTGCGTTCGACCGAGCCGAGGCCGCTTTCTTCCGTCACGATGACGAGCGTCGGGCATGAAATTGTGGGCAGGTCGGCCCGGATGTCGGCATAGTTGATGTGACGGTTGAAGCCTACCAGGGTCGAGGTCGCGGTGCGGCTCATGAAATCCGTCCACCATTGCACGCCCTCGGCCGGAAAATGATCGCCCAGACGGCCCGCCATCGTGCGCCGGACCCAATGCCCGGCGCCGTGCGTGTCGAACTCTTCGATCAGTGCGGGTGTGTGCTCCGCGCCCGGACGGAGCGCTTGCGGGGTGCCGATCACGGTTAGCGTGGTGACCCTTTCCGGACGTCGCGCCGCGAAGGCGCGTGCGACGGTCCCGCCGATCTTTGCCGCGACGAGATGGAAGCGCTCGATGCCCAGCATGTCCATCAGCCGGCAGTAGTCGTCGATGATCGTGTCCAGCGTCCACGGGAAATCCCGATGCATGGGCGTGGACGCGCCGAAACCGCGCATGTCGGGGCGGACGACGCGATAGTGGCGGGCGAGGTGAGGCATCCACGCGTACCACACCGCGCTGCTCTCCGCGCAACCGTGGAGCAGCAGTATCGTTTCGGATTTCGTCCACGGATCGGTCAGATCGTCGACGAGGTAGTGCATCTCGAGGTCGGGTAGATGGAAGGTCGGCACGGTTTCCTCCGTTGGTCAGACTCGTCAGCGCGCAGCGCCCAGCTTGTCGGCGACCCAGTCCGTCATGTAGTCGACGATGAGCGGGCCGTTGTCGGCGCCGCAATGCTCGGCGGCGCCGTCCGCCAGGCGGCAAACCTTCAATTCACGCTGCGGGCTGTTCACCGCCGCCTCGATCGTACGCTCCGCGTGCCATAGCGGCACCTGGCGGTCGTTCTCGCCGTGTATGACGAGGAGCGGGCAGGTGATCTTGTCGGCCACGCCTTCGAGCGTCATCCGGTTCACCACCTTCAGGGTGTCCTCGATCGATTCCTTGCCGAACACCCAGTTAACGTGCTCGGCGTAACCCGGGACCGATGGCTCGCCCCTGCCGCCGAGGCGGTCCGCGACGCACTTGCCGTAGTCGAATATCGCACCCCACGCCACGCAGCACTTGAAGCGCTTCTCGAATGCCGCCGCGCGCGGCGCGTAGTAGCCGCCCAGGCTCAAGGCCATCATGCCGATGCGGCCGGGATCGACATCGGCCCGCGTTTCCAGGTAGTCCACGGCGGCGCCGGCGGGCTTTTCGGTATCCGGCGCGCTCGGCAGGCCGAGGAGGCGCAGCGCCGCCCCGACGCCCGGGTGATCCACGATGAGCACGGATATGCCCCGCCGCCGGAACTCATCGGCGACCGACGGATAGATCAGCTCCTTCATGACGTCCAGCCCGTCGAAGTGCACCACGCACGGCGCGCGTCCCGGCCCCGGCGCTTTCGAGAACAGCGCCGGAAGCTTGTGCTTCCCGAACGGCACCTCGACGTACTCGACCGGCTCCTTCCGCAGCTCGAGCCCGCGGCGGTAAAGCGCGATGCCGCGCTGGTACGCGTCCAGCCGGCGCGGATCCTTGTGGCTGGGCATGCGCTCGGCCATCAGGTAGTACAACCCGCCGCGCAGGTACTTGCGTCCGGCCGACAGCGGGTGCCCGGCCTCCTCGTCGGCCCCGCCCAGCCGCTCCACGCGCTCGGCGAGCTTCATCCAGCTTTCGAACCAGAGGCGCTGCGCCGTCGGATCGCCGCCCAGCGCCTTGATGCCCGCGTATTCCTTCAGCGGCCGGCACGCTTCGTCGATCTCCGAGATCTGGCCGCCGCGGTTGATGGCGCCCATGACGCCCAGGCTCCAGGTGTAGTTGTTGGGAAAGTATTCGAACATTATTTCTCCTTGGCTAAATCTTCCCCTCCTACACCCCTCCTCGGGCAGGAGGGGAATGTCTTACTCTACTGCGGCTCGATCTTCGCGTCGCGCAGCGCCTTCGCGAAAAACGCCAGGTCCTTCTCGATGAACGCGGTGAATTCCTCCGGCGTGCTGCCGACGGGCCGCAACCCCGCGTCGTCGAAGATCTTCCTGATCTCCGGCGTGCGCAGGATCTTCGCGACCTCCTGCTGTATGCGTGCGATCCGCTCGCGCGGCGTGCCGGCCGGAAACCACATCGCCTGCCAGCCTGGCGAATCGACACCGGGATAGCCTGCTTCGATGAAGGTCGGGAGGTCGGGAAAGAGGGGGGCGCGGATCGGGCCGCCGAGGGCGATCGCACGCACGCGACCCGAGTGGATTTGGGGGGCGACCTGCGAGAGGCTCGGGAACAGGATCTGGATGTGGCCGCCCAGAAGATCGGTAAGCGCGGGGCCGGCGCCTTTGTACGGCACGTGCGTCAGGTCGATCCTGGCGACCGACATGAAGAAAGCTCCGGTGAGATGGGTGAGGTTGCCGACGCCGGCCGACCCGAAATAGAGCTTTCCGGGTTGCGCGCGCGCGAGCGCCACGAGCTCCTTCGCCGTCTTCACCGGCAGTGACGGGTGCACGATCATGACCTGTCCGTAGGACTGTGAGATCTGCGTGACCGGCGCGAAATCCTTGTGCGGGTCGTACGGCAGCTTGCGGTACATCAGGTAGTTCGTGTTGTGGGAGCCCGTGGTATAGAGCAGCGTGTAGCCGTCGCGCGGGCTCTTCGCGACCACCTCGGTGCCGATCATGCCCGCGGCGCCGGGCCGGTTGTCGAACAGGATGGGCTGGCCGAGCACTTCGGAGAGCCTCTGTATGATCGGGCGGCCGATGACGTCGGGTGGTCCGCCCGGCGCGAAGGGGACGATCATCCGGATCGGCTTCGACGGGTAGTCGTCCGCTCGCTGCGCCTGCGCGCTCGGGGCGATGCAGCCCTGCAGCACGACCCACAGCGCCAGGGAAACGGTACCGGGCAGGATACGCCGGCCGGGTGATCGCTCGCGATCCATCGGGAATTGCACCGCCATCGGGCGAGGGAATTTCTGTTTACCCCGGCGCGGCAGCCGGAGTCAAGGACCGCGCGCGGTGGCAGAATAGCAAGCTGGTAAGGGCGGTTCAGATAAAGCGATTCAGATAAGGCGGATCAGCTGGGGCGGTTCCGCAAAACGCCGACGCGCTACCTGGACCGTCGTATCCGCACCGCAGTATCCGTACCGCCGTATCTGAACCGCAGTAGCTGCACCGCAGTTGAGGAGAGAGACCCATGCCCATCAAGCTGCGCCGCCTGTCCTATCCGCTGGGCGCGGAGGTGTGCGATATCGACGTCTCAGCGCCGATCGGTGAATCGGATTTCGGCGAGATCTACAGGGCGTTCCTGGACCATTGCATCCTGCTGTTCCGCGACCAGGACATCACGCGCGAGCAGCACCTGGAGTTCAGCCGCCGCTTCGGCGAGCTCGACAACCACGAAGCGTTTCCGAGCGACCGGCATCCGCAGTACCCGGAGCTGATGGTGGTCACCAACGATCCGAATCCGGATGGCACGCCGTCGGTGTCCCGGTATACCGGGCGGCGCTGGCATACCGACATGTCGCAGACGCTCACGCCGTCGCTCGGCTCCCTGCTGCGGTGCTGGCGCGTTCCGGAGGTCGGCGGCGATACGCTCTTCGCCAACATGTACCGCGCCTACGAGACGCTCTCTCCCGGCATGCAGAAGCTGATCGCGAACCTGCACGCCATCCATTCCGCGGGCGGACGCAAGCTGGAGCACACGGCGGCGGACCAGGCGCATGCCGAAGAGCAGCGAAGAATCAGTCCGCCAGTGGCGCACCCGGTGGTGCGCGTGCACCCGGAAACGGGGCGCAAGGCGATCTACCTCGGCGAGAAGGTCAGGCGCTTCGACGGGATGACGGAGGAGGAGAGCAAGCCGCTCATCGACTACCTGAACCGTCACGCGACGCAGCCGGAGCTCGTCTACCGCCACCAGTGGCAGGCGAACGACATCGTGCTCTGGGACAACCGCTGCACCATGCACCAGGCGCTCGGCGATTTCGACGAGACCCAGAGCCGCTACATGGAGCGCTCGACCGTACTGGGGACACCTCTAGGTTACGTTGTTGCGTGACGGCGCGCTTCCGTTTTTCTGTCGTTTGCCTCTGGCCTCCGGTGAATGAAATGCAGTATCGTTCAGGCGCGGACGTGATTGCACAGCCTTGAACGAATGGAACGAGAGCAGATTGCCATACTCGAGCACCTGCTGATCGCCCTCGCCGCCGGCGGGTTGATCGGTTTCGAGCGCAGCTTTCACGGCCGGCCCGCGGGATTCCGGACGCATACTCTCGTCTGTATTGCATCCAGCGCGCTGATGCTGATTACCCTCTACGGCCCCCGGTGGTTTCCCGCCGAGTTTGCCGGAAGGGTCGCCCTCGATCCGACGCGCATGGCACAGGGCATCATGACGGGCATCGGCTTTCTCGGGGCGGGGGTCATCTTCAAGGAGGGTCTGACGGTGCGCGGGCTGACCACCGCGGCATCCATCTGGATCACGGCAGCCATCGGCATACTCGCGGGGATAGGCTTTTACTTTCCCCTGGTCGTGACGACGATGCTCACCCTCGGCACGCTGTCCATATTTCGCTGGATCGAGAACGCGGTCCCCAGCGAGTTCTATGCCCAGATGCGCGTGAAGTTCGCCCACGACTCTCCGATGCCGCAGGAAGACCTGCTGCGCTTCGTTTCAGGGCATGCATTTTCCATCGCCAACCTGAGCTATCACTACAATACCGACGACCGGTTCTTCGAATACCGGGC